>JAODBC010000044.1 GCA_025463765.1 Subtercola sp. | reverse complement strand
GCTCGCATCGCGTCGAGGTCTTCGGCTAGGCCAAGGCCACGCGCCGCCGAATCGTCAGCGCGTGCGTCGTGAGTGCGGCACACACGACGGCGCAGCCGATCGCGGCAAGGGCGAACGCGAGATCGATGCCGACCGAGGTCGGCGCACCCGCCGCCGTCGCATGCGCTGCGAGCACCGCACCCGATATCGCGCTGCCGAGCGAGCCCCCCATCGTGCGCAGAATCTGGTTGAAGCTGACCGCGCTGCCGAGTTCGTCGGCTGCAACCCGCCGAGCGATCAGCGCAGGCATCGCCGCATACGACGTGCCTACTCCGAGACCGAAGATGACCATGCCACCCAGCACCTGCCAGAGTTCGTTGTGCGCAAGAAGGAGCGAGAGCGTCGCGACCGTGCACAGCGCGGCACCGATAGGCAGCATGGTTGCCATCGGAATTCGTTTCGAGAAGATTCGAACGAGCTGGTTTGCACCCATGCTGCCGATCGACACCGGCAGCACCACGAAACCCGCCCATGTCAGCGGCAGATCGAGGCCGAATCCCGCGCCAGCCGGCGCCTGCGCCACAAGGCTCACGACCGACAGCCCGATGTACATCGCGGCGCCGAGACCGAGACCCGTGGCGTTCGCCAACATCACGTCTCCGACACGAAGCACCCGCAAGTTGATCAAAGGTCGCGCGGTACGCAGCTCGACCATCACCCAGACGGCTAGAACGACGGCCGCCACCGCGAAACACCCGACGGTGGCGACCGAACCCCAGCCCCAATTCGCACCCTCGCTGATGGCGAGCAGCAACGCGCCAAGCCCCACCCCGAAGAGCGCGGCCCCCGGCACGTCGAATCGCGACCGAGGTGCCGTGCTGTCCCGCCCCGAGGGCACGCCTCGAGCGATCACGATGATCGCTGTCACGACGAACAGTGCCGCGAACCAGAACGCGAACCGAAAGTCGATGAATCCCGCGATGAGACCGGTGAGCGGGTAACCGATACCGACCCCGGATGCCGCTGTCACCGAGAGGCTCGAGATTCCGAACTGTGTTCGGTCGGCCGGCAGGTATCTTCTGGCCAGCGACATCGAGACCGGTACGACCCCGTACGTCAGACCCTGCAGCGCTCGCCCGAAGAGAAAGAACCCGAACGTGGGAGCGGTCGCCGCGATCACAGACCCGACCAGAATCAGGCTCAACGCGATCAACAGAATGCGCTTCTTGTGCGGGCCGTCGCTCAGTCGGCCGAGCACCGGCGTAGCGACGGCGCCGACGAGAAGGTTCACCGTGAGCATCCACTGCGCCGTTCCGATCGGAACATCGAAGTGCGTCGCGATCGTGGGCACGAGCAAGATGCCGAGCGAGCTGACGATGGAGGTCGACAGTGCGCCGTAGACGAGAATCGACAGCAGCCGACGCTGTGTGCCCGATCGATTCTCACTCACTGGCAGCACGCCGCTACTCGTCGAAGACCAGCACCGAGTTGACCTCCATCGTCATCAGTGTCTTAGTCGAGCGGGCGATCTTCGATAGCCGAGGGTAGTAGGCCACGGTAACGACCACAGCAGTGACGCCGAGTACGATCGCGAACGCGCCTTTCATGCGTCAACCGTGTCTTCGCTCGGGCGGGAGGCAACGCTCACGGTACGGTGCACGCGGGCCGGTGCCTTGAGTTTCGGGAGGGTCGCTCGTGATTCCGTGTTCTGTTGCGCAGACGCTGACCGACCCGTTCGGTAACCGAGTTTCCACACCAGGGGACCCCGAAGCACCTTCGTCAATGCGCCATAGACCATCAGGGCATCCGGCCATTGAGTGGTGATTCTGCCGCTGCCACCAGATCCGCTCTTGTAGTAGTTGTTCTGATAGTTCCAGACGGTGCCCTCGAGCGCCTGCATCAGCCGTCGATCGTACTTCTCGAAGGCGGCCGTCTTCACTTCGATCGTGTTCGCGCGAGCCCTTCGGGCGTACGCGATGGCTGAAGTGATGTACTTCGCTTGAAGCTCGAGATTCGAGACGATCGATCCACCATTCGTGTTAGGCCCGTACAGAATGAACAGGTTCGGGTAGTCGGTGACCAGCATTCCGAGAAACGCCCGCGCTCCGGTGCTTCGCCAGTAGTCCTGCATCTCCGCGCCTGTGCGACCGTGCACCTTCAGGTTCGACAGGAACCGCACCGTGAAGCCGGTCGACAGCACGAGCACGTCGCACGAATACTCCTGCCCGTCTGTCGTGACCACACCGTTCGGGGTTACCGCGCTCACGGCCTTCGGAATCAGCGAGACGTTCTCGCGCTTGAGGGCGGGGTAGAACGAGTCGGAGATGATAGGGCGCTTACCCATGTATGAGTACGTCGGTGTGACGAGCTCGACGAGGTCGGGCCGATCGCCTAACTGATTATTGATGTGATTTCGCGCCGCCGCCTCTCCGGCAGCGTTCTGCGGGGTGCCCGCGGTCCACATCTTGCCGCCAACGAGAACTTTGTCTCGGTTGTAGATCATGGTGGTGCGAGCGATGCGCTGCGCGATCGACGAGTCGAGCGCTTCACGTTCGTCGTCACTGAACTCGCGATCGTTCTTCGGCACGATCCACCCGGGTTCGCGCTGGAACATGACAACGCGCTTCGCCACCTTCGCGACCTCGGGAACCACCTGAGTCGCCGTCGAGCCCGAACCCGCGACAGCTACCACCTTGCCTTCGAAATCGACATCGTGGAGCCACTGCGAGGTGTGAAAGACAGGTCCGGCGAACGTGTCGAGCCCAGGCCACGTCGGGCGGTTGGGCTCATCGAGCATGCCGACTGCAGTGATCAAGAAATTCGCCCGCCCGATGATGGCTCCGGCAGCGTAGAGCTCGTATTCCTGACGGCTCTCGTTCCATACCGCGTCTTCGATCTCGGTATTGAAGCGGATGTGGCGGGTGACGTCATACTTCTCTGCGACGGCCTCGATATATTCTTGCAGCTCGGCCTGGCGAACGTGCGTTCTGCTCCAGTTCCACGGCATGTACGAGAACGAATAGAGAATCGATGGCGTATCGACTTCGGCACCGGGGTACGTGTTGTGCCACCACGTGCCACCGATGCCCGATGACTTCTCGTAGATGGTGACTCTGTACAAGCCCGCACGCTTCAGCTGCACGGCCTGATTGACGCCGCCGAACCCCGCACCCACGATGGCTATGGTCGGGGCAACTTTCGCGCTTTTCTTGACCATACGATTGTCTCTTTTCGATATATCAACATTGCTTTCGCTATATCGACAGCGTACGGGAGCTTGCCGAGGCAGTCAATCATGTTGTGCGAGCAGTAACCTCAGCGCCCGGTCCAAACCGGCTTTCGCTTCTCCACGAACGCCTGAGCGCCTTCGGCCGCGTCTGCCGAAGAGAAGACGAGATCGATACCCTCGTATACAGGCACCCACGATTCCCTCTCCCACAACGACTCATTCAGGGCGGAATAGACCAATTTCTTGGTCGTCTGAATCGACAGCGGGGCGTTCTCCGAAATCTGCTGGGCGATCTCGAGGGCGGTGGCCAGCAGAATCCCTTCTGGCACGACCTCGTTCACCAGGCCCCATCGCTCCGCCTGCTCTGCCGACATGGGCTGGCCCGTCAGCAGCATGCGCATGGCGACCTTGAGGGGCAGCTGCTGTGCAACCCGGGGTACACCGCCACCCGCAGCGAACAGGCCTCGCGTCACTTCAGGCAGCCCGAACTTCGACCCCTCTGCCGCCACAATGAGGTCGCATGCGAGCGCCAACTCGAACCCGCCGCCGAGGGCGAACCCGTGAACGGCCGCAATGACCGGTTTCGGTGTGAAATTGCCGACGAACCCGCCGAACCCCCACTCGGGGTGATCGACGGGAATGATCGGCTCCCCCGCCGAAAATGCTTTCAGATCTTGGCCGGCGCAGAACGCCTTCCCCGCGCCCGTGAGCACTCCCACACGCAGGTCGTCGCGCGTGGTGAGCAACTCAAGGGCACCGCTGAGCGCGGTAGCCGCTTCGGTCGTCATCGCGTTGCGAGCCTCTGGCCGATTGAGGGTGATGAGCAGAATCGATCCGATCTGCTCTGTACGAACGACTCCGTCGCTAAGAAGTACGCGGTCTTCGATTGTGGGCGCCATGGAAGATCCCCTCTTCGTTACTGTCGGGCGATGTGCTGTCGGATGATGCGTTGTTACGACTGAGCGGGCGCGCCCTGCTCCACCTCGCCCGGCATGGACTTGCCGAGGTAGGCCGCCTCGAGTGCTTCGCTCGAAATGGCCGACGGCGGGCCCGAGAGCACCACTTTGCCTGCCCCGAGAACGACGATGTCGGTGCACCGCTTCATGGCCACTTCGGGAAACTGCTCGGCCCAGACGATGCCCACGCCGCTCGCCGCGAGCTGGCCGATGAGTTCGGAGAGCGAAGTGATGACTTGAGCGGCAAGCCCTAGCGACGGCTCGTCGAGGCACAGGAATGTCGGCTCGCTCATCAGTGCCTGGCCGATGGCGAGCATCTGCTGCTGACCACCACTGAGCGAAGCTCCGCGTTCGTTGCGCTTCTCGGCCAGCACGGGCAGCAGGTTATACACCCAGTCACGCTTCTCGGGAACGCGAGACCGGATGATCGTGCCACCGATGTCGAGGTTCTCCTCGACAGTGAGCGACGGGTAGATAGGCCGCGGGTCGCCCACCCAGCGCACACCGGCCCGTGCCACCTTGTGCGCGCGCCAGTTGGTGGTGTCGAGGTCGCCGAGTGTTCGCGAACCACCGCGGATCTTGAGCTGGCCGCTGATGGTGCGCAGCAGCGTCGACTTGCCGGCGCCGTTGGCGCCCAGCACACCGATGCACATGCCGGGCTTGACCTCGAGATCGATCTCGCGGAGCACGTCTGTACCCTTGTACCCCGCGACGATGTTTTTGAGAACGAGATCGCTCATGCCGGTGTTCCAATCAATACTTGTCGAACGATTGCACTGTTCTGTATCTCTTCGGGGGTGCCCGTCGCCACGGGGCGTCCATTCGACATGACCGTGACCACGTCGGCGATCGAGAGAGCCAGGTCGAGGTCGTGTTCGACCACGATGAATCCGAGCCCTCTGGCGGCGAGCGCCCGCACGGTTGCTGCGAGCTGGCGGCGTTCGATGTCGCTCAGGCCGGCGGCCGGCTCGTCGAGCAGCGCGATCGACGAGCGTGAGATCAACGAGAAGACCACGTCGACGATTCGGCGCTGACCCGAGGTGAGCGCTTCGCAGTCTTCGTTCGCAGCCGGCCCGAGGCCGGCGGCGTCTGCGATGCGCAAGGCGAGGTCTCGGGATGCCCGGCGAGCCCTACTCGCGATCGGGTCGGAGAGAATCCAGTGAAAGTACGACACCTTCTTCATCTGATCGATCGCCGATGCGAAGAGGTCGACCGGAGTCACTTCATCGGGCAACGACGGACCTTGGAAGGAGCGACTCACGCCCGAGTTGGCGATCTTCGCCACAGACATCTTCGCCACATCCACACCGTCTTTCAGAACCTGGCCCTGGCCTGGCCGAACGAGGCCGGTCAGTGCGTTCAAGAGCGTGGTCTTTCCCGATCCGTTCGGCCCGAGCAGCAGATGCACCTGCCCATTGCGTACGGTCACGATCTGATCGTCTTCGAAGTCGAGAGCCTTCACTCCGCCGTAAGCCTTGCGCACGCCCCGTGCTTCGAGCGTGTGCTCGCCGCCGATGTTCTCGCGCACCGTCATCAGCAGATCGGCCAGCGCCTCGGGCGAGCGCGCGATGGTCTCTTCTTCTGCACTCAGCCGAATTGCCGCAGGGCGCACGCGTTTGCGAATCCATCGCGCGAGATCGCGCAGTGCCTGCACGACGCCACCCCGGAACAAGATGACCGACACCAAGATGATCGCGCCGTAGATGAAGTCGGCGTATCCCGAGACATCGACCACCACACGAGGCAGCACATACAGAATGATCACGCCGATGACCGGGCCGATCAGGGTGCGCGAACCGCCCACGATCACCGCGGCCAGAATGAGGTTGGTGAGGTTGAAGGTGAATTCGTTGGGCGAGATGAAGCCCGAGATGTGTCCGTAGACCGCGCCACCCAGACCGGCCAGCAATGAGCACACCACATACGTCGCGAGGCGAACGCGCCAGACCGAGACGCCGGATGCCGCGAGCGACACCGATGATTCGCGCATCCGGCGCATCTGAACCCCGAGCGGACTCGACCGCACGTTCATCGAGATGAGAAGCGCAATGATCAGCGCGAAGCCGGCGAGCAAGAAGATGCCGTTCGCAGTGAAGTCCACCCCGAAGAGGCTGGGTACCGCGAGCACTGAGAGACCAGCCGAGCCCCCCGTCCACGTCGACGCGATCTGCACGAGAGACGGAATGAGGTAGACGAGAAAGAAGCCCATCATGCCGAAATAGAAATGCGAGATGCGTAGACCCGGAAGGCTCATGACCACACCGACGATTCCGGAGGCGATGATGCCGACGAGCGCTGCGGGCCAGTAGTCCCAGCCGAACGATTCGGTCATGATCGCAGAGGTGTAGGCGCCGGTAGCGAAGATGAGCGAGATACCGAGCAGATACTCTCCACCGAGCCCGAGAGCGAGCCCTAGCCCCGTGGCGGCCACGGCGAGCGTCAGCGCCGAGGCGCCCTGCGTGAGCCAGTCGATGCGCTTGAGCGTGATGCCCAGCACGAGAATGATGACTGCGAGGATGAAGATGCCCAACAGCGGTGATCTCATCACGCGCTGTGCGATCGTCGGGCGCGGAGCCCCGACGATACCGTTCAGCTTCGCGGCCGGAACGTAGTCTTTGTCTCTGGTGATCGACATCTGCTAGACCTCTCTCGCGGCTCGTCCGCCGAACAGTCCGTCGGGTTTTATCAGTAAAACGACCAACAGAACGACGAACACGGCGAAGTCCTGATATGTGAGCCCGATATACGTTGCAGCCAGCTGTTCCACGAGGCCGACAATCAGACCTCCGATCAGCGCACCCCACTGGCTGCCGAACCCGCCCATGGCGAGTGCGGCGAAGCCCAGAATGGTGAAGGTGAAGCCGCCCGTCGACGATGCATAAGTGATCGGCGCGATGATGAACCCCGCGATGCCGGCGAGTGCCGCACCGATTCCGTAGGCGACGAAGCCGTACGAGAGCACATTCACTCCCGAGAGTTGCACGGCCCCTCGGTTGTCGGCAATCGCCCGCATGGTGCGGCCCCATCGCGTTCGGCGCTGGAAGATCGCTATCAGCACGGCGAACACGATCGCAGACACGAAAGCGAGAATGTACGGCGTGGCGATATAGGCGTTACCGAAGTGGGTAACCGGATCGCCGAAGTAGTTCTGCACGCCGAGAGGCTCGCTGCCCCAGATGACGGTACTCAGACCTGTGAGGATCGAGGCCACACCCAGCGTGGCCATCAGCCAGAGCAGCGTGTTGTTCTCACCGCGCCGCGCGAGGGGGAAGATCGCCACACGCTCGATCACGCCGCCCAGTAATCCCGTAATGATGACGGCCCCGATGGCAGCGAGTGCCGCCGGCAGCCCCCAGAGGGTGTAGACGGTCCAGGTCAGAAGCGATCCCAACGGAACCAGCTGGCCTTGGGCGAAGTTGAAGCTGTTCGTGGTTTTCAAGATGAAGGAGAACCCGAGCGCAACGAGTGCGTAGATCGAGCCGACACCGAGTCCGCCGAGAAGAGCGTTCGCAAGTTGGGTCATAACTATTCAGTTCCGTTCCAGGGAAGGCACACGAAGTGCGAATCAGTCGGAGTCACCGCGTCGTGAGGCGTTGCACGGAACGATCGGGGTTCCGAGTATCGGCTCTGTCGAGCATGAAGCCGACGATCGATGCCGACCCTGCCGCAGCAGAATCCGGAACACGCGCCTTGACAACCACACCTATCTCCTCGCTGAGCCGGGCCGCACCATCGCGACCTACCGGGGTTTTGCCGATTCTGTACTGCAGGTCGTGTTCGACCTGGGTGCACAGAAAGAGTGTACTACATACGAGCCGAAGCATGTCGATCGATCTTGTCAGGATCGCGCAGGGCAGCCCACGTCAGGTGAACCGTCGACCGCAAACCGATCCCTGACCGTACATATGCGGAGGAATGTCGAACTGCGCTTACTACAGAGAGAACGCGCGCCGAAGCGCTTCGTCTCGGTCACGTTCGAACTGCAAAGCGATCGGCGAATCGGGCAGTCTCGTCTCGAATCCGTGCACCGCACCGGCGTAAACATGAAGCTCTGTGGGCACACCGGCCTGGAGCAGCCGCTGCGCGTACTCGATGTCTTCGTCGAGAAACAGATCGAGTTCTCCGACGATCAGAAACGTCGGCGGGAGGCCCGACAGATTAGCTGCCCGCGAAGGTGCGGCGTACGCTTCGACGGCATCCGTTCCATAGGCCTCGCCGAGATAATGGCGCCACGCTGTGTTGTTGGCATCTCGATGCCACAGGCGCGGGTCGACGATGGAGCGTGCCGAGACGGTGGCGTCTCGGTCATCGAGCATCGGATAGATCAGAAGCTGAAGGCGCGGCGTGAACTCCCCCCGATCACGCAACAGCAAGGCGACTCCCGCGGCCAGCCCGGCGCCGGAGCTCTTTCCGCCGACCGCGATTCGCCGGGGATCGATTCGGAATTCGGCCGCTCGCTCGTACAGCGCCAAGACCGAGGTGTGCGAATCCTCGATGGCGGCGGGGTACGGATGCTCGGGCGCACGGCGCCAGTCGACCGAGAACACGGCACAGCCGACGGCTTTGGCGATGTGCTCCATCACCACGTCATCGGTCTCGATGTGGCCCATGATGTGGCCACCGCCGTGCATCCAGAGCAAAGCGGGAAGCGGTTCGTCGTGCCCCACAGCCCGGTATTCGCGCACCCAGACCGATGGCGCGTCGCCACGCCCGGGAATGCTGTGATCGGTTCGCTTCACGGCGGGGTCGGGTGGCACCGCCTTCGTCGATTCTGCGAGCCGTGCGCTGCCTTCGCGGGCGGCCACGATATTCGAGACGTCGGTCGGCGGCGCGGCATCGTAGGTCGCGACCATCTCAGGTTCTAGGCGAGCACGAATATCAATGTCCACAATGACCTCCTCGGCACTGTCTGCCCACTGCGGGCCCGCCATCGCAGAAACCCTGGTTAGAGTATACTCTGTGCTGCTAAGCCCAGGATGAACTGCGGCAACTCAGGCCACCCCCGGTTTCGGCGAAGCGGCCGCCTGCGAAGAACCAGATGTTCGTCGAGAGCCCGATTGCCGCCGAATGTACGACGCCTGGGCGAAGCACATCGGCTTGCCCTGTGCACCGACGGCGCGGGCGCTGACGATGCCGAGACGTCGGCCCTCCTGCAGAAGTTTTGCCTCGACCCGCAAGATCGATCCCGTGAGCACGGGACGAACGAAATCCACTCGAAGTGTTGCCACGCACCAGTCTCGAGCGCCGCCGGGCAACGCCGACGCAGCCACGTACTCCAGAAGGGCGACGAGCACGCCGCCGTGAAAGGTCGCTCTCGGGTTCGAAAACCACTGCGCACTCGGCACCACCAGCTCTGCCGACCCGGGTCGGGTGCTGGGCAGCCCGAACATCTCATCGAGTGAGAACCCGGGCTCGGGAATCGTTCCCGCCTCCTCACGAATGACGTTCCACCCGTCAGGCAGCGGAAACTGCTGGCATTCGACACTTCCGAAGGCCACAATCGCACCGGAATTGTTTCTCGCTTCGCCGCGCCCCTGGCCACCATCGTCGTCGGAGTGCATCAACTCAGACGACACCACGAGCGGCCCGTCGAGCAGGTCGGCGTTCGGCACGAAACTCAGCGAGAGGCAAACCGTGACAGGAGCTCGATCGAGCGACGGCCGACTGTAGAGCACGGGCATGCTGAGACCGATGTCGAGCAGCAGGCCCAAGGTTCCCGGGTGCACCACACCGTCGCGGTCTGCCATCCACGGGCCGGCCGCCATCTCGACATGCCAAGCGTTCTGCTGACGCACATGGCGCACACCGAACAAGCCGTTCGGTGTCTGGCCCTCGAGTGCGGCTCTGCCTCCGGCAACGCGCGAGAGCGGTTCATGAGAAGTCAACGCGCGCCGCGGTCAGAGTCGTTCGATGATGAGGGCATTCGCCATACCGCCACCTTCGCACATGGTCTGCAGCCCATACCGGCCTCCGGTCGCCTCGAGTTGGGCGAGCAGAGTTCCGAGCAATCGGGTACCGGATGAACCGACGGCATGTCCCAACGCGATCGCCCCACCGCGCGGGTTGAGCTTCTCGGGATCGGCGTCGAATTCCTGAGCCCAGGCCAACGGAACCGAGGCGAACGCCTCGTTGACCTCATAGGCGTCGAGATCGGAGAACGACAGGCCGGAACGCTGCAGAATCTTGTGTGTGGCCGGAATCGGGCCGGTGAGCATATACAACGGATCGTCGCCGACCACCGTGAAACTGTGGAAGCGTGCGCGCGGGGTCAGCCCCAGCTGGAGTGCCTTCTCTTCGCTCATGATCAGAACCGCCGACGCGGCGTCGGTGAGGGGAGAGGAGTTTCCGGGGGTGACCGACCAATTCAGCTGCGGAAACCGGGCGGCCATCGCCTCATCGTAAAAGGCGGGCAGCAGAGTGCCGAGTTTCGCCGTCGTCGTGCCGGCCCGCACCGTCTCGTCAACGGTGTGCAGCGACTCCGTTCCTTCTGCGGATCGTACGTTGATCGGTACGATCGACGATTCGAAGAAGCCGTCGGTCGCGGCCGCAGCGGCGCGCTGATGGGAGAGCGCCGAGAACTCGTCGAGCTGCTCCCTGGTGAAGCCCCATTTCGCGGCGATCAGTTCTGCCGAGATGCCCTGGTTCACAAGTCCGTCAGGGTATCGGGCGTGGATGCGCGTGCCCAGGTAGTCTTTTCCGATCGATGCCGAGCCGAGCGGTTGCCTGCTCATCGACTCGACGCCGCCGGCGATCACGATGTCGTAAGCACCGGCGATGATGCCCTGGGCGCCGAAGTGAGCCGCCTGCTGACTCGAGCCGCACTGCCTGTCGATGGTCGTCGCCGGAATCGACTCGTCGAACCCAGCTGCCAGCACCGAGTTGCGGGCGACGTTGGTGCTCTGTTCACCCACTTGAGTGACGCAACCGATGAGGACGTCGTCGATAAGGGTCGACTCGAGCCCGTTGCGTTCGAGCAGCGAGGCGAGCACGGTACCCATCAGGTCGACCGGATGCGTACCCGAAAGCGCACCTCCCGGCTTGCCCCGGCCCGAGGCGGTTCGAATTGCGTCGACAATGACGGCAGTGGTCATTCTGCAGCTCCATTTCGTTTCATGCGTTCAACGTTCAGCGTTCAGCGTTCAGCGTTCGAGGGTCAACGGTCGAGAAAGAGGTCGATCCGCAGCTCTGTATCGTTCGGCGCCGCGCGATAGCGTTCGAAGTCCGTTTGGCCGTATTCACGCAACACATCCTCATCGATGAGGGTCTCCCCTGAACGCGCCATCGACTGCGAAGTGAGAACTCGATGAGCCGCGTCAGCCATGATCTCAGGAGTACGCGAGTGCGCGCGAGCGTCGTCGCCGCCCAGTAGATTGCCCACCGCATCGGTCGCGATCGTCGTGCGCGGCCACAGCGTGTTGGCCGAAATGCCCCCTGCGGCGAACTCGGCCGCAAACCCCAGGGTCGCGAGGGTCATGCCGAACTTCGACAACATATAGCCGGGAAAAGCACCCAGCCAGGCCGGGCTGAGATTCAGCGGAGGGCTCAGTGTCAGAACATGCGGATTCGGTGCGTTGAGCAGAAAAGGAAGGCATGCCCGCGTGAGCATGAACGTGCCTCGGGTGTTGACGTCTTGCATCAGGTCGTACCGCTTCGCCGTGAGATCGAGAGTCGGCGACAGGTCGAGAGCGCTCGCATTGTTCACGCAGATGTCGATGGCACCGAACCTATTCACGGCAGCCGCGACGACCTCGGCGATGCTGTCGTCTGACCGCACATCGCCCACGACGGGCAGCGCGGTACCGCCTTCTTTCTCTATCTGTTCCGCGGCGCTGTAGATGGTGCCCTGCAGCCGGGAATCAGGCACGGTGGTCTTGGCGAGCAAGACGATGTTCGCGCCGTCGCGGGCCGCCCGCAGCGCGATCGCCAGCCCGATACCGCGGCTGCCACCCGACATCACGATCGTCTTGCCGGCCAGTGACCGGTCGGTGGGCGCATTCATTTGGCGGCTCGCTGGCCGCTCGGGGCGCGCTGAGCCGCAAATGCGTCGATCAGTTCGCGCGAGTCGGTTCGCGCGGCAAACCGTTCGATGTTGTCTGCTTCGATGTCGAGGTGGTCGATGTAGGAGTGCGCGTAGCTGGAGACGAGCATCCGCTTCGTCTCGCCGAACGACTGGCCGGGCGAGCCTGCGAGCCGGGCTGCGAAGGCTGCAGCAGCGGAATCCAGTTCTTCTGGTTCGCACACCTCATTGACGATCCCCCACTCTCTCGCCGTCTCGGCGTCGAGCACTCGCCCGGCCACGGTGAGTTCGACGGCGCGACGGGGGCCGATTACGCGTGGCAGAAGGTACGAGACGCCCGAGTCCGGAGTGAGCCCGATTCCCGAATAGGCGCTCAGAAAGCGGGCCTTCGAACTGGCGATGACGTAGTCGCAGTTCAGCACCAGGCCGAGGCCGCCACCGGCGGCAGTTCCCTGTACGACTCCGACCGTGATCAGATGGGACTGCGCGAGGATGTGCAGCCCTCGGTGAAACTCTCTCGCAAGCTCACCGATGTAACCCGCCGGATCCTCCGCGGCGGCCACGGCCGCGACGTCTCCCCCACCGCAGAAGAGCTTGCCGGTCGAGCCGATCATGAGAATGCGAATCGTCGGATCTTCGTCGAGCTCGCGCGCGGCGTCGGCAAACGCCGATGCCACGCCGAGGTCGATCGAATTACCCTCGTTGGGACGGTTGAGCATCAGCCACGCCACTGGCCCTTCTCGACGAAGCAGAACAGCGCCCGCATCCATTGTCTCTCTCCGTCTCCATCGACCATTCACCTGCATTTAGTACACCCATACTATTGCCGTTTCGAACCATGCGGCCGGTTCGGGGCGCCGTAGCCGAACGGCGTGGCCAAGACGGCGAACACGGATTCGATTCAGTACTCGTGCACTCAATAAAGTACACCCATTGGCGCTACGATGAAAACGACGGATGAACCGCCGAACGCGTTTCACGGCCGCAAAGATGAGGCTGAAAGGTTTCGATATGACCACGGAATTCTGCATCAGGAAACGTACCCCCGCCCGGCACGGCTCTGCACAGACGAGTCGGTGAGATGACTGCCTCCGCTCCGAAAAGGGCCGAGGAGCTTGCCCGCGAACTCGAAGCGGTGGTCATGGATCACGGTTGGGTGCAGGGCGAATACCTCGGCTCCGAGGCGGAGCTCGTCGCTCGCTATCAGGTGAGCCGAGCCGTGTTCCGTGAGGCGGTGCGGATCATCGAGCACCACGGCGCCGCGGAGATGAAGCGCGGTCCGCGAGGCGGGCTCGTAGTGAGTTCACCCGAGCTTCGCTCGGTGCAACGGCCGACCACCTTGTGGCTGGATTACGCGAACGTGACGACGCTCGACCTCAGCGCGGTGCGCAGCACGCTCGAGCTGACCTGCGTACGCATTGTCGCCACCAACGTCACCGACGAGAGCGCAGCGTTGTTGCGAACGACGCTCGCCGCCGAGCGGGCCGCCGGTCTGAACGGGGTGCGCGAAGGCCGCTCGCACGAGTTGCACATTCTTATCGCGCGCCTCAGCAACAACCCCGCGCTCCTGCTGTTCGTCGAGACGATGGCGAACCTCGCGTACGAACGAGCTCAGCACCTCGAATACCGCGACGAACAAGCCGACGAGGTGTTCGAGGCCCATGATCGCGTTGTCGACGCCATCATCGCCGGCGACCCCGCTCTGGCGCAGCATCGCATGCGCAAGCATCTCTCTGCCGCGACTCACTATTACCGAGACCGCGAGAATGCACCGGAGGGGCAGGGACTCACTGAACAGCGAGGCGCCGAACAGCGAGGCGCCGAGCAACGAGGCGCGGAGCAGTGAAGCGCGCCGCTCGCAGAGTTCACGGCAGACGCGGAGCCCACTCGTCGCCCGAGAGCGACCATCGGCCTGCCACTAGCGCGCCGCCGTCGGGGTGCAGCGTGCTGCCCGTGACGAAGCGCGACAGTCCCGAGGCCAGAAAGATTGCGCATCCGGCGACGTCATCCACCGTGCCGAGCCGACCGAGCGGCACGATGGCAGCCGCCTCTTCGGCGCTGATGATGTCGCGGCCGAGGTCACGCTGCAGCGCTTGCACTCCGGGCGTCACGACGTAGTCGGGGGCGATCGAGTTGACGCGAATACCGTGCGGGCCGAGTTCGACAGCCAGCGAACGGCCGAATCCTTCGACGGCCGACTTGAGGCCGGCGTAGACAGCGTAGCCGGGGGCGGCACGGTGAGCTTCGATGGTCGTGATGTTGATGATCGAGCCCTGACGGCCCGCTTCGATCATCGCTCGTGCAGCGCGCTGCGACGACGCCAACACGTAGGTGAGGTTGAGATCGACGAGCACCTGCCACCCCTTCGGCCTCGTGGCGAGAAAGTCGCTATGAAACGACCCGCCGACAACATTCACGAGAATGTCGGGAGTGAAGTCGCGCTCGGCGAGCAGATCGAAGAACGTCTCGATGGCCCCCAGGTCTCGCACATCGACACCCGCCCTGACGACGGGCGCGCCCGAGGCCCTTTCGAGCTCAGTGCAGGTGATCAGCAGGGCATCCGCATCGAGATCGCACACGGCCAATTCGACACCGACCTGAGCAAGCGCTAGAGCGACCCCGCGGCCGATTCCGCCGGCCGCACCGATGACGATCGCCCTTCGGCCGGCGAGATCCGCCCACGCTGAGAGCGCGTCGCTGGGATTCATCCGCTGGTGACCTGGAACTCCGATTGCACCCAGAGCTCACGAAGGCTCTGCTTTCGCACCTTGCCCGACGGGGTTCGGGGAAAATCGTCGACGATCTGCACGAATTCCGGCCATTTGAACTTCTCGAGCCGCGTCTCGGCGAGGTAGTCGCGCAGCGATTCGAGCGTCACCGGTTCTGCGGTCTGCACGAACGCACAGGCACGTTCGCCGTATGCGACATCGGGCACTCCGACTACCGAGACCTCGACGATCACATCCCACCGGTGAATGATGTCTTCGACCTCTTTGGCCGAGATGTTCTCTCCGCCTCGAATAATGAGGTCTTTGATGCGGTCGGTCAGCGTCACGTTGCCCGACTCGTCGAGAATTCCGACGTCACTGGTTCGGAACCAGCCGTCTTCGTCGTAGAACTCCGCATCGAGTTCGGGCTCGAGGTAGCCCGCCATCGCATCAGGCCCTCGGCTGAGGATCTCACCGGCCACACCGACGGGCACGTCGTTGCCCTCGGGGTCGACGAACCTCGCCTCCACGCCGGCGTTCAGGCTGCCATCGGTCAGCGCTCGAACCTCGAGCGGGTCATCCGGGTGCGACTGCGTGATAGTAGGATGCTCCGTCGACCCGTAGGAGCGCACGAGCCGCACACCCGACGTGCGATACACGCTCTCGACGATGATCGGCGCCACCGGGCCGCCGCCCGCGATGCCGCCCTTGATACCACCGAGCTCCGGATCGACGACCTGCATCGCCTGAAAGTACAAGCTGGTGCCGGCCAGCGTCTCGGCGCCGAACTCACGGCACAGCTTCACCGCGAGTTCTGCGTTCCAGCGGTCCATCGACACGATGTCGCCGTCACGCACGAGCGGTACGGTCAGCAGGTGCAGGATGCCCGTGATGTGGCCGACTGGCGCTGCGACGAGCATGGTTCCGAAGCATCCGAACACCTCGGTGAGACTGTGCGACTCGGCCAGCAGCTCGGCATCGGTGTGCAGCACGATTTTCGGTTCGCTTGTCGAACCTGACGTGTAAGCGATGAGGTGAACACCGTCTTCGGTCAGCGGGAACTCTTGGCTGTAGTCGATCTCGAGCGGAGCATGCGGCCTGATATGGCCCGCGCCGTCGGCGTACCAGAGCGAACTGACCGAACCCTCGCGAATCAGATCGAGCACCCACTCGGCGCGTTGCTCGTCACCTTCGGCGACGACCACGTGTGAGATACCCACCCGACCGAAGAGCTCGGCCAGCGAATCCCGCCCCTCGCGCATGCTGGTCGGAAAAGCTGTGAGGCCGGCCAATTGCGCCCCGAAGAAGGCGCTGAATGCGCCGGGAGAGTTCGGCAGCACGATGGCGATCGTGTCGTCGACCGTGTGCGCGTCGCTGCTGAGCACAGCGTGACCGAACTCGATGGCCTCGGTGCCGAGCTCGCCTAACGTCAATTGAGTGACCGCACCATCGAGGCTGAACGTCCACCGTTGCTCGGGATGTGCCCGGAGCTTCGCGAAGAAAGATTCCTTCAGCGTCGTCTGCGGCCACAGCCCCGTGCCTGCGTAGAGCGCCTTACGTTTGGAGTAACGGCGGGCGATGTGAGGAAGCGTGTCGAATCTATTGACCATTTAGACCACCAGCAGAGGGTTCAGGGGGCTACCGAGCCCGTGGGTGATGTTCAGTGGAGTCGCGATGAAGAGCCCGTCGGTGACGCCGGCCGCACCCACGGCGGCAAGATCGAGAGACTCGATCAGCGGAGTGCCGAGTTGATGCAGAAAAAGGCGATGGTTGGCGAGCGGATGCACGCCCGGGGGTGCGGGAACCGGCTCGATGGCCGGACTGTCCATGCCCACCACCGCGGGATCTGCCGCTGCAATCCATTCGGCGGCATCGGGCCCGAGGCCCGGCGAGCCGGCGTTGAATGTCTTTCGGTCGCTGAAATAGAGTTCGGTCCAGCCCGTGCGCACGATGATGATGTCGGCGTCGCTCGGCGAGATGCTCGACCGCTCTGCCGCGGCCTCGAGTTCGCTTGCCGAGATGGCGTGCCCCGGCTGCAGCCGCTTCCGCCCCACGGTCACATCGAGCACGATCGCGGTACCGATGATTCCGCCATACTTGTCGACGCCGCCGTGCTTGCTGCCACCACGGCCGACGGTCTTCGCTGCTGATGCTCCGTTATAGAGCATGCCGTCGAACCAGGCGTGTCCGAGTCCATCGATGTGGGTGTGCGCGTGGGTGTGCATGACGATCACGTCTTCGGCGCGGCCGCTGCCGGGTTCATCCGGATTCTCGACCTGCGTGGTCACGTGCCAGGTCGCATTTCTAGCCCCCGTGACGACGCCCCGTTTTCCGATCTCGCTGCCCAGGGTGTAAACGTCTCCTGCGCGTGGGATGCTGAGCGCAGCGCTCACGCGCTCAGGGGTCAGCAGGTTGAGCGTGCCCCGCTCGTCTGCGTCTCCCCAGCGGCCCCAGTTGGTTCGGAGTGTTGCTTTTTCGGACATTTTCCTCGCTCTGGATCGTCATTGAACGGGCGCTCGAACCGAGACCGCCTGAGGCTAGCGTGACATTGCCCTCTAAGATCGATCTGTCGCCAAAACCACTATACAGTGTGCTCAATACCAATCGGGGCTGTTCTGAGAGCAGCACCGTCTGAGAGGAACCGAGGTCTCATCGTGAACCCACCGAGTCACGCACTCGTCGCTGAAGCCGACTCGATTCTCACGGTGACGCTGAATCGTCCTGACAAATTGAACGCCATCAGCCCAGAGATCACGGCCGTGCTCTGGCAAGCTGTGCGAGCGGTCGCCGAACGCGACGACCTGCGGGCGCTGGTGATCACCGGCACCGGTCGCTTCTTCACCGCCGGAATTGATCTCGCAGCGCCTTCGGCCGCCACCAGGGCAGAGGTGGGATCGCAATTCAGGCGTCTCTATCGTGAACATCACCTGCTCTACGATGAAATCGAGGCACTCGAGAAGCCTGTGTTTCTCGCGGCGCAGGGGCCGTGCCTGGGCGCCGGCCTCGAGATGGCAGCGTCGTGCGATTTTCGGATCGCGTCAGACACGGCCTACTTCCAGCTGCCGGAGGTCGCTCTGGCGACAATCGCCGGAAGCGGGGGTATCAGCCGCGTCACTCGCCTGGTGGGCGTACACTGGGCGAAATGGATCGCCATGGCCAACCGCAAGGTCTCGGCCGCACAGGCTCTGCAGATCGGGCTGGTGCACGAGGTTTTCGCCGTCGACGGGTTTCACGACCGGGTGCACGAACTCGTGATCGACATCATCAAGCTGCCTCGTGAGGCGCTCGGCGCCAGCAAACTCGCCATCGATATGGTGGCAGAGACCGACCGCGCGACCGCGCGAAACATCGAGCGCGTGATGAACACGACGCTGATCTTCAGCGATGAATTCGCGCAGGCGACCGAGCGCTTCACCTCGAAAGACCAGGGGTGAAGCGGCTCGCTCTCTACGAGGCCGTCGCGAACCCGTCGAAGACGATGGATGCAGGCACCTCGGCCGAGGGGTCGCGCGAGCTCAATACGAGATCGATCGCGTCATCACGACCCACCGAGGTGCGCAGCCACGAGATCTGGTAGGTGAACCGGATGACGCCCATCTCGGTGGTGAATCCGATGGCGCCGAACACCTGGTGCACGTGCTTCTCGATGAGCAGCAACGACTCCGTCGCGTAGATCCAGGCGAGGGCGGCCGCTACCTCGGCCATGGGATCTCCCGCGTCTGAGCGGCGTGCGGCATCGAGCACCATCAACTCGGCCGCATCCAGCTTGGTGACCGACTCTGCCAGGCGAAACTGAACGGCCTGGAACGACGAAAGCGGCCGGCCGAATTGAACCCTGCTCTTGACATAATTCGCGGCGAGTTCGATTGCTCCCTTGCCGAGGCCTACGAGCAGAGCGGAACCGAGCAGCCAGCGGCGAGAGCGCAGTGGATCGTCGCCGCCTTCGGGCCGGCTGATGACGCCGTGCTCCATCGGCAGCGCTGTGTCGACCGGCTCGGCCGACCCGTCGACGAGTGTTGCGCCCGTCGCCTGGTCGACGATGAGATCAGCAACGGCACCCCAGCCCACGATCACCGGGCCGGCCGGCCCCGGCGCGACGGATGACACATAGCGACCCGCACGGAGAAGCTCCACGGCGCGTTCCGAACCCGCGAATCCGGCCAGCTCGGCCTCGAGCAGCGGGCCCGGGAGGCCGCCTCTGGCCACGCCCATGAACCCGACGGCCACGTCGAGGTCACGCATGCCGTCTTCTGAGCCGGTGAGCAGACCGAATTCGGCGAGCGACTTCCAGGTCGCGTCGTCGTGGGCCTCGAAGTGCCCGATGTCAGCGAGCCGCGCACTCGCGATCGACGACATCTCGTCAGTGATCGCCTGTGCGATCTCGTCCAGGCCGAATTTCATCGCGCCAACTCCAATCCCAG
The DNA here is from genome assembly GCA_025463765.1 of Subtercola sp. GTDB lineage: Bacteria > Actinomycetota > Actinomycetes > Actinomycetales > Microbacteriaceae > Subtercola. The sequence goes on along the minus strand of JAODBC010000044.1, from coordinate 48,828 downwards.
CCGGCGCTGAGCAATGATGCCTAATTGAATTTCATACGTTCCTGCGGTCACCGTCGCCGAGCTCGCCTGCGAGGTCGTCAACGAGGCGACCTCGGCCACGGCCCGGGAGGGCGCCGAGTCTGCCTTGACCCGAACATAGGGGCCCAGCAACGTCTCGCCGAAGTCGGCAACGCGCTGCTCATAGAGCGAATTGAAGATTCTGGCCTCCGACGATTGCCAGGTGGGGGTGCGCCCCTCTTCCTTCACACTGACGACGTTGTAGTTCGCCAACTCTGCGGCGCGCCCCTCGGCGAGCAGCTCGGCGAGCTCGGTGCGCAGCTCAGGCGCCGCCGACTCGGGCAGGCGCTCGAGCCAGCCGAGTACACGGGTCGAGCGGGCATATCGTGCCGAGCCGGAGCGCTCGAATCCCAGCGCCGTCATGGCCACGGCCCAGCCGTTGTTGAGTTCGCCCAGCAGAGCATCGGCGGGCACGTGCACGTCGGTGAAGAACTCTTCAGCAATGCGATTGGTGCCCAGAGACGTCTTGATCTCTCGACGTTCAATGCCGGGCGTGTTCATGTCGATGATCAACACCGAGAGTCCCTTGCTTCGGCGCGAGCCCGGCTCGGTGCGGCAGAGCAGAAACCCGGTCTCGGCCAGATGGCCGTACGAGGTCCACGTCTTCGCGCCGTTGACGATGAAGCTGCCGTCGGGCTGCACCGCCGCGCTCGTGCTGAGGCTTGCCAGGTCTGACCCGGCATCCGGCTCGCTGAAGAGCTGAGCCCAGAGCACCTCGCCGCGCATGATCGGCGGAAGGTAGCGTCGCTTCTGCTCTTCGGTTCCGAAGTGCATGATCGCCGGGCCGATCCAGTTCACGTTCATGTACTGACCGCCACGAGGCTCGCCGTGCGCCCAGAGTTCTTCTTGAGCCACGGCCTGCATCCAGATCGAGCCGTCTTTACCGCCGTATTCGCTCGGCCAGTGCTGAATCAGGTAACCCGCATCTGCGAGCTCTTTAGTGACCTTATTACTCACTTCGACCGCATCCGGCCGTGAGAACAGGCTCACCCACGACTCGGGCAGATGTTCGGCCAGAAAGGCACGAATAGCTGCACGATACTCGATCTCCTCGGGAGTGAAGGTGTAATCCCGGTCGACGTCATCTTCGACTGTCGTCATTGCCTTGCCTTTCGTATCGCGCCACACTGGTTCAGCTGCAGTTGGGCCTGCCGGGTCTTTGGCGACCTGGAGTCCACGCCGGCTCAGCGAGACGTTCGATCTTCTCGCTCGCACTGCGGCTCAGCTATTAGAGTATCCTGTAATCGCCGTCGTCATTCAAGCGGCTGAGTAATTCATCGCCGAATCAGCGTGGTTGCGGCGAGGAGAGGTGCCCACATGGGAGTGTCACTGGAGTCCGTCGGCCATGCCGCAGTCGTCACGCTTCGCTGGACCGATCGCCGCAACGCGCTCGGCCCCGACGAAGCCCGAGAGGTCGCAGAAGCCATCCGCGAGGCGGCCACAACGGGAGCGCACGGCATCGTGCTCACCGGAGAGGGAGCCTTCTGCGCCGGAGGTGACCTCAAGGCGTTCGCCGACATCTCTGCTCGCATGACACCCACCGAGATCCGAACGCACGTCTACGGCGATGTTCAGGCGATCGTCAGGGCGCTGCGAGATGCGCCGATGCACACGGTGGCGGCGGTCGACGGCCCGGCAGTGGGTCTCGGCATGGATCTGGCACTTGCCTGCGACACTCGGTTCATCGGCGCGTCAGGGTGGATGCGCCAGGGCTGGGCGCGCGCCGGTCTCATCTCGGCGACAGGCGGCACGTGGTTCATCGAGCAGCAGCGTCGCGGTTCGGTGTGGGCGCTCATCGCCGATCAGCCCAAGCTCACCGCCGAACTCTCGGTCGAACTGGGGCTCGCCGATGTCTCGGAGCCCAGCGCTCTCACCAGCGCCCTGGCCCGCGTCGAGGCACTCAGCAGCGTTCCGTTAGACGTCGTCGCCGCCTACGCCCGGCTGTCGCGCACCGGCGACTGGCCGGACGACTCGTACTTCGACCTGTGTGCTGACTATCAATCCGAGTTCATCGGCAGCGAACGATTCCGCACGATGGCGGAGGGTCTGCTCGCCGCGGCGGACGCGCGCTGATGTCGATCGAGCAGACCACAGCCCGCGCCGTCGCGTGGAGCAACGAACACCCCCCGCCCATCGGCGCCCCGGGCGGAAACCGCACTCCGAGCTCTGCCGGGGAACACGACGCGTGGGTTCAGTGGACGCGAGATCTGCACGCGTCGGGTCTCGCGACCCTGCACTGGCCCGAGCGCTGGGGCGGCGAAGACGCGGGTGCCGACGATGTGCGGGCGGTGACGCGAGTGCTCCGCGAGGCCGGAATGCCGCTGCCGCTCACTGACGTCGCGCTGAACCTGGTCGCCCCCTCTGTGATGGCGTATGGAACCGACGAGCAGAAAGAGCACCACCTGCCGCGCATCGGCGACGGCACCGCCATCTGGACCCAGCTCTTCTCAGAGCCAGAGGCCGGCAGTGACCTGGCGTCGCTGCGCACACGCGCGGTGCCCGACGGAGACGGCTGGCTGATCAACGGCCAGAAGGTCTGGAACACCTACGCTCACATTGCGGGCTGGGGGCTGTTGCTTGCGCGCACGGGCGAGCAGAGCAGCCGGCACAAGAGCCTCTCGATGTTTCTGGTGCCGATGGATGCTCCGGGCATCCGCGTCGTGCCCATCGTCGAGCTCACCGGCGACTCCGACTTCAACGAGGTCTTCTTCGATGACGTGCACCTGGGTGCAGACGCCTTGCTCGGCGAGGTGGACGGTGGCTGGGGAGTGAGCATGGGCACCCTGGCCGAAGAGCGCAGAGTCGTCGGCGCGCTCGTGCTCGGCCTGGAGGCGGATGCGCGCCGGCTGGCGCGGGTGGTCGACGACCTCGGGAACGCGATCACCGACGACCTCGTGGTTCGACTGGCCGAGGTGTTGTGCGATGTCGACGCCCTGGTGGTGCTCGCTAAGGCGGGCTTTCCCGAGAACTTCGAGAGTGCGGGCAAGATTCTCTTCTCGGAGATCAACATCCGCCTCACCCAACTCGGAATCGATCTCGGCGCCGCCTACCCGCAGGCCGTACCGGCCGGATGGGTGCGGCGCTGGGCCGACAGTTATGTGTATTCGCGGGGCTACACCATCTCAGGTGGCGCGAATGAACTGCTGAGAGGCGTGCTGGCTCGCAGGGCGCTCGGCCTGCCTCGAGTCTGAATCATGAGAAAAAGGGAACTGCCATGACCGACTTGACGACCGAACGAGACGCTGTAGCAAGCCTCATGCGCCGGAACGATGCCGAAGCGATCTGGTCGGCCTTGGCCGAGGACGGCTGGCTCGAGGCGCTGCCGGAGTCGGCGGAGGAATGGTCGACCGCCGAAATCGCCCGACTGGTAGTGGAGCTCGCCGCGGGGGCGGAAGCTGACATTTCGGTCGGTGCGTATTTCGCCGCGGCGGCGACCTTGACCGAGGCGGGCGAGCTGCCCGACGATGCGACCGGTTTCGCCGTGGCGGTCGACCTGATCGAGACCGCCGAAGGTTCGTGGCGGGGCCGGCTATGGGGAGACGAAAGAGCCGACGTGATCGTCGCCAGTCTGCCCGGCGGAATCGTCGCGACCGTCGCCTCGGCCGACGTCGAGACGACGCGCGAACCCATTCTTCTGCTGGCCGGCGCCCACGTTCGCTCCGTCGACATTCCGAAGGGCGCCGTGCACCCCGTCGCCGGGGGTTCGGCCATCGGTGCGCGCCACGACGCTCGAGTCGGCTTCTTTCTGGCCGTCGAGGCGGTCGTCACGGCGCAGCTCGCCACTCAGCGCACTCTCGAGCATCTGCAGGTGCGGCGGCAGTTCGGCTCCCCCTTGTCGACCCAGCAGGTGCTTCAGCATCGGCTGGTGGATATGCGTCTCGCGGCAATGGTCGGGTCGGCCCTTCTCGATGAGGCGACCGAGGGTTGGGAGACCGGCGACGGCGTCACCGCGTCATTGCAGGCCGCATTCAACGCCGGCAGAGACTCCGTGTGGGTCGCAGAGAACGCGATTCAGCTTCACGGCGGGGTCGGATTCACTGCAGAACTGCGCCTCGGCAGAGCGCTGTCGCGCGCCCAGCGGGTGCGCACACTGCTCGGTGGCGTAGCGAAAAGCGCCCGGGCGGTCGTGAACACCACCGATCACGCTGCGATCCCAGGACTCGTGGACTGGTCTGTCTCGTTCGACCCAGAACAGCGCTGATCGCACGGCACCGCACGGCACGGCACGGCACGGCACGGACGCAGTTCGGGTGCGAGAAGCGACCGCTCGCCCCGGTCAGGCTCCCAATAGCCCGACGAACTCCGCGAGTTCGCCGGGCGACGCGAACCGGTCGCCTCCGCGATACAGCCCGACCTCGGTAAGGAGACCGTCGTACCGTGCCCGCAGGCGCAAAGCGAGTTCGCGTGGAGTATCGAAGATCGCGAATCGGTCGACCAGCGAGTCATCGACCAGGCCCGCCAGTTCGTGCCAGCGTTTCTCGCGTGCGAGTTGTCGCGCCGGTTCGTGAATGCCCGCGTAGCCTTCGTGCTCGAGCACGGCGACGTAGGCAGGTGTCGAGGCGTAGAAAGCGATCTGCTGACGAACGTTCTCGCGCAGCACCGACTCCTCGGCACCGTCGTGCACAATGCCGGCGAATACAGGGCACGTTGCGTCGATCTGCTCTGGCCGACCGGCCATTCGCCTGCCGCGGTGCGCCGCCGGCAACAGCACCTCAGACAGGTACGACGGAGTATGGAACGCGTGCACGTGCAGCCCCTGCCCCAACTCACCCGCCAACTCCACCATGCGCGGGCCGACTCCGGCGACCCAGAGGGGTATCTCGTACTCGACACCGGGCAACGGTGCCGGGCGGAACTCGGGATTGCTGAGCGTGAAGCGGTAGTGCTCGCCTTCGAAATCGGGGCTCGTACCGAACTGCCAATGGTTCCAGATCGCCCGGCAGCACAGGATGTATTCCCGGAACGCCCCAACGCCGCCTGGCCACGGCATGCCGTATCTGCGCTCGATGTGCGCACGCACCTGGGTCGCCAGCCCGAGCTGAAACCGTCCCCCCGACAGCTGCTGGAGGTGCCAGGCCGCCTGCGCGGTCGCGTAGGGCGGCCGCCCGTAGGCGACCGCTATTCCGGTGCCCAATTTGACGTGCTCGGTGACGCTCGTCGCGAGCGCCAACGCCAAATACGGGTCTCGCGCGCTCTCTGACGACCACATCGTCGCCATGCCGGCAGCCTCCACGCTTCGGGCATGGTCGAGTATCTGCCGAGCATCCGCCGTCTCTTGGATACGGTCTCCGTAGAACATCAGCGCAGCGACTCGAACACAGCACGTCTCCGATCCACTCGCCGGATTTTCGGCACCTCTATGTGCGCGACTTTCTTTGCGGCGATGTAGCTATTGAGTGTACTTTAGCGCTCTTTGCGGCCGATTAACAATATAGACTCTGCGCATGAGTAGCTCCTCCGCCGGTACTCTCATCGTCGGTGCCTCTCACGCCGGAGTCGAGTTGGCGAGTGCCCTCCGGGATCGCGGATATTCGTTGCCGATCACCCTGCTCGGCGCAGAGAAACACGTGCCGTACCACCGGCCACCACTCTCGAAGTCGTTTCTCGACGGTTCCGCCACCGCCGACTCGCTCGTGCTGCGGAGTGCCGACTACTACCAGTCTCACGACATCGACCTCGTGCTGGGCGAGCGGATCGTCGATATCGTGCGGTCGTCGACGGGCGGTTTCGCCGTCGCCGAATCGGGTCGAACGTTTCCATTCGAAACACTGGCCTTGGCGGTGGGAGCCGCCCCCCGCCCTTTGCCGATCGAGGGGGCCGACCTCGACGGCGTCGTCTACCTGCGCGATGCCGACGACGCCTATGCGCTCGCCGCGCGTTTGCGCGGCGCCGAGAATGTCGTCGTCATCGGGGGCGGATTCATCGGACTCGAGGCCGCGGTGAGCTGCCAGTCGCTCGGCAAGCGCGTGTGCGTGCTCGAGGCCGCACCCCGGCTCATGGGTCGCGCTGTCGGCGAAACGACCTCCGACTTCTTTCTCCACGAACACTCCGTTCATGGCCTTGACATCAGAGTGGACGCGAAGCTCAGCCGCCTCGTAGGCACCGCAGACGGAGTCGTGAGCGGTGTGCAACTCGCATCGGGAGAGGTCGTCGCCGCCGAAATCGTGCTGATCGGCATCGGCGTGCTGCCTCGTATCGCGCTGGCAGACATTCTGCACCTGCAGACCGGCAACGGAATTGTTGTCGACGAGCACTCGCTCGCATCCGATGGTCGCACCATCGTCATCGGGGACTGCGCCAGTCTGCCCCCGTACACCGTGGGCGACCAGCAGTCAGAGCGCATTCGGCTCGAGAGTGTGAACAACGCCGTCGAGCAGGCAGCCAACGCCGCCGAGACCGTTTGCGGTCGCCCGACGCCGTACCGCATCGTGCCCTGGTTCTGGTCGAATCAGGGCGCACTGAAACTGCAGATGGCGGGCATATCGACGGGCTTCGACGAGGTGGTGACCCGTACCTCCCCCGGCGATCGAAAGCTCTCGATCGTCTATTACCGCGACGGTCGCATCATCGCGGGCGACTTCGTGAATCACCCCGCCGATTTCATGGCCGTGCGCGCCGCGCTCAAACGAGGCGCGAACATTCCGCCCGAACTCGCCGGCGACACATCGCGCACCCTGAAAGCCATAGCCGCTGAGCTGGTGTGAGAAGGCCGCCGCACGCGGTCGGGCTGGTCGGCGGCCACGACGTCTCACTGGAGTCGTTCGACCTGCTCGGCGTCGAAGCCGCGCTCGGCGCGCCGGTGCACCTTCGTGTCAGCGAATGTGGGCGTGCATGTCACCCGCGAAACGCATGGTTGCGCGGCGCTCTTCGAAGAACCATGCACCGTCTACCTTGATCAGATCGTCGTGATACTGCCCCGCCGAGATGACCTGCAACGCAAAGCCCGGCGCCTCTTGCACCACAGTGAAATAGCAGCGGGCCCGTGCCGTCTCGCCGCCCTCATCGACCTCGATGAAGACATTCGAGATGTTGTGGGCCGTGCGGGGCGTTCCGTCGTCATAGCTGATCGAGTGATTCGCATGATACTCGAGAATCTCTGCGGGCGTCGCGCGCACCTCTCCTCCGGGCCCGACTATGCGCCCGTGCACAAAGAGCTGCGCGTATGCCTCGTGCTGCCCGGAGTCGTACAGCTCGGCGTACCGCGTCATCAGATTGGAGATCTCGTCTCTATCGTTCATGTGCATCGCTCCGTTTCCCCCGCCATCCAACTGCTCGTAATTCAGGATACTCTTCATTCAACTGCGCTGTGGGGTCACGGACCCAGTGATAGTCGTCTCATCCGCGCGAATCTACTCGGCGAGTCGGTACGGCACTTCTGGAAAACCCTTTACGCCAACGTCCAGAGCCAACACAGATCCTGAAAGGGGTTCTGCAGTTCGTTCCTGGCCGGACAGCGGCCCGGCGGCAGTCGTCACGTAGAGAGTGTCGAGATCGCGTCCACCAAAAGCAACGCTGGTGGGAATAGAAACCGGCAACTCCAGCACGCGATCGAGATCACCATTAGGGCTGAATCTGCAGACGTCGCCCCTGAAAAAGGCGACCCAGAGACACCCCTCCTCGTCGACGGTCATGCCGTCAGCAGACCCTTCCAGCTGAGACAGATCTGCGAGAGTTCTGCGCGAGACGAGCCGATCACCATCGAACGTCAGCTCGTCGATGGCAGAGAGGGCGGTGTCGATGAAGTAGACGTGAACGCCATCCCGAGCGAAAGCGATGCCGTTCGGTATCGTGACCGGCTCCAGAATGTGCTCGACGCTCCGATCCGGCCCGAGTCGGTACAGGATGCCCGATCCCTCGCTCGGCACACGGAACATGCTTCCCGACCACATGCGGCCCACCAGATCGCACTTGCCGTCGTTCATTCGCGAGGCCGTGACGCCTGCTTCTACGCTGGTGAGCAATTCGGGCTGCTCTTCGAAGCTGCCGATCGTCCAGAACCCCTGTGGGTCAGTGAAGAGGTATCCCCCTTGCTCGCGAGGAACTATGGCGCCCACCACATCAGACATGACTCGTCGTTCCGTGAGTCCCGTGCCTGGGTTGCTCCGCAAGATCTCGCATCGGCGCATGTCGACCCACAGCAGTTCCTGCCGCACGTGATCCCAGCTCGGTCCTTCGCCGAGTTGCGCGTCGTGTTCAAAGGCAACCTGCCAACTCGCGTCAACGTTCATATGGAGTTCCTTTTCAGGTTCGAAGACGAATCGACGGCGGGCCGCCGTTGGCAGTCGACGAGAACCCCCCTGATGTCACGCCGACGGGCAACAGCCCAATTCATTTAGTTCTTATCATTATCAGTGGGTCGCCACGATGCTGCGCGAGTTCGAAGCGACCAGTCCGCGACTTCAGCGTGAGCTGACCTTGCCCGTGAGCCGGGCTATGAACGATGGGAACTCATCAGTCTTCGCCCGCTATGCTCGCGACCGCAGTGCAGCGATCAGCTGCGGCACGACCGTGAACACGTCGCCGACCACACCGAAATCGGCGATCTCGAAGATCGGAGCATCTTCATCCCGATTGATCGCTACGATCGTCTTCGCCGTCTGCATGCCGGCCCGGTGCTGAATCGCGCCGGAGATTCCCAAGGCGACGTAGAGCTGCGGCGAAACCGACACCCCAGTTTGCCCGACCTGATACGACTGCGGCACGTAGCCCGCGTCGACGGCGGCGCGCGAGGCGCCGACGGCCGCGCCGAGCACATCGGCGAGTTGATCGACGAGTTCGAACTTCTCTTTGGAGCCGAGCCCCCGACCACCCGATACGACCTTTCCGGCACCGCGCAGTTCGGGTCGCGTCGTCGCAGACTGCGTCTCCTCCTCGATGGAGTCGATCGATGCGGCTCGGCGACCAGATGCTGCGACCTCCAGGGACCGAATCACCGGAGCCGCAACGGCCGACGCGCGAGCCTCGATGGCGCCCTGACGCACGGTGATGACAGGCGCGCCGAACGTCGCGGTCGACGTCACCTCGTAGGTGCCGCCGTAGACGGAGTGCGAAGCGAGCACACCCTCGTCGTCTCGCGCTACGCCGATCGCGTCGACGCAGAGCGCCGATCTCGTGCGCGCGGCGAACCTGGCCGCGGCATCGCGCCCTTCTATCGAGTTCGACACGAGGATTGCGTCGGGCTGCACGAGCTCCGCGGCTGCGGCGAGCGCATCAGCCGCCGGAACGCTCAGTAGCGTCGTAACCTCGGCCGACTCGGCCACGAGCACGTGGGCAGCGCCGACCTGCGCAGCAGCCCGAGCAACGTCAGCACCGGCTCCGGGGGGCGTCACGACGAGCACCACGGGGGTGCCGACGAGCGAGGCAGCCCCTATCAAGGCGGCCATGTTCCTCGCGAGTTCGCCCGATGGCGTCACCTCCGCGAGCACAACAATGGAGTCTTCAGCGAATTCACTCATAACGATTCCTTAGGCCACACGGTTGGCGATCAGAAACTCGGCGATCTTCTCGCCGGCGTCACCTTGGTCGACGATCTTCACGCCTCCGGCGCGAGGAGGTGCTTCACTGACGGCCACCATGATCGACCGAGCAGAGTTGGCGTTGTCAGGCTGCACACCCAGCTCGGCAAGCGAAATCATTTCGTAGGGCTTCTTCTTCGCCGCCAGAATTCCCTTGAAGTTGGCGAACCGTGCGTCGGGGAGAGACTCTGTCACCGAGATCACCGCAGGCAATCGTGACGAGACGGTCAGCGTCGCATTGTCGGAGACTCGCACTCCGCCGACCGAGTCGGGCTCGATCGTGACGGATCGGAGCGCCGTCAGCTGAGGAACCTCTAGCAGCTCGGCGACCATAGCCGGGATGACTCCGCCCGTGCCGTCAGTCGACTGATTGCCCGCGATCACGAGATCGAAGCCCGCACGCGAGATAGCGGCGGCGAGCGCCTCTGCGGTCAGCCCGAGATCTGCGCCGGAAAGTGTGTCGTCGACGATGTGCACCGCTGACGCGGCGCCCATCGCCAGGGCCTTAACGATCGTCGCCTTCGACGACTCCGGCGACATCGACATGACGACGACGTCGGTTTTCGGGTTCTCATCTGCGAAACTCAACGCGACTTCGAGCGAACGCTCGCCTATCTCGTCGAGCACAGCCTCGCTCGCTGCACGATCCGCAATACCGGTCTCCAGACTGAGCTTTCGATCGCCATACGTATCGGGAACCTCTTTGACTAGCACGATGATCTTCATCTGGCCTTCTCCTCAGGCATTCTCTCGCTGCGCGAATACCGTGTCGTCATTCGCCGTCTCGGAGCGCGCCAGTTCGCCATCGATCACGAAGTCATCCAGGTTGGGCGAACTGCTCCACTGAAAGAATTCTTCGGCAGCCCAGGGGATGTTCGTCTCGAGCCTGCCCCATGCGTTGACATAGTAGTTGTGTGCCTTCGACTGCGTGTCGTCGATGTAGACCAGCTCCCGAGCGGCTTCGTCGAGTCGTGTGTTGTAGTCCTCGTAGACATCACGGCGTACGTCGAGCGTTCGGTAGCGGTTCTCGATCATCGCGACGATGGCCTCGCCGATGTACTCGGACCAGATCTCGAACCAGCCCGGGATCGTTGCTCCCCCTGTGGTCGGCTGGGAGTTGGGGCCGTAGAGCATGAAGAAGTTCGGGAATCCCGGAACCGTCATTCCCAGGTACGCCTTCGGGCCCCCCTCCGACCAGGCGTCTTCCAGCCTGACGCCGTCAACGCCTCGATATTCGGCAGGCGCCAGATACTTGGTCGTCTGGAACCCGGTCGCAGAGACGATCACGTCGATCGGGCGCTCCTCCCCGTCTGTCGTGCGGATCCCCGACCGAGTGACCCGCTCGATAGGCGCTGTCACGAGGTCGACGTGATCGTCGTTGAGAGCTCGGTACCAACCGTTGTCGACGACTGGGCGTCGGGCAAGCGGCGCATAGTCTGGAATGAGCTTCTCTACGAGGTCGGGTTGCCCCGGAAGCTGCGCCCGGATGTAGGCGACCATTCCTTTTCTGAAGAGATCGCTCTTCTCGTTGACCTGCCCGCCTTGTGCAATCCACTCCCGATCGGGCAACAGGAATTCTCGCATGTCGAGCATCGGTAGCACCGCGGTGTAGCGGCACCAGTTCCAGTAGTACGGCATAGCCGTACGGAGCCAGCGCTCGTGCTCCGAAAGCGGCGAGCCGTACAGCTCGCGCGGGCTGATCCATTGGGGCGTGCGCTGATAGATAGAGACGGTCTTGGCACGTCGGGCGACGGCTCCGAGAAGCTGCACCCCCGTCGATCCGTTTCCGACCACGGCGACGTTCTTGCCGTCGATATCGGCGCGGCCCCACTCGGTGGTGTGAATGATCTCGCCCTCGAACTCGTCAACGCCGGGCGCATCGAGATAGCGAGGTGTTGCGAAGAGCCCGGATGCGCTGATCACGATGTTCGCTTCAAGGCGATCACGGGTATCGCCGACTGCGACATCGACCACCCACGTCGCCGTGCGGCTGTCGAATGCCGCCTCAACGACGTCATGATCGAATCGGATGTGAGGCAGCACCCCATACTTTTCGGCGACATATTCCAAGTAGTGCCGCACCTCGGGCTGCCGCGCGAAATGCTCTGTCCACGGGTAGTTCTTCTCGAACCCGAACTGATAAGTCATGTGATGGGTATCGGTGCGGGCATCGGGGTAGGTGTTGATACTCCAGACACCACCGAGCTCCGAGCGGCGTTCGAGAATCTGATAGGGGATTCCGAGGCGCGACAACTGCACGCCCATCGCGATACCTGCAAAGCCCGCTCCGACGATCAGCACCTTCATGCTGTCAGCACTCGCCGGGCGCTCCCCGCTCCACGCGGCCTCGCGTGGGAATTCCTCGAACGCCGGAATGCCACGTCGCATGGTCAGATCACGAGCACTCACTTCGCGACCTTCGACCATGGGGATCATCTGGTCGAGTTCGCCGGCCGTCGGCACAACGGGCACGTAGTCGATCGCCTTCTTCGTGAGAAATTCGACGGCGAGCTCGACGAGTCGTTCACGATCGCTCTCGGCGAGAACGGTGATGACAGCTGCGCCCGCCCTGACCACGACGCGCTCCACCTTCATGTCCCGCACTTCTGGATTACGCGTGGCCTGATAGAGCGCCACACGGAGGGCGTTGAGATCCGCTCGCTCCACCGCTTCGAGAACGAAGGAATCGTCTACCCCGGATGCCGTCATCGCCATGCCTATCTCCTCCACCATTGGAAAGTTCGCCCGGCCAGTCGGCCTATTGTTCAGTATATCGAACACTAGAGTGATATACCTAACAACAGTCGACGATGAAGCCGACCGAAGCGGTGCGCCGATCAGGCGGAGCCTCCGCACGCCGCACAATATGCTGGAGACATTCGTCGATTCAGGAGGCCACATGAGCGGACCGGCACCCGCCGCTGAGCGCGCATTCGCCGTGGTCACGTATCTGACTGCCAACGCCCGCCGCTCGTTCACTCTCTCGGAACTCTCGGTGGCCCTCGGAATCAACAAGGCATCGCTTTCGGCGATCCTCGCAACGTTGACAGATGGCGGGTATCTCGCCCGCAACTCTCAACACCGCACCTACTCACTCGGGCCTGCGATGATCGCGGCTGGGCTGGCAGCAGCCGCGCACAATCCCGTTTTCGAAGTCGCTCGAGTCGAGATGGAGCGACTCGCCGCAGCAACCGCCTGTCAGTGCGTCGGCAGCGTCGCGATCGGTCAGGAGATGCTCATCTTGGCCAATGCCGGCGAACCGACACTTCGACTCCAGCAGATGGCGCCAGGGCAGAGAGTGCCTCTGACGCCCCCGTATGGAGAAGTGTTCGTGGCGTGGGGCTCAGACGACGAGGTCGACGAATGGTTCGGGCATCTCGACAAGACCGATGCCAGCGCTCACGATCACCTGCGTGCGGTGCTGGAAAGGGTGAGACAGCGGGGCTGTGCGATCAACCTCCTCAGCGATCATCTGTTCGCGGTATCGCGACTTCTCGTGGAGCTCGACGCTGCACCACACCGATCTGATCTGCGGAGCAAAGTCTCGAGCATCATCAGGGGGCTGGAAGACGACTACGAACTCCTCGACGCGCAACCGCAAGACAACTACCGAGGGGCGTTGATCGCCGCACCCGTCTTCGGGCCCGACGGATCGGTGATCTATGCTCTGACGTTGTCGGGTCTGCTGAACGCAACAGGACGGCAGATCCTCGACGCCGCGGATATGTTGGCTTCGACGACGCTCTACATCACCCAGCAGGTCGGCGGCCGCGTTCCGTTGCCCGAGACCGGTGTCGTCGGCTGACCACTCCCCTCGAGCACGCGTTTTCGGAGATCAGCCCGGCATGGCGATGCCGCCGTTCGGCCTGATCACCTGGCCCGTCACAAACCGGGAGGCCTCGCTCGCGAGGTAGAGCACCGCCCACGCGATATCGTCGGGAACGCCCATCAGGCCGAGCGGGGATTGACTGCGCATGCCGCCCAAGACCTGCTCGCGGCGGTCTTCGTCGTAGCTGCCGTCGGGCAGCAGGTAATGCCGCTCCGTGATCGCGGTCTCGACGAATCCGGGCGCAATGGCATTCACACGAATACCGAGTTCTCCGAGCTCGGCGGCGGCGGCCTTGGTGAGTTGCGCGATCGCGGCCTTACTCATCGCGTAGGCGCTGATGCCAACTCCTGGCACATCGATAGCCGCAGAAGCCATCGTGACTATCGAACCCTGCCCCGTGCGAGTCATCGCCCTAGCGGCACTCTGAATGCAGAAAAGGGTACCTTTCACATTCACATCGAACACCCGATCGATCTCGCCTGCGGTGAGGTCTAGCACTTTCGCGCTGCTCATCGTTCCCGCGTTCGCCACCATCACATCGAGTCGACCTAAATCGGCCACGATACCGTCGACGAGACGCTCGACAGCGCCCGAATCGGCAATGTCGAGGATCGCCGACGTCGAGCCGTTCTCTGCAGCGAGTGCGGTCGCGGCAGCGCCCTCGCCGTCGAGATCGGCGCAGACGACGATTGCGCCGGACCGCGCCAGCGCGATGGCAGAGGCTCGTCCGATTCCGCTTGCAGCACCGGTGACCAGCGCCACTCGGCCGGCGACGGAGAACGGGTCACGCATGAGCCGCACCGAAGCTGGGAAACGGGTTCAGCGGCTGACCGGTCATGTCGAGCCAGATGGCCTTCTCGACCAGGAACTCGGAGAGGCCTTCAGTGCCGCTCACTTTTCCGTATCCACTGGATTTGACACCACCAAATGGCATCGAAGGGTTGAGGAAGCGGTAGGTGTTCACCCAGACCGTTCCCGCGCGCAGAGCGGAACTGACGCGCCAGGTGCGGCGCAGATCGTTCGTCCAGACTCCCGCGGCCAGACCGTAGGCCGAGTCATTCGCGATGGTGATCGCCTCCGCTTCCTCGTCGAACGTGTCGACCGCCAGCACAGGACCGAACACCTCCTCGCGCCAGAGCTCCGCGGCCGTGCCGACTCCGCTGACGATCGTCGGGCGAAAGAACAATCCACCGAGACCACCGTCGTCTCCACCGCACAAGATCTCACCGGTGATCCGAGCCGATTCGACCATACGGCCGATCTTCTCGCGTTGCCCCGGGAAGCAGATGGGGCCGATATGAGTGTTCGGGTCGCGAGGATCTCCTAATCGGAGCGAATTCGCTATGTCGACGAGACGCTCGGTCACCTCATGAGAAATGCTCCGGTGCACGAGAACTCGGGATCCTGCCACGCAGCTTTGACCCGCCGAAAGAAAGATGCCCGCCGCAATTCCTTGGCATGCCGCCTCGATGTCCGCGTCTGCGAAGACGATGTGCGCCGACTTTCCGCCCAGTTCCAAAGTGACGGGGGCGATATGGCTCGCCGCTGAGTGGGCCACCGCGATTCCGGTGACATCCGACCCGGTGAACGAAACATGATTCACACCGGGATGCCGAGCCAGCCATCCGCCGACTTCCCGGCTACTTCCGCTGACCGTATTGAACACTCCCGGCGGAAAGCCTGCCTCTGCGAAGAGTTCGGCGAACATCAGCACCGCAGCTGAGGCGTGCTCCGACGGTTTGGCCACCATCGTGCATCCGGCGGCCAGCGCAGCGGAGAGCTTCGCCGTCAGGATGACCAGGGGCGAGTTCCACGGCAGAATGGCGCCGACGACACCGATCGGTTCGCGCCGCACGAAACCGACGAGCTCGGGAGAACCCGTGTCGACGATCCTTCCGTCGAGTTTGTCGGCAAGGCCCGCGAAATAGTCGTAGTGGGTCGCCATCAACTTCATCTGACCGCGCGTGTCCCTGATCGCCTTGCCGTTGTCGCGGGTTTCGCACTGTGCCAGATCTTCGGCGTGGGCAAGGATCACTTCGGAGAGCCGGCGCATCAGCGCGCCGCGTTCCCGTCCTGTCAACGCGCCCCACTCGCCGTCGAGTGCCGCACGTGCCGCCTCGACTGCGTCGTTCACGTCGAACTCCGAAGCCTCAGGAAGAGTGACCCAGGGTTCTCCGGCGTAGGGATCCAGGCTGCCGAACTCTGCCGACCCGTGATGAGCCTTCCCTCCAATCGTCATCGGGATCATACGTTCTCCAGTCTTTCGTTCGTGTTGTTCTGGCTCGCCGCGCGAGGGTCGGTCTCGATCGTGAACCCCGTGCGCTGCATGAGTGCGGAGATGGAATCACGCCTCTTCTTGATCAGGCCGACGACCGTCGGTATCCGTTCCGGAGGAATGCGATCGGCGACGGCCGCGACGGAGAGTGCAGCGATGGGCACCCCGCTCGACGTCAGAATCGGCACGGCAAGGCCGACGAGACGCTGACCGAGGTAGCCGCCGCTGGTCGCGTAACCCTTCTCACGGCATGCGGCTACCTGCTCTGAGATCTTGTCGATCGTGATGGGCGAGTAGGACTCCAGACGCGGCTCGATCACCCGCAGTGTGTCTTGCACCTCGACATCGGGAAGCGCCGCGAGCAATGCGATACCGCTCGCGCCGATGCCCAACGGCCGTCGGTCCCCGACGTCCACCGTCATCACCTTGATCGGGTAGCTGCCGACGTAGCGATGAAGACAGACCGTTTCGAAACCGGAGCGAGCGACTAGGTGAGCGGAGTCGCCGACGTCGTTCGCGAGTCCGGCGACATCGCCGTCGCTGAGGGAGCGGAGGTCGGCCTCCCACGCCAGCATCGACCAGCCGATGGTCAACAGTTCCCGCGCGACGCAATAGCGTCTCGTACGCGGATCTTGCTCGACGAACCTGTTCCTGATCAGTGACAGAAGCAGACGATGCGCCGTAGGCCGGGTCAAACCGAGTTCGCGTTGCAGATCGATCAACCGCACTCCGGGAGCACCTGCCCGAACCAAGGAGCGCAGAATGTCTATTCCGCGGTCCAATCCCTGGGTACCGGTCGGTTCGCGTTCAGCCATATGATCAGCCCCCACTTCCACTGTCGTCATTGATGATTCCGAGGCGCGCCAGTTCCACGATTCGCTCGTCGAGAATACCGAGTTCTGTGAGCACTTCAGCGGTATGTTCGCCGAGCGCGGGCGGCGGGCGGAAATCGATCTCCCGGCTCCCGTCGGCCAGCACCGGTCGATGCGGACCGACGATCTTGCCGAATCGAGGATGCTCGGTTTCGTAGAACGTTCCGAGGTGCTCGACTTGCGGGTCGGTCATGATGTCTTCCACGCCCCGCTCCGGCGCGTACGGCACGTCGCCTGTCGAAAGGATGTCGAGCCACTCGTCGCGTGACCGCGTCAGAAAGACCTCGTTGAGCTGCTCCGCGATCGATTGGTAGTGCTCGATACGAGCCGCGCGAGTCGGATACGTGACGGGCAGATCGCTGCGCCCTATCGCGTCACTCATCGATTCCCAGAACTTGTCTACCGCACCCGGGTGCAGACCGATGCGGAGCCCGTCGCTGCAGGTGACTGTGTACGCCTGCGACATCGCTGCGCGATAGTACACGTCGGCCCCCATACCCGTGTTCAGGTAGTGCATGATCGGCTCCACGGCCAGAGCTATGAGCGGCTCGAGCAGATTCACCTCGATGAGGCGGCCCTGTCCTGTGCGCTGCCGATCGTAGAGAGCGGCCAGAATGCCGATCGCCGAATTGTAAGAGGCCATCGGATCTGCGATGGCCGGCCCCAGCACACGGGGGTCATCGCCGACTCGATAGCGACTCGACCATCCCGACACGGCCTGCCCGACGTTGTCGAAGGCAGGCCGGTCGGCGTACGGCCCATCGCTGCCGAAGCCGGTGATCTCGCAGAACACCAGGCGCTCGTTGATCGCTTTGAGGGCCTGGTAGCCGATGCCCAGGCGCTCGGGCACGCCCGGGCGGGAATTGATCACGAGTACGTCGACGGTGGCGACAAGAGAGCGGAAGATCTCAAGCCCCTCGTCGCTGGTGATATCCAATGCGATCGATCGCTTGTTGCGATTGTGCGAACGGAACTGCGGCGCGTAGAGGTTGGCGGGGTCGACAACCCCCTTCTTTCTCTCGAATCGACGGAACGGGTCACCGATACCCGGACGCTCGACCTTGATCACGTCGGCCCCCCACTCGGCGAGTAACGCCGACGTGAGAGGACCAGCGATGAATCCTCCGAGGTCGAGAATCCGCACACCTTCGAGCAGTTTCATCGGCTGCTCCCGAGGCCCATCGATTTGGCGATCGCATTGCGCTGCATCTGCGATGTGCCCCCAGCGATCGTGGCCCCGCGTGCATCCCGGTACATCCGCTGCATGTCGAACTCCATGCTATAGCCGCTCGCGCCCATGATCTGCATTCCGTCTCCCGCGACCGCCACAAGCGTTTCCGACGCGAACAGCTTCGCCATCGACACCTCGGCGCCGACGGATTCGCCGTCGGCGACCCGCTCGGCCACCTGATGCGTCAGCGCCCGGGCAGCAAACACCCGCGTCTGCATGTCGGCCAGCAGATGAGCGATCGCCTGAAAAGAGCCGATCGTCGATCCGAACTGTTTGCGTGTGCGCGCGTGATCTGCCGCAAGGTCGACGATCGCTTGCGCGCTTCCGGTATACGCGGCGGCACCCGCGATGCGTTCGAAGTCGAGACCCGTTCGCAGGTAGGTCCAGCCGGCTCCCTCCTCACCGACGAGCCGGTCATCGCGCACCTCGACGCCGTCTAGGAACACTTCGTAGGTGCCGACGCACCGACGACCCAACATGTCGAGCTTGCGCAACTGCACGCCGGGAGCGTTGTTGTCGACGAGGAACAACGAGATCTGCTTGCGCCCCGTATCGCTCTCGCCCGTGACGGCATAGACATGCATCACATTGTCTTTCGCGCCTGCGCCGGATGACCAGAGCTTCTGGCCATCGATCACCCAGCCTCCGTCGACGCGCTTCGCACGAGTGCGCATATTCGAGACATCCGACCCAGCCTCCGGCTCGGAGATGGAGACCGACATCCGGCTCTGCCCCGACTGGAGTCTCCCGATCCAGTGTTTCTTCTGCTGCGGTGAACCGTGGGCGAGCAACGTCAGGCCGGTGAACACTCCCGAGGCGTAGGCCCCGAAGAAGTCGTACGACTTGCGTCCGAGTTCTTCAGCGATGACCACCATCTCGGCTACGCCTCCGCCGTGTCCGCCGTACTCCTCGGGGAACGGAACCCGCAGGAGCTCCGCCTCCACCCAGGCGTCGTACAACTCGTACGGATAACTCGCCTCGGCATCGCTGCGCCTGATGTATTCGTCGGTCGCAACCGTGTCCATCAATCTGCGAACGGTCGCCCGCAGTTGATCGCGCTCGTCTTGCGAACTCACTTGTCGGTGGATTCTTGCGCCGTAACTGACTCGTGTCCCTCTAGTCCGGGCTTGTACAAGCCCTTCTGGAAGTCCGGGATCGCATGCTTCAGCCATGCGCCTGCCGTCGCAAGGGTGACCTCTTTCTCCTTTGCGTAGGCGTAGTCGACTGCGGCCTCCCACGTCATCTCGAGCGAGTTGCGCACGACCTGCTTGGTCGCCTTGAGTGCCATCGGGTTCTTGGCCGCGAGCGACTTGGCGAGCTGCATCGTGGTCTCCTTGAGCTCGGCCAGCGGCACGGACTTGTTGATGAAGCCGAGCTCTGCCGCCTTCTTGCCGTCGAAGACCTCAGCTGTGAGCGAGTACCACAGGGCATCCTTGGGTCGCATAACCCGCGAAACCGACTTGCCTGCCGTGCCACCCGGGAAAATATCGAAGTTAACTTCAGACAGACCGAACTGCGCCTCGTCTGCAGCGATGGCGAGATCGCAACCCTCCACGATAGGGAAGGCCCCGCCGAAGCACCAGCCGTTGATCATGGCGATCGTGGGTTTCGGGTAGTAATAGAGGGTACGCGCGCGCCACTCGGTCATCAGCTTGAGGTAGTACTCGAACTCCGACCAGTCGTCATCCTTGTCGACCAGCAGATCGTAGAAGAACTCCTTGAGGTCGGCGCCCGCACAGAACGCGTCACCGGCGCCGGTGATGACCACGACCCGAACGTCTTTGCGGTAGCGGAGGGCCTCGAGAACGTGCGGCATCTCACGCGTCATGGCCAGCGACATTGCGTTGCGCTTCTCGGGCCGGTTCAGTGTGATGGTAGCGACGTAGTCCTCGACCTCGAGGGTGATATCTGTGTATTCCATTGTTCATTCCTTTTCATTGGTGGGTAGTTGAGGGAAATTCGACTCGGCGGCGACGAGCCGAAGAGGCTCATAGACAATGACGGTGTCGCCGTCTTGATTGATGATCTCGTTGCGAGTGCGAACGAGACCTCTGCGACCGTTCGAGGCCGGGCGGGACTCGATCACCTCGGCTTCGACGCGAATCGTGTCACTGACCCGCACAGACGCTTTGACATCGAGCCGCGAGTTCAGGAACGCCAGGCCCGTGAACTGAAGCGACGGCATCACGAGACCCTCTGCAAAGCAATAGACCAGGTTGGCGGGAACAACTCGCCCGGTCAGTGCGCGGCCCTCGTCGTGGTGCACGTCTGTGAAGAGTTCTTCGGTGAACCAGGTGAGGTTGATGAACGTCACCAGGTCAGTCTCGGTGATCGTTCGACCCATCGTGTGAAACCGAAACCCGACGGGCAGCTGTTCGGCGTGAAACCCTTGGCCCAGGCGGAAAGACTCAGACTCGATCTCGCTCATCGGCTGAGCACGATCGCCGTCGTGGCGTTGGACTGCAGCTCCATGACCCCTCCGCCGGAGGTGTGCACCAGTGCGGTCTTGGCGCCGGGATGCTGCAGAGCGCCGGCCTCGCCACGCAGCTGCGCGACGACAGAGGCGACCTGCACGCAGCCGGTGGCGCCCGCCGGATGACCACGACCGAGCAGCCCGCCATTCGTATTGAACGCCGCCCCGCCACCGCCGATCTTCGACTTGCCCTCCCGCAAGTACAGTTGGGCTTCGCCAGGCGCACAAAAACCGAGTCGCTCGTACGCCTCGAATTCGGCCACCGAGAAATTGTCGTGGCACTCGACGACGTCGATGTCTTCGGGACCCACGCCGGCTCGTTCGTAAGCACGCCGAGACACCGGAGTCATCGGGTCGTCGAAGAGACGGTCACCCAGATGACCTCCGCCGAGAACGGCTGACAGAATCCCGATCTGACGACCATCACCGTGCGTTCGAGCGAAGGACTCGCTCGCCAAGACGACTGCGGCAGCCCCGTCGGCGTTTGCGCAACAATCGAATTTGCCGAGCGGTGTCGCGATGTTCGGAGCCCCGAGAATCTCCTCGAGAGTAGGGGCCTTCTGAAAGCGCGCATAAGGATTGCTAGCGGCATAGGTGCGATTTTTCAAAGCGATCTGCGCAAAATCCTCGCGCGTGCTACCGAACTCCGACATGTGCTTCTCGGCGAGCAGCCCGAACATCGCCGGCACGGTCAATCCCTGTGCACCGAACATGTCGTCCGCGTCGACGAGATCGATGGGTCCCGACGAGTAATGTGACGCCATCTTGTCGACTCCGATGGCAATGGCCACATCGGCCTCTCCCGACTCGATCCAGCGGATCGCTTCGATGATCGCCGTGCTGCCGCTTGTACAGGCGTTCTCTACGTTGACCAACGGCACGCCGTTGATGCCGAGTCGGAGCAGCACGCGTTGTCCGACCGATGGATGCTCGTAGACCGAGCCGACGGCCGCCATCTGTATGTCAGCCAACGTCAATCCCGCATCCGCGACTGCTGCTCGCGCCGCAGCGCCCCCCAGGTCGCCCATCTCCACGCGGGTTGGGCCCGTGAACGGAACCTGGCCCACTCCGAGCACAAATGCGCTCATTTGTTCACCTCAAATCTGAAGCTGTGCACTGATTCTTCATTCACCCGATAGTTTTCGCCAGTGATGACACGGCAGGAACGCCCGATCAGCACAGCCGGTTCGCCTTCGTCGGTCTCGACCTGGCCGAGCGCCCGCGCTCCGCCGATCTCCACGTACGCGAGCATGAAAGGGGGAACGAATGGCGGTATCGCGCGATCGACCCGGCTCGCCGCGACGATCACCCCCTCGCTCCCTAGGGAGCGGGGGTGAATGCTCTCGGCTGCGGCGTTGCACACCGGACAAGCGAGTGCCCGCGGAAAACGCACGTCTCCGCACTGCTCGCACTCGCCGCCGACGAGAACCTCTGCTCCGTCAACGACGGCCACCACGTCCGGCCGGAACATCCGGTCGGTCACATACGACAGTTCACTCATCGTCTTTGTCATTCCTCTCCTTCACGGCTGCTTGGTCGACCCGGTACTGCACCCGGGCCACGACTGTTCCATCTGCTCTCGTCGCAATCAACGAGGTCTCGCCCGAGGCCGCGTCCGCGGGACCGATGGTGAGCTGATCGCCGGGCCACACCGGTCGAACGAACCGGATCGTCCACGACACGAGGGCCTGCGGCGAGCCGGCGATTCTTTCCAGTAGCTCGCCTGTCCACCCCAGCAGCATCGTTCCCGGCGCCATGACTGACGGGTGTCCCAACGCTGTAGCGAACGGCTCGTCCAGGTGCAGCGGCGAGGGATCGTCTGTGGCCACGCACGTCCATGCGATATCGACCCGACTGATCGGCGGGTATGTCTTGACCAGGGTCACGAGTCGACCTCCGCTACGACGACGACCTCGTTGATCACAAGCACTTCGGTGTCGAATTGATTGTTGATCGTGGTCTGTAAGGTGAAGAACGTGCGTCGGCGATCGGTCTCACGCTCTCGCACGTCGACCAACCGGGTCTGTCCGGTGAGTTCGTCGCCGGCGAAGACGAGGGCCTTGTGATCGAACGTCATCTCGCCTGCTAGCGCGCGATCCTCATCGATGCCGAAGGCAGCAAGCTTTGCCGCCTTCGACTGCACGGTGTTGGAGATGATGAAGCCGGCGGGAGCGACGATGTCCCGAAATCCTGCAGCCCGCGCTGACTCCACGTCGCGGTGCACCGGGTTCTCCAAGTGAAGTCCTTCGGCGAACTGCATCAGTTTCGCCCGCTCCACTCGGGTGCGAAAAGGCGGTGCTACTTTCGGCTCGACACTACTCAACGCGCCACCTCCCCCATCGGCTTCGAAGAAGAAGGGGTGGCGGCCCTGTGAGCAGGGGAAAGCATCCGCGCACTCGCGCGCCTGAACTCCTCGGACTCGACGAAGATGGATCCTGCCCTGAAGGCACGTTCCAGCGTCGCGGCGAGTTCGCCCTCGTATTGATGGTCGAACTCGTCTTTGAGATGGCTGACCAGTTCCGGCGACGCTATCGACATCCGCTCGGCCAGGTCGATCGCTTCGTCGAGAACATCTTCGGGGGCATACACACGGTCGACGATGCCGAGCGACAGCGCCTGATCGGCAGTGAGGGACTCCGCGGTCGAGAGGAGCCGAAACGCGGCGCTACGCGAAATGAGACGACCCAGGAAGAACGTGCTGCCGTTGAGAGGCGGAAGCCCCAGGCGAGCGTAACTCTGCACGAAGGTCGCTGCCGACGACGCAATGCGATAGTCGCACGCCAATGCGATATCCAGTCCTCCCGCAGCGGCCGATCCGTTTATCGCGGCGACTACGGGTTTTCTGACTGCGCTCAGGGCGAGAGTGGCTCGCTGCACCTCGAGTAGTGTCGATTGCAACGCCGTCGCACCGCTTGATCCTCGCTCATGGGCTTGGGCGATCTGCGCCACCACCGTGGCATCCATGCCTGCGCAGAACTGCTTTCCGGTGCCCGTGAGCACGATCGCCTTCACCTGGTCCGAGCTGCTCGCCCAATCGAGCGCATCCCTCAGCTCGCGGGCCATCTCGGGAGTGAAAGCGTTTGCGCGATCGGGACGATTCAGGGCGATGACGCCGATCGTCCCTGAGGAACCGCGCGTGTCGCGAGTGACGAGCGGTGTCACGACAGTGGCTCCTTCGAAAACCGGTCGTCGGCGAACACCACTGCTCGATGCTCATCGAGTCGTGGGGCTGGGCGCAGCGCGACGCCCGGAGTCTCGCTGAGCTTCAGCGGAATTCCGACAGTCTTCACACCCTCTACGCCACTGTCGACCAGCAGGTCTCGCGCGCGCGTCTGGGGGTGGGCCGCCACCTCGTCTAATGTGTGCACCAGGGAGGTGGGCACGCCCAGACCGATCGCCAACTCCACCCAATACGCGGCCGGCTTCTCGCGGAACAGCCGAGTGAGTTCCGGGTCGAGCTCGTCGCGATGAGCAAGGCGCCCGGCGTTCGTTTCGAATCTCGGGTCTTGTCCGATCGCGAGATTCGCCGCCGAAGTGAATCGCTGCCACATCTGATCGCTCGACACTCCGAGATAGAACTCACGATCTTCACCGGCAAAGATTCCATACGGTGCCATGAGCGGAAAATGCGAACCGAACTTACTGGGAACAACGTCTGTGGCGAGGTATTCCGTGAGGTGATTGCTGACGAGGTAGACCGCCGTGTCGAAAAGCGAGGCATCCACTCGTTGCCCGCGCCCCGTCGCATCGCGCGACCGCAGCGCGGTGAGAATGCCGAATGCCGCAAATGCCCCGGTGAGCAGGTCGATGGCCGAAGGCCCGTTGCGAACCGACGGGCGACCGTCTTCGCCGGTGATGCTCATATGGCCGCAAAACGCTTGCATCAGCATGTCGAACCCAGGTCTGACCGACAGCGGGCCGGTCTGTCCGAATCCGGAGACACTGCAGTAGACGAGTTCTGGTCTCATTGAGCTCAGTCGTTCGTAACCGATGCCCAACCGATCCGCCGTTCCGGGAGCGAAACTCTCGATGACGACATCGGCTGTCGCAATCAGCTCTTCGACCGCGCGTCTGTCGTGCGGGTCGGATTTGAGATCGAGAACGACGCTGCTCTTATTGCGGTTCATCGACAAGAACGTAGGCGTGACACCTTCGTCGCCGAGTCGTACCGCGCCCCATCGCCTCGTACTGTCTCCACCCGGAGACTCGATTTTGATCACCTCGGCGCCGAAATCAGCCAAGAGCATCGTCGCCGCCGGACCTGCGGCGTTCGCCGTGAAGTCCACAACCCTGATTCCTGACAGCGCTCCAGCGGTACTGCTTTCTGCTGAGTCGAATCGGTCGGCCACTGTGTACTCCTGTATCTGTTCATGTGCACAAGACAGCTCCGTCTGCATAATGGACTGTCATTTCGATGCGACTGTAGCAGGCTTTTGATATCAGCGAAAGAACGTGGTTAAGAGTCCGACATATGAACTCTTGATTTTTCTGATCGATTCGGATGCCCGTTTGTGAGCTACTAGCCGATCGTGACCACTTTGTTTACTTTAGGTCTTCCGCCAGGTGGGTAGCGTCTGTATATTGGACCATCGGCAGCAGGTATGCATACGCAGACCCTTGGATCAAAGCGCCTTGAGTGCAAACATGACCACATAACGGACGCATTGTGATCAAGTATCGAAGCTGTCACGAGCTGAAAGGAAGCGAACATGATCAATCAACGACGATCGTCAGGTCGCTCGGCCGCCCTCATCATCACCTTGGCTCTCGCTGCCACTGCCCTCACGGGCTGCAGCCAGTCAGGCGCAGCACCCCAAGCCACCGCCAATTGCCCGGGCGACCCGATCAAGCTGATGTCGATCACGACAGTCGACAGCCCGGCACAGCAGACGCCGGAGATCTGGCAAGGCGCGCAGGCCGCCGGTCTGGCAGTGACCAACGATTGCGAACTTGGCCGACCGGTGCAGATTCTGACCTGTGACGACAAGCTCGACCCGAATGCGGGCGAAGCGTGCGCCCGCGAGGCGGTTTCAGAGAAGGTGCTCGCTGTCGTGGGCGGCACCAGCACACTCGGCGATAGTATCTGGCCGATTCTCACGCCCGCGGGAATTCCGTGGGTCGGAAACACCGCATCTTCTTCGCTGGACAACACGTCAGACCTGTCATTCCCGCTTCAAAACACCCTCACCATTCTCACCGCGGCGGCACAAGGTGCGAAGTCGCTCGGTGGAAAGAAGGCAGTCGTCGTCAGCCTCAACGTGCCGGCGCTCGGTGGTGTCATCGACGGCCTCAAGAGCAGCATCACAAATATGGGAATGGACTTCGCCGACCCCGTGCTCATGCCGCCGACGGCCACAGATCTCAATCAGTACGCCGCGCGCGCCATCGCCAGTGGCGCGGACACGATCATCCCGCTCGTGTCGGCCGCATTGATGGCTCCCCTTGTCACCGCGCTGACAGAACAGGGCGTGGATTTCACCCAGACACACTTCGTCGGAGCATCGACAGTTCTGTCTTCTCCGAAGCTTCTTCAGACACTGGGCGATAAAGCCAACGGCATCTATGCAGCTGGATTCGTCTGGCCGGCGACCGACACCAAGAACACCGGTATCGCTCAGTACCTGAGTGAGATGGGCGCTGCCGGTTTCGGCAAGGCCACGAACACCAACAGCTCGATAGCCTCGTGGTCGAGCGTGCACATCATCGCCGATCTTCTGAAGGGCCAGACAGACGTCAGCCCTGCGAACCTCGTCAAACTGCTGAATTCGTCGGGAGAGATCCAAAGGCCCGAACTCGCTCCCACAGACTTCAGCAAGAGTCCGTTCCCAGCGAGCTCGCCCTTCTCGAAGCTGCGCGCCTTCACCGATGACATCGTGCTCACGGAAGTGAAAAACGGCACTTCCGTTCCTGTCACCGATGGGTTCGTGAACTTCATGCAACCTTTCACCATCGTCGGCACCTAACGGTCCGCCCGTTCGTTCGGCATCGACCGCCGAACGGCCCACCGCGCTGATCGAACGAAAGGTCGGGGCTTCCCTACGGAATTCGGAAGCCCCGACCACACCATTAAAGGAGATGGGAACGAATGACTGTCGACTCGGCACTCACCACAGAAGTCCTGCGTTTCGCCATCCTCGGTATGGCCTCGGGAGCAATGTACGCACTCGTCGCCCTCGGGGTCGTGGTGTCGTTCAAGGCTTCCCGGGTACTGAACTTCGCGGCAGGTGCCTCTGGGGCGCTTGCCGCTTTCGTCTTCTATTCGCTTCGCGATGACATGGGAATCCCCTCGGTCGTCGCACTCATCGCTTCGCTCGTGCTCGGCGGGATCATCGGAGCGGGCACAGCACTGTTGCTGAGATGGCTGAAAAAGGGATCGCAACTCACTCGCCTGATCGCGACGGTCGCTCTCCTCACTCTGTTGCAGGGTGTCATGAATCTCATCTGGGGCGGAAACGGCGGCCAACCGATGAGCATCCTCCCCACAAATCGCATCGCGATTCTTCCGGGTTTGGAAATCCCGATCGACCGGCTGATCCTCACCGCCAGCGCGATCGTTCTCGCAATCGGACTGTGGCTGCTTTACACGAAGTCCGTGTTCGGGCTCGCCACTTCCGCTGTCGCAGAGAGCAGGTTCGTGACCTCGGCCTCTGGCTGGTCGCCGACGAAGCTCGAACTCACGAACTTCGCAATCGCGGGCGTTCTGTCGGCGCTTGCTGCGATTCTTCTCGCACCGATTCTGACGCTGTCGTCCAGCGTGCTCGCGCTGACCGTGATCCCCGCGCTGGCGGCCGCACTCGTCGGCCGCTTCCAGTCGTTCGCGATCACCGTCATCGCTGCCATCGGAATCGGTGTTCTCCAGTCGGAACTCTCTTACTTCCAGACCAACATCGCTGATGCGTTCAAAATGGATCCGGCCTCGCTCGTCGGACTGCCTGAGATGGTTCCGCTCGTCATCATCATCGTCGTGCTCGTACTCACCGGACGCAGCAGACCGGGTCGCGGCGAATCATCCGAAAGCCTCCCCCTGCCTGGACCGGGCATCCTGCGGCCGGGGACCCTCGCAATAGCGATAGCAATCGGCGTCGCGTTGCTCGTCTTCTCTCCGGATTCTTGGGCGAACGGACTGATAATCACGTTCGGCTTCACCTTGGTGGTTCTCTCGGTGGTCGTCGTCACCGGTTTTGCGGGCCAGCTCTCTCTCGCTCAATTCGCACTCGCCGGTGCCGGATGCTGGGCTGCCGCTCTCGTCGGCTCGGCCGGATGGCCGTTCGAGATCGCCTTCGTCGTGGGGCTGGTCGTCGCGACCGCAACGGGGCTCCTGGTAGCGCTGCTCTCCGTGCGCACTCGAGGCGTCAACTTCGCGATCGTCACCCTCGGTCTGGCGTCGGTGCTGGAAGCCATGGTATTCACCAACCCCGCACTGACCGGCGGATTCGAGGGTCTGACAGTCGCTTCCCCGAGCGTATTCGGAATCGATCTGGATCCGATCCTCACCCCGCGCGTCTACGGCGCATTCGCTCTTGTCGTCATCATCGTCGTCAGCCTCATCTTGGTGGCAGTACGCCGAGCTCGCCGCGGCCGCGAGATGCTCGCCGTTCGAGGAAATGAACGAGCTGCAGCCTCTCTGGGAATCAACGTTGTGGGCGCGAAGCTCTTCGCATGTGCGCTCGCCGGAGTCGTTGCCGGAGCCGGAGGCATCATCCTCGGGTTCCGAAGCACGCACATCCAGCTCAACTTCTTCGATGTCTTCGGCTCAATGGAGGTCGTGCTGTTCTCCGTATTCGGAGGCGTGGGCTGGGTCTCCGGCGCGCCCGCCGGCGCACTCTCGGCAAACGGAGGAATCGTCACGCAGATCCTCAACACGATCTTCCCCGGCGTCGGACAGATCGACTACTGGTTGCTGGTGGTCGCCGGGCTCAATGTGCTGGTGATTCTCAGGGTGGCGCCCGACGGGCTCGCCGCAGTCAACTCGGAGTCGCTCAACAGGCTGCGCGACCGGTGGCGCACCCGTCGGACTTCTGCGCGGGAGGCCGGTCGACGATCAACGCCTGCTGTGGAGGCTCTCGCGCCACCCGCGAGCGACGCTCGCCCTGACGCAACCCTCGAGGTACGCAATGTCACCGTGCGCTTCGGCGGTCTCGTCGCACTCGACTCCATCAGCTTCCGCGTGAATCCTGGCGAGATCGTGGGGCTCATGGGCCCGAATGGGGCCGGAAAGACGACGATGCTCGATGTGATCACCGGATTCACCAGCCCGACGTCGGGAGAGGTGTACTTCGATGGCCGCCCGATCAGCAAGTTCTCACCGCATGCTCGCGCTCGCGACGGACTCGTTCGATCGTGGCAGGGCGTCGAACTCTTCAACGAGATGACCGTGCGGGAGAACCTCCTTGTCAGCCGGTCGGGGAACGACAGGGCTCGAAACACGAACGCCTCTCGAAAATCCTCGAAAGGGGAGAGGGCGCTGGCGGGGATCATCGCCGACTTCGGGCTCGAACCCTACCTGGACTCGCGACCGTCCTCACTTCCACACGGCGTCGCGCGCCTCGTCGGTATCGGGCGAGCCGTCGCTTGCCGGCCTCGGATGCTTCTGCTCGACGAGCCGGCCGCAGGGTTGGACGACACCGAAACTGCCGAGCTGGCCGAACTGCTCCACCGCCTCGCTCAGAATCTCGGCATCGGCATCCTCATCATCGAGCACGACATGTCGCTGCTCAGAGCGACCTGCTCCAGACTGATCGTGCTCGACTTCGGTCGATTCGTCATCGAAGGGCCACCCGTCGACGTGCTTCAGCATTCCGACGTCGTTCGCGCCTATCTCGGCGAAGCACCGGCTGACGAGGAACTGCGCACCGGTGCGACTCCCGTCGTGAGTGTGCCTGTGACGGGAGGCGCGGCATGACCGCAATCATCGAAGCGCGCGGACTGTCGGCCGGCTACGGCAAGGTGGTCATCGTCAGAGACCTCGACCTTTCGATCGAACCCGGGGAGATCGTCGCCCTCCTCGGGCCGAACGGCGCAGGCAAGACGACCACACTGATGACACTCGCGGGTGCACTCACGCCGCTCGGTGGCGACGTTGAGCTCTTCGGCAGGCCGACAACGGCTCCGCTGCACAAGCGCGTACAGTCGGGGCTCGGCGTCATCGGAGAAGAACGCACCGTGCTGATGGGGCTCACGGTGGCCGAGAACCTCCGTGTCTGCCGCAGTGACACGGCGAGGGCTCTTGAGCTGTTCCCCGAGCTTGAAGCACACCTACACCGAAAGGTCGGCCTGCTCTCGGGTGGCCAGCAACAGATGTTGGCACTCGCCCGAGTTCTGTCTCGCAACCCGTCGGTCATTCTGGCCGACGAGCTGTCGCTCGGACTGGCTCCCGTCATCGTGAAGCGGCTGCTGCAGGCCCTCCGTGCTGCTGCCGATACCGGCGTCGGCGTTCTGCTTGTCGAACAGCACGTGAGAGAAGCTCTCGCCATCGCCGACCGGGTATACGTTCTCCAGCGTGGGCGGGTAGTGCTCAGCGGTCAGGCGGCGGAGATCGCCGACCGCGTGGGCGACCTCCAGGCCTCCTACTTCGCTGCCGATGCTGAGCACGATCCGATCGAAAGCGACGAGGTGACTGCGTGACCGGAGGCTTGGCCGGTCGGTTCGCTTTGATCACTGGTGCGGGCGGCGGCCTCGGTCAACAGATCGCTGAGCTGTTCGCCCGTCAAGGCGCCATTGTGGGAGTCAACGACATCGACCGAGACAAGGCCGAGTTCGTCGCAGAGCGTTGCCGCGCACACACTGATCGATCGATCGCGTGGTCACGAATGATCGACGTTGACCGGGACCTTTCGCTGCGCTCGCGCGGCCGTTCCGTTGATGAGAAGCCGCGGAGGGTCCATCGTCTGCGTCTCGAGCATTGCCGGAACCGCGGGAATCGGACCGCTTCACTATTCGGCCGCGAAAGGAGGCATCTTGGGCTTTGTGCGGTCGTTGGCCAGAGCAACAGGGCCATCGGGCATCAGAGTGAACGCGTTGTCCCCCGGAATCATCGACGCTGGTATGAGCAAGTTCTATCCCGCGGAGGTGTTAGAGCAATGGCTGCCTTCGATACCGTTGCGTCGACTCGGCGAAGCGAACGATGTCGCCCAAGCAGCCTTGTTCCTCGCGTCCGACATGAGCAGCTATCTGACGGGGCAGAATCTCTCACCGAACGGGGGGATCGTCATCGCCTGAGTCGGCTCCGACGACACCCACGCCCATTACGAGTCACACATGCGCGCCAGAGTTCGCGCGCTCGGGAGTGCTTCGTATTCGGGTCGCGACGCTACGAGTGAAGAGCGGCCGCCAGGGCAGCCTTCATCGCATCAGCGATCAAGCGATGCCCCGCATCGTCGGGGTGCACGCGGTCGATGAGCTCGGCCGCGGTCACCAGATCCCCTCCGGAGACGAGAGTGATGAGGGGATCCTGGGCCTGCAGGCGCAGGACTGTGCGCTCGAAAGCGTCTCTGAGATCGGCGAGCGTGCATCCGAGCCGATTGGGCGTGGTCTCGGCGTCGGGTCGATGAATCGGCGACGCCAGAACGATCGGGGCATGAGCGAGCCCCTGCCGCACAGTTGCGACGAATGCGGCCAGCGTGGCTTCGAGCAGCGCTTCGTCGAAGGCGACCATGCTCCAGCAATTCGTGCCGAAAGCTATCGAGACGACATCGGCCTGCAGGCGGCTCATGGCGTCCGCGACGGCGAGCTCGCCACGACCACAACCGGCATATCCGAGATTGACTGCCTCCCACCCGAGTTCTCGCGACACGGTTGCGACCCATGACGATGCAGCGGATGCGGCGCCCCACCCCTCGGTGATCGAATCCCCGTAAGCGAGCCATCTGGGCTCTTGCGGCACCGGCATCACATCACCGTCGATTGGCCTGACCTCGTCGATCGTTGGTCGCAGACCCTCGGGAAGGTAGATCGTCGTGGTTCCAGTACCCACAGGGAGCCGAACCGTTCCCCCACCGATCACCGCGTCGGCCTCACCGAGCGGCGCTCGGCCGTCATAGGCGATGAACGTCGTACCTGCTGCCGGCGCTCTCCAATTCTGCGCAGCGCTCTGCGCGCTCGACGTGCTGTAGACGATGTCGACGAATCGCGCATCGCCCTCAAGGCGCAACACGACACTCGCTGGATTCTTCGCAGTATCGACGATGTCCGATGGGAGCCTGAGGTCGGCCACATCGGCCCGCGGGTAGGAGACATCCCCGAACGCCGGATAGGCACACCCCCGTATCAGCTCGGCGAGGGTTCGATCATCCACTCTCGATCACCCCTACTGGAACGCATATCGCGCGGTCACTCCACCGTCGACCACCAAGGTCTGACCGGTCATGTTCTGGCTCAGGTCAGACGATAAGAAGAGGAGCGCCGATGCGATCTCCGACGGCTTATTGAATCTCCCCGTCGGTATGAGCGCTTCATCGCGCTTCATCGTCTCGTCGGGAGTCGTTTCGATAATGCGGGGGGTAGCTGTTCCGCCGGGCGCGACCGCATTCACTCGGATGCCGCTGGGGCCGAGCTCGACTGCGCCGCTGCGTACGAGCGCCATCAAACCGGCCTTCGCGGCCCCGTACGCGGCATGATTGGGTGCGGCAGAGATTCCGGAGATCGACGAGACGAAACTCATCGTTCCCCCTCCGGTTCGCTTCATCGCCCGCCCCGCTATCTGCATCGTCAGGAACGCGTGTCGCAGACAGACATCGAACTGAAAATCCCACGACTCATCCTCGATTTCCAGCAGAGCGCCCCAGCGCGCCATGCCCACCACGTCGATGAGTCCGTCGATGCAGCCCGTGCCCACGTGGGCCGCTTCGACG
This sequence comes from Subtercola sp., assembly GCA_025463765.1. Classification (GTDB taxonomy): domain Bacteria; phylum Actinomycetota; class Actinomycetes; order Actinomycetales; family Microbacteriaceae; genus Subtercola. The sequence goes on along the minus strand of JAODBC010000044.1, from coordinate 16,727 downwards.
ACGCGCTCGACCTCGTCGCGCTTGGTCATATCGGCAGCGAGGCCGAGGCCGCCGACCTCGCGAGCGATCTCGCGGGCGAGGTCAGGGTCTCGATCCACGCACACCACATCGGCTCCGTTGAGCGCAACGGCATGCGCGGCCTGGCGGCCCATTCCGTTTCCGGCGCCGATCACGAGCAGACGGCGACCAGACAGGTCGAGCATCGAGGCGTAGTCCGGTACGGGACTCGAGTCTGAGCTGGTCACCGTGTCACCTGACCGTGACGGGCACAGCCCGCGAAAATCATCGTAGCCATTGTCATTCTCCTTGATTGTGTGTATTTCGGCTGAATTGTCACGATACGGTCAACGCACGCGCGGAATACGCCGCTCCGTAGGCAGAGCCGGGCCACCCTCGTTACCCAGATGGGTGTACGACATGCCCATTCGGCGTGCGACCGACGCGGGCAGATCGAGCGACTCCCAGATGGCCCTGATAGTTCCTTGCACAGCAAGGGGTCGTCGTGCAGCGATCTCCGCCGCCAGTCGAGCGGCGTGCTGCCACAGGTCCTGACGAGGAACGACCTCGGTCACGATACCGAGCCGCAGCGCGGTGTCGGCGCTGATGCGCTCCTCGCTGCCGAGAAGCGCCCAGCGCAGCACGTCGCCCAGCGGCACACCGCGATTCAGGAGCCCGATTGGTTCCAGCGCCGAAACGATGCCTCCCGAAGCATGCGGGTCGAAGAAGGTCGCATCATCCGAGCAGATCACGATGTCTGCCTCATTCAGGAAATAGAAGGCACCGCCGCCGACCAACCCGTGAGCAGCAGCAATCACCGGCTTCCACACATGCTGCGCTTTCGGACCGAGAATCTCTCCCGGGTCCTCTTGATGGAATACCGAAGCGTCCGTCCACCAGGCGCCTTCCCGCACATCGATGCCCGTGCAGAACGCACGATCACCAGCTGCGCGCAGCACCACACAATGGATGTCGTCATCGACCTTCACCTCATGCCAGATCGCGTCGATCTCGTCGGCCATGGCGTGATTGAAGGAATTAAGACGATCCGGTCGATTGAGCGTGACCGTCGCTACGTGATCGGCGACGTCGAAGAGCACGGTCTCTTGTTTGATTCGGGAGCCTGTCACCGGAGCTGCTCTTTCACTTTCGTCTTGACGACTTTTCCCATCGCATTCATGGGGAGTGACGCGACGATCTCGAGTTGCACGGGAAGTTTTCGTGGATTCAGACCGCGACCACGCAGATATGCGCACAACTCGTCGAGCGACGGTGGGAACCTCGCATCGTCGGGCACGACTACCGCCACCACTCGCTCTCCCGTATCTTCATCGGGAAGCCCGATGATCGCGATCGTGGCGATCTGGGGCATGGTCGACGCCAACTCCTCTACCTCGCGCGCCGAAATGTTCTCCATGTTGCGAATGACGACATCTTTCGTTCTGCCGGTGATCGTGAGGTATCCCTCGCTATCCAACACGGCCATGTCGCCTGTGAGAAAGAATCCCTCGCCATCGAAGGCGTCGGTATCGAGACCGGGATCGACGTATCCGATCATCAGCTGAGGCCCGCGCACCCGCAGTTCGCCGGCGGTGCCCGAGGGCACCTCGTTCCCGTCAGCATCCACGACCTTGACTTCGACAGGCAGCGTGGGCCTTCCTTCACTCGTGGCCAAACGGTCACTCGGATCGTCGGGGCTCCCCCAGCAGACATAGGGACACTCCGTCAGCCCGTACCCCGAAATGAGACCTACTCCACCCAGCTCGTTCTTAACAGCATCATGCAAGTGCGGCGGTCGAGGAGATCCACCGATCAGATGCGCTCGTGCGAGGGGGAAGAATGGCCTGTCCGGCCGCTCCCGCTGCCTTTTGAGATACGCCTGCAGAAAGGGCACGCCGCAACCCCCCAGCGTGACACCGGCGTCAGATAGTTGTTCTGGGGTTGTCGTGGGGTCGAACACTTCAGTGATGATCACCTGACCCTCCGTCATGATCGCCGACAGCGCGTACAAAATTCCCCCGACATGCGCCATCGGCACCAGATCGGCAATGCGATCCCCCGCTCGGAGGCCGACACTGTCGCGCAACACTCTGGCAGCGGCAAGCAACCCGCTATCCGTGTGGCGGGCGCCCTTCGGCATCGCCGTGGTACCCGAGGTGTAGAACAGCCATCGCACAGCCGAGTCGGAATCGTCGGGCGACGCGAGCGACAACAGAGGCAGGTCAGCGGGATCGGCCTCTGGCATTCCGCCATCGGCATCCAGCACCTGGAGTAGCGGAAGCCGCAGCGCCACCGCCTCGGCCATGGCCAGATGGTCGAAATTGCGGAATGTGCGCGGCACTATCAGCAGCTTCGACCGGGTCTGGCCGCAGATGAACGCCACCTCCGGCTCGCGAAGCATGGGAATGAGAGGATTCTGAACAACGCCGAGACGGCTGAGGGCCATGACGAGAACAAGGGTGTCGATTCGGCTCGGCAGTTGCCAAGAGACCACGTCACCGGCTCGCACTCCACGCCCGTAAAGGCCGGCCGCAACCCGTTCGGCCCGTTCTGCCAGTTGCGAGAGGGTGAGCTGCGCGCCGTGTTCGTCTGACACCAGCACGGCCGACGGATGCTCCCTCGCCCGATGAAGCACAAGGTTCCAGATGCAGTCGAACTCCGACGGGCCAGCCGCGACTATCGGCACACTCAAACTTTGCTCCTTCGTCTACGCGCCTTGCCGAAGAAGTAGATGTACGTCTTCGGCAATCACTCAGGCCTATGCTACTGTAATCTGACACTTACGTCACCTAATTAGAATCAGTTTTCCCGAATTTCGGATATTCAACCGTGGAGCAACAATGGACGTCGATTTTTCGAACGAGCAGCAGGCGTTCCGCGACGAGGTGCGCACATGGCTGGCCGAAAACGCGCCTCGCGAGGCGCGTCCGCACGGTGGCACCGAGATGCGAGAGCATGACCTCGCATGGCAACACACGCAATCGAAGGCGGGCTGGGCGGGAATCTCGTGGCCGAAGGAGTATGGAGGCCGTGGCGGCAGCGTTCTCGAGCAACTGATCTGGTTCGAAGAGTATGGGCGCGCCGGCCTCCCGACGATGGATTCCTGCTTCGTCGGCCTGAGCCACGCCGGCCCCACCTTGATGGCTTGTGCGCGTGAGGATCAAAAGGAATTCCACCTGCCGCCGATCCTCGCGGGCGACGTGATCTGGTGCCAAGGGTTCTCCGAACCGGGTTCCGGCTCGGACCTCGCATCACTCAGCGTTCGGGGCGAGGTCGACGGAGACGACATCGTGGTCAACGGCCAGAAGATCTGGACCAGTTACGCCGACCTGGCCGACTGGCAGGAACTTCTCGTACGCACGAACCGGAGCGGAAAGAAGCACGACGGTATCACGTGGCTCATCTGCGACATGCGCAGCCCCGGAATCACCATTCGCCCGATCGAGACGATCGACGGTGGAACCGACTTCTGCGAGGTCTTCTACGACGACGTGCGCATCCCACGCTCGAATGTCGTCGGCGAGATCGATCGCGGATGGGGCGTCGCCATGTCGACGCTGTCGTTCGAACGCGGCACAGCCTTCACCGCGAGCCAGGTGAAGCTCGCCCGAACGGTCGAAGACCTCATCGCGGCGACGCAGGATCGAGTCGATGCACGCGGACGCGCCTTGGTCGACGATGACGGATTGCGGCGGCGGCTCGCAACCGTCCGCGCTGAAGTCGCGTCACTTCGTTCGCTGACGTACCTCATGGTCTCCAAGAGCGCCAAGGGCGCCATACCCGGTCCGGAAGGCTCCATCGTGAAGCTGTACTATTCCGAGCTTCAGCAGAAAGTGGCGCGCCTGGGCATGGACATCCTCGGGGCCGACTCGCTGAAGTTCATCGACGCGGGCCATCGCGGCGGCTGGTCCGGCTACTTCCTGCACACGTTCTCCTCGACAATCGGGGGTGGAACATCCGAGATCCAGCGAAACATCATCGGAGACCGAGTCCTCGGTCTCCCGCGTTGAAAGGCATTCTTGATGGATCTCGTTCCCTCTGACGATCAGCTCAGCATCGCTGAAGCTGCTGCCGAGTTGCTGAGCGCCGTAGCGCCGACCGCGAGTCTGGCCAGGCGGCGAGACGATTCGGTAGCGATCTCCGACTCGGCGTGGGGCTCGATCGCGGAAGCCGGACTCTTGGGAATCGGCCTGCCTGATCGTGTGGGAGGGGCCGACGCCGGAATGCAAGAAGAAACTATGCTCTTTCGCGAAGTCGGCAGACAGCTCGCACCTGGACCCCTGCTGAGCACTGTTCTGGCCGCACACATTGCTCTCGACAGCGGTGACGAAGCCCTGGCAGCCGAGTTCGCGGCAGGAAGCCTTCGCGCGGGTACTGCACGATCGTTGCAGCACACAGACCACGACGCAGCCGCAGTGTTGAATGGAGAACTCATGCTGTGGGACTCGACGGGCTCGACCTGGCTCGTCGTCGTGACTGCTGACGGCGCCGGGCTCGTGCAGACGGATCAGCTCCTCCCTCTGCGACCGGAGCGGTCGATCGACCCGGGCACACGACTGGGAAGTGCCTTCGCAAATGACGTGCCACTCTCGCACTGGACGCCCGGCGACACCACATGCATTCGCGCGCTCGTGTTGGTGGCCGCACAGCTCGTCGGAATCGCCGAAGCCTGTCGCGACGCCGCTGTGACCCACGCTAAGACTCGCGAACAATTCGGCAGGCCGATCGGCGTGAATCAGGCGATCAAACACGCCTGCGTCGACATGACCGTGGCCGCAGAACAGGCACGGGCGCAATTGTTCTTCGCCGCGGCGAGTTGCGACGGCGACCTGCCCGACGCTCGGTTCCAGGCCCACGCGGCGAGGGTGATCGCCGCGAACGCGGCACGCGACAATGCCGCGAAGAACATACAGATACACGGCGGAATGGGGTTCACAATGGAATTCGAGGGTCACCTGCATGTAGTGCGAACCGAGACTCTCGGCCAGCAGTTCGGAACGAACGAGGCGTCGCTCGAGGCCGTTCTCACGACCGGAGCCCCGCAGTGATCCCCCGCCGAGTCGCGATCGCCGGAGTCGCACTCTCAGATGTCGGCCGGGTCGATCACCTGACGCCCTATGCACTTGCCGCTCAGGCGAGCCGAAGGGCGCTGAATGACGCCGGGCTTCTGCCGACCGATGTCGACGGGTTCGCATCTACCGGGCTCGGAGCCATGGCTCCGATCGATGTCGCGGAATATCTCGGGCTCAGACCTCTCTGGATCGACTCGACCGCAGTCGGCGGTTCGACGTGGGAGGTGATGGCAGCGCATGCTGCTGATGCCATCGCGGCCGGACACGCCGATGTGGTGCTCATCACCTACGCCTCTACGGCGCGCGCCGACCTCAAGAAGGGGCTTCGCACGGCAAGCTTGAACTGGGGAAGCCGCGGACCTCTGCAATACGAGGCGCCCTACGGGCACACCCTGATCGCCAAGTACGCGATGGCCGCGCGCCGCCACATGCACGACTATGGAACCACGCTGGAGCAGCTCGCCGAAGTCGCCGTCTCGGCGAGATTCAACGCGGCAGAGAACCCCGAAGCGTTCTATCGCGAGCCGATCACCATCGACGAGGTGCTCAGCGGCCCTATGATCGCCGATCCCTTCACCAAACTGCAATGCTGCATTCGTTCAGATGGCGGGGCCGCGATCGTCTTGGTCGCCGAAGACCGGCTGCCCGACATCCCCACCACTCCGGTGTGGATTCTCGGATCGGCCGAGGCTACAAGTCACGTATCGATGAGCCAGTGGAACGATTTCACGACGGGCCCCGCCGCGACGACCGGGCCGCTGGCGTTTCAGCGGGCCGGCGTCACTCCCGACGACATCGACGTCGCCGAGATCTACGACGCATTCACCTACATGCTGCTCATGTCGCTCGAAGATCTCGGTCTGTGCGCGAAGGGTGAGGGAGGAGCTTTCGTGGAGTCCGGTGCGCTGCGATTGGGCGGTGCCCTACCGACCAACACCGATGGAGGCGGGCTTTCTGCGTGCCATCCAGGTCAGCGCGGCCTGTTCCTCCTCGTCGAGGCGGTACGGCAGCTTCGAGGCGACGCGGGCCCGCGTCAGGTTCCCAATGCCGAACTCGCGCTTGTCAGCGGCACCGGAGGCTGGTTCTGCTCGAGCGGAACGATGATCCTCGGTCGGGGCTAGTACCACAGGGCGCGCCGGATGACCGTGTAGATCAGTTCCAGGCCGCGCTCCTGAATGGCGGGCGATATCTCACTTTTGCCGTCGACGAGTGCATCGGGGAGACGCTCGACCAGCGCGAGAAGCATCGTCTCGAACGTGCGAGCGCTGACGATGTCGGCCAGGCGACTCGCGCCCAACAGAGCGACAACGACATCGTGGGTCTGCACAGCGACATGCTCGCGGGCTTCGTCGAGCCTGGCGTCGCGCGTAGAGCGGTCCACCCACGCTCGTATCACGCCTATGTATTTATCCCGATCCGAATAGAACTCCTCCAACCAGCGCCGAAGCGGCGCAGGATCCGAGCGCAGGTCGGATATCGGTGTTGGAAAATCGGCCAGCCGCGCCTCGAGTGCGGCCTCGCAGTCCTCCGACAGCAGCAGAAGCAGATCGAGTTTGTCGTCGAAATAGCGGTAGAAGGTGGCACGAGCGAAGCCGGCCTTCTTGGCGATCTCTTCGACCGACGCTCGATGATAGCCGACGTCGGCGAAGACGACCGCTCCAGCATCCACGAGCAGCGTGGCTGTCGCAATCGATCGGGCGGAGGCGTCGCCTAACCTCGCTTGGCGTTCCGTCGATCGTCGCCGAGATGCCCCGCGCCCATGCCTGCACATCATCGTCGCTCGCCGGCCGGGCGCCTTATCGAACGTGTCGAGCGGGGTATCGGGAAAGAGTGTGAGCTGAAGCGCGGCAGAGATCTCCCATACCGGAGCGTCGGACGGCGGCGTCCTCCTCCCCACGTACAAGAAGTAGTTGAAGCGATTGACGACACTCGTCGTCACGACCGCCGCATCTTCCGGCGTGATTCCAACGAGGTCGGATCGCCGATAGAGATCGGCGATGCGCCTGTGCAGGCGTCGAAGAAACGATGCGACCAAGTCATTGACGTCGCTTGCGGCGATGTCGATGTGCGTCCATTCCACGTAGAGGGTGCCGTACTTGCGGTAGATGAGGGTCCAGCGCGACACCCACTCCATCAGACGGGTGAAACCCCGCTCTGTGGGCCCGAGCTCCTCGACCTCCTGCGCCAGAGACAGGATGCTCCGACCGCACTCCTCGAGGAGCTCGATGAAGATCTCGCCCTTGTTCTCGAAATACTGGTACAGGGTCGATCGCGAGACGTGAGCCGCGTGCGCGATGTCAAGGATGGTCGTGGCGTGGTAGCCGTATCTCGAGAAGAGCGTCAACGTCTCCTGCACGATGCGCTCGCGGGTTGCGGCTCCGCGTGCGCCGACAGACGGACTGGCCGCGCCATAGCCGGGACGCCGCTGCAACTCACTTGGCATCCGTTCATCGTACTTGGCGCGACGCGTGCGCTTCCCTGAATCAGCCATTCTGCCTACTCGCGGAGCAGAAACTCGGCCGTCGCGCTGATCGCAACCGTGCCGTCCGGGCGCTCACCCGCCAGAGTGATCGTGGCTGATCGACCCTCCGGACCCTCAGCGACGTGTGTCACCACTCCTCTGCACGTGAGCGTGTCGCCCGGCCACAACTGGTCGAGGAATCTCACGGAGAATCGCCGCACCTGGTCTGGCCCGAGCCAGTCGGTGGCGAAGGTGGAAAGCAGGGCGGCCAGCAGCATGCCTTGGGCGAAAACCGAAGGGTAGCCGGCCTTCGTCGCGAAGCCGTGGTCGTAATGAACGGGGTTGAGATCTCCCGATGCGCCGGAATATTGAACGAACATCGACGTCGTCACAGGGCCGAACTCCCGGGGCGCGGGCGCGTCGCCGACCTCCACTCGAGACGTGTTTTCCATTCGCGCCGTTTCGTCCGTCATGCTGAGGCCGCCCGCTCGATGAGGGTGGAACGCGACTCGGCGACCACGTCGCCGTCGGCGTCACGAAAGTCGGTGACGATGACGAGAAAACGCATTGTCCCCCCCTTTTTTCCTTGTTTTTCATATCGCTCGGCGATGCGCTCGCTCGCATAGAGCAGATCTCCGGCGTGCGGCGGCGGGCCGTAGAAGACGAACTCCTGACCTCCGTGCAGCAGCCGAGAGCGGTCGAAACCGTGTGCCAGCGCGACTCCGTCTGGCGCCCACTGGCGACCCGTCACCAGAAAGGTCGGCGGCACGACAGCGCCGGCTCCCTGATAGGCCGGGTGAGACGACTGCATCGCCGCCGCGAACTCACGGATCTTGCCGCGCTCAATGGGCACCTCCCAGGACTCTCCCTGCCCAGACGCACTGTTCTCGCTCATCTCTCTCACCTTCCTCGAACCATATCTGAACACTCCATCTCACTCGAGACGGGAGGTCTGCTCGCATCGAACAGGCGTGATATGGGCTTGCCCGCTAGGAATCGTCTTGCCATCTCGGCATTCTCGGTCATACGATATAGTGACACCAGTGCCAGATTTATTCAACCGAAGCGCTTTCTGTGTTCGATCGGTTCGAGGGCAAACGGGTGGGAATGAGAGAGCGGCAATGGAGCACAAGCAGTTATCCCCAGCGTCGGGTGAGGCAGTACTCGACAGCTTTCGCGAGGGAGTCTTGACGATCACTCTCAACCGGCCTGAGGTCGCGAACGCCATCAATCCGGATCAGCGCAACACGATCATCCGTCTCATCGAGAGCGCCGGGGCCGACCCGGATGTTCGCGCTGTCGTTCTCGCTTCGACTGGCAAGCATTTCTGCGCCGGTGCTGACGTTCAGGGAGTGAAACCGGGAACGCAGAACCACGTCGGTGAGACGATGCAACGCCTGCTTCTGGGCGCACAGCGCCTCATCACGAGCGTGCTGGACTGCCCCAAGCCCGTCATCGCTTCAGTACAAGGTGCCGCGGCCGGAATGGGAGCGCACCTGGCCTACGCCGCAGACCTCATCGTTGCATCCGAAACAGCACGGTTCATCGAATCGTTCGTCACCCGCGGGCTCGTCGTCGACACTGCCGGCGCCTATCTGCTTCCCCGCCGAATCGGTATTCAACGAGCAAAGGAACTCGCCCTGCTGGGGGAGCCGCTTTCAGCGATCGAGGCACGCGGGCTCGGGCTCGTGAATCGCGTCGTGCCGCTTGACGACCTCGTACCTGCTACAGCCGAACTCGCGGGCCGTCTGGCAGTACTGCCCACGACTGCCCTCAGCATGACTAAGCGCCTTCTCAACTCCTCGCTCGACCAGTCACGAAGTGATTCGCTGCTCGCCGAGGCCATGGCACAAGAACTGAACGGTCATTCGCTCGACGCGGCCGAAGGTATTGCCGCTTTCAAAGAACACAGGCAACCCGAGTACCGCGGGTTCTAACCGGCAGCGCCGAGAGAGTGACATCGACTATGACTGAGAGACGCACAGACCTCCCGACCATCGAAGAAGAGAGCCAACCGTTCTGGGAGGCCGCCCAGCGGGGCGTCTTCCTGATCGTGCGATGCGACTCATGCGGGAAGGCACATCACTATCCTCGCCCATTCTGCCCGTTCTGCTGGAGCGAGAACGTGCACTGGGAAGAGGCCAGCGGTCGAGCCACTCTGTACACGTACTCGGTGGTGTTCATGAACGATCTTCCGCCTTTCGACCAGAATCTCCCTTATATCGCCGCAGTCGTCGACCTCGAAGAAGGACCTCGCGTGATGACCCGGCTGCTTCACTCGTCTGTCGACGACATCGCCATCGGCATGCCGCTCGTCGCCGAATTCGCAGAGCTGACCGACCAGATCTCTGCACCCTTCTTCCGTCCCGCGCCGTGAGCCACGGACTACCAGCCATTCCACGTCATCTGAACAGAGGAGAACTCATACATGTCGCGCCTTCTTGAGGGAAAAGTCGCCCTGGTCACCGGGGCCGGCCACGGCATCGGCCGAGGTCACGCGCTAGAACTCGCCAAGCACGGTGCCACGGTCGTGGTCAACGATCTCGGCGGATCGGTCGACGGCGAAGGATCGAGCCGTGCAGCCGATCACGTCGTCGGAATCATTGAGTCACGCGGAGGCACGGCATCTTCTGACTACGGCGACATCGGCGACGAGCACCAGGTCGAGGCGATGATCGCCAGCGCGTGGGAGCGCCACGGTCGACTGGACATACTGATCAACAACGCCGGAATCGTGCGCGACCGCGCGATCTGGAATATGAGCGTCGAAGACTTCGACCTCGTCATGCGCGTGCATGCGCGAGGCACATGGCTCGCGTCTAGAGCCGTGGCGCAACGGTGGCGCGCAGAAGCCAAATCGGGCACCGGTACGACCTACGGTCGCATCATCAATACGGTCTCGGGCTCCGGTCTGCTCGGAAATTTCGGCCAGACGAACTACGCGGCGGCGAAGTCGGCTGTCGCTGGCCTTACGCTGACGCTCAGCCTCGAACTCGCCAGCATCGGCGTGACCGTGAACGCGATCTCTCCTGGCGGACTTACGCGCATCTCAGCGGGCATAAACGCCGGTGCACCTGTCGAGCCCGACGAGCGACCCGAAGACGAATTCGACCCTATGGACCCCTCTCTGTGCGCGCCAGTGGTTGCGTGGTTGGCCAGCCCGGAAGCGGGTTACGTGAGCGGTCAGATCGTTCGCGCCATGGGCGAGACCATCTCTCTGCTCGGCGGATGGACTCAGGACGCCGTCGTATCGAACGGCGGTAAGCGATGGAACGCCGCAACCCTGGGCCGCATCTTCGAGACTGAGGTCTTTCACACCCGGGCGCCCGGCCTTCAGTTCGGTAGTTGACGCGCCCCGGCCATCTCCGCCAATTCGCTCAGTCTGCGAGTACTGCGAAGCTGACGAAGAAGTTCCTTGTATTCCATCGGTCCAGCGTCATAGTTGTCTGCGAAGAGCGGGTGATTCTGGCTGTCGACATCGCCCTCGTTGTTGTAATAGCCAGGGGTGCAATTTCGTGTCGTCTCGACATCGAACAGTGACTTCTCCGCCATCTTCGCCAACCACTCGTCCTCGGCCGCCGCTGTGACCTCGAATCGATCGACTCCGTCTTCCAGCAGTGCCGCGATCACTTCAGCCACATGCTCGGCCTGAGTCTCGAGGGTGTAGACGCCGTTGCCGGAGACGCCTGCGTTGCGCAGACCTCCCGCGATGAACAGGTTGGGGAATCCATTGAGATACATGCCGTGCACCGTCTTCACACCCTCTCGCCAACGATCTTCCAACGAAATGCCACCCGTACCCCGCACGCCGAATCCACCAGCCCTCGCGGGCGAGACAGAGGTCTCGAAGCCCGTCGCGAAGATGATGCAATCCACCTCGTAACTCACGCCGTCGAACTGGATCGCGTTGGCGCTGATCGAGTCGAGCCCTCGGCCCAGAGTGTTCACGAGCGTGACATTCTCGCGATTGAACGCGGGGAGATACAAGTCACTGAAGCATGGACGCTTGCAGTGGGTCGTGTAATACGGCTTGAGAGCCTCAGCCGTGGCGGGGTCTTCGACAATGTCGTCGACACGCCGGCGAATCCGTTCCATCTGCGCGTCGTCGTACTGCGAAATCAACGCCGCGTACGCCACATAATCCGGCGGCGTACCGTCTGCAGGCAATTCCAAGTCCGGCAGGCCCCAGATCGCGCTCCATTGGTCGCCAACGAGATCACGCTCCCGTGGCAGCCCGAAGATCCCAGCCTCGAAGCTCTCCCGTCGCCGAGTGATCCAGCCCGATGCCGCTTGCTGTTCATTCCACCATCGCGCGTCAGTTTTTGCATTGTTCCGCTCATCGACGATCGACGGCGTGCGCTGAACCACGTACAGCTGCGCAGCGTGCTTCGCCAGTTCGGGCACGACCTGGATCGCCGTCGCGCCTGTGCCGATCACGGCCACTCGTTTGTCAGCCAGCTTGTCCATCGCGGCCCCGGATTCATCGCCACCGGTGTACGCGTAATCCCATCGGCTGGTGTGGAACGAGTGACCCTCGAATGAATCGATGCCCGGAATCGCGGGGAGCTTGGGGCGGTGCAGCAATCCACCGGTCGCAAGAACCACGTGGCGGGCGCTGAGTCGATCGCCGCTCTCGGTCGTCACCTGCCAGCGCGTGACGGCCTCGTCCCACTCGACATCGCTGACCCTCGTCTGGAACAGCGCCCGCGAGTACAGATCGTTCTGACGGGCGATGCGAGTCATGTAGTCGCCGATCTCAGGCCCGCGTACATAGCGTTCAGAGGGCATATAGTCCGAAACCTCCAGCAGTGGCATATAGATGTACGACTCGACGTCGCACCGCAGACCCGGGTAGCGATTCCAGTACCAGGTGCCGCCGAAGTCCGCCGCCTTGTCTACGATTCGAAAATCCTTCACTCCCGCCTGACGGAGGTTGACGGCGGCGCAGAGACCCGAGATTCCAGCCCCGATGACGACCACGTCGAGCTCTTCGATGATCGGCTCTCGCGAATAATCCGCAGACGCTAAGGGATCCGCGTCGAATCGCGAGCCCGCCTCGATAGGGAGGTAGCGACGGCGGTCGTTAGCGGCCACTCTTTTTTCGCGTTCGAGCCGATACTTGTCGCGCAACTCAATTGAAAGGTCTTGATCGGAATTGTTTGTGTCGTCAGTAGCCAAGGTGGCCGCCTCTCCCTGTTGATCGAACCGCCATCCGAGCGGAAGAAGCCCTCATGCGGTACACATCAGGCGTCATTGTTCGGCGGATCTCGAGTCGCGGCGATGATGTCCGCGATGCACGGACTCTAAACCAGCAGCACACCCTTCGGCAAGCAGTTATTTTATAGAGTCCGCATATTGGACCTATCTAGGCAGCGCTCAGCACGAAAGAAGCACTTTTTTTCGAGACATACGCGCATTTTCCGAACCGCGTTTGTATGATGGACTCTTGACGGGCACGACGACTCGCGGGTGAGCCGTCATGTCTGAGGTGACGAGACTATGGCGTCTCGCCGGTCGCCCTATTCGAGAAAGAAGTCGGATCATGCCTTTTGTGACAATAAACGGAAACCGCCTCCACTACGAAGATACCGGCGAAGCGAAACCGGTGGTCGTCTTCTGTCATGGCTTTCTGCTGGATCACTCGATGTGGGATGCGCAGGTGGCGGTACTCTCCAGCGACTATCGCTGCATAACCTGGGACTCGCGGGGACACGGCATGTCGGAGATCCACGAGCCGCACACCGAGTGGGATTCGGCAGACGACCTCGCTGCGATTCTGAATCACCTCGGCGTCGAGAAGGCGGCCATCGTCGGGCTCTCTCAGGGAGGTTATATCGCTCTGCGCTTCGCAGTTCGCTACGGCGACCGCACTGTCGCTCTGGTCACGATGGATACGACTGCCGTAGCCATGGACAAGGTGGGGGTCGACGCGTTCCAGCAGATGGCGGACGCGTGGTGCGAGAGTGGGCCGACAGGCGACCTCAGCGCGGGCATGGCCGCGATGCAGTTCGGTTCCGACCAGCAGGCAGCCGATGCCTGGATCGGAAAGTGGCGGTCACGGCCTCCGAAGGAGTGGACGGCACCGTGGCAGTCGATCATCCTCCACGACACCGTTCTTCCTCAAATCGGCTCCATCACCTGCCCCTCCCTCGTCATTCATGGGTCGGCAGACACCGCCTTCGCTCTCGACGCGGCACAGACGATCTCTCAGGGACTCGGCAATTCCGCGGGCATCGTCATCATCGACGGCGCGCCCCATGCCTCAGCCGTCACCCACCCGGGCCCCGTCACAACCGCACTGCAGACGTTCTTCGCGGAGTCGCTCGTCAACTCCTGAACGCACGCCAGAAGCGCTCTGAGGGCGCACGTACCGGAGGATTCTTGAGTTCGATTCGAAGCGCCGATGTTCCCTCGGATTTGCGGATCGCCTGCTTCGCTCTCGGAGCAAATCCGATTCGGATCGAAATGCTGCACTACGCACTCACCGTTACGGAGTTCACGATCGCTGATGTTGCGCGGGAGCTGGGCATTTCGCGTGCTACAGCCAGGATGCATCTGCTCTCCTTCCACGAAGGGGGCCTCGTTCTCTCGCGGAGAGCGGTGCAACCTCGTGGCGCCGGCACGGTCAGGTATTGGCGGGCGCGTGTAGACATGATCGTCGCAGCAGTCGATACCCTCGGCTCCTACTTCGATGGCGTCACGAGCGGGCCATCGTGACGCCCGAATCCGCCGAAGGCCCCGCAGTTGCGGGGCCTTCGAGTGGTGCGCCCGGAGGGATTCGAACCCCCGGCCTTCTGATCCGTAGTCAGACGCTCTATCCAGCTGAGCTACGGGCGCATCTGCATGACGGCGACCCGCAAAGATCGCTTTTCACACAAGGGAAAACATTACCACACGCTTACTAGGCCGCGTATCCACCATAAACGAGGTGGCGGCTGCGACGGCGCTCTTGCTATTCAACACCTGTCGTTTATAACCGTGATCGATACACTGAGCCCATGGATGCCCGCCAGCGCCGCAGCCGCGAGAAGTTGCGCGTCGCCCTCTTCGAGCTCGCCTCGAAGCAGCCGGCCAGTGAGCTCACGGTGTCGCAGCTCGCCGCCCTCGCCGGAGTCAACCGTTCGACGTTCTACGAGCACGCCTCCTCCCCTCAGGTTCTGCTGGAAGACCTGCTGCGCGCCGAGCTCGACGCCGCGCGGCAGCAGTACCTCACCGACATCGCTCCAGGTGATGAGGGGCGAGCGATCACCGCGGTCACCCGCGCCGTACTGCTGCACATCGACGAGCACGCGGCGATCTACCGCTTCGGGCTCAGCGAACAGAGCGGCGAGTCGAGTTTGCATGCGCTGCTGAGTGCGCATTTCGAGGCGTCGATCCGGATGCTCGTCGAGACCGGCGCCGTGTCGATTCACGACAGCACGGCTGGGCAGTCTGGCGCGGCTGCGAGCACGGTGGCCGGCACGACAATCGGAGCCACACTTCCGAACCCGTCGCTCGCCGAGTACGCCGCGCGCTACATCTCCAGCGGAACGGTCGGCGTCATCACGGTGTGGCTGAACGGCCCCGAACCGCGCGACATCGACGCGGTATTGCACGCGTATGGGCAGCTGCTGCCGGGGTGGTGGCCCGCGTCGTAGCGACGCATGCGTTTGCGCGGGCGCGGGCGGGCATCCACACGACTGGCACCCGCCGGGGCGCGGGCCATAGAGTTCGAGAGTGGGCGGTGCGGGCGGGGTGAGCAGGCGCGATGGGAAGCCGCGGCGGGCGCTGCGCGTCGTGTTGATCGTGGTCGTCACGCTGCTGGCGTGCATCCTGACCGGCAGTTACTCTCCGGTCGAACGGCGGCTGGTCGACGGCGCCTACGACAATCTGACCGAGGCGCCGTTCTACGTGCTGCCGAACCCCGTGACGCCCGGCGCGCCCGGCACGCTGGTGCGCTCTGAGCGGCTGCCCGGAGCACCCGACGGCTCGCAGGCCTGGCGCATCATGTATCACTCGACCGATGTGCTGGGGCACGACATTCTGGTCTCGGGAGTGGTGCTGGCGCCGACCGGGCCCGCGCCGGCTGGTGGGCGCACGATCGTTTCGTGGGGGCATCCGACCACCGGAGCGGCCGTGCAGTGCGCGCCCTCGCTGAACGTCGACCCGCCGAGTCTGATGGGGTTGATCGATCCGTTCGGCATCGAAGGGCTCGGCCAGCTGCTCCAGGCGGGATACGTGGTCGCCGCCACCGACTACTCGGGGATGGGCGTCGCCGGGCCGGATTCGTACCTCATCGGTGCGACAGAGGGCAACAATGTTCTGGATGCCGCACGGGCCGCACGCCAGCTGCCCGAGACCGGCGCGAACAACCGACTGCTGCTCTGGGGGCACTCGCAAGGTGGGCACGCGGTGCTGTTCGCCGCTCAGGATGCCCGGCAGTACGCTCCCGAACTGCATCTGCTCGGCGCAGCCGTCGCCGCGCCCGCGACTCAGCTCGGCGCCCTACTGAAGGCCGACATCGGCGATGTGTCGGGAGTCTCGATCGGGTCGTACGCCTTCACCGCGTACGCCGCCGTGTACGGGCCGTCGACGCCCGGGGCCACGTTGTCGTCGATTCTGACGCCCGACGCAGTCGCGGCGACCCCGTCGATGTACTCGCTCTGCCTGCTCTCGCAGAACGCGCAATTGCACAAGATCGCGGCGCCGCTCATCGGAAACTACCTCTCGGGCGACCCGACCGTGGTGCAGCCCTGGGCGACGCTGCTCGCCTCGAACACTCCGGGCGCGACCGCGTCGCCCGTACCCCTGCTGGTGGCGCAGGGCACGGACGACACGCTTGTGCGGCCCGACGACACGGCGTCGTTCGCGCAGTCGGAGTGCTCGCTCGGCGCCTCCGTCACGTACCTCAGCGTGCCCGACACGGGCCACGGGCTGGTGGCGTTCCGGTCGCTCACGGTGCTGCTGCCGTGGTTCGCGCACCTCGCGGCGGGCACTCCCCTCCCGCCCGGCGTGCCGGCCCCACTCACCTGCTGAGCCGCACGCTTGGGCGCCACCTTCGGGGTTGCCCAAAAGCACCTTCGCGTGCGCCGGAAGATGCTTTCGCGCAACGCAGGGGCAGCCCCGGGGGCGGGGCCGAGTGGAGCGAAGCCGCGCGCGGGGGTGGGCGCCCGCGTGCGGGTCAGGCGGCGGGCGCGTGGCAAGGGGCCAGGCCGCGG
>JAODBC010000031.1 GCA_025463765.1 Subtercola sp. | reverse complement strand
TGTGTATTCGGTGACTGCGTGCTCAGCGAGATGGGGCGCGTCGTGTACGCCTTGCCTGCGGGGGATTTCCAGCTCAGCGTTCGATATCGATCGATGGTCGCGGCCCAGGCGGTTTCGTGTTTCAGATGATGATGCTTGGGGCAGAGATGGGCAAGGTTTGTGAATTCAGTAGCGCCGCCGTGTTGCCAATCTCGGGTGTGGTCAATGTCGCAGCGCACGGCTCGGCGCGAGCAACCCGGGAACCGGCAGGTCTGATCGGCGATGTGCAGAGCGAGCTTGAGGTCTGCCGGAGGCCGGTAGTGGTCGCGGCCGACCGAGAGGGTCGCCCCTGTCTCTGGATGCGTGAGAATCCGCATGAACGAGGGCGCGTGCTGACATAGCTTGCGTGCCGTTTCGGCATCGATCGGCCCGTAGCCATCGAGTGATGCCGGCGTGTCGGAGTGGCCCAGTAGCGTCATCACCGGAACCGAAACGATGACCGTCGGTCGCACGGGGCGCGATTCGCCGGTAGCAGGATCGCGCAGAAGCAAGTCGCGCAGAACATCGGACTTCAGCTGCGACAGCGTTCGGGTCTCGGGTTGCTCGTCTGAAGAGAATCCGGCTGGAGGCGATGCGGCCGAAGTGAATCCGGCTGGAGGCGATGCGGCCGAAGTGAATCCAGCTGAAGGGAATCCGGCCGAAGAACGAGAAGAACCCGAGTTCGCAGTCGTGTCGTGACGCAGCCCGCGCGCCAGCTGTTCGAGAGTGTCGTCGATGCACAGAGCATCGACGGCCGGCAGGTAGTGGTGCAACCAGGCCATACCGTCGCGGTCGGGTTCGAAGGAGACGTGACGGTCTTCGGCCGCCTTGAGCGCACGGGTCACCATCGATTCGGGGTGCGCGTGTTCCCGCTCGGCTCGTGCCTTTCGCGCGAACTGGCTGGCCGTCGTGGTCAGTGCGGAGGGCAGTACTGACGACTCGAAGTCGCCCCGAGCGCCTCGCGGCAGAGAACGCGCCTGATCGATGATCACCTGGGCGTGTCGGTAACTGAGTGAACCTGTACTCAGGGCTGAACGAGTCGCTGGGAGCTCATGAACCAGCGCTTCGCTCTCATCGAGCAGGCGGCCGGCCGTGACGTCGGGCAGTCGTAAGGCGCACGCGATCTCAGATGTCAGCGAGCGGCGCGACAGCTCTTCGCGTTTCGCCACGGAGAACGACGAAGAGACGATGGCATCGACGGCTAGATCAGACCACTGACGCGCCTGATCGACGAGCCACGACTTTCGTGCCTGCAGTTTCGCAACCTCGTTCTCGAGGGCGACGATCTGGTCGACGAACCGGCCGACGATCTGCGCAGCCCGGGCGGGCGCGTCGTCGGCCGGTTCGTCGTCGGCCAGAGCCGAAGCAGAAGAAATGATCATGCACTGAGTATAGCTCATATATTCGAACTGATGTTCGACTATCGACGTTCGTTTCGGAGAAGATTCCGTTAGCAATGCTAATGAGTTAGGCTAATCATTATGGGAGATACAGCCGGCAGCACCACAGAGTCAACCGAGGCGCCGGCCATTGTCGAACTCTCGGAAAACCTGCGCCCGGCCATCCTTCGGGTCTCGCGACGCTTGCGCGCCGAGAAGGCGGACCATGAGCTGAGCGACTCGCAGACGTTCATCCTGGCCTATCTGCACAATCACGGGCCGAGCACGCCGGGAACCCTGGCCTCGTTCGAGCGAGTCACGCCGCCCTCGATGAATCGCACCATCAACGCAGTCGTCGAGGCGGGCTATGCTCTGCGCACCCCCTCAGCAGACGATGGGCGCAAGGTCGTGATTTCGCTGACCCCCGCCGGCGTCGCGATCGTTCAAGAAACTCGACGCCAACGCGACGAATGGCTGTATAAACGACTCGCTGAGCTCTCTGCTGAAGACCGGCGAACGCTCGGCCGTGCCGCGGGCATCCTGCGCACCTTGGCCGACAGTTGATGCACCCCGCATCGAGTCTGCTGCGCAGCGCCAACGCCGAACGGTGGGACCCGTACGACCGGTGCGGCCGGAGCAGCCGACGGGTCCAGCGCGACCGGAGCGGCCGGTGCGGCCGGCGGGTCCCGTGCGACCGGAGCGACCGGTGGGTCCAGCGCGACCGGAGCGACCTGCACGACCGGCGGGTCCCGTGCGCCCGGCGGATCCGGCATGACCCGCACCTCGGGGTGAGGGCGGCCAGATGAGCTCGATGTTCCGCTCGCTGAGCGACTACAACTACCGCATCTGGTTCGGCGGCGCCCTCGTGTCGAACATCGGCACGTGGATGCAGCGCACCGCCCAGGACTGGATAGTGCTGACCCATCTGACCAATAACAACGCGGTCGCCGTGGGTGTCGTGATGGCGCTACAGCTCGGGCCGCAGCTGCTTCTGGTGCCGTGGACCGGCCTCGTGGCAGACCGCTTCGATCGCCGCAAACTGCTGATGCTGACGCAGGGTGTGATGGGCATCCTGGGCCTGGGCCTCGGACTGATTGTGCTGAGCGGTGCCGCTCAGCTCTGGCAGGTGTACGTGTTTGCGCTGCTGCTCGGTATCACGTCGGCCTTCGACGCCCCCGCGCGGCAGTCATTCGTGTCGAACCTCGTCTCCGACCGCAACCTCTCGAACGCGGTGGCTCTGAACTCGGCCTCGTTCAATGGAGCACGGATGGTCGGCCCCGCCATCGCGGGCGTGCTGATCGCCCTGATCGGAGCAGGCTGGGTGTTTTTGCTCAACGCCGCGAGCTTCGCTGCGGTGCTCATCTCCCTCAGTCGAATGCATCAGGAGAGTCTGAAGGTGCGCAAGACCGCGCGTGGCGGCCCGGGTCAGTTGCTCGGCGGATTCCGCTACGTTTCAAAACGCTCCGACATCATCATCGTTCTGGTCGTCATTGCCATCATCGGCACCTTCGGTCTCAACTTTCAGATCTTCACTTCGACCATGACGACGGTCACCTTCCATTTGGATTCGACCGCGTTCGGAGTGCTGTCGTCTGTGCTTGCGGTGGGCTCAGTGTTCGGAGCACTGCTCTCGGCTCGCCGCGAAACTCCTCGCATGAGACTCATCTTCGCGTCATCTGCGCTGTTCGGCGTCGCCTGTCTGCTCGGCGCCCTCGCACCGTCGTACATCACCTTCGCCATCACCCTGGTGCTTCTCGGGTTCGCCAGCCAAACCCTGATGACGACGGCGAACAGCACCGTGCAGATGACCACGGCGCCCGAATTCCGCGGCCGGGTGATGGCACTGTACATGGCGATCTTCATGGGTGGCACGCCGATCGGAGCGCCCATCGTCGGCTGGGTCGCCGACAGCCTCGGCCCGCGCTGGGCCATCGGGGTCGCGGCGGCCGCCGGGTTCGCTGCGGCGCTCGCCGGGCTGGTGTGGATGATCGCGCACCAGCACCTCAGACTCGCCGTGCACCGGCACAGCTCGCCGCATTTCGTGCTCAGCCACGACGGAGACGGTCGCAGCATCGAGCTGCTGGAGGCACGGGATGATCGTGTGCCGGTGCTCGAGGAACGTGAGCAGTTTCGCGACGAACGTGAGCAGTTGCTCGACGAACGCGAGCAGTTGCGCGACGACGTGATCAGCGAAGAGGTCACAGAAAAACGATGACCTGAGCAGACCTCAGATTGTGTATAGTGAGAATTCCTTCATTAACATCTCACTAGCTCCGGAGGTTCGTGTGTCGCTCCCTGCCCCGCACCAAACCGCGCGTCGCCGCGCGTTCCCCCTCGGTCTCGCTCTCGCGGTCGCTGTCAGCGGCGCGATGGCCACGTTTTGCGGGGCGTTCGGCTCCGTCTCGGCCGCTCATGCGGCTCCCTCCGATCTGCCGCAAGAGCAGATCGCGGCGATCGGCGAGGCGGGAACGGTGTATCTGAGCGGCACCTGGTCGGGCTTCGTGAATTTTCCGAAGGCCGACGGCAGCACGGCATGGTCAGACGAGGTCGATGCTTCGTTCAGTTGCAGCGGGTTCGTGGCCAGTTCCGACGGCTCGGTCGTGACCGCCGGTCATTGCGCCGATGTCGAAGAAGGCAAGACCTCCATCGTGGACGAGTTCTTGTCGAGCGAGGTATCGAACGGCGACATCACTCAAGACGACGCTTCGGCGTACATCGAGGCCGGGGCGGAGACGAACTGGCCGGTCGAAGGTCAGAGCGCGGGGCAGCCGCCGGTGCTCACCATGAAGGTCTACCCGGCGATCACCATCACGGCCGACGACTCGACCTCGTACCCGGCGGTGCTGGTGGATGATCGTCCTCTCGGTCAGGGCGACGTCGCCCTCTTCAAGATCGACACTCCGTCACCGTTGCCGGTGCTCGTCGTGTCGCAGACTCAGCCGGCGACCGGCCAGCAGGTCGACGCGATCGGGTATCCCGGCAACGTGACTTCCATCGTCAGCGGAAACCCCGAGCCGACCTTCGCTCAGGGTCAGGTGAGCGGCAGGCAGCAGACCGACGGGGGCCCATTCACGCAGATCGGCGTCGCCATGAGCCCGGGAATGAGCGGGGGCCCGGTTGTCGACGGCACCGCCGACGTGGTCGGAACCGTGAGTTTCGGCCCATCGAGCGACACTCAACAGCTGAATTTCGCGGCGGCGCCCGAAACCATTTCAGCGTTGCTTTCGCGAAATGGAGTGAAGAACGAGCTGGGCGACGGCGACAAGCAGTTCCGGACCGGCCTCGAGGAGTACTTCGCCGGTAAGTACCACGCGGCGGCCGACGACCTCGGCAAGGCCCTGGCCACGAACCCCGACAACGCGATCGCGCAGCAATATCAGACGAAAGCCATCGCGGCATTTCCCCAGGAGAACACCACGGGGTGGGTGCTGTGGGTGGTTCTCGGCGGAGTGGTGCTGCTTCTCGTCGTTGTGCTGATCGTGGTTCTGCTGGTGGTGCGCGGGTCGCGGCGGCGTCGACGCGGTGCGGTGGCTGCGGCAGCGGTGGCTGTGATGCCGGATGCGGCGCCGGATGCTGCGATGCCGGATACTGCGGTGCCTAATGCCGTGGTGCCGGATGCTGTGACGCCGGTGGCAGCGGGGGCTCCGGTGATGCAGATGGCCGGTGCAGAAACCGATCCGATGAGGTCGCTGGATGGTGCTCCTCCGGCGGTGGCGACTCCAGCAGCGTATGCACCCGCACCCGCACCCGCACCGGCGCCCGCGGGCTTTGTCGCGCCACTCATCCCGGCGCCCGCGGTCGTTGTCGCGGCACCCATCCCGGCACCGGCACCCGCACCGGCACCGGCACCCGCGCCCGAACCCGCAGTGGTGGCCGGGTACTGCAGCAGTTGCGGAACGCAGAATTCGAGCGACGCGCGGTTCTGTGCGAGCTGTGGGCATCCGCTGGGCTGAGCTGCGGGCCGCGAGCGTGCAGTCCGAGCAACCTGGCCGCCGGAGGACCGACAGCGACAGCGCAACCCGACAGCTGTGCAACTCGCGGCTGCCCAACCCGACAGCTGTGCAATCCGCGGCCGTGCGACCCGACAGCCGTGCAACCCGCGTCCGTGCATCCGACAGCCCTGCAGCCCGCGGCTGTGCAACCTGCAGCCCGCGGCTGTGCAACCCGCAGCCCTGCAACCCGCAGCCGTACAATCCGCGGCTGTGCAACCCGATAGCGCAGTGCAAATAGACTCGTATGGTGCCAACACGCCTCACCAACTACTTTGTCAAGACCCTCCGCGAAGATCCTTCCGACGCCGAGGTGACCAGCCACCGTCTGCTTGTGCGGGCGGGATACATCCGGCGGCAGGCGCCGGGCATCTTCGCCTGGCTTCCGCTGGGGCTCCGGGTGAAGAGCAAGATCGAAGCGATCATCCGTGACGAGATGACGAATGCGGGCGCTCACGAGGTGCATTTTCCGGCCTTGTTGCCGAAAGAGCCCTACGAGGTCACCAATCGGTACGTCGAGTACGGCGACGGAATGTTCCGCCTCAACGACCGGCGCGGAGCCGGTTATGTGCTCGCCCCGACGCACGAAGAAGTCTTCACGTTGCTCGTGAAAGACCTCTACAACAGTTACAAAGACCTGCCGCTGTCGATCTACCAGATTCAAGACAAGTACCGTGACGAAGCCAGGCCCCGCGCGGGCCTCTTGCGCGGCCGCGAATTCACGATGAAAGACGCGTATTCGTTCGACTACACCGATGCCGGGCTCGACGCTTCGTATCAGGCCCAGCGCGACGCCTACGAACGCATCTTCACCCGCCTCGGTCTCGAGTACGTCATCGTGAAGGCCGACGCCGGCGCGATGGGCGGTTCGAAGAGCGAGGAGTTCTTGCACCCGACAGCCGTCGGCGAAGACACGTTCGTACGTTCGGCCGGTGGATACGCGGCGAACGTCGAGGCGTTCACGACGCTCGCGCCGCCCGAGAGGTCGTTCGAAGGTCTGACGCCGGCCGAGGTCGTGGACACTCCCGACACCCCGACCATCGCGACGCTGGTCGAGGCCGCCAACACCGTGCATCCCCGGCCCGACGGCACGCCCTGGAATGCCGGCGAGACGCTGAAAAACGTCGTCTTGGCGCTGACCCACCTCGATCACACGCGCGAGATCGTGGTCGTCGGGCTGCCGGGCGACCGCGAGGTCGACCTGAAGCGTGCCGAGGTGGCGTTCGCTCCTGCCGAGGTCGAACCTGCGACCGACGACGATTTCGCTCTGAATCCGGGGCTCGTCAAGGGTTACATCGGGCCGTGGTCACCCGAAGGCGCGGTTCTCGGCGAGAAGTCGAGCACGGGCATCCGCTATTTCGTCGACCCTCGAGTCGTGAGCGGCAGCGGGTGGATCACCGGGTCGAACATTCACGGAAAACACGTTTTCGGTCTCGTGGCCGGGCGTGACTTCACTGCCGACGGGGCCATCGAGATCGCCGAGGTGAAGGCGGGCGACCCCGCCCCTGACGGTTCCGGGCCCGTCGAACTCGCCCGCGGCATGGAGATCGGGCACGTCTTTCAGCTCGGCCGTAAGTACGCCGAGGCACTCGGGCTGAAGGTTCTCGACGAGAACGGCAAACTCGTGACGGTGACGATGGGGTCGTACGGAATCGGCGTCACACGCATTCTGGCGATCATCGCCGAGCTGAACAACGACGACAAGGGCCTGATCTGGCCAGCCGCCGTGTCGCCGTTCGATGTGTACGTGGTTGCGGCCGGGCGGGCCGGAAAAGACGACGCCATCTTCGAAGCCGCCGAGACGATCGTCGCCGATCTTGAGCGCTCGGGGAGATCAGTACTTTTTGATGACCGTCCGCGAGTGTCGCCGGGAGTAAAATTCGGCGATGCCGAGTTGATCGGAGTGCCGAAGATCGTGATTGTCGGCAGGGGAGTGGTCGACGGAACGGTCGAGGTGTGGAACCGCGCGAGCGGCGAACGCGTCGTGGTCGCGGTGGGCGCTGTATCCGAAACCGTGTAGCCGATCAAGGGTGGCGGGCCGGGCAAACTCCCAATCTGCTCAACCTAGACTTGAAGGATGCAAATGGCCGGGTTTCGGCCGTTCACGCTTTACGAAGGATTTCATGACCGCTCAGAATGCCACCTTCCGGCATCAGAACTCTGCGCTTCTCGCCGTCAAGGCGCACCTCGCTCCGCTGGTCGTCACCAGCGAAGAAATCGACGTGCGTCTCGCTGAGGCGTTGACCCGACTCCGGCTCCCCACGGGGCTGTTGCAGCGTGTCGCCGGTGTCATCTCCCGGCGTAACTGGGACGAGTCCGAGGGCGGCGGCGGAATGACGTTCGATGGCGCCGCAGCGGCAGCCGCGAAGTCGGCCCTGGCCGAAGCGAACGTCGACCCCAGCGAGGTGGGTCTGCTCATCAACACGTCGGTGACGCGTAAGCACTTGGAGCCGTCGGTTGCAGTGGGCATCCACCACGCCCTCGGGCTGCCGCCGTCGGCGATGAACTTCGACATCACGAACGCCTGTCTCGGGTTTGTGAACGGCATGACTCTCGCCTCGCAAATGATCGACTCGGGCCAGATCAAGTACGCGGTGATCGTCGACGGTGAAGACTCGAACGAGATTCAGGCGAACACCATCAACAGGCTCTCGCAGCCGGGCATCTCGCGTAAAGACTTCGTGAACGAGTTCGCCTCGCTCACCCTCGGTTCGGGCGCGGCAGCAGCCGTGATCGGGCGAGCGGATGCACACCCCGAAGGTCACCGCATCATGGGCGGCATCTCGCGGGCGGGCACCGAGCACCACCTGCTCTGCGTCGGCGACAAAGACGGCATGTTCACTCACACGAAAGAGCTGCTCGCGGGCGGCATGGCACTCGTGGTGGAGGCATGGAAAGAGGCCAAGAGTTCATGGGATTGGCAGAAGATGGATCGCTACATCTTGCACCAGGTCTCTGACGTGCACACCGACTCCATCGTGAAGGCCGCCAAGCTCGACCGCAAAAAGATTCCGCTGACCTATCCGATCTTCGGCAATGTGGGCCCGGCTTCGCTGCCGATGACGCTCGCTCTCGAGGTCGAGAAGCTCGTCAAGGGTCAGCGCGTTCTGTGCATGGGGGTCGGGTCGGGCATCAACACCGCCATGACCGAAATCGTCTGGTAGTGGTGGCAGGGCGGCCCGGCGGCGGTTTGACGAGCGGCGGTCTGGAGAGCGGCGGTCTGGCGAGCGGTGGCCCGGATCGCGGTGGTCTGAACAGCGGCGGACTGAAGAGCGCTGCGCGAGGCAGCGCGGCGTCGTATCCGCCGGCAGGCTTGCCGGGGCTGAACGAACGCTGGTCGAAGCTCGTCACGGCGCCCGATTCGAGCGGCGTGCCGCGCACCTGGCATCTGCTCGACAACGCCTCGGAGCTGGCGGCGGCCGGGTTGACTCCGACGGGCACGATTCTTTGCGTGCACGGCAACCCGACCTGGTCGTATCTGTGGCGCGCTCTGCTGGCGGAATCAGTGGTGGCCGGCGCGGGGGCCAGTGACGGGAGCGACGCAGGAGCGAGAGCGGGCGCGGGTGCAGGAACAGCCGAGAACGCGCAAGTCTGGCGGGTCATCGCCGTCGATCAGCTCGAGATGGGTTTCTCCGAGCGCTCGGGTGAGACCCGCACGCTTGCTCGACGCATCGCCGATCTCGGGGCACTGACCGACACACTCGGTCTCGAGGGGCCCGTGGTCACGCTCGGGCACGACTGGGGCGGAGTCGTCTCGCTCGGCTGGGCGGTCGATCATCCACAGCTCCTCGCCGGAGTGATGATGCTCAACACGGCGGTGCATCAGCCTGAGCAGTTTCCGCTGCCCGCGGCGCTGCGCCTGGTGCTCAAGCGGTCGATGCTGACGTCGACCACCGTGCACACGACGGCGTTTCTCGATACGACACTGGCGATCGCGCATCCGTCGTTGGCTCCGGATGTTCGGCGAGCCTTCCGCGCGCCGTACCGCAGCGCGTCACGGCGCGCGGGCATCGGCGCCTTCGTCGCCGACATTCCCGTCGACGAGTCGCACGTGAGTTACGCCGAATTGACCCGGGTGGCGACGGGTGTTGCGGCGTTAACGGTGCCCGCGGTGATGCTCTGGGGGCCGCGCGACCCGGTATTCAGCGACCGCTACCTCGGCGACCTCATGCAGCGCCTGCCGCAGGCCGACGTCACCCGATTCGAGAATGCGGGGCACCTGGTCGGCGAAGATGTGGCGGTGGCGCCGATACTGCTGACCTGGCTCGACGAGCGCATCGGAACGCACGTTTTGGAGGCCGGGGATGGTGAGCTGGCCGACTCAGTCGAAGACGGGCTAATTCAAGGCGGGCCGATCGAAGCCGGCCTAGTTGGAGGCGGGGCGGTCGAAGGCGGGCCGATTGAAGACGGGCCGATTGAAGGCGGGCCGATCGAAGACGGGCCGGTCGAAAACGGCTCGGCCGAGCACGCGCCAGCCGAGTACAGACCACTGTGGGCCACGCTCCTCGAGCGGGCCGCCGACCCGGCAGCTGCCGTGGTGGAGATGCTCCCGAAGCGCGCCAGCGGGGGCCGGCGCACGGTGAGCTGGCGCTTGCTCGCCTGGCGGGTCGATGAGATCGCGGCCGGGCTGCGCGAGGTCGGAGTCGCGAAGGGCGACCGGGTGTCGCTGCTGATTCCACCGGGCGCCGACCTCACGGCAGTGCTTTACGCGTGCTTGCGCATCGGTGCGATCGTCGTGGTCGCCGACGCTGGGCTCGGCGTCCGCGGTCTCAGCCGGGCAGTGCGCGGAGCCCGCCCGCAACACGTCATCGGCATCGAGCGTGCTCTCGCGGCCGGCCGTGCGCTGAGCTGGCCGGGGCAGAAGATCTCGGTGCGCACCCTCTCGCGCACCCTGGCGGCGACACTCGGCGTGCAGCACTCCCTTGCCGACGTGGCGCGATCGGGTCGCGCCAGTCTTGCCTCCGGAGGCGATCTACAGGGTGAAGCGACTGGTGGCGCGGCGGGTGACGCGGCGACGGGCGAGCGGATGCCCGAGCCAGACGACACCGCAGCGATCCTGTTCACGTCGGGGTCGACGGGGCCGGCGAAGGGCGTCGTCTACACGCATCGGCAGTTGAGCGCACTGGTCGCCGTCGTGAAGGAACGCTTCGGCATCGACGGGTCGACCGGGCTCGTCGCGGGATTCGCCCCGTTCGCGTTGCTGGGGCCAGCGCTGGGTGCGACCTCGGTTACTCCCGACATGGATGTGACCGCGCCGAAGACCCTGTCCGCGACTGCTGTCGCCGAGGCCGCCCGCGCCGTGTCGGCGACCGTCGTCTTCGCGTCTCCCGCTGCTCTCACCAACGTGGTCGAGACGTCGGCCGTGCTGACTCTTCCGCAGCGCCGAGCGCTGGGGCGTGTGACGACGGTGCTCTCCGCCGGGGCGCCGCTGCCGGTGCCGTTGCTCGAAGAGGTTCAGGCGCTGATGCCCGAGGCGAGCATCCACACTCCGTACGGAATGACCGAGGGCCTGTTGATGACCGACATCACCCTGGGCGAGATTCTGCGGGCACAGCAGGATGCAGCTCGAGGCGATGCCGATCGAGACGAAACAGCAGGAACCGCAGGCGCATATCGTGCCGGGGGAGTCTGCGTCGGGCGGCCGATCGCGGGCGTGCACATCGTGCTGAGTCCGCTCGATGGTGAAGGCCGCTCGGTAGGCGCGCTTACCCAGGCGCCCGGCGTGACGGGGGAGATCGTCGTGTCGGCGCCGCACCTGAAGGCGAACTACGACCAGCTGTGGCTGACCGATCGGGAGGCGACGAGACAGACGCCTTCGACGGGGCGGTGGCATCGCACGGGTGACGTCGGTCATTTCGACGCGGCCGGCCGGCTCTGGGTGGAGGGGCGCCTGGTGCACGTCGTGACGACTGCCTCGGGCGTGCTGACTCCGGTCGGTGTCGAACAGCGTGCCGAGAGTCTGCCCGAGGTGAGGCGCGCGGCGCTCGTGGCCGTCGGCCCAGTCGGTACGCAACAGCCTGTCGTCGTTGTCGAGCTCGCCGCCGAACACGGCCGCGGTTCGGGTCGCGTACCGCGCGGCAGCCGCGGAAACCTGGCCTCGACGGAGCTGGTGCAGAAGATTCGCAGGGTGACGGGCGTCGACGTGGTCGCTGTGCTCGTCATCGGCGAGATGCCCACCGACATCAGACACAACTCCAAGATCGATCGTGCGGAGCTCTCCCGCTGGGCGGCGGCGCTGCTGGCGGGCCGGCGGCCGCCGAAGCTCGGCACGCCCGGCCAGGGCAGGCCGTGACCGTTCTCGTCACGGGGGCCAGCGGGATGCTCGGCAGGGCGGTCGCGACCGAAGTGGTTCTGCAGGCCAGCACCGAGGCCACGCGCGGTGAGACGGTTCGTACGTTCCAGCGCGGCGAATCCGGGCTCAGCGGTGTCGTGCCAGGGGTCACGGATGCCCGGGGATCCCTGACCGACCGCGCCCGTGTGCGGGCGGCCGTCGAGGGTGTCGACGCGGTCATCCATCTCGCCGCGAAGGTGTCGATGGCGGGCCGGCCCGAAGACTTCGACGCGGTCAACGTCGAGGGAACCCGAACGCTTCTCGAGGAGGCCCGAGCGGCCGGAGTGAGCCGGTTCGTGATGGTGTCGTCGCCATCGGTAGCGCACGCAGGGCTTTCGGTGGTGGGCGACGACGCGTTGCCGGCCGATCCGGAACGGGCGCGCGGAGAGTATGCCCGCAGCAAGGCCGAAGCCGAGTTGCTCGCCCTTGCGGCAGACGAGCCCGGCTTCGCGGTCGTGGCGGTCAGGCCGCACATCGTGTGGGGGCCGGGCGACACCCAGCTCATCGAGCGCATCGTCGAGCGTTCTCGCCGGGGCCGGCTGCCCTTGCTCAGCGGCGGCCTCGCGCTCATCGACACCACGTATATCGACAACGCGACGACTGCCATCGTCGCCGCACTGAACCGGGTCGAGGCGGTACACGGTCAGTCGTACGTCATCACCAATGGTGAGCCGCGCACGGTCGCGGAGCTGCTGGGCGGAATCTGCCGCGCTGCGGGCGTGCCCGGGCCGCGATTCAGCGTGCCGGCGCCGTTGGCGCGAGAAGCCGGTGGGTTGATCGAGCGGGTCTGGAACCTGCGCGCGCACGACGACGAGCCGCCGATGACCAGGTTTCTCGCCGAGCAACTCTCGACCTCGCACTGGTACGACCAGCGCCGAACCCGGCACGATCTGCAGTGGCGGCCGCGTGTCAGCCTCGACGACGGTCTCGCGCGCCTGGCGGAGTGGTACGGCGTGGGTGGGCAGCGAGAGGATGGGCAGCGAAGCGGGTGCCGCGCGGACGATTGTCGGCTATTCTGGGTAGCTGGGAGAAGCACCCACCCACCCAATTGAATACAGAAAAGAAGGAGGCCGGCCGTGGATATCGACCTCAGCGTGCTCAAGCTCATGGAGCGCGAGCGAGACATTCCCTTCGATGAGCTCGTGCAGATCATCGAACAGGCGATTTTGACCGCCTACCTCAAGCACACCGGCCAGAGCGAGCATCAGAGCAGCGCCGCCGGTCCAGGCGGCGCCGGTTCAGGCAGCGCCGGATCGGGCGGCGCCGGATCGGGCAGCGCCGGATCGGGCAGCGCCGCTTCGGGCAGCGCGGGATCGGGCAGCGCCGCTTCGGGCAGCGCCGGATCGGGCCGTACCGGTTCAGGTTCGGGCTCCGCTGCCGCCGGCCACGGGCATCCGTCACCCGTGCATTCGTCATCCGTACATTCGTCGTCCGCGCATTCGTCGGCAGACGAGCCAGCCAAGGCGAGAGTGCACCTCGACCGCAAGTCCGGGCATGTGAGCATTTTTGTGCCCGAATACGACGATGAGGGTGCTGTCATCGGCGAGAGTGATGACAACCCGAGCGACTTCGGCCGCATCGCCGCCTTCGCCGCCAAGCAGGTCATCAACCAGCGCCTGCGCGACATCGCCGACGATGCGGTGCTCGGCGAGTTCAAGGGCCGAGAGGGCGACATCGTCGCCGGCGTCATTCAGCAGGGGCCGAACCCCCGCATGATCCACGTCGACCTCGGCACGGTCGAGGCCATCATGCCGCCCGAAGAGCAGGTGGCCGGCGAGACGTATACGCACGGCAACCGCATCCGGGTGTATGTCACGGCGGTCTCGAAGGGGCTCAAGGGCCCGCAGATCACCGTGTCGCGCACGCATCCGTCGCTCGTTCGCAAGCTCTTCGCGCTCGAAGTGCCCGAGATCGCGAGTGGTCTCGTCGAGATCGTCTCGCTCGCTCGCGAGGCGGGGCACCGCACCAAGATCGCGGTGCGCGCCACCGAACCCGGCATCAACGCAAAGGGTGCCTGCATCGGCGAGCTCGGCCAGCGGGTTCGGGCCGTCACTGCCGAACTCGGCAACGAGAAAATCGACATCGTCGACTACTCGGATGATCTGCCGACGTTCGTCGCGAATGCCCTGTCGCCGGCAAAGGTCACCAGTTCGTTCGTCATCGACGCCTCGTTGAAGGCGGTGCGCGCCCTCGTGCCCGACTATCAGCTCTCGCTCGCCATCGGCAAAGAGGGTCAGAATGCCCGTCTCGCGGCCAAACTGACCGGCGCCAAGATCGACATTCAGCCCGATTCCATTCTCGAAGGCGATTGAGCCGGGCATGCCGCGTCAGATAATGCGTGGCGCTTACAGTTGTACAGAAATTTGGCAGTGCTAGAATGGAACCTGTAAGAACGTGCGTCGGATGCCGAGCACGCGCCGAGAAATCCTCTCTTTTGAGGGTTGTGGCCCAGAATTCAATCCTGGTCGTCGATGAGGCGGCCACGTTGCCCGGGCGCGGTGCGTATCTGCACGAGACTGCAGCGTGTTTTCAGAACGCTGTGAAACGCAAGGCTTTCGGCCGTGCGCTTCGCATCGAGTCGTCAACTGGGTCACCACTTGACACGGCCAACCTACAGACAAGGCTGAACGGCATTGTGAACAACTAATGAGCGACAACTAATGAGTGACTCGAAATGAGTCCCGCACGTAGCTGAGGCCTGCCCCTGTTCGGGAGTAGGCCCGAACAAGGAGAATTGTGGCAAAACCACGCGTACACGAGATCGCGAGCGAACTCGGCGTCGACAGCAAGGTCGCTCTGGCCAAGCTGAAAGAAATGGGTCAGTTCGTCAAGGGCCCCTCATCGAGCATCGAGCCCCCGGTCGCCCGCCGGCTCAAAGAAGCACTTCAGGCCGAGAGCGCCGCTGCAAAAGCCAGTGGTGGCGCCGGCACACAAACGGCAGGCCCGCAGTCGGCAGGCGCCCAGTCCGGCGCATCAGCGAGCGCATCGGGTAGCGTCGCTGCCGCCACCGCCGTGCGCCCGGGCACCCGCCCCGGCCCTGCGACTCCGGGCTCATCCGCATCTGGTTCGACGACCGGCCCCGGCCGCACCCCCAGCGGTGCGCCGAGCCCCGCCCGTTCGGGTGGCTCGTCTGCTCCGACTCCAGCCCGACAGGGCGGCACGCCGGCGGCTCAAACGGGCAACCCTGCGCCTGCTGCCGCAGCGTCGGCAGCTCCCGGTGCGTCAGGTTCGGCCGCTTCTGGTTCGGCTGGTTCAGCTGGTTCGGCCACACCCGGTGCTCCTGCTGCGTCCGCCGCGCCCACAGCTGCTCCGGCAGGTTCAGCGCCCGCTGCATCATCTGCATCGACATCGGCGGCTCCGGCCTCGTCTGCTTCGGCCTCGTCCGCTGCGGCATCGTCTGCTTCGGCGGCATCAGCGGTCGCGACCGGTGCATCTGCCGGTGGCGCACCCACACCCGGCAGCGTTCCGCGCCCGGGCGGCCCGCGCCCCGGTAACAATCCGTTCGCCTCCAGCCAGGGCATGCAGCGCCCCGGCGCCCCGCGACCGGGCAACAACCCGTTCGCGAGCCAGCAGGGCATGTCCAGCGGCCAGGCCCCCCGGCCCGGCGCGCCGACGCCCGGCAGCGCTCCCAGCAACATTCCTCGCCCCGGCGCTCCTCGCCCCGGTGCACCTCGTCCCGGCGCACCTCGCCCGGGCGGCGCAGGCCAGGGCGCTCGCCCCGGTGGCTTCGGTGCTCGTCCGGCTGGTGCCGGCGGCTTCCGCCCCGGCGGTGCCGGTGGTGCTCGTCCGGCTGGTGCCGGCGGATTCCGCCCCGGTGGTGCTCCTGGCGGAGCGCCCGGTAACACGTTCGGCGCCCCGCGCCCCGCAGCAGGTGCCGGCGGCCGTGGCCGCGGGCCCGGCGGCGGCACCGCAGGTGCTTTCGGTCGTGGCGGCGGGCGTGCGAAGGCGCGCAAGTCGAAGCGTACGAAGAGAGCAGAATTCGAACTGAGAGAGGCTCCCTCGCTCGGTGGTGTGAGTGTTCCTCGCGGTGACGGCTCGACGATCATCCGTCTGCGTCGCGGCGCATCGATCACCGACTTCGCCGACAAGATCGACGCGAGCCCGGGCAACCTGGTGACCGTGCTGTTCCACCTCGGTGAAATGGCGACGGCGACCGAGTCGCTCGACGAGGCGACCTTCGGCGTGCTGGGTGAGGAGCTGGGTTACAAGATCCAGATGGTCTCGCCCGAAGACGAAGACCGCGAGCTGCTTCTGGGCTTCGACATCGACATCGACGAAGAACTCAGCCTGGAGACCGACGAAGAACTCGAGATCCGCCCGCCGGTCGTCACCGTCATGGGTCACGTCGACCACGGTAAGACACGCCTGCTCGACGCCATTCGTAACGCGAACGTCGTCGCCGGTGAAGCGGGTGGCATCACCCAGCACATCGGTGCTTACCAGGTGGTCACCGAGCACGAAGGCATCGAACGCGCCATCACCTTCATCGACACACCGGGCCACGAGGCGTTCACCGCCATGCGTGCCCGTGGTGCGCAGGTCACCGACATCGCCGTACTGGTTG
>JAODBC010000013.1 GCA_025463765.1 Subtercola sp. | reverse complement strand
AGACGGCCTCTTGACGGTCGGGGTCGGTGACGAAGTACTGCGACAGGTAACCCTTGTCGAAGCGCATGCCCTCGGTCAGCTCGAGCTCGGTGCCGAACGTGTTCGACTCCTCGACGGTGACGACACCTTCTTTACCGACCTTGTCGATGGCCTCGGCGATCAGTGCGCCGATCTCGGTGTCACCAGCGGAGATCGAGGCGGTAGCCGCGATCTCTTCTTTGGTCTCGATCTCTTTGGCGTTGGCCACGAGCTCGGCGATGACGGCTGCGACAGCCTTCTCGATGCCCTTCTTCAGGCTGATCGGGTCGGCGCCGGCTGCGACGTTGCGCAGACCTTCGCGAACCAGAGCCTGGGCCAGAACGGTAGCCGTGGTGGTGCCGTCACCGGCGACGTCGTCGGTCTTCTTGGCGACCTCTTTGACCAGCTCAGCGCCGATCTTCTCGTAGGGGTCGTCGAGCTCGATCTCTTTGGCGATCGAGACACCGTCGTTCGTGATGGTGGGCGCGCCCCACTTCTTCTCGAGTACGACGTTGCGGCCACGCGGGCCGAGTGTCACCCTGACCGCGTCGGCCAAAATGTTGAGTCCACGCTCGAGGCCGCGTCTGGCCTCTTCGTCGAAAGCAATAATCTTTGCCATGTGTGTTTCTCGTCCCTCCCGGGCGTCATGAAAGATTCATAAAGGTTTAGCACTCAGATGCTCCGAGTGCTAAGACCAATACTGGCACTCACATGGTGAGAGTGCAAGTACGCGCGCTGCAGCTTTGGGCGAGCATCCAGTGGATGCCCGCCGCGACGCCAGCGCCGACGAAGCTGCGCTCCGTCGGGAGAGAGAGGTGCGTTTCAGCTAGCCAAACGAACGGACTCCGCTTGAGGCCCCTTCGACCCGGTGCCGACCTCGAAGATGACCTGCTGGCCCTCTTCGAGAACCTTGTACCCACCCATGTCGATGGCCGAGTAGTGAACGAAAACGTCCTGCCCGCCACCTTCTACCGTGATAAAGCCGTAGCCTTTTTCAGCGTTGAACCACTTGACGGTTCCGTTCGCCATTGTTACTCCCAATTACTGTGTTACTTGCCCGTCGCTCCGATTGAAGTGACCCGTTTTTCTAGTAAAACGGTGTGGCTCGGCAAAACAGGGTGGTGTGACCACAATTCAACAAGAATTAAACACACCGGAAATACTCAGGGTGAAATAGACCCAAATCGGCCCGAATGGGCCGGGCGTCACTTCGCTGGGTCGACGTAGTCCGAACCGAGCACGGCCGTCAGGGTAGCGCCCTGAAACTGATCGGATAAGGCGATCTGGATTCCGCCCAGTGCTGCCGCAAGACCCTTGGCGGCACCCTCGCTCGCAGCGTCAGAGTAGTAGACCGTCGAGGTCGTGATGTCGGAGGTGCTTGCATTCGCCTCGGCCCCCACCGTCCATCCGGCACTCGTCGCCTGGTCGCCCGCTCGGGTGGCCAGACCGCTCGTGGTCGTGCCGTTCAGAATCGTCACTGTGGCGGCGGGATCGGTGGTCGGTTCGACCGTCGGCACCGGAGTCGCGCTGTCGCTCGCCACCGCACTCGACCCGCCGATGGCGCTCGTGAACTGGTTGCTGTTGTCGACGGCGAAAAGCCCGACGACCCCGAGCCCGACGAGCACACCCGTCGCCAGCGCGGCCCAGGCGAACGTGATCCAGCCGCGCCCGCGCGGCTTCGGGCCGCGGTGGGCGCCGCGCCGGGCGAGATCGGTGGGCACGCGATCGAACGAATCTCGTTGTTGTGTTGCCATAAGAAGAGGTGGGGCCGTTCTGGTTCGCTTATTCGCCACGCGGCAGCAGACGGGCGGCGCGTGCCGCCAGTCGAGTGTCTCTCAGCCGCCTGAGTCGTTTAATGAGCATCGGGTCGAAAACGAGCGCCGCCGGGTCGTCGATGAGCCGATTCAGAATCTGGTAGTAGCGGGTCGCAGAAAGACCGAACTCGGCGCGAACCGCCTGCTCTTTCAGACCGGCGTGCTCCCACCAGCCACGCTCGAATTCGAGTATGCGGCGATCACGGTCGTCGAGCGCGTCGGAGGCGATGTGGGCTTGGGGTTCTGCCTTCGCCACACGTATTCCCTTCGCCCAGACCAGCTCGCACAGACCAGCGGCGGCGCCGCGGTGTGCATCATTCTAGGGTGGGGCGCCTTGGTGTCAGGTGAATGCCACGGCAGAGCGGTACATCGAACGGTGCGGGATGCCCGCCTCGACGAATTCGTCGCCCAGGGTTTCGAAACCGAACCCGGTGTACAGCGGAACGATATAGCTCTGCGCGTGCAACAGCATGGGCAGGTGCCCGTACTGCTCGATCACCCTCTGGATCAGCTTCTGCGCGAGCCCCCGGCCGCGGTAGTCGGGGTCGACGACGACGCGGCCGATGAGATGCCGGGCATCCCGCTGCTCGGGTTCGTCGTCTTCGATGACGCGCAGATACGCGACGGTGCGCTGACCATCGGTGCGCTCACCATCGGTACGCCCGCCATCGGTGCGCCCGCCGTCGGTACGCCCGCCATCGGTGATGAAGAAGTGAACGGTCGTGGGCTCTCGGTCACGGTCATCCAGTTCTTCTTCGTCGACTTTCTGTTCAACGTAGAAGACATTCGTGCGCAGGCGGAGAAACGAGTAGAGCTCGTCGGTTGTGAGTTCGCTCCACGATTTCTGAATGATGGAATTGTCAGACACGGGGGTCAGTTTACTGTGAAGATAGATGGCGACTCGAGCGCTGCGGGCCGACCGAACCCGCACTGATTCCGGGGCGCAGAAAGAGGAACCATGACGTACGACGTTTCGAAGAGCGACGCCGAGTGGCGTGACGAACTCAGCCGTCAGGAGTACGCCGTGCTGCGTGAGGCCGCCACAGAGCGCCCGTGGACGGGCGAACTGCTCGACGAGAAGCGCGAGGGCGTCTACCGCTGCAAGGCCTGCGGGCAGGAGCTGTTTCGCAGCGACACGAAGTTCGACTCGCACTGCGGCTGGCCGAGCTTCTACGCGCCGAAAGAAAGCGATGCGGTCGAGCTGATCGAAGACCGGAGCCTCGGCATGCTGCGCACCGAGGTGCGGTGCGCGAACTGCGGCTCGCACCTGGGTCACCTGTTCGACGACGCGCCACAGACGCCCACGGGTGATCGATTCTGCATGAACTCGGTGTCGTTGTCGTTCGACGAGACGGCCTGAGCCACCGCGGTGTCGGCTTACGACAGCCTGCTGCGCCGACGCTCACTCTCGAAGGTGGGGCCGACAGCCCCATCGCACCTCGAGTTGCTGCGTTTTGTCGATGCGGCGGGCACGGTCGCCGATCACAGCTCGTTGCACCCGTGGCGCTTCATCTCGCTGCGTGGTGAGCAGCGCGACCGGCTCGGCGAAGCGTTCGCCGAGGCGGATGGCGGCGATGTGGTCAAGTACATCTCGAAGGCCCGCCGGGCGCCCCTGCTGATCGCCGCTGTGGTGTCGACCCGGCCGAGCAGTAAGGTCGCCGATTGGGAGCAGGAGGCGGTCGCCGCAGGCGTCGCTCACAACCTCTCGTTGCTGCTCGACGAAGCCGGATGGGGCGTGATGTGGCGCACCGGTCACCTGACGCGCACCGAGCCGGTGCGCCGAATGCACCGGCTGGCCCCCAACGAGCAGCTCCTCGGCTGGCTGTACGTGGGCGATGCTCCCGGTGCACCGCGTGAGCTTCGGCGTAAGCGCGTGAATCCGTCGGATCACCTGAGCGAGCTGTAGGGCGGGGCCGTGCAACCCGAACCTGCTGCCGTGCCACCCGAACCTGCTGCCGTGCCACCCGGGGGTGCGGTCGTGCGCCCAGCGGGCATCCGGCAGCTTGATGACGCCGCTGCGCTGTTCGATACGTATCGGCAGTTCTACGGCTACCCGGCCGATGCGGCGGCAGCGCGCGACTACCTCGAGGCTCGACTGAGCGCGGGCGAGTCGGTGGTGCTGCTCGCCTACCTCGAGGGCGAGCCGGCTGCAGTGGGCTTCAGCCAGTTGTACCCGTCGTTCTGCTCGCTCGACCTCGCACCGATCTTCGTGCTCTACGACCTGTATGTCGACTCTGGGGCGCGCCGCCGCGGAGTTGCGCAGGCCCTGCTTGCGGCCGCTGCCGCTCACGGGCGACAAGCGGGTGCATCTCGCCTCGAGTTGTCGACCGCCCTCGACAATGCGCCCGCGCAGACCCTTTACGAGTCGCTCGGGTGGATGCCCGACAGCACCTATCGGCACTACGAACTGCCGCTCTAACCGAAGTCGGTGGCGGCCGTCGGTGGCCCTCGGTGGCCCTCGTCAGTGCCGGGCGTGCAGTCCGAGGGGGTTGACGGGGTCTGGTGAGAGCCTGGCCGATGCGTCGATGAATTCGTGCACATGCTCGGCGACGTACAGCGACGCCTCAGAGAGGGTATGGGTGGAGGTGACCCAGACGCGTAGCCCGCTCTGGTCGCACCCGTGCGTGTACACGCCGAAGAGCATGAGAGGCCCGTCGCTGTAGCGACGGATCCAGCTGAGACAGCGCCCGTCGTGTGCCAGAAACCACACGTCGTCGCTCCACGGAGTAGGCGCGTAGACGATGTGCGGCTGCGTCTGGCCGAGGTCTGCGGTGGTACCGATTGGGGCGCTCACGGCATCAGGATATGTCGAACCCCTGACAAATTGCCGCAAAATCGCTGGCGAGCGTTAGAGGATGTCGCGAAACGGCGGCATTTCGGCTGTGGTCGCGCTCTCTAAGCGTCCATCGTGGGAGGCGCCGCCAAGCGTGCGTTGGGTGTGCCGCTGGGGGTGCCGTCAGTCGAGCTGCAGGCGCATGTGCTTCAGATCGAGCCAGCGCTCGAACTTGTAACCGACCTGCTGGATGACGCCACAGTCTTCGAAGCCCAGGCGTTCGTGCAGCCGGATCGAGCCGGCGTTGCCCGCCTCGATGGCCGCGATCATCACGTGAAAACTCGCCTCTGAGGCGCGCGCAATGAGTTCGACCATGAGCGCCTCGCCGAAGCCCTGGCCGGTGCGGTCGTGGCGAACGTAGACCGAGTTCTCGACGGTATGCCGGTACCCCTCTTTGGCGCGCCAAGGGCCGTAGGTGGCGTAGCCGACGACCTCGTCGGCGAGGGCGACCTCGCCGGCTACGGCGCCCTCGTCGGCCACCGCGGCCGCCCCCAGGCCCTCGGTCGCCACCAGGGCGAGCTGGCCGGGCGTGCGGTGGGCATCGAGCCACGCCTGGCGTTCGCCGATCGTGGCGAGAGTGTCGGTCCAGATGGCGGTCGAATGCTCGATGTTGTAGTTGTGGATGGCGAGCAACTGGGGCAGGTCGGCGTCGGTTGCCTCACGAATCAGCATGCAGCGCTCCCCCTCCTCGAGTGTTCACCCCACAGTCTAGGAGCCGAGCATCCACACCCGTCAGCCACCCACACCCGTCAGGCGCCCACACCCGTCAGGCGCCCCCGTCAGTCACCGAGGTCGAGTGAGGCGACCGCCGTGAGAATCGCCGCGAGCGCCACGTCGGGGTGCGAGACCATCGACACGTGCGAGGCGGCGACCTCGGTGATCGTTGCATTTGCACGCTCGGCCATGCTGCGCTGCGTGGCCGGCGGGATCACGCGGTCTTCGGTGCCGACCACGGCCCAGCTCGGGATGCTCTTCCAGGCCGCGATCGCCGACGGAGTGGTGTTGGCGCCGAGAGTGATCGGCCGCTGGCTCGCGACGATGAGCCACCGGTCGGCCTCCGTGAGATCTTGCGCGAAGGAGTTGTGCACCGTGTCGGGCTTCAAAAACGCCTCGGCGTCGCCCTCGGGCGCGCCCGGGTAGCCCGCGATGTCGAGAACGGCC
The DNA here is from genome assembly GCA_025463765.1 of Subtercola sp. Lineage (GTDB taxonomy): Bacteria > Actinomycetota > Actinomycetes > Actinomycetales > Microbacteriaceae > Subtercola. The sequence goes on along the minus strand of JAODBC010000013.1, from coordinate 201,983 downwards.
GTGGGGTCGGGAACGTCGAGTGCCGAGCCCGATCCGCCGAGAATCTGAAAGACGGTCTCACCGATCTCGGGGATGAACGCATCGACGTAGACGAGCGCGCGAACATCGCCGCCCTCGGAGCCGGCGTTCGTGATGACCACGCCGCCGTATGAGTGCCCGACGAGCACGACGGGGCCCGTGGTGCGCTGGGCGAGGAACGACGCGACGTAGGCGGCATCGCTCGCGACGCCGTGCAGCAGATTCGGCGGCGTGAACACTGTGAAGCCCTGCGCCTGAAGCTCTGTCGAGACGGCGTTCCAGCTCGATCCGTCGGCCCAGGCTCCGTGCACCAAGACGATAGTGGGTTTGGTCATGGTTGTACCCCTTCAACACTCGTGGCGGCGTGAGAGCGCGCTCACCTGCCCGCAGCCTACGCCCGGCGGGCCGGCACGCGATAGGTTCGACTCATGCGACTTGGGGTTCTCGACATCGGTTCGAATACTGTTCATCTGCTGTTAGTCGATGCGCACCCGGGCGCTGCCCCGATCGCCTTCGGATCGCACAAGCGGGCGCTGCAGCTGGTGGCGTATCTCGACGCCGACGGAGCCATCAGCGAGGCCGGTCAGCGCGAACTGCTCGACTTCATCGGCGAGGCCGCCGAATTCGCTCGAACCAACGACGCCGAAGACTTGCTCGCGTTCGCCACCTCGGCCATTCGCGAGTCGGCGAACGGCGACGCCGTGCTGGCGCGGGTGTATGCCGAAACCGGCATACGACTCGAAGAGCTCAGCGGGCCCGACGAGGCGGCGTCCACTTTTCTCGCGGTGCGGCGGTGGTACGGCTGGGGTGCGGGCAACATTCTCAACCTCGACATCGGCGGCGGCTCGTTCGAGCTCGCCATGGGTACCGACGAGCATCCGCAGCTCGCCTTGTCGGTGCCGTTGGGCGCCGGGCGGCTCACCTGGGATCATCTGCAGGCCGACCCGCCGACGGCCAAGAGCGTGAAGGCCACCCGCAAGTACATCAGGGCCGCCCTCGAGCAGCCGATCGCCGCGTTCGCCGAGCTCGACCCCGCCAACGTGGTCGCTCTGACCTCGAAGTCGTTCCGCTCGCTGGCGCGCATCACCGGCGCGGCCCCGCGCGCCGCCGGGCCCTACGTCAAACGCGAACTGCGCCTCGCCGACCTGCGGTTGTGGTCGTCGCGGCTCGCGGCGATGTCGTCGGCCGACCGCACCGAGCTGCCCGGAGTGTCGGATGTTCGTGCCAAGCAGCTGCTCGCAGCCGCGCTCGTCGCGGAAGAGGCGATGGCGGGCCTCGGCATCGACGCGGCCCAGATCTGCCCGTGGGCGCTTCGGGAGGGCCTCATCCTGCGCCGGTTCGACCACCTGCAGGGCGCGTAGGCGTACTTCGTGCCCACACCTTCGTTCTGGCGGCTCACGCGTTCGCGGGGCGGGAGGCGGCAGGCGCGGCTACGGGGTGTTCGGCTGGAACTCGACGCGCGAACGGGAAACGTTCGCGAAGAGACGGTCGAAGACGTTGCGGCGGTCGAACTGCAGCGCGTATTCGCGAGCACGGGATGCCCACTCCTGACGTTCGGCCCGCGAGGTCGTCACCGTCGCCTGCACGAGCGCAGCGGCGATGGCAGCCGGGTCTTCGACGGGCACGACGAGGGCGTGGTCGCCGGTGGCCTCGCCGATGCCGCCCGTCACGGTGGTGATCACGGGGCCGCCGCCGGCGAGCATCTTCTCGGCGAGCGCGATGCCGAAGGTCTCCACGAACTCCGGGCGGGGTTTGCTCGGCAGCACGAAGGCCGCGCATCCGGCCATCAAGTACGGCTTTTCGGCATCGCCGACGTCGTCGAGAAAGCGGATGCGGTGACTCACCGATGAAGCCGCGGCGACCTCACGCAGCGCCTCTGCCTGCGGCCCGCGCCCGGCGATGATGAGTTCTTTGTCGGCGTGCACTCCGCTCAGCTCGTAGCCCGCGATGAGGTCTTCGACGCCCTTGGCCGGCATGAGCCGCGACAAGAAGAGCACGTACTCGTCGCGCTCGAGCCCGCGCGCCGCGAGCACGTCGTCGAGGATGTTCTCGTCGAGGTTGAGGTAGGCATCGGCGTCGATGGCGGGGTACGACACCGAGATGCGCTGGCGGCACTGCTCGGCGAACCGTGTGCCGTGCTGCGCGTCGAGCGCGGCGGATTCGGTGATGATCAGCTGCTTGGTGTACTCCGAGACGGCGACGCAGTGGTCTTGGCTGAGGTAACTCGACAAGATGTGCGCGGCAGCACCCAGGCGCCCCTCTTCGACGGCGGTGCGCACGACGTTGGTGACATCCGACCCGACCGCCTCGGCGATGGTGGTCACGTTGACCGGCAGCCCGGTGCTCCACGCGGCACGCATGGCGTCGGCCACCGCGATGGTGTGCGGGCTCAGGTACAGCGACAGGCAGACCGTCGGAACCCCGTCGGTGAAGAGCTCGATCAAGCGCCCGGTGATGCCGGCGAGGTACCGACCATCCGGAACCTTGTAGTCGCCGACGGGAGCCGGCCGCTCGACGATGATTCCCGGAGAGTACGGCAGCACCGAATCGAGCGGTTTCAGCGGCAGACCCGCCTGTTGCAGCTTCTCGATGGGCCAGGTGACGATACGAACTTCGTCGAATCCGCGTTGCAGAGCGGTTTCGGCGAGGTTGCGGGCCTCGACGGAATGCCCGCAGATAACAGGATCGGCGCGCACGACGATCACGAGACGGTTGTCGACAGCGTTCACGATGCTTCTCCTGGTGTGAGGGGCTGGGCGGATGTTCTGGTGGGTACAGCGCCGGCGGTCGGCGTGCCGGGGGATGGCGAGCTGGGGGATAGCGTGCTGAGGGATGGCGAGCTGAGGGATGGCAAGCTCGGCGGCACTGTGTTGAGGGGTGAGGGCCTCGAAGGGGGAACCACGGTGGTCGCCCAGTCGCTGGGCTCAGGCCCGAGTTCGACGAGCAGCTCGCCGCCGCGGTGCAGTTCGGCGCCGCTGATCCAGCTGCGGTCGAGGGGCACGCCGTCGAGCTGCATGGACTGCACGTACTGCACGGGACCGCCGTGCGTCGGCTCGATGAAGTTACTGGTCTGGATGCTGAACTTCTCATCACCGACAGCGATCGACGACTCGGCGAACGACGGCGCATTGAGCAGGAACGTGTTCTGACCTGCCACAGGAAAAATGCCGAGCGACGCCCAGACGTACCAGGAGCTCAAGCCGCCCGAGTCGTCGTTGCCCGGCAGACCGCCGCGCCCGGTGCCGAATTGCTGCAGCAGCACGTTGTGCACGATCTCAGCGGTACGGTCGGGGCGCCCGGCGTAGTGATAGGCCCAGGGCGCCTCCATGTCGGGCTCGTTGTTGAGGCCCTCGAATCGGCCGAGCTGGTAGCCTGCGAGCATTTCGGCGACGCTCGGCTTGTTGCCCGGCTGCACCACGGGTTCGGCGCCGTAGCCGAAGAACTCGTCGAGCTGGTGGATGAACGCGTCGACTCCCCCGCTCAGTTCGATTCGCGAGGCCATGTCATGCACGAGACGAAAGGAGTAGTTGTAGCGGGTTCCCTCGTAGTAGTTCGAGTCTTTGAGCAGACCCGTCTCGGGGTTGTACGCGTTGGCCCAGCGCTCGGCCAGCGGAGCGAGCTGCTCGGCCATCGCCTTGTCACCCACGCGCTGGGCGACCTTGGCCGTGCACCAATAGCCGAAGGCGAGGTCGAGCGTGTGGCTGATGGGGTGGGCCTCGCCCTGCAGCAGGAACTCCTCGCCGTAGGTGCGCCGCAGGTCATCCGACATGTGCACCAGAGCCCACTCCCAGTCGATACCCGGCAGCCCGAGCTGGCAGAGATCGGCCAAGAACGTGTGCGCGAGCGCGCTGCCCTGCCGGGAGAAGCGGTCGCTGCCCTTGGCCATGCGGTAGCCGATGGGAAAGTTGCCCTCTTCTTCGCAGATGGTGAGCAGCGCATTCGCGATTTCGACGGCCTTTTCGGGCATCAGCGTCGTGAGCAGGGGCAACTGAGTGCGGTAGATGTCCCACATCGTGCTGAAGTCGAAGGCGAACGGGCCGTCGACCGGCCAGAACGGGCTCTCGCCCGGGGCCAGGCACGGTTTGATGAGCGAGTGGTAGAGCGCGGTCGAGAAGACCGTCTTACGCTCGACAGAGGGTGTGTCGACGGCGATCGTCTTGAGTTGTTTGCGCCAGACCTTGGCCGTCTTCTCGCGACGAGCAGTGAACCGGTTCTCACCGGAGCCGACGTCGTCGATGAGGTTCTGTTTCGCCTGCTCGACTCCCCTGAGCGAGAATCCGATGCGCAGCTCGATGGTCTCGCCGGGCTGACTGGGGCCGGCCCACATCAGACCGAACGGGCGCAGCGTGGTGGGTCTGATGTGCCCGAAGTCGAGCCGTTTGCCGCCGGGCATCAGCCGGCGGTCGTACCAGAGCATCTGCCGCCACTGCGGGCTGTCGCACTCGATATACACCGAGATCGGAGCACCCTCGACGACGACCTCGCCCGAGGCGACGCCGGGCTCGTGCGACTCGAGATGGGCGCGCAGCGGGGTGGTGGTGCCGTGCGGAATCGAGAGTCCGCCCAGCGAGAAATCGATGACGATTCGGGCGTTCGCGTGACGGGGAAAGGTGTAGCGGTGCACGGCGCTCTTCGGCCCCACCGTGACCTCACCGGTCACGCCGGAGTCGAGCGTGGCCGAATACCAGCCGGGTTCGGCGCTCTCGTCGGTGATCTGCCACAGGCGCCCGAGGGCATCCAGTGGTTCGATCATGGGGGTGACCCGAAAGTAGTTGTAGTACTTACGAATGGCGCCGGTGCCCGACTGCTGAAAGTGCGTGAACCCCGAGATGAGCTGGCTGTCGTGGATGGTCGACGGCACCCCCTCCAGGCTCAGGTCGTAGCGCCCATACCCCGTCGGGTACGCGCCGGAGTACCCGCACGCCGACACCATGCCGAGCGGATACGTCGCGCCGGGGTGCGTGTTGCCGATCTGGGGCTTCGGCCACCACCACGTGGCCGCGAGACCAGTGGCGGGCGGCAACTGTGTCGCTTCTGAGCCGATGAACGGGTCTACTTTTCCGGTCATGAACCCTCGTATCCCAGTTTCATATGGTGACGTTAGGCTCACCGAGCGTCTATCGCATGAACCGTGCGTTTCGGTCTCATTAAGTTGTGCTCGGGCTCGGGCGGGTGCCGTATGCGCAGGCTGGTGCACTGAGCGGGTTCGCCAGCTCGGGCCGGCGGCGGGCGCACCCTCTCAAACGAAGCGACCGCCCCGGCCTGCTGCGTGCGTCAGACCGCGGTCGGCAGCATCAAGTCGAAGCGGCAGCCGCCCGGCACGTTCTGCACGGAGACGGCACCGTGGTGGGCTTCGGCGATGCCGCGCACGATGGCCAGGCCGAGTCCCGCGCCGCCCGTCGGCGTTGGCGTGCGCGCCGCGTGGCCACGCCAGCCCGCATCGAATACTCGGGCGAGGTCGGTCTCGGCGATACCATCGCCCGAGTCGATGACCGAGACCGCCGCTCTTCCGTGCTGCAGCTGCACCGACACCGTGACGAGCGAACCCGGCGGGGTGTGTTGCACGGCATTCACGAGCAGGTTCGAGATGGCACGGGTCAGCTCACGAGCATCCGCCCGCACCACGATGTCTCGGCCGAGTTCGGTCGCCACCCGGATGTCGCGGTCACCTGAGAAGGCTCGCACGTCGGCGACGGCGTCACTGACGATGTCGAACAGAGTCACGTCTTCGAGTGTGAGAGTCAGCGTGCCCGAATCGAGCTTCGACAGCTGAAACAGATCATCGACGAGGCGGGTGAGCTGTTCGACCTGTGACCTGATTTGACGGTGATACCGCGTCGGGTCGCTGACAAGCCCGTCTTCAAGCGATTCCGACATGGCCCGGATGCCGGCGAGCGGTGTGCGCAGGTCGTGCGAGATCCACGCCACGAGTTCGCGGCGCGACGCCTCGAGTTGCGCGGCCTGCGCTTGCGCCTCGGCGAGGCGCTTGCTCGCCAGAACGAGCTCGTCGGCCAGTTCGATGAGTTCTGCCGACTGGTGGCGGCCCGCGTGATCGACCGCTTCGCCCCGACCGATGCGGCGAGTCAGTGCCGACAGACTGCGGGAGTTGCGCACGATCATCCAGCCGAGCGCGGCGGCGAGCGCAAGCGAAACGACTCCCGCCATGCTCGCCACGGTGACGGCGACGGTGAGGTCATGGGCAGACAGGTACATCGCGTTGGCGACACTGATCATGCTCGCCACAACGGCGACCGTGGTGGCGAGCACCACGACGCACAGCTGAATGAGCAGGGATGCACGGCGGATGAGCAGCAGCACACCGACCGCGACCACGCCTACGATGGCGGTCGCGACAAAGGCGATCGAGGCCGCGGCCGCGAGATCAGACCAGGGCATCGGTACTCGATTCGGCGTCGAAACGATAGCCGACGCCCCACACGGTGCACAGCAGCTGAGGCGACCGAGCATCTACCTCGATCTTCTCTCTCAGTCTCCGCACGTGCACGGTGACGGTCGACATGTCGCCGTGGGTCCATCCCCACACCGCACGCAGTAGCTCGCTTCTGCTGAAAACCTGCCGAGGCCGCTTCAAGAAGAAGGCGAGCAGGTCGAATTCTCGAGCGGTGAGCGCGATCGGCTCACCGTTGCGCGTCACCGTTCGGGCGGACGGATCGAGCAGAAAACCGCCGAACTCGAACTCGGTCTCCGCCGTGAATTCCGCCAGTGATCGACGCAGAATCGACTGCACCCGCAGCACCAGTTCGCGTGGAGAGAACGGTTTGGTCAGGTAATCGTCGGCGCCGGCTTCGAGCCCTGTGATGCGGTCTTCTTCACTGCCGAGCGCCGTGAGAAGGATGATCGGCACTGCCGACGCGAGCCGTACACGGCGGCAGACTTCGACTCCGTCGACACCGGGCAGCATGCGGTCGAGAACGATGAGGTCGGGCATGCGCCGTTCGATCAGGGCGAGTGCAGAGAATCCGTCGATGACCGTATCGACCACGAACCCGGCCGAACGGAGGTAGGTAGCAGCCACTTCGGAGACCGTGGGGTCGTCTTCGACTACCAGAACGCGACGATCGACGAGCTCTCGCATCGCCGAAATGGTGTTCACCTTTTCAACAGTACGGTTCGTCGAGCACGCGGTGCTCTCGGTACAGGCATCCGTTCGCATTTCGTAAGCTTTGCGGCGGTCTACGGCAGGCGGGCTCGACATAACGTCGGTTTCATGAGTCTGACCATCGATGATCGAGAAGCTCTTTTCACCCACGTACGATGCGCCGAGGGTATGGCATTCGAGGCGCTCTATCGCCGGATGTTTCAGACCGTGCTAGCGGCCGTGCGGGCGATTCTGCTCGATCACGCGCAATCGGAGGAGGTGGCGCAGGAGGTTCTGGTGGAGGTCTGGCAGTCGGCCGAGCGTTTCGATTCGAACCGATCGGGTCTAGCCACCTGGATGAAGATGATCGCCCGTCGGCGAGCCATCGACCGCGTGCGAGCCGCCGAGTCGAGCCGCCTGCGCGACGTGCGCATCGGCATTCGCGATTTCACCGAGGCAGCAGACGACCCTGCGCAACTGGTCGAAGTGCGACTCGATTTCGAGCGGGTGCTTGCCGCTCTCGAAATGCTCCCCGAGCCTCAGCGGCGGGCCATCGAGCTCTGTTTTCTGCAGCAGCTGAGCCGCACCGAGGTGGCGCGGTGCCTCGGTATTCCGCTGAGCACGGCCAATTGGAACGTTCGGCGCGGTCTGGCGGCTCTTCGCGTGATACTGCAACAGCACAATGCGACTACCGTTTGAGTATGAGTACAGATGTGGCCCCCGCGGCCGAGCAGGCGAAAACGAACGACGACGAGAACTCCGAGAGCACAACTGGGGAGAATGCCGTCACGTTCGCCGACCTGGGGCTGAGCGACGCAGTACTGAAGGCCGTGCGTGAGATCGGCTACGAGACGCCGTCTGCGATCCAGGCCGCCACCATTCCCCCGCTGCTCGCCGGCCGCGACGTCGTCGGCCTCGCCCAGACGGGAACCGGCAAGACGGCCGCCTTCGCGCTGCCGATTCTCTCCCGGCTCGACGTGTCGCAGAAGAAGCCGCAGGCGCTGGTGCTCTCCCCTACCCGCGAGCTCGCGCTGCAGGTCTGTGAGGCCTTCGAGCAGTACGCCTCGCAGATGCGCGGCGTGCACGTGCTGCCGGTGTACGGCGGTCAGGCCTACGGCGTGCAGCTCTCGGCGCTTCGCCGTGGCGTGCACGTAGTGGTCGGCACCCCCGGGCGCATCATGGACCACCTCGCCAAAGGCACGCTCGACCTCTCAGAGCTGAAGTACCTGGTGCTCGACGAGGCCGACGAGATGCTCAAGATGGGCTTCGCCGAAGACGTCGAGACGATTCTCGCCGACACCCCCGACGACAAACAGGTCGCCCTGTTCTCGGCCACGATGCCCGCGCCCATCCGCCGCATCTCGAAGCAGTACCTGCACGACGCCGAAGAGATCACGGTCAAGAACAAAACCACCACCTCGGCGAACACGACGCAGCGTTATCTGGTGGTGTCGTATCCCCAGAAAGTGGATGCCCTCACGCGCATTCTCGAAACCGAGAACTTCGAGGGAATGATCGTATTCGTGCGCACCAAGAGCGAGACCGAGACGCTCGCCGAGAAGCTGCGCGCCCGCGGATACTCCGCCGCCGCCATCTCAGGCGACGTCGCCCAGGCCCAGCGCGAGCGCACAGTCAACCAGCTCAAGAGCGGCAAGCTCGACATTCTCGTCGCAACGGATGTCGCGGCTCGCGGTCTCGACGTCGACCGCATCAGTCACGTGGTGAACTTCGACATTCCTATCGACACCGAGTCGTATGTGCACCGCATCGGCCGCACCGGTCGCGCCGGTCGCAGCGGAGCCGCAATCAGCTTCGTGACTCCGCGCGAGCGCCGGCTGCTCGGCGCCATCGAGAAGGCCACACGCCAGCCTCTCACCCAGATGCAGTTGCCCTCGGTCGACGACGTCAACAGCACCCGGCTCACCCGGTTCGACGACGCCATCACGGCCGCTCTCGAACAGCAAGACCGCATTTCGGCGTTCCGCGACATCGTGGGCCACTACGTCGAGCACCACGACGTGCCCGAAGGCGATGTCGCGGCCGCACTGGCTGTGGTGGCGCAGGGCGACACTCCCCTGCTGCTCGAGCCCGAAGACTCTCGGGCGCAGCGGTTCGAGCGCGACAACCGCGAAGACCGGGCCGGCGGCGCTTACGCCGGCCGAGACGACAGAGACGGTCGCGGCTCGCGCGGTGGTGCATCCGGCGGCACATTCGGCGGGCAGGATGCCCGGGGCGAGCGCCCTGACCGGGCTGCGCGCGGCTCGAAGCCGATGTCGCCCTACCGCATCGAAGTGGGCAAGCGCCACAAGGTCGAACCGCGTCAGATCGTCGGAGCCCTCGCCAACGAGGGCGGCCTCAGCCGAGAGGACTTCGGGCACATCGACATCAAACCGGACTTCTCGATCGTCGAGCTGCCCGCAGACCTGCCCAGCCGCGTGCTGGAGAAGCTGCGCGACACCCGCATCAGCGGCAAGCTGATCGAGATCAAGCCCGACCGCCGCGGCGGCGCAGCTCGCAGCTACGACCGCCCGGGCCGCCCTGACTTCGACGGCCAAGACACCCGCCCAACACGCAAACCTCGGCACAAGTAGGCCCAGCCAAACGGCAGCGCACCGGCCCGGCCGACACGCGAAGTGAGCCGCTTCACCCCCTAACAGGCTACGAACTGCCAGTATTGTGCTCGCCGTCGACATTCCATCGCCGACGCCGAACATGCGAACACAGAAACTGGGGAATCACATCGTGACCATGCCACCACCGCCGCCGCTTCCGCCGCAGCAGGCCTCGAGCGTTCCGAGCGGCCCGGTGCCGCTCTGGGCGCCGTACTACAACGCGCCGTTTGGCGTCGCCGTCAGGCGGTTCTTCGCCAAGTACGCCACCTTCTCGGGCCGCGCGAGCCGTTCCGAGTACTGGTGGTGGTTTCTGGTGTCGGCCGTGATCGGTGTGATCTTCAGCATCATTCTGCAGGCCACCGGCGGTAACAGCATGAACGGCAACGGAATGACAGCAGGCGGCACCGTCGTCTACATCATCTACGCCGTGTGGTCCCTCGTGATTCTGATTCCGGGACTCGCACTGCTTTCCCGTCGACTGCACGACGCCAACCACTCGTTCTGGTGGATCTTCATTGCGCTGATCCCGCTCGTCGGCGGCATCATTCTGCTGGTGTTCGTTCTCACCGGCCCGAAGGCCGAAGGCGCCCGGTTCGACCGACCCACCAGCTAGGCCGCCCCACCAGCTAGAGCCAGACGGTTAGAGCCAGACGGTTAGAGCCAGACGGTCGCCAGCCACACGGCGACCCCGGCAAGCACAAGAAGCGCGACGTTCAGACCGAGCTGTCGCGCTTCTTTGCGTGCCAGGTGCAGAATGATCGCCCCGATCTGCACCAGAACGAGCCCGACGGCTGCCGCGAGCGCCAGCCACGGCGCGATGCCGGTGAGCGGGGGCAGAATGAGTCCGATCGCGGCGAGCACCTCGAGAATACCGATCACCTTGACAGCCGGCATCGACGCGGTTTCGACCCACTTCATCATCGGCTGCAGCTGAGCGCGGTTGCGCGCGATCTTCATGCCGCCCGAGTACAGGTAGAACACAGCGAGCACGCCGGCGACGATCCAGTAGGCAATCTCCATAGTGCTCATTCTGCCCCGGCCGAAAGCGTCTGCCCGCCACCCGACCGCCACCCGGCTACCGATCGGCCCGAAGGTTGCCCGCCTGGCGGCTCGACAGCACCTAGGCATGACGCGCATGCTGAAGTACACGGTCACAGTGAGGTGGCCGCGAGACCAACGGAGGCCTTGATGTCCATTGCAGAATCCCCGCTTACGCCCACGACCGAGTACCGCCCGGCCCCGCCCTTCGACCCCGAACTCGCTGCCGTGCTCGCGGTTCTCGGCGCACAGATGCCGCCGACTCTCACGGCGGAGATGATCGGCCCGATGCGCTCGGCGAATGTCACGCCACCCATCGACGAGGTGCTCGCGGCGCGCACCGTGGATGTCGTTCGCGAAGATCGAGACATTCCGGGCCCGGCCGGAGCGCCAGACCTCACCATCAGTATCTTCAAACGGGCCGACCACGTAGCAGGTGGCCCAGGCATTTATCACACGCACGGCGGCGGCATGATCATCGGCGACCGCTTCACCGGCATCGACACGATTCTCGACTGGGTCGAGGAGTTCGACGCCGTGGCGGTGACGGTGGAGTACCGGCTCGCCCCCGAGCATCCAGACCCCGCCCTCGTCGACGACTGTTACGCCGGCCTGGTGTACACCGCCGAACACGCCGACGAGCTCGGCTTCGACGCCAGCCGGCTGATCATCGCCGGCGCGAGTGCGGGCGGCGGGCTCTGTGCGGGCGTCACGCTGTTGGCACGTGACAAGGGCGGCCCTGCGCTGGCAGGCCAAGTGATCATCTACGGCATGCTGGATGATCGCAACCAGACGGTCTCCAGCCACCAGATCGACCAGATCGGCGTGTGGGATCGCGGCAGCAACGACACGGGATGGGATGCCCTGCTGGGCGATCGGCGCAAGACAGACGCCGTGTCGATCTACGCCGCGCCGTCGCGGGCGACCGACCTGTCGAACCTCCCGCCGGCCTACCTGGACTGCGGGTCGTCTGAGGTGTTCCGCGACGAAGACGTCGCCTACGCTTCTCAGATCTGGGCCGACGGCGGCATCGCCGAACTGCATGTCTGGCCGGGCGGCTTTCACGGCTTCGACATGATGGCCCCGCAGGCCGCGCTCTCGGTGGCCATGCGCCAGACCGCACGGCGTGGGTACGGCGGCTGCTCGGCGCCTGACGCGAGGCGCCCGCCCCTTCTGCCGCCGCGACGACAGAGGTAGGGTGGGCGCAACAGTTCGTGAGATGAGTGGCGAAGATGCATCAGCTCGTGGGGCGCCTGACCGCGCTCGATCCAGAGGCGAGCGAGAGCCTGAAAATCATCGCGTACTTCGATGCGCTCGTCGACGGCCACGCGAACACCGAGGTGCTGTTGCGCGGGGCTGCGGTGCTGAGCGGGTGCGCGGCGGGCTTCAGTGTTGCGGGTACTCAGCGGCGAGTGGATGCCGCGGGCATCCGTTCACCCGTCGACACCGCGGCATCGCCCGCACTGTGGCCGCAGCATCCACTCGGTGACGCCGGCTACGCATGGCTGGAGCGGGTGGGGCCGACGCATGCGAACGACGAGATGATTCTCGAACGCCTCGCCATTGCGTTGAGCATCACGTTCGAGCGCTCGGCGCCCGTCGTGGCCGCGCGCAAGGCGGTCGAGACCGTGGTGGATTCTCAAGCCCCGCGCGCGGATCGGCTGGCGGCAGCCACCCAGCTCAAGCTCGACATGACTGCGGACTACTGTGTGAGCGCTATACCGGCACTGTCTTCGGCACTGTCTTCGGCGCTGTCTTCGGCGCCGGGTGGCCATCAGACCGTGATGGTGACCCGGGTCGGGGCTGTGCGGGCGGTCATCCGGCCGGCCCGGCCAGGCACGACGAACGCGAGGGTCGCCGAGACTTTCGCAGAGCGGGTGGGGGTCGGGTTCGCAGTGCCGCCGGGTGAACTCGACCGATCGTGGAGTTCGGCCTTACTGGCCCTGCGCATGACGAGCGATCGGGAGCCGGTCGTGCATGCAGACGATCTCGGTGCCGTGTTGATGCTGGCGGAGGCCGCCGACGAACGCGGCTACGACCACCCTGACGTACTGGCCCTGAAACGGCTGATCGGGTCGCCGGGAGCGGCGCGCGACCTCGTCGAAGCGATCGTCGCGACCGGCAGCGCACGGGCGGCGGCGCGTGAACTCGGGCTGCACCATTCGACGGTGCAGGCCAGGGTCGCCGAGCTGTCGCCGGCGCTGGGCTTCGATATGCGCACCATGAGTGGCCAGACGCGTCTGCAACTCGCCCTTCGGCTGTACTACCTTTCGACCAACGTATTCGGCTGACGTTAAGGGGCGTCTGAGTCTGCGCCCGTGCCCTCTGCGCTGTCCGTGCCGCCTGTGCCGTCTGTGCCGCCTGTGCCGCCTGTGCCGTCAGCACCATCGTCGTCGCCCGCCACCGTGCCCGGCAGCAGCGTGACGAACCGGGCCGCCACGGTCGCCTCGTCGAACGGCACGGCATTACCCACTTTGAACGCCGGTTCGGCGAAGGCGATGAGCCAGCTGATCGGGCCTCCGGGCGCCAGACCCGGGTACCCCGCCATCTCGTTGTCGCCGGGCCCGATGACGACGCCTGTCGGCTCGCCCACCCAGCCAGAATCGCCCGATGCTCCAGATGCACCGGATGCACCACCCGTCACCGTGACAAGGGCGCCGACACCGACCGACTCCTCGCGCGGGCTGCTCTCGGCCGTCTCTTTGCGGTTCTTACGGATGAACATGCACACACCCTATCCGGCGGCAGAGGAAGGCGGCTCCGAGCCGGCTGAAACGGGAACGAGAACGACATTCCGCAGCTGGGAGTCGATGATCTCGGCCGTCAGAAACGTGGCCACCGGCTGCCGACGGCGGTCCGTCGGAGACCCAGGGTTGAGCAGTAGCATGCCGGCCGGCGTGCGGGTGTTCCAGGGAATGTGGCTGTGCCCGAACACCAGCACGTCGGCGTCGGCGAAGTCACGGTCAGCACGCTGCTCTCGACCGGCCGCCGGCCCGGTTTCGTGCACCATCGCGAAACGCAGCCCGTCGAGCGTGACTCGAGCCACCTCGGGCAGGCGCTCTCGCAGTTTCGGGCCGTCGTTGTTACCGAAGACCCCGACGAGCCGGGCGGCACGCGATTCGAGCGCGTCGAGGGTGGCGACGTCGACCCAATCGCCGGCGTGGAACACCACGTCGGCCTCGTCGACCGCACGCCACACCAGCCCAGGCAAGGCCTTCGCCCGTTTGGGCAGGTGTGTGTCTGCGAGCATCACCAGCTTCAGAGCCATGCTCGACCGTACCGCGTCGGCTCGCGAAGTGCGCGTCGGCTCGTGAAGCGCGCATCCGCTCGCGCAGTGCGCGTCAGCTCGCGGCGGCAGCGTCTGCTCGCGAAGGTCAGCTCGCGAAATACACGCCGCTGTCGAGATCTTCGATGAGGGTGGGCCCCGTCGGCTGCCAACCCAGCAGCTCACGGGTGAGCGCCGACGACGCCGGAATATCCATGCCGAAGAAGGCCCCGATCATGCCGAACTGCGCCTGCGCGTCTTCGGGTGCGATCGACGAGACGGGCAGACCGAGCCCGCGACCGATGGCCTCGGCGATGGTTCGGGTCGCAATCGCCTCTTCGCCGATGGCGTGCAGCAGGGTGCCGGGAGCCGCCTTCTCGAGCCCGAGGCGCACGACGCGCGCGGCATCCGTGCGGTGCACCGCTGGCCAGTGATTGGTGCCGTCGCCGATGTAGCCCGACACGCCCGACGTCTTCGCGGCGTCGACGATGAACTTCACGAAGCCCTTGTCACCCGCCCCGTGCACGGTCGGCGCGAAGCGCACGCTCACCGCACCGACGCCCTGCTCGACGAACTCGAGAGCACGGTTCTCGCTGCCACCGCGTGGCGACTCGAGCCCGTGGAACGGCGACGCGTCGTTCTCGGTCAAAGACCGCCCGGGCACCGCTCCGGCCACACCCGAGGCCAGCAAGAACTTTCGGTTCGAACCCGCCAGAGCTTCACCGATCGTCTCGACTGCCTCACGCTCGGCCTTGTTCGAGACATCGGGGTGAGCCCAGTCGTGCTTGTTCGCCAAGTGGATGGTCGCGTCGGTGTCGCTCGCACCCGAACGCAGCGCGCTCAGATCGTCGAGGTCACCACGCAGCACCTGAGCGCCTTTGGCCTCGAGTCGGGCCGCCGACTCGTCGGAACGAGCGAGACCGAGCACCTCGTACCCGTTGGCGAGGAGTTCGTCGGTCACGGCCGACCCGATCCAGCCGGATGCACCGGTGATGAATACACGCATGAGTGCTTCTTTCTTCTGAGCCCGCGTTGACGGCGGCCTATGGTGATGTCAGAGCCTGTCATCGACTCGCTTCTCACTGTAGCCCTTATGTCAGAGCCTGTCATCACTTCGTCTCAACCTATAGCATAGACGTATGGTGCGATGGCAACCCGAGGCCCGTGAGCGACTGCAGAAGGCCGCGCTCGAGCTCTTCTTGGCAAACGGATTCGACGAGACGACCGTCGCCGACATCGCCGCAGGCGCCGGGCTGACCGAGCGCACGTTCTACCGGTACTTCGTCGACAAACGCGAGGTTCTGTTCGGCGGTCAAGACATCTTTCAGGGTGGGTTCACGGCAGCCGTCGATTCTGCGGCCGTAGATTCTGCGGCCGTGGATTCTGCGCCCGTCGATTCTGCAGCCGTCGATTCTGCGCCCATGGATGCTCGCGCCCTCGATATCGTCGCCGACGCCGTCGCAGCGGTCTGCAGCCCGTCGGGCATGTTCTCCGAAGAACGGCGGCCGCACTCGCGCCTTCGCCAGAAGGTCATCGCCGAGCATCCGGAACTGCAGGAGCGCGAGTTGCTCAAGATGGCGTCTCTGGCCGGAACCCTCGCGTCGGCCCTGCGTGCGCGCGGGGTGACCGAACCGACAGCGACGCTGGCCGCAGAATCGGGCGTGACCGTTTTCAGGCTGTCGTTCGATCAGTGGATCGCCGAGGGCTCCGTTGCGACGCTCGCCGAGATCGAGCGCGATCTGTTCGAGGCGCTGCGATCCCTCACCCTGGCCTCCGAAAAGTCAGTCGGCGTCGATAAGTCAGTCGGCGTCGGTGAGTCAGTCGGCGTCGGTCAGTCAGTTGGCGTCGGGAAGTCAGTTGGCGTCGCGAAGTCAGTCGGCGTCGCTAGTTCAGCCGGCGGCACCGTCAGTCGGCGTCGGTGAATCTGGGGCGCACGGGTGTGCCTTCGCGTCTTCGTGGGTTGAACACGTCTGGTGGCCGGGTTGTGTTGAGTCGGTCTGATGTTTGTCGGCATCGTTGGGGTCGTTGCTGATGATCGACCCATGCTGGTGGGATCAGGTGCGGCACCCCCTGCACCATGACGAGCCGCCAGTCCGCGGTGTGTAAATGGTTGTGGTGGAACTTGCACAACAACGCACCATTACCCACATCTGTGACACCGGGCCGGTGGGTGTCGTCTTTCCATTCCGCGACGTGGTGGCTCTCGCAGAACTGTGGTGGCCGGTTACAGCCCTTCCATACGCACCCGCCGTCACGGTTCGCCAACGCCCGGTTCTGCGCCGCGCTGAACAGCCGCTTCGTCTTCCCGAGTTGCAACACCTCGCCGTGGTCACCGAACAGTGTGGTGATGATGTCGGCGTGGCAGATGGTCTGCTCGACCACACTCGGCGGCACGGGTTCTTCGATGCCATCGATCCACCCCACCGCACGCCCAGAGACAACGTCTTCGAGGGTGGCATGGATGTTCAATACCGGTCTGGCACCGTTGATCAGTGGCATCCCCGGCAGCCCTGCGGCGAGCCGGATGACCTCGGTGAACACATCCACCCGACGCTGCGACACAGTACGCGTATCCACCGCTTCCGTCTCGGCCTCGGTCTGCGTGGCGCCGAAGACATCGCGGTGTGACGCGTCGACCGCGTCTGAAGCACAGGTCGCGCCAGCAGCACCAGGCGTGGTGCCAGCCGTGACGGGCGTGACGGGTGTGCCGGGTGCGCCAGGGTCGAAGGGGAGGTGCCCGGAGACTCTCGGGCTGGAGATCCCGTGATCGACTGCCATCCACACCCCACCCTGCTCCGGCGTCAACACGCCGGCGACGCGGATGCAGCCCGACCGGGTCGGGGAGAACGTCAAACCGCGCTTCGCTTCGTGATCCTGATACCGCGGTTCCGCACCATCCGCGTCAAGCGACTCTCTGGCCCGAACGGCGAGGCCACGAATGTCATCGGCACCGAACCCCACCCCACCGACCCCGTCAACCGCCCACGCCACGAGTTGCCGTTCCACCGCCCGGATCTCTTCGGTACCGCAGCTCGGGGCCGCTTGCGACAACGGCCGCACGATCGCATCCGCGGTATCGACTCCGATCAGACCCGACCGTAACGCGTCCTCGACCTCCGGGAACTTCGACAGGATCGGCATCCCCACCACGACCGTGGGCAGCACCTGCGAACCCAGCTTGATTCGGGCCCGGGCTGTAGTCCGTGCCACCGACGTCGTGGCGACGATCAGTTCGACCGCGTTAGCGAACCCCTGCCGCCTCGCCAAGGACTCCTCACTCAGCTCGGGTCTGCTGCGATCAGCGACCTCCCCAGCCACCTGCGTACGCAACGCATCCACCAACATGCCTAGCCGTTCCACCGCTACCAGGCCGGCGAGCAGATCACCGTCGGCAAGCCCGCAGGGCGCGGCAGCCCGGAACACCCCACCTTCCTGGCACGCAGCAACCGCCTCCGCCAACAACACACCCAATGCCACCCGAACATCATCACGACCAGCATCGCGACCATCATCAGAGCCATCGGTGCCGTCAGCGGCAGGGTTGCCGGCGAGGTCAGGAGATGTTGTGGTCATAGTCCGATCATACCACAATACCGAGGGAACCTCACTAAATGAGGTGGTTCTGAACGATCCCAAATCACGAGAATCCGCACCTCGAAACACCCGCCCCGGGCATCCCGAGCTGCCGCGCCCTGGCGGGCTTGCCACCAAGAAATGCGTCACCTCAAGAGATAACACCAGCCACCGACACTGACACCCGGAAAGTCACCTCCCCGAAGGGGTCGCCCAGGAGAACCGTATCCCCAGCCAAGAAGGGAGATCCGAAGAGCTGTCACCTCGCGAGTCGAACCTCTTTCAGCAGGGGGCTGTTCGCGCCTCGCGCCCAATCCACTTTTCGAAAAAGCCCCGAAAACGCGAACTATAGGGGCTTTTTCGCAAAGTGGATGCCCGGGGGCGACCCGGGCAGCGAGACCCGGGCCCCGAGACCCGGGGCACGGGCCCCGCCCCGCCCCGCGACTCAGCGCTTCGGCACCTAGCGCTTCGCACGACGGAACTCACCCGCGGCACGGCCGCACTCCTCAAGGGCGACATCAGCGCGCTGCTGCTCGAGGGCAGGCAACCGCCGCTAGCCGAAAGCGGCCGCGCGCGAACCACGCCAGAGGTAGCTCAGTGCCTGGTCGAGTGTCGGAAACATCGTCCACGTAAAACTCCGCCCGAGCTGCATGGCCTCAAAAGCGAACTCGGCGCGCTGCTCGACGAATCCGAGCACTTCGCTGATGGTCTCGGCATCGGACCGAGCGGCATTCACGCGCCAGCAGTGATCGCACACCGGAATGAGCAGCAGATCGTCGCCGCGATACGATGACACAGCAGATGCGGCACCCGCCGCCGGGTGCTCTTGTGATTCGACCATCTCGGTATCTCCTCGTCGCAGTAGCCACGCTGCCAAGGGTCCGGGGCAATCGTTGTTCGGATTATTGCTCCTCACCCCGGGCAGCGTCAACGGGTAGAAAAAGCTCCGCTTCGGCGTGACGAAGTGCTGCGCGAGTGCGTCATAGAGGCGACAGATCGGATCACGTCGCCTGTCGGTTCGCACCTCGGGCCACGGTCGACGATTAAAGGGCCTTCGAACGAAAATGGGAAAACTCTCTTATGGAGCGACGGGCACTGAGGCCGTCTTTGACGATCGGCTGCTCGCGCATCTGAAGTCCGTCATCGTCGCCAAGCTCCGGCGTGACGAGAAGTTCACACTGTCGTGGGATAACGGCGTCGAACACCAGGGTCGTTGCGCGGTGTGGCTGCACCCCGCGATCGAGTTGCAGTTCCAGTTCGACGGCCGAGAACGAACGCCGCTGAACCGCGGGTGGATCGAACAGTTGATGGCGTCAGCCAACAGCGCCGACGGATTGCGCGCCATACCTGAGCCGACCGAAAGC
Source organism: Subtercola sp. (assembly GCA_025463765.1). Classification (GTDB taxonomy): domain Bacteria; phylum Actinomycetota; class Actinomycetes; order Actinomycetales; family Microbacteriaceae; genus Subtercola. The sequence goes on along the minus strand of JAODBC010000013.1, from coordinate 183,014 downwards.
TAGCACAGGGTCTCACCCCACCCACCGAAATACGCCTCGAGGTCGGGCTCGGCAGTGAGGCGCTTGATATTCGCGACCGACCGGGTGTTGTGCGCGAAGAGGGTGACGCCCCATCGCGCCTCGCGGCGAGTTGCGCGCTGCGAGGTCACGACGAGTAAGAGGTCACCTGCGGCGTCGGTCAACGTCACCGAGCCAAGGTCGTCGGCGGTCAGTTCCTGAAGGGCGCCTGCCAGCTCCGACAGGCATCGCACGGGAGCGGGCACGTCGATGACGACCCCGGCCGTGTGGATGACCGGGCCGGCCTTTTCGGGCAGCAGCACCCGATCATCCGCCCTGAACGCCGTCGCCAGACCGCCCGCCACGTCGTCGAAGAGGCACTGCTCGTGCCGGGGAAGCACGACCACCACGTCGTCGAGCGACCCGAGCAGCTCGTCTACACAGACCACGAGGGCTGCCAGCGACGGCGCCGAGAGCACCCGCGCGACGACGCGGGGCGCGCCCGTGCGCAGCGCTGCCGGTCGCCCGTTCGACACGGCGATCGACCGCATCAGGCGCAGCGTTTCAGCATTCTTCACCCGAACCAGCTCGGCCCGCGACGCCTGCCGAGCCGACCATTCCGGGCCATCGTGCCACGCGACGGCGTCGGGCACGTGAGCGAAGAGCGCTCCCTGCGACCAGGCGCGGTGCGCCCATTCCCAATCTTCACCGCCGTAGCTCGTGAAGGTCTCGTCGAAGCCGCCCAGCGTCGCGAAGAGCTCACGGCTGCAGCAGGCGACGGCTCCGATCACGAAGCGGTACGACCGATCATCCGCTCGCAGCAAATTGCCCGTGCGAGCGTATTCGTCGTCGAGCCACGACGGCGTCGGCAGTTGCGAGGCCGGGCCGACATGCTCGATGGGGTCGGTCGGCGCGTACATACTGAGGTCAGCGTGCCGGCGAGCGCCGACCGTCACGACGTCGGGAGCGAGGCTGGGGAGTCGCGTGAGGCGTTCGACATAGTCGGGCTCAGGGCTGGTATCTGCGTCGAGAAAGCACAGCACGTCGCCCGTGGCGTGCCGGGCGCCGAGGTTACGGGCGGCTGCGACGCGAAAGCCGAGGTCGGGCTGCGTGAGCAGCGAGACGTGCGAGGGAACGGTTGGCAGCATCGGTGATCCGTCGTCGACCACGATGATCTCGAGCCGGTCGGGCGGATGAGTCTGGCGCCCGAGGGCCGCGAGGGTGCGATCGAGTTCGGCCTGCTGCCGGTAATACGGGATGATCACGGTGACGCGCGGCGGGACGAGCGGTTTCACGCCGTCGAGCAGATCCCACCGGTTGCCGGGCAGCGCAACGCGGGGCGGCCGGCCGACGGCGCGCTGTGCCGTCTCGAACTCGGGGTTCATACGAGCCCTGCCCACCACGCCCGGTACAGTTCGGCGACCGCTGCGGTGTCGGGCCCGGTGGTGGCATCTGGGGCCAGCCACGTCGAATCCGGTTCTCGCCAGGCGCGCCCGATCGCCTCTGCCATCGCTGCGGTGTGCTGGGGGTCGTACAGCGTGAGCGTGCCCGGTCGGAGCTCCGCCATCTCGCGCGTGTACGGTGCATCGGGCACGAGCGGCCGCCGCCCCGCCGAAATCCATGTGTTGATCGACGCCGAGGCCGAGAAATGACGGTGCGCCGCTATCGGTACGGCCGCCTCTCGACACCGCTGCAGCAAGTCGTGCGTGGCCAGAAACCCGGTGCTTGCGAAGCCGACACCGAGCCGCCGAGCCTGACGGACAACTTGGCGCAGGTCTTCGTCGTGACCGACGGATGCCCGGCCCACCGTCGTCACGGCTAACGGCAGCCCGCTCGCCGCAACCGCCGCGACGACTTCGGCATGGCCTTTGCCCGGGTAGAAATACCCGAGCACGGCCGCTTCGGCGCGGCGGACTGGCCGATCATCTGCCGAGGGCGCAGCGAGCGGAGTGTCGACCGGCAGGGGGATGACCGCGATGTCGTCGATGGCGCCCCGGTGACCGAGCACATGACGGGCGACGAGCTCGACCTCGTATCGGCTGTTGCAGGCCACCCCACGAGCTGCGGCGATCACGCGACGGTAGCACTCCGCTCGCCTGAGCAGGTTGCGCCCGTCGGAGGGCTGGGGAATGTCGTGCAGGGTGACGCCGACGGTACGCGACCGAGCGAGTCTCTCAAACGCGAGAGCAGCCTCCTCGGGGGTTCGGCCGAACAGCCGATCGGAGAACTGCACATGAACGGGCGCGCTCGGCCCCAGGGAATCGCCTCCCGGGGAACCGCCGTGCGACTCGGGCTGCGCTTGCGCCAACCGACCGGCGTACTGCGTCACGGCGTGTTCGGGCTCACCGATCACGAGAAAACGCGGGGGCGGGGTCGTTACGATCACCATTCACCCTGCACCGAGCCGCAAGCCGCCGTCAACCCCTGCACCTGCGGCAGCGATTTGCGTACATTAGGGGGGCCCCAAGCCGAGTCTCGCGGTGACCTACCGCCCCTTTCCATCCCTTGAATCAGGAGTCATTGTGCCGCAGCAGGCCCCCATGGTGCCGCACACTCTTCGCGTCGCAGCGATACCGGCAGCGCACGACTACGTTCGCAACGTCACAGCCGAAGCACGGGCATCCGGTCGCGTGCTGCTGCTCGACGACCCGCACCCGATGGGCGCGCCAGCCGGCCAGTGGTGGCCTCCGGTCATGCTCGACGCGCAGTGGTTGCGCGCCCACACCCCCTTGTTCGACCTCGTGCACGTGCACTTCGGCATCGAGTCGTACACCGTCGGCGAGCTCGCCGACACCGTGGATGCTCTGCGCTCGACCGGGCGTGCGCTCGTGTTCACCGTGCACGACCTCGAAAACCCGCAGCTGGTCGACCAGACGCGTTATCAGCAGCAGCTGAGCGTGCTGGTCGAGGGCGCAGACGAGCTGATCACGCTCACGCCGGGTGCTGCGAACGAGATTCTGCAGCGCTGGGGCCGCGAGAGCGCGGTCATACCGCACCCCCGGGTGCTCGTCCATCAGCCGAACGGCTCGGCGCCCGTCGGCCCCGTGCGCATCGGGGTTCATCTGCGCGATCTGCGCCCCAACATCGCGGCACAGGCTACGGTCGAGGCGATGATCGCCGCCGCAACCGAGCTGAACCGCGAAGGCCGCCCGGCGATCGTCGTCGTCGACATCAACGACCGGGTGCGCGACGAAGCACTGCGCGATCGGCTGAGCAGCATCGTGCACTCCTCGCCGCTCGCCGAGTGGAACGAGCATCCGCGGTACAGCGACGCCCAGCTCGCCGTGTCGATCACCGCCCTCGACGTCGAGGTGCTGCCCTACCGCCATGGAACGCATTCGGGCTGGCTCGAGCTCTGCTGGGACCTCGGCGTGAATGTGCTCAGCCCCGATGTCGGCTTCTACCGAGAACAGCATCGTGACGACTCGGTCGGGGTCTTCAGCATCGGGTCGCAGAGTTCGTTCGCCCGCGCGTTGTCTGTACTGCTCGCCCGGCCGCGCGAGAACCGTGCGGCACTGCGCCGCGGGCGAGCGGATGCCCGACGCGCCGCGGCTCGAACCATCGGCGACGCCCAGCTCGCCGTCTACGAGCGCGCGCTCGGGCGGGTGCACGCGTGAGCAGAGTCGTTCGGAGCCAGAGCCCGCTGCGCATCGCCGTGATCGCTCCCCTGCGGTACCCGATCGCCGAGCCGCACGCCGGCGGACTCGAATCGTCGATCTGGCACCAAGTGAACCACCTGCGCCGGCGTGGCCATCACGTTGTTCTGTGTGCGGTCGAGGGATCGGATTTTCTGCAGAACAGCCCGGTCGAGTTCGTCATGCCGCGCGCGGACTGGGGCGACGCGACCGACGCGAACGACATCGACTACCCGGCCGGCTATCTCGCTGCGGCGTTGCCTGCCCTCGAGGGTGCTCTGGACTATCTGCAGGCGCACGCGACAGAGTTCGACGTCGTGCACAATCACAGCCTGCACGGCGCCCCGCTGCGGCGAGCCGGGCAGCTGGGCATTCCGATGATCTCGACGCTGCACACGCCGGTACTTCCCGAGCTCGTCAGCGCCCACGCCGACGGAACGGCCGCAGATGGAGTCGCTGACGTCGTGGGTGCAGTCGGCGGTGTCGCGGGCGGCGCGAGCCGCGCGGCAGGCCACACGAGCATGCGTGCGACCCGCCGCGGCAGCCGGTTCGTCGCGGTGAGCTCGCACACCGCAACCGAATGGGGCGCCGCGGGCATCACCTCGACGGTGCTGCCGAACGCGGTCGACGCGTCACGCTGGCCGCTGGGCCCGGGCGGCGACGACCTCGTCTGGTTCGGCCGCATTGTGGTCGAGAAGGGCCCGCACCTGGCAGTCGAGACCGCGCGGTTGCTCGGCCGACGCCTGGTGCTGGCCGGTCGGGTCGGTGATCCGGCGTACGCCGACGAGTACCTCTGGCCGCAGCTCGGCCCCGATGTCGTCTATGCCGGCGACCTCAGACATGACGCGCTCGCCGAACTCGTCGGCCGCAGCGCCTGCGCGCTCGTGACGCCGACGTGGCAGGAACCGTTCGGGCTCATCATCGTCGAGGCTCTGATGTGCGGAACCCCGGTGGCGAGCTTCGACGCCGGCGGAATCGCCGAAGTCGTGCGCGGTCTCGACGGCGCCCGGCTCGCCCCGATGGCTGACTGCACCGAGCTGGCGGCAGCAGCAGAATCGCTGATCGCGGGTTCGCGGGCGCCAGGAGCACGGTCGGGCATCCGTCACCAGGCACTCGAGCGGTTCTCGCTCGACACGCGCATCGGCGAACTCGAGACGCTCTACCGGCGGGCCGTCGAGACGGCTGCCACGTCATCCGCAGCATGAGTGCGCGTCGCCCGCGTGTCGGCTGGTACGTGCACCACCAGGGCGCCGGCCACACCAGCCGCTTTCTCGCCGTTCGCGAGGCGCTCGACGCCGACGTCGTGGTGTTCTCGAGCGCTGCAGCGCCGACCGAGCTCGGGGCGCACACCGAGTGGGTTCTGCTCGACCGCGACGACACAGTCGAAGTGGATGCCCGTGCCGACCCTGGCGAGCCGGGCAGCCGCGACCCGCAGAACAGCGCACCGACGGCCAGGGGGCTGCTGCACTGGGCTCCGCTGCATCACGCCGGCCACGCGTCGCGACTGGCCAGCATCGCGGGGCGCATCGACACCGACCGCTTCGACGCGTTCGTCGTCGACGTCTCGGTCGAGGTCACCGTGCTGGCGCGGCTGATGGGGGTACCGACCGTCGTCTTCACTCAGCCGGGCGAGCGCACCGACCGGCCGCACCAACTCGCACTCGATGCGGCAGACGCCGTGATCGCTCCCTGGCCGGGCTCCCTCTATCGGCCGCACTGGCTCGACCGGGCGGGCGATCGTGTGCACTACGTCGGCGGAATCTCCCGCTTCGCGCATCGAGAACGCACGGCGCACCCGGTGCCCGGCACGGTGCTGTTCATTGCCGGAGCCGGCGGCGCGACCCTGCCGCCCGACGCGCTCGACGACGCCATCGCCGCGACACCGGGATTCACCTGGCGCCTCGTGGGCCACGCTTCCGGCGACACCGCGACCGGCAGGTCAGCAGGAACCGCGACCGGCGGGTCGGGGGTCACCGCGGCCGACGCGATGGGTGGCGCGGCGCCCACCGGATGGGTGGCCGACCCGTTCGACGCCCTGTGCTCCGCCGAGGTCGTGGTGTCGTGGGCCGGGCAGAACGCCATCACCGATCTGGCCGCGACGGATGCCCGCGCCATCGTCATCGCGCAGCCGCGCCCGTTCGACGAGCAGAACACCACGGCGCGCGTGCTCGCAGACGCTCGGCTCGCCGTCACGGCGCCGCAATGGCCCGCGACCGAGCAGTGGCCCGCCCTTCTGACCGGCGCCCGCGTGTTGCGGCCCGATTGGTCGAGGTGGCAGGCCGCGGGTGCGACGGAGCGCGCCGCGGCGGTCATCGCCCGGGTAGCGGCGGGGAGCAGCTCGTGACGCAGGTCGCGGTGATCACGCTGGCATCTGCGGCTCGCCTCGACCACGCGCAGGCGCAGTGGGCCGCGCTCGACGACTCCGCTGCATCGCGCCGTTATGTCGTGTGGCTCGACGAGCAACCACCGCCGCGGCTGGCGATTGCGGAGCCGCCGACCGTGCTGCCGGAGCAGGCGCCTGCACTGCCGGAGCCTGGGCCTGCACTGTCTGCGCCCGCGCCTGCAGGCCAGTCTTCCGCAGCCCGCACGCCCCCAACGCCGGCCGAGGAACGCGCGCCGCGAACGGCGCCCACGATCATCCACCTCCCGCCCGGTCGAAACGGAATGCGCCTCGCGGCCGGTCGCAACGCCGGCGCCCGCGCCGCCCTCGCCGACGGGGCCGACCTGCTGGTGTTCCTCGACGCAGACTGTGTGCCCGCGCCGCAGCTGCTTCAGCGGTATCTCGCGGCGTCGCTCGCCCACCCCGATGCCGTGCTCTGCGGGCCGGTCACGTACCTGCCGAAGGGCTTCGGGGCGACCACACCGAGCCGACTTTACGATGCGACGAATCCGCATGCCGCGCGCCCGAACCCACGCGACCTCGAATACGTCGTCGCGGGCGCCGCCGACTACCGACTGTTCTGGTCGCTCTCGTTCGCCACGACGTCGTTCACCTGGCACCGCGCCGGCGGATTCGCCGAAGAATACGAGGGCTACGGCGGTGAAGACACCGATTTCGCCGCCACTCTGGCCGAGCGTGGTGTACCGCTGGTCTGGGTCGGCGGCGCGCACGCATATCACCAGTACCACGCGACAGCGTCGCCCCCGTGGCAGCATCTCGACGACATTCTGCGCAACGCCGAGCTCTACCACAGCCGATGGGGCCAGTGGCCGATGGAAGGCTGGCTGCGTCAGTTCGCCGAGGCCGGCGCGATCGCGTTCGTCGACGGCAGGTGGAGGCGTGTGGCCGGCCTTTTCGACGCCGGCTCAGTCGGTGGCGTGATCGCCTCTCCCCCGCTCGGTTCCGAGTAGAGCCTCGACCGCACGCACAAGGTCGATCGCCACCGCATCGGCCGTGAACCGCTGCAACGATGCGGTCGCACCATACACGAGCCGTTCGCGCAGCGTGGCTGACTCGAGCAGACGCGCAAGGGCGCCGGCGAGCGCCTCGGCGTCGTCGGGCGGCACCATCAGGCAGTCTTCTTCGCTCGTACAGAAGTCGTCGAATCCGCTGCCCGTCGTGACCACGAGCGGGGTTCCGACCGCCTTCACTTCGAGGGCGACATTGCCGAAACCCTCCCACAGCGACGGACACATCGCCACGTCGGCCGCGCGCACAGCCGCAAACAGGCGCGGGCCGGGCACGTGACCCAGAAACGTCACCTGCGCCCGGTGCTCTCGCGGCACCGCATCGAGCAACTCGGCTATCGTCGGCTCGAACCGCCGATCGCCCGACGACCCTGCCAGCACCAGCCGCGCGGTCGGATACCGGCCGAGCAGCGTGGCGAAAGCGGCCATCGCCACCAGAACACCCTTGCGGCGCTCCCGCCTCCCGACGAAGAGAATGGTGGGCGATGCCATGCCGTCGGGCGCCGGCCAGTCGTCGGGCAGCCGTTCGCCTGCCGCCTGCTGCCGAATCAGCGCAACATCGACACAGTTGCGCACGATCGCTGCGAAAGGCAGTCGCGTGACGAAGTGCTGATTCCAGCGCAGTACCGCAGCCGAAATTGAGACGAGCCCTCGCGAGCGCCGAATCTGGCGCGTCTCGAGCCGGTCGTGCAGCCAGCGCCCGAGCCGAAGTCGTAGGGCGAAGTCGCGGTTGCGCCGACCCGCGATCCAGTCGCCGAGCCGGATGCCCGTCGCCAGGTTGGTGGCGAGCGGAGCACCCCCGGGCAGCAGAGCCCCGATGCCTCCCCATTCCGGCAGAAAGACTGCGTCGTAATCGTGCGCACGGTAGGCGGTACGAAAGCGCAGTGCCGAGCCGAGCATCCGTACCGCCCCCGAGCGGCGACCGGGTGGAGGCACCCACGTCACACGTACCCCGTCGACCGAGGTCGTTCGCTCGGTCGAATCGTCGGCGAACAGCATCAGGTCGACGTCGACGCCACAGCGCACGAGGGCAGGCAGCAGAGCGGCATAGTGGGTGCCGATTCCGCCCGTGTATTCGGTCAGACCCGCGTACTCGGTGAGGCCGACGAGCCAGCGCCGCGGCCGGTCGGCTTCAGGCCGGTCGGCATCAGGCCGGTCTGCTTCAGGCCGGTCTGCTTCAGGCCGCTCGGCGCGGCTCAGGGCGCTTCCGGCGCGCCACCGGAGGCGGTGTCTTCGTCGGTCTCTGCGTTGTGGTTGTCTTGCTCGTCGTCGGTTTCGGCGCCTGGCACGTTCGGTGAACTCTTCTGGTCTGAAGTCATGACGCCACGCTACGCCCGGCGCCCCTAGCACCGTCAACCCCTGGAACTGAGCGCCCGCGCCGTTTAGCGTCGACACATGACTCCTCGACAGCAGCGTGTGCTCATTCTCGGCGGCGGCTACGCCGGTCTTTACACCGCCCTTGGGTTGCAGAGGCACCGCGGTGACACCCCGATCGAGATCGTGGTCGTCGACCGCAACGCCTACATGACCTACCAGCCCCTGTTGCCCGAGGTCGCGGGCGGACACGTCGCCCCGAGCGATGTCACCGTCTCGCTGCGCCGCACTCTGCGGCGCTCACGCATCATCCGGGGGTCGGTGGCTGCGGTCGACATCGAAACGAAGACGGCGGAGATCACCCAGGTCGACGGCTCGAGCATCCACCTCGACTACGACCAGGTCGTGTTCGCGCTCGGCGCCGTCACGCGGGTGTTTCCGACTCCCGGCCTGCACGACAATGCGGTGGGCTTCAAGACCGTCGAAGAGGCGGTGTACACGCACAATCGCGTGCTCGAGCAGGTCACTCTCGCCGCGGCGAGCAGCGATGCGGATGCCCGGGCCAAGGCCCTCACGTTCGTGGTGGTCGGCGGCGGGTACACCGGGGTCGAGGCACTGAGCGAGTTGAGCGACCTGAGCAAGCTGGCCGTGCGGGCGAATCCGTCGCTCAGCATGAGCGACCTGCGCTGGGTGCTCATCGAGGCGCTCGACCGCGTCGCACCCGAGGTCGGGCCCGAGCTGTCGAAGTGGACTCTCGAGCAACTGCGCGAGCGCGGAGTCGACGTGCGCCTCAAGACCACGATCAACTCGGCCGTCGACGGCAACATCGAGCTCAGCACCGGCGAGACTCTGCCGGCCGATACCATCATCTGGACCGCGGGGGTGCAGCCGAACCCCGCCCTCGATCTCACCAACGCACCACGCGGGCCGAAGAAGCACGTCGTAGCGAACACGCGGCTTCAGGTCGTGCGCGACGACGGATCGGTGGTCGAAGGGGCCTGGGCTGTGGGCGACAACGCGCAGATTCCCGATCTGACTGCCGCGAAACAGCCCGCCTACTATCCGCCCAACGCGCAGAACGCTCTGCGCCAAGGAGTGCTGCTGGCGAAGAACATTCTGGCGAGCATCCGCGATGAAGAGCCGGCGGAATACCGACACGCCTCCCTCGGCACCGTGGCGGGCTACGGTGTGGGTCGCGGTGCCGCTCTGCTCAACCTGGGGCCGCTTCGCGGGGTGAAGCTGCGCAACCTGCCGGCCTGGCTCGCCCACCGCTCTTACCACGGCGCTGTGATTCCCACCGTTCGGCGCAAGATCAGAGTCGTGGCGGGCTGGGCGGTCGAGGCCCTGACCGGTCGTGAGACGGTCTCACTGGCGGCGACCCAGCACCCGCGGCACATCTTCGAGGAGTCGTTCGACGCGCTGCCCAAGTGAACTGCGCGGCGCCTGAACCGCGCGGCGCAGTACTCACGAGGCCATCGCAGGCACGTCGATGGGATGCCCGCACCTGCGTGTTACGGAACCCGACCCGCGCCGCGCAGGTCGCGCGCGGTCACGGAGTGCACTGCGGCCAGCGCGCGACGCAGTTCGGCCACTGTCGCGAACCCCGTGCGCGCGGCGATGTCGGAGAACGAGCGCTGGGTTGCAGTGATCTCCAGCACCGCACGATCAAGTCGCCGAGCGCGAATCGCCTCGGCCGGAGTCTGGCCGTTGAGGGCGTATGCGCGCTGCAGATGGCGCACCGACACGTTCAGTTGCGCCGCGATCGCCGTAGGAGTGAGGTCGCTGTCGCTCGACTGGGCGACGATCAGTGCCTGCCCCCGCGCCCAGAGACCCGAGATGACACCGCCGGAGTCCATGCGGTAGCCCTGCTGCTCGAGAAAGAGCCCCGTGACCAATTGGCCGATGAGCGCGGCCGCGGGAGCCGCGGGTATCGGTGATTCGCCGGCCGCTGCGGTCACGCCGAGAACGAACGACAACGACGGATCGCGCAGGCCCGACAGCCGAAAGCCTCCGACACCCGAGGGCACGTCGGCCCCGAGCTGGCCGATCGTCGTGCGGGGCAGCGAGATGGTGGTCAGGGTCGACACCGACAGATTCTGACCGAGCACGGGCCGCGTCGGGCTGATGAATCCCGCTTCGCCGGCCCGAAAGCCGAAGGTCTGGCCGTTCTCGGTGAGCCGCCACGTGCCTGAGCGCACGAACACCACCGACACGTCTTCGGCATCTGCTTCTGCTTCGCCGCCGACACTCACGGCAAAGGGGCTTCGACGAGTCGTCGACACCGCAAGACCGTCACCGAACATCCACCTGCTGCCGACCGAATGAAAGGCGTCGGCATTCGGGCTCGTGGCGTGACCGGGCGCCTGGTCGAGACCGGCTTGGCCAGAAAGACGCCAATCGACACGCTCGGTAAGCCGGGCGGCTAGGTCGGTGAACACGGTCTCCCTCGTCATGCAGGTGGCTGGCCGCATGCACGTGCGCTGCGGACTTACCTGCTCACGCTGCCGAGGGTCTGGGGCAATCGATAAAGGGATTATCACTCTCGCGCGGCCCCTTCGTCAAACCGTGCCCTCGTGCCTCACCGCTGAGCAGGCACTGGCGTAGCGGGAAGGCTCCGCACTGGCGTAGCGTCGGTGCTGTGCCTACCTCGCCCACGCTCCCGTGAAGGCCCGGCGGCTGGCGCAGCGCGCGGGGTGGTGGGCCGCGGACTACGCGTTCGCCGCGTACTGGCAGGTACGGGCCGCCTTCAGCAACAGCGACGCGCGGCGCTATGAGTGCGGCGAGGGCGATCCCGTCGTCGTGATCCCCGGCATCTGGGAGACGTGGGGGTTCATGCGCCCGCTCATCGAGAAGGTGCATGCCGCCGGGCATCCAGTGTTCGTCATGACGGCCCTTCGTCACAACGCTCGGCCGGTCGTGGAGTCGGCCGAGCTCGTCAGCGCCATGCTCCGTTCTCGAGACCTGCGAAAAGTGCTGATCGTCTCGCACAGCAAGGGCGGCCTGATCGGAAAATACGCTATGGCCTTTCTCGACGATTCAAGGCGTATCTCGGGCATGGTCGCGGTGTGCGCACCCTTCTCGGGGTCGAGCTACGCCTCGTATCTGGTTCTGCGCGCCCTGCGCGCACTCTCGCCGGGCGACGCGACGATGCGGATGCTCGCCGAGAGCACTGAGACGAACGCCCGCATCGTGTCGGTGTACGGCGAATTCGATCCGCACATTCCCGAAGGCAGCGAGCTGACCGGGGCACGCAACGTCATGCTGCCCACCGGAGGCCATTTTCGCATTCTGGCTCAACCGGAGGTCGTCGCGCTCGTGCTCAGTGCCGGCTCGCCGACCGATGCGAAGGCGGGGTCAGCCGCGGCCGCGGGAACGCAGCAGACCGACGACCACGATCGGAGTCGTGACGGCGAAGACGGCGACCGCAAGCCAGACGACCGCTGAGTAGTCCGTGCTGAAGATCGCCAGAATGACGATGAGAAACACGCCTTCGCCGATCAGCAGGTTTCGCCACATCGGCTCGCGCCCGCGCCCTCCGTCGGAGCGTGAGGGGGGCCTGCTAGTCATACCTGAACGCTAACCCCCTTCGGAGTCCGCGGCAAACGGGTCTGCCACAGCGCTTCGCCGTCGACAAAGGTCGGAGTCTCGTGCATGCCCAGGTGCGCGGCGACCCGCTGCGAGGCGATGTTGTCGGGATGGATCAGGGCACTCGCCCGCTGGGCGCCCGAATCCTTCAGCCAGACGAGCACAGCACCCGCGCTCTCGGTGGCCGCACCGGCACCCTGCGCGATAGGCGCGACAACCCAGGCCAGCTCTGCCTGCCCGTGCTCGCCGACATCCGAAAGCGTCGCCTGCACGAATCCAATCGCCCGTGCGGATGCCTTCCTGCGCACGATCCAGTTCAGCCACCCGGCATCTCCCGAAACCGAGTGCCCGACGACCTGCCTCGCGAAGCGAGCTCGCAACTCCTCGAGGGCGGGCGGTTGCCCGCCGGTGAACCGATACAGCGCCTCGTCGGCCAGCACGTCGACCATCTCGTCTGCATGCTCCAGCCGAAGAGGTTCGAGGGTGAACCGGCTCGTCTCGAGAAGCACTGCAGCGGGCCAGGTCACGGGGGCCATCGTGTCACGTCTTTCACGGGTCATGAAGGGCGGTTCGCATCTGCTCGCCCACTACGGCCACGTTACCGCCCGGTCGCCCGAATGCCCCAGCACATCGGCACAACCTCGCACCTCGGCTCAGGCTGCATCGTGTGGCGATTCGGTAATTCGGTAGCTTTCCAGACACGATCGTGCAGCGCGACGAGGTTTAGCTCTATCGTGATGACTATCGGGGCAGATGACCCCGCAAAATGTGGGGCTCTTCTAATGAACTTTTGGGATTTTCTTGTAGACGTCTTCTGGATCTACATCTTCTTCGCTTACTTGATGGTGCTGTTCTCGATCTTCCGTGACATCTTCAGTGACCACAAACTGCACGGCGTCGCAAAGGCAATCTGGATTCTGGTCTTGATCTTCATTCCGTTCGCCGGAGCCCTGGTGTACCTCATTGCACGCCACAAAGGCATGCAAGAGCGTGCACTTGCGGCGGCCAAGGCGTCTCAAGATGCACAGAGCAACTACATCAAGTCGGTCGCCGGCACCTCGGCAACCGACGACATCGCCAAGGCGAAGACCCTGCTCGACTCGGGCACCATCACCCAGGCCGAGTACGAGCAGCTGAAGACCAAGGCCCTGGCCTAAGCCATGACCACCGTCGAAGCGAGTTCGGCGAACGGCCGAGAACTGCGGTCGGATTCGTGAACGGCGTCGTCGTGAGCGCAAGGCCAGTCGACGTCTCGTCGGCTGGCCTTCGTCAGCAGTCGTAGCGCCATGCTCCAGGCGTTGGGACACCTGCTACCGCTCGCTCTCGCGATAGCGATCAGCTCGGTTCCGATCACCGCCACGATTCTGATTCTGCTGTCGCCGAAGCGAAACACCACGGCGATTCCCTTTCTCATCGGCTGGGTGTTCGGCATGGCGCTGCTGGTCGTGCTCGTCGACCTGCTCGCCAATGTGCTCCCCCAAGCCTCACGTCGACAGACGCCCTATCTGGCTGTCGCCGAGATCGTGATCGGCGTCGCCATGATCGCGCTGGCCCTCATCTCGTGGCGTGTGGGCCGCGGAAAAGAACGGGCCAGCCAAGACCCGGCCTGGCTGCGGGCCGTCGGCTCGGTCGGCGCCCTTCCGGCCTTCGGAATCGCGTTCGCCCTGAACTTCAGGCCCAAAGGCTTTCTGCTCGGCCTCGCTGCGGGGCTGGCCGTTCATGCCGCGAACCTGTCACCCGGTTCGGCAGCAGTCACCATCGCTACCTACACCATCATCGGCGCTTCGACGGTTGCTCTTCCGATCATGTTCACGCTCGTCAATCCTGTGGGTATGCAACCACGGCTGGTCACGGCACGCTCGTGGCTCACCACGAACAGCCACATCGTCACCGTGGTGATTCTGCTCATGATCGGTGTCGTCATCTTCGGCTCTGGTTTGTCTGATCTGTAAGGAAAGGCACCACAATGACCTCGACACAGGAACGTATGCACACCGAGACCGTCATCTCTGACGTCGTACACGGGCGATTCACCCTTCTGGTTTTGGTGACCGCCGGCGGCGGAATGGGCGACTTTCCGTGGGGCGATTTCACCGACTACTGCGTCTACATTCTCGGCCCCATCGCCGGTGCCGTCATCGCCGCCTTCGTGCTTCGCGGGCACGGCAGCGGCACGTCTGGTTCCGGAGCGGCTCAAGAGGCACTCGACATCGAGGTCGCCCTGCCCGAGCAGGCCCGAAACATCGACGGGCCTCAACCCGTCAGCCCGTCGGCAAACGAAACGAAAATCACATGTCTCGCGCTCAGCACACGGTCACTGTCGACCACCCATCGAGCACGTCTTCGCCTTTCTGGGCGACCGCCTGAACAATGCGAAATGGCGCCCGGAGATCAGCGAGACGCATCTCGTCTCGGGCGACGGCCTCGGCGCCGAGTGTGCGGTGTCACGCAAAAGTGTGGGCGGCCTGTCGGTGACCTGCCGAAAGCGATGGCCAGCTGATGACTTTCGAATCCCGTGCCCAGTACGGCAAAAACTCCCGCGCAGAGGTTCCTCGCTCGGCCCACGCAGGATGGTCGGCGAGCCCCAATCGGGTCGATCCGGTCGCTCTGCTCGAAGAGCAGGCCGCCAGCCGAGTGCCCGAACTCGTGCCCATTCGCTACGGGCGCATGATGGTGTCGCCGCTCACGTTCTACCGTGGAGCGGCACTCATCATGGCCTCTGACCTCTCGAGTACGCCGAACTCGGGTATTCGGGTGCAGCTCTGCGGCGACGCCCACCTGTCGAACTTCGGCCTGTTCGCTTCGGCCGAGCGGTCGCTGATCTTCGATATCAACGACTTCGACGAGACCCTGCCCGGGCCGTGGGAGTGGGATCTCAAACGCCTTGCGACCAGTTTCGAGATCACCAGCCGGTATCGCGGATTCTCTGAGGCCGATCGCAAAGCCATCACTCTGCAGGTCACCCAGGCGTACCGCGAACAGATGCGCCGATCGGCCGAGCAAGGCGTTATGGCGTCGTGGTACGACCGCCTCGACGTCTCCCAGGTCAGCAGCTGGGTGAAATCTGCCCGCGACGCCAAAGAGGCCGACAAGAAGCAGGTGAAGCGCACCGATGAGGTAATCGCAAAGGCGCGCACCAAAGACAGCATGACGGCGTTCGCCAAGCTCGTCGGTGTCGTCGACGGAGAGCTCCGCATTCTCGCCAACGCCCCGCTGATCGTGCCTGTCGAAGATCTGGTCTCTGACATTCACATCCGCGAAGCACACGAAGAGGCCATGCGTGCTCTGATCGCGGCCTATCAGACCACACTGATCAGCCAGAACCACCCGATTCGCGAGTTCACGTACCGGCACATGGCCCGCAAGGTCGTCGGCGTCGGCAGTGTCGGCACGCGGGCCTGGGTGTTGCTCTTCGAGGGCCGCGACCCAGCCGACCCGTTGCTTCTGCAGGCGAAAGAGGCCGGCGAATCCGTGCTCGCCCGGTTTGTCGGGGCGAGTGAATACAGCAACCAAGGCGAGCGCGTCGTTCGCGGGCAGAGGCTGATGCAATCGTCGAGCGACATCTTTCTCGGCTGGCAGCACGTCACCGGAATCGATGGCATCGAGCGCGACTTTTATATCAGGCAGCTGCACGATTGGAAAGGCTCGGTCGACGTCGAGACGCTGCGCGCTTCGGGTGCCAAGTTCTACGCGCGAATGTGCGGCGAGACTCTGGCGAGGGCTCACGCTCGCGCAGGCGATCGTGTTGCGATCGCACGCTATCTGGGATCCAGCGACCGCTTCGATCAGGCCATAGCGCAGTTCGCGGCCGACTACGCCGACCAGAACCAGAGCGACTACGACGCGTTCGTCGCCGCCGTCGAGAGCGGCCGTCTCGAAGCCACGCCCGGCCTCTAGCCCCACCACGATCATCAGTAACGAGGAGCCCGTCATGTGCCCCGAATCACCGGGTGTGCCGAACACGCCTGAACGAGCACCGTCACGTTTTCCGCGCGGAACAGTCATCTTGCTCGGCCTCGCGTCGTTCACGGTCGTGGCCGTCGGAATCAGCGGCATTCGCGGCATTCTCGCGCCTGTTCTGCTCACCCTGATACTGGTGATCTGTGTAAGCCCGATTCGGGTAGCCCTCGAGAAACGCGGTGTGCCCTCTGGTGTCGCGACCTTGGCCGTCATGCTTTCGGTGTTCGTGCTCTTGGGCGGGTTCTTCTACATCGTGTTCGTCGCGCTCGGGCAGTTCGTGGCGATGCTGCCGAGCTATTCGACACAGTTCGCCCAGATCGGTGCCAATATCGGCACCTGGCTGTCGAGCGTCGGCATCAGCCAATCGCAGATTCAGTCTGCCGCGCAGAGCGTGAACCCGAGCAACGTGGCGGGTGTCGTCGCGGGGGCATTCGGCAGCGTGGTGAGCATCACCGGGGCATTGGTCATCATTTTCACCATGATCATCCTGATGCCGGCCGACGCGGTGTTCGCGCCGACCATTCTGAAGCAGCTGAGCGACCGCCAACCGCACATGGTGCGCGCCCTCGGCGAGTACACCTCGAACGTGCGGCGATACATGGTGGTCACGACGCTGCTCGGCGTCGCGCAGGGCGCTCTGAATGCGCTGGCGCTGGCGATCATGCATGTGCCGGCGGCGCTGCTCTGGGGGCTGCTCGCGTTTCTGTGCAGCTTCATACCCAACGTGGGCTACTTCTTCGCCATCATTCCGCCCATCGTCTTCGGGTTTCTCGTGGGCGGGTGGCCCACCGTCATTGCGGTTGTGATCGTCTACGGGGTCATCAACGCGGTAGTGCAGTCGGTCATCCAGCCTCGGGTGGTCGGCCACGCCGTGTCGCTGAGCCAGACCATCACGTTCTTCTCCGTGTTGTTCTGGGCCGTCGTGATCGGGCCGATCAGCGCAATTCTCGCGATTCCGCTGACGCTGCTCGGCAAGACGATCTTGATCGACTCCGATCCATCGGCGCTCTGGTATAGACCGGCGATGGGGCCGACAGATGAAACGCGGCAACTCATGAAGTTCGACGATGTCGAGGCGAAGAACCGGCGGCGGGCACTGAAGGCCGAGAAAAATTCGCCGCGGCCGCCGGCCGACGACGAATCGTCGACGCCCGAGTAGCGTCGTGGCGAAGGCCGAGCGTGCGAGAACGCTGCCCCCGGTAGCCTGAGGTCATGGAGAGCACCCAACTGGTCACGCTTGTGGTGATCGGCGTCGTGCTGGTCATCGGCGTCGTCTCCTTCTTCGCGAACCGCATCGGCGTCGCGGCGCCACTCGCGCTGACCGTCGTGGGGGTCGGTATCGGGGCCGTTCCGGGCCTGCCGCATTTTGAGGTCGAACCGGCGATCGTGCTGACGATCATTCTGCCGCCGTTGCTGTACGCGGCGGCGCGACAGGTTCCCTTCGTCGACTTCCGCCGCAATCTGCGGGTGATCGGCTTTCTCGCAATTGTGCTCGTCGTGGTGTCGGCGGTGCTGGTCGGTGTGATGGTGCACCTGCTGTGGCTGACGGTGCCGCTCGCTCTCGCGATCGCACTCGGCGCTGTCGTCGCCCCTCCCGACGCGGTCGCCGCGACCAGCCTCGGCAAGCGGCTGGGGCTCCCACCGCGCATCGTCACCATTCTCGAAGGCGAAGGGCTCGTCAACGACGCGACGGCGCTCGTGCTGTTGTCGACAATGCTCGCCATCGTCACCACCACGACCGCGTCTCCGAATGGGTGGATGATCGCGCTCACCTTTCTCTGGGCTGTCGTCGGTGCCGTGCTCATCGGGCTGATCATCGGCGCTGCGGCGGTCGCGATTCGTCGTCGCATCACCGATCCGGTTCTCGACGCCGCCATCTCGCTCGTCGTGCCGTTCGTCGCCTACCTCGCCGGCGAGTTCTCGCACTCATCGGGCGTCGTGGCGGTAGTCGTCGCGGGCATCCTCGTCGGCAACCAGGGGGCCTACCGCATCCGTGCGTCGTTCCGCCTCACCGAGGCGGGAACCTGGCGCATCGTGACGCTGCTGGTCGAGAACGCCGTGTTCTTGTTCATGGGTTTTCAGCTCTGGCCGATCGTGAGCGAGGTCGCTGGTCAGAACGAGCTGCTCGGTACGCTGATGGTCGCCGGATTGGTCATTCTGCTGCTCGTCGGCGTTCGCTTCGCGGCCATGCCGCCCCTGCTCTGGACGATACGCCGGCGTTACCGAAAGCGCGCGGCACGGGCAGATCAGACCCAGGGGCGATTCGACAACGTCACCGAGGAAGATTTTCAGCAGCGCGCCGCGAACTTCAGGCAGCTCGGCATCAAGCAGTCTCCGCTGAAGAGTTTCACCCGCGGAATGCGGGCGAGCCTCGGCCTCACCACAAAGAAAGACAAGGCTGCTCGCGACACCATCGTCGCCCGGATGACCGAACTGGATAAGAACCCTCCGGCGGTGCCCGTCGAGATCGACGACACCGCTCGGGCGCGGTTCTCCAGAACGTTTCAGAACTTTCGCAAACGGCTCGACCAGCAGAACAACGACCTGACCGCCGAACGCGACCAGGCACTCGGCTGGCGAGACGGCGTGATTCTCGGGCTGTCGGGCATGCGCGGTGTGGTCACGGTCGCAGCCGTGCAGACCATTCCCGATGACCAGCCGATGCGCGAATCCCTCATTCTCATCGCCTTCGCTGTCGCCATCATCACGCTTGTCGTGCAGGGCCTTCTGCTGCCGCCGGTTGTGCGCCGGCTGCGTCCGGCCGGTGACGCTCCCGGAAACGAGCGAGCCGAAGTCTACGAACTACGCAAGCTCATGAAAGACGCCGGCGACTCGGCTGTCACCGCCGCGGTCGCCGAGGCCGAGGCATCCGGCGCCCCGGTTCAGCCGGGTGTGCTCGACGAGGTGAACGCTCAAGGGCAGATGTGGATCGGCCGCCTCGAGATCTGGGCGAACGCCGACCTCGCCGACCCAGAGAATCAGGTCGCGCAGTTTCAAACTCTGCGCCGCGTGCAGCTCGTCGCAGAACGCGAGGCCTTGCGTGACGCGTACGAGCGCGGGGCGTTCTCCTCAGAAGCCATCGATGTGCTTCGGGCTGCCCTCGACTCTGAGGAGATCTCGCTCGACGCCGTAGACAGCCGCGCGACGAACTCGTGACAGATCACGTCAACCCCGCCCCCGGCGACGCGCAGAACGCTTCGGCACACGCCGCCGCGTCGTCGGCCGCCGCGTACGCAGCGGCCGATCCACGAACAGACCTGCGGATGCTCGCTGACATCGCCTATCGCTACCCACAGCCGCGCGGAGTGCTCCTGGCGAATCCGTCGACGTATTCGGGGCTTCGCGACTGGATACTGGCGCAACCGCAACCGCAACCGCGACCGCAACCGCAACCCCTACCCCAACCTCAACCGGTCGCGGCCTGGGCCATGCCAGCCGAGCTCTCGAATCCGATCGCGCCGCCGACAACAGCCTCAGGCGCGCCGGGGGGACCGTCTCCGCAATCACCGAAGCCGAAGGGGCCCGGGGCGTCGCCGCTCGCCGCGCTGGTGATCGCCGTGGGCATCGTCGTTGTGGGCGTGCTGATCGTCACCGCGACGGTACTCGCTGACGGCGTGGTGAAGGCGGCCACCAGCGTGGGAGCGCCGCACACCACTCCGAGCGCGAGCAGCGGCCCGCCGTCGGGTGGCTCGCCGTCGGGCGACCCGTCGGGCGACCCGTACGCTCCGGCGCCGGGTGAGGCGGATTTCGGCAGCGCAGCAGTGAGCGACGCCTTCTTCACGCCCGCCCAGGCAGCCGGTTTCGGCCGAGCGGGCACGGCCACGATCATCCACTCGACCGTCGGCGAATCGTCGGCAGAACTGGCCCAATTGTGGGCGACTGGTGCCGCTGAACCGAAAAACACGACGTGCCGGTTCGCCGCGTCGACGGTACCCGTGTTCGGCGACGAGAAATCGGGGGCGGCCGCCGAGGTCGTCTCGAGTCTCGCTGAGGCGGCGAACCTCGCGACCTCATCGACAGTGAGCCAATCGGCTCGAGTGTTCTCGAACTCGGCAGAAGCGGGCGCCTACATCTCACGCCTGCAACGCGCCGTCACGAGTTGCACGACGGTAGATGTGGGCAACCTGCGCGGCTCGGTCACGTCAGACGTTGCCGGCACCATCACTCCGCACGCGTCGTGGACCGTCGACGGAACCTTCGGCGCAGCCGCAGGCACGCTCTACGTGGTCGACATGCGCCACGACAACATGGTGATGCGAACCGAGATCTTCGTGGCCAAAGCCGACGAGACCGCCGTCTCCGACACCGTGATCGACGGTATTCAAGACCGGGCAGAGCAGAACCTCATCGACGTCAAGCCCTGAGCCCGGTCGGCCAGACCGCTTGCACGAGTGCGAGCGCGAGAAAGCTGCCTAGTGTAAGAGTGCCTTCATCGCGGCGAGGTCGGCTTCTGACCTGGCCAGCAGAGCCCGAAGCTCGGCCATCGTGTCGCCTGCGACCTCCGTGACGACGGCGACGCCTGCGACGCCCGCGACGCCTGGAGCCGGTGAAACGACGGGTTGCTCAGAGGGCGTTTCGCTGCCCGTCGCCACTGCACGAGCATCCACCTCCGAGTCCAGCGATTTCGGAGTAAGAAAGACCGTTGCGAGATACCCCGTGAAGGTACCGAAGATGCCGACACCGATGACGATGATCACTGCACCGCCGAGGCGGCCGAGGTTCGTCACGGGATAGGTATCGCCGTAGCCGACGGTCGAGATCGTGACGATGATGTACCAGATCGCATCGGAGGCCGTGGTGATATTCGCCCCAGGTGCGTCTTTCTCGATGTAGAGCATCGTGAGACTGCCGAATTCGAGCACCAGGATGCCCAGCAGCAGCAGCACCATCAACGCACTGCCCGCCCGATCTTTGACCAGCGTTCGCCAGATGGTCTTGATGCCGACCTGCTTCAGCAGCCGGTACACGCGGATGAGCCGGAACACCCGCAAAATCTTGAACTGCGGAAACGGCAGGCTCGCCAACAGGTCGGCCCACCCGAAGTGTTTGAAGAAGTACGCCCCGCGGGAGGGCGCCGTCACGATGCGATACGTGAAGTCACCGAGGAAGATGAGGCTGAACAGTCCGTTCATGACTCCCAGCACCGTCTGCAGCGACTCATCGTGAAAAACGGCGTAGACGAGCACCAGATTCACGATCGAGAGAATCGACAGAATGCCGATGAAGATCTCGTACCCGGTGTTCTTCAGTTCACTGCGTTGCTTGGCCATCTCAGAAGTGTTGCACCCACCCGGGGCAGGGCTGTTTCGCAACGCCAAAGTGGCGGCCTCAGCGCATTATGTGTACGGTGTTTACATTTGGAGTACAGTGATCTGGGGGAGGTGGCTTTCGAGATGATCAAGCGCGAAGACGACACGCAAGACAGGCGCATGGTGGGTGGTTCGGCCGGCTCGGCAGGTTCGGCAGGCTCGGCAGGTTCGATAGAGAGCGGTGCTACCGAGCCATTGCCCGAGGCCATGACCGGCAAGGCGAGTTCGGCGAAGGCAGCCGTCGGCGACAAGCCGGTCTTCACCTACATCGCCAGCTTGCCGCAGCCGCAGCGCGGCATCGCCGAGGCGGTCGATGCTTTGGCCGCCGCGACGGTGCCCGATCTTCAGAGGGCCGTCAAATGGGGCATGGCCTATTACGGAGCAGGCGACGGGTGGTGTTTCAGCTGCGGGGCCTTCGCCGGCCACGTGAAGCTCATGTTCATCAACGGGGCGACACTGCTCGACCCGGTTCCGCCCGTGACGCCGGTGGGCATGGGAAAGGCGACGCGCGGAGTGGAACTCACGACCGTCAACGACCTCGACGAGGTTCAAGTCGCCGCCTGGATGAGGCAGATCACCTCGGTTCCCGGTATCGGTGGCACCAGGCGGTAGTTCATTCGCGCGCGGGCCTGGCTCGACGAAGTCGTTTCCGGAGATCATTTTCACGACCCGGGCTGCGCTTGGTTCGGTGCATCCGCCCGACTACCGCAGCGCCGGCGCCGAACACGCAGTCAGGTGGCCCACTCAATTCCGCCGCGCATCTTTAGCTTCTGAGGAGCCCGTTCTCGTATGCGTAGACGACTATTTGCACGCGGCTCTGCAGCTGCAGCTTGTTCAGGATGCTGCGGATGTGGCTTTTCGTCGTCGCCTCGCTGATGAAGGCCGTGGCGGCGATGTTGCTGTTACTGAGCCCTCTTGCGGCGAGGAGAAATATTTCCTGCTCTCGCGGCGAGAGTGCTGCGATTGCTCGCTCTCTGTTCTCGCGGGCGCTGGCATCTGGGTCAGCGAACTCGTTGACGAGCTTGATTGTCGCAGCAGGGTCGACGATGCGGTCGCCAGTATGCACGGCGCGGATGGTCTCGAGCACGAACTCTGGGGTGGCGTCTTTCGTGATGAATGCGCTTGCGCCGTGCTTCATCGCACGGAAGACGGCTTCTTCTCGTTGGAATGTGGTCAGAATGACGACCCGCGATTGCTTCTCGCTGTCGCTCTGAGTGATCCGGTACGTCGCTTCGATACCGTCCATGACGGGCATCCGGATGTCCATCAACACAATGTCCGGGCAAAGCTCCTCCACGAGGCGCACTGCCTCCTTGCCGTCGGTCGCAGAACCCACGAGTTCCAGATCCGATTGGGAATCAATGAGCATTCGGATGCCGTAGATGAACAGGACTTGATCATCGGCCACGACGACTCGAATGGGGTCAGTAGTGTTGCTCACGCAGCCACCTCGTGAGGTGCGCTAGCCGAGTCCGGGTTCTCTTCGGTAACCGTTTCCGGCAAGGCTGCAGTTGGGATGTAGGCCGTAACCAGGTACGCGGGGTCGGCGCCATCATCCAGGCCGGCGGTGAGCCAGCCACCCGCGAGGTGTGCCCGATCCTTCATGCCTTGAACGCCGTAGTGGGGCGCCTGGCCCTCCCCTAGATCGGCTTGCGGATGGTCGCCGGTGCTCGTGACCGACAACGCAAGACCGGAGCCTTGCCAGTCGAAACCGACGACAGCCGATGGGCGCGCGCCGCTGTGTTTCAAAGCGTTAGTAAGACTCTCCTGAACGATGCGATAAACGACCAGCTCCTGACTCGCCGTAAGGGGGTGAGGCCTGCCGAAGACTTCGGTTTCGACGGTCATTCCTGCGGCCGAGAGTCGGTCGGTCAGTGCGGGCAAATCTGCGATACCGGGCTGTGGCCTGTTTGCTGTGTCATCTCGAAGGCCCTCGATGAGCGATCGGAGATCGAGCAGCGCTGAACGGGCAGTGTTGGCGATTTCGCGCAATGCCTCGTCGGTAGTCTCGGGTTTCGACTCGCGAATGAAGCGTGCTCCGTCAGCGACCGCGATGACAACCGCGAGTGAGTGCGCCAGAACGTCATGTACCTCCTGCGCGATGCCGGTTCGTTCTGTGACGCTTCGTAGCTCGTATCCCGCGACGGTGAGTTCCGCCTCGGTCTGGGAAAGAATCTCTTGCTGTTGTCTGCGTCTGGCACTTACCGAGATGGCGAAGCCTGCGGTCCACGCGGTGCCGCAGAGTACCGCACCGATGACGCTCAGGAATATCGCGTAGCTCGTTCGGCTGCTCTCGTCGACAATTACTCCGGCGCCGCCAGTCCAGCCGATCCAGTCGCCCGCATACACGAGCAGGAACCCCACAAACAGCGCCTGCGCGAGCACGACGGCGAGGCCTACCCACTTGATCAGGGGTCGAGCGTTCAGGGCGATGATGAACGCGACGATGATGCTCGCACCCGCGATAGGCCACGTCGTGGAATCTGGTCGCTCGAGCAGCCCGATGAACTCCACGACCGGAACGAAGAAGAGTATGGCCAACGACACCCATGGCAGCGCCCTGGCAGCCCCGATAGCGATCGCGTAGGCGGAGAGCACCAAGTAGAAGCCGACCTCGTGAAAACGCCCGACCTCGGCGTTGATCCACAGCAGCAAGAAAACGCCACCAACAAGTGGTTCGAGCGCCGGACGGAGACGGTTCATCAGATTGGGCATGCCCCTCACGTTAGGGGCCACGGCGTTTCTGTTGCGAGCCAGTCGAGCCTTTTTCATCACAAAGGAGGAGTGTGAGGTTCGATCGATTCGTCAGGTAATCAGGACGCAGAATTCGCCGACCAAACTTCGGCAGTCCTTTTCGGGGCAGAGGTCGGAAGGTCGTTTACGGTTCTCCATACGAGCGGACACGGCTCAGTGCAACCTGACAGAATCCGCCACACGAGCGTGTCTGTGCGATCTGGACAGACTGGGACTTCAGCTTCCGGGTCTTCAGCTTCTGCGGCTTCAGCTTCTGCGGCTTCGTCATCATCTGTGGCTTCGTCGGCGCGACAGTCGTCTGTGCTCCGGCGGGTAACTCCCCAGCTCAGTGCGCGTACTCGAAGGTGAAGAGCACCGGCCGGTGGTCTGATGCTCCTCGGGGCAGCACGTCGGCGCTGCCGATATCGAGCCCGGAGATGGTAGCGAGGTCGAACTTACCTCGCACGAGGCTCCGGTTCTTGTGGAATGTACTGGTGGCTGTGCGCGCGACCGTGAAGCCGCGACGTTTGAGGTGGCGACGCAGCATGCTGAGCAAGATGGGATGGTTGTAGTCACCGGCCATCACCGTCGGCAGTCCGGGCCCCAGCCTCCGCAGAGCTTCGTGGGCGTCGTCGACCTGAAGGCGTCGGAACGCGTTAGAGTCCGTGAACGGCGTGCCGTGAAACGACCCCAAGACCAAGCGGCGGTCCGTCTGCCTGTCATGCACTCGCGCTACGACCAGTCGGTGATCGGTGCCGCCGACGAGTCGGTCATGCCGCGACTCGGACAGCTTGATCTTTGCTGCCGCCTCGACGATGAAGCGCTCAGGTCGTACGTAAAGAGCCACAGCCAGACGGTTACCCGTCGTGCCGGATGCCAGTGTGAGGTCGCCGAGCCGGTTCGGCAGGCTCGATGAGTACGCTTCCTGAACGCACAAAACGTCGGGAGAGTGAGTCGTGATGAGCGACTCGAGTTCGCGTTGGGCGCGACCGTGCCACAAGTTGTAGCTGAGCACTTTCAGCACAGCGGATCTCCTGCTCATCCTGGCCCTGGTGGCACGCGTGCGCCCTCGCGTACGCGTCGGGCTCTTTCGAGCGTACGACACGGCGACGTTCGAGGCACGCCGAGTCGACTTCTCCGAACGCAGAGAGAACCCCGAATCGTCGGGAACCGATCCACGTCGACGAGCAAGGCGTTAGAAGGATTTGCGACAACTCGTCGTCTCGAACGTCACGGCAGCAGCGTGGCCTCAACAATGGCCTGCCGTTCGTTGGGCCAGCCAATCCACCCGCGGAGACTCATTTCGTAGGTTTTACCGATCTGAAGCGTCTCGCCGAGCGCGTCAGCGCCCTCCTCATCGAGTCCCATGCTCCCGCCGCCGTTGGTCACCTGAAGGGCTCCGCAGCTCGATTCCACGTCAAAGACCGTGCCGAGATACCCGCTCTTGCCGTAAGTGTCGTGGCGTGAAATCGTTCTCACCGCGCAGGTCGCTGTTGAGGCGTCTCGCCACCAGATCCCAGACCCGATTCCATCGGCGAACGCAAGCACAATCATCAAACCGACAAGACACCCGATGACGAGTAAGAAGTATTTGACCCAGCGCTTCTGGGGCTTCCTCCGCCCGCTCAACGGGCTCTGATTGACAAAGGCATCCGACTCGAACCGCGCCTGCATCGGAGGAGCTGGCGGCGCATGTTTCGACATGGAGGAAGCCTAACTTCCAACCACATCCGATTCAGCATCGACATCTACCAGGCCACCTGCGCGGCCCGTCTAACGTGCAGCATTCGAATGCGCCGCCGTAGTACGTCGCATTGTGTTGCAGACCATCGGAATCGCCGTCAGCGCCGAACCGGTGAAGGGTCTCGGGCGTTCGCCAGCGGAAGTCGTCGGTGAGCGAGGCGTAATACGTATGCTCCCAGCCGCGAAGGGCGGCGCGTGAATATTGTGCGAATTGGTCAGGCGGGCGATAAGCCGATCAGGCGGTCGAGCACGGCGCCACCCGAAGTGCGGAGCCCGTTGTGGAGGTGCTCGTCGGTCACCCAGCGCTTCAGCGAGGGGATGAGGTCGGCGGTCTCCTCTGAGAACTCGCGGTCGACGAAGGGGTCGTCGACGTAGATCGCGGCCGCGCAGGGCACGTCGACTGAAGAGAGCACATTGGCGTCGAACAACCGTGGCCAGTCATGCTCAGCGAGGATCGACGCCACCGCACGGTACGGTCGCAACTCGGCGATGTCATCGAAATGCCAGGAGAAGAGGTGCTCGCCGGTGAACAGCAAAGAGTCGCCGAGAAAATCTGCGGGCTCCACTCGCTCGGCCGACCATCGGGTGCGACCGCCGTCGGTGTAACTCGACTCGTGCAGCACCGCGTAGATCGGGTCTCGAGCACCGAAAGAGAACGCAGCCGCGAGATCGTGGGTGAACGCGGATGATGCGGGGTCACGTTCGAGCAGATAGTGCAGCTGCTCCGCTCCCCCGTCCATGCCGAGCTGGTGCCCGATCGTGCGAAGCAGCCGCTGCGAGATCGGCTCCCCTGTCGGGGTACGCAGCTCTCCCGCTGCGCTGAGCTCGAGCAGATTCGCGAAACGTTCACGGTCACCGGGGAACCGGTCGTAGTATCGCTCGGTGAGGGTGCGCATCCGGCCATAGGTCGCGGAGTAGATGTCGTCGACGGGGCGCCCCACCGGCGGCAGCCCGCCCGTGAAGTAGACCTCGCGAAGGCTGTCGGGGGCGACGCTGAGGTAGTGCAGGGAGCAGAAGCCGCCGAACGACTGGCCCAGCAGGCTCCACGTCGATGCCCCGAGGTGCTCTCGTAAGAGCTCCGCGTCCTGCACGATGGCATCGGCGCGAAAGTGCGTGAGCCACTCGGCGTCGACCGCAGGATCGGGTCCCGGCGCACCGTAGGGTGTAGACAGACCGGTGCCGCGCTGGTCGAGCAGAACGACGCGATAATCCTGCAGCGCGCGCTGCAACCATGACGGTGTGCCGGGCAGGGCAATAGGCCGTGGCGATTCATGCCCCGGACCGCCCTGAAGGAACAACAGGAACGGTCGATCCCGGCCGTCGGGCGCCGTGACCACCCTGGCGAAGATCTCGATGGTGCGACCATCCTCACTTCCGTGAACAAGCGGCACCGTGAGCCGATGCTCGGTGAGCTCGAATGTTTCCCTAGCCGACATGACGCCGCCCTTCCGTTGGTAACTGTTCCGCAAACAACGATCAGCCTGCGACTCTAGACGTTCCCGCCCATCCGGGGCTCACAAAGGCAGCAGGTGGAGTGTGACGGGGTTCGTCTGGCCGGGCCCGCCGCATTGCTCGCCTTCACCAAAACGGTTCCACTTCAGAGCGGTGTCGGGATGCGATCTGGGTTCGCCCGTTCAGGTGAACTCGGATCACCTCTCCAGTCAACCAGGAATCGCACGAGCTACGCGAAGATCAGCGTGCCGATGAGGTAGCTGATTCCGAGCGTTCCGAGTCCGACGATCAGTGTTCTGGCGAGTGTCTGCCAGAACAGTGTTCCGCCACCTCGGGCGCTGACGACGGAGGTGACGATCAATGACGCCGTCACAGCCAGCAGTATCGCTGCGTCTTCAAGGGGCGCGGGCACGAGAAGTGTGATGATCAGTGGCACCGCCGCGCCGAGAAGAAAGAAGAGTACCGCGCCACTCGCGACGACAAGTGGTGCGGTGCGTGCAATCACTTCTCGGATGTTGTGCTGGGCGTCAAGTTTCGCAGCGAGTGCGTCTTGCACGCTGAGTTCTTCAGCGACCTGGCGGGCGACCGCCTGTGAGACTCCTCTCCTTTCGAAGTTCAGCGCAAGTTCTTCGATTCCTCGTTCGGGCTCCAATGACAACTGCGCGGTTTCTTCGGCGATGATCCGCAGCTGTGCTTCGCGTTCTGCAGCGTATTCGGCCCATCTCGCGCCTCCGAGGCTGAGCGCGCCCGCAATGCTTGCCACGATGGCGGCGGTCAGCAGGGCATGTTCGTTCGCCCCTGCACCGGCGAACCCTTCGAGCACCCCCGCAGTCGCGACGATGCCGTCGTTGGCGTCAACGGTCCAGGTGCGCAGATTCGATCGGTTCATAGTCCCGTCTGACTGAAGAGGCGTGGGGATTCAGTGCTGCTGAGTGCCCAGTATCTCAGCGGAATCCCGACGCCGAAGACGCGGGCGTGGCGACGACATCGAAGATCCGGCAGAGCGGCGACGAGTGCTAGCCGACTTTGTCGCGCAGTTCAACGACCGCCGCGCCGCCGCAGCTCACCTATCTGCTCGGCCGCGCCCCGGTCGGCGCAGGCCGAGCACGATCAGAACGACGCCGACCACGGCGACAATGACTCCGATGTACAACCACATGCGATCACCGGTCATCGAACTGCCGGGGATGAGGTTCGCACCCTGCCCGGCAAACACCACGCCCACGATGAGAGCGATCACGCCGACGACCACCAACACTATTCGACCGACACGGTTGTTCATGTTCTCAACTTACCCTCGCGCCTTCAGTCGTCGACAGCGAGGTGTCGTAAGTAGCGTTCAGGCGAGTCCAGGAACGAACGCCACGTTCGCACGAGGTCGAGGTCGTCGTATTCGCTCGCACGGAGCCCCCATTCGCCGACCTCGATCAGGTCGGCACCGGGGTACGCGGCGAGGATCGGGGAATGCGTCGACAGAACGATCTGCGATCCGCCTTCGACGAGGTCGTGCATCAGCCCGATCAACGCCAGACAGCCGGGAACGGAGAGCGCCGATTCTGGCTCGTCGAACACCCAGAGACCCCGCACCCTGGAGCGGGAAATGACCAGGTCGAGGAACGATTCCCCGTGGCTGCGTTCGTGGAACCCTTGGCCGTCACCGATGGATTCGAGGTAGGTGAAGAAACGGCTGTTGCGCGGTATCAGGCATGAATCTCAGATTATCCGGCCAAAGCAAGCAGCGGTCGAGCTCGCCATTGATGGCCGTTCGACGACCGATCGACGGCCGGCTGACGGTCGGCTGACGCTGACGGCCGGCTGATCATCCCAACCGGTCAGTGTCACCCGTGCCTGAAACGATGCTCGGAGGGCAACCGGCAGGAGGCGTGAGATGCGAGGCGAGGCGACCGTGCTGCATGCCGATCTCGATGCTTTCTACGCGTCGGTGGAGCAGCGGGACGCCCCTGCGCTGCGGGGCCGGCCGGTCATCGTCGGCGGCGGTGTGGTTCTGGCGGCCAGCTATGAGGCCAAGGCGCGAGGGGTGCGCACCGCCATGGGCGGTCGGCAGGCGCGCGACCTCTGCCCTGATGCGGTCGTGGTTCCGCCCCGCATGGAGGCCTACTCGGCGGCCAGCCGAAGCGTCTTCGCGATCTTCCACGATACGACGCCGCTCGTCGAAGGGCTCTCGATCGACGAAGCATTCTTAGAAGTCGGGGGTCTACGTCGTCTAGCGGGCTCGCCCGAACAGATCGCCGTGCGCTTGCGGGAGCGAGTGCATGCAGAGGTCGGCCTGGCGATCTCGGTCGGTGTCGCGCGAACGAAGTTTCTCGCCAAAGTCGCCAGCGCGGTCAGCAAGCCGAACGGGCTGCTCGTGGTCGAACCCGAGCAGGAGCAGGCCTTCCTTCTCCCGTTGCCGGTCGAACGGTTGTGGGGAGTCGGCGCAGCGACCGCCGAAAAGCTGCATCGGCTCGGCATCACGACCGTCGGGCAGCTGGCCGAGCTCGAGGCCGCGACAGCCGAAAGAGTGCTGGGTCGCGCGTCGGGTGCGCACCTGCACGCCCTGGCCAGGCTGCAAGATCCGCGCCCCGTCGACACGACGCGTCGCCGCTCATCCATCGGTTCGCAGCGAGCCCTCGGCAGCCGACCGCGCACGGCCGACGAGCTCGACCTCATCTTGACCCAGATCGTCGATCGGCTCGCCCGGCGCCTTCGCGACGGCGATCGTGTCTGCCGCACGGTGATCTTGCGGCTCCGCTACGGCGACTTCGCCAAGGCAACCCGGTCGCGCACGCTGCGCACGGGGTCAGATCGCACGACGGTGCTGCTCGCCGTCGCGCGTGAACTCCTCGCCGCTGCGCATCCGCAGATCACACAGCGCGGCATCACCCTCATCGGAATCTCCCTGTCGCAGCTAGCGAAGGCCGACAGCCTCACGCCAGAGCTGCCGATCGACTGGAACGACGAGGCGCGCCTCGATACCGTTCTCGACGCCGTTCGCGACCGCTTCGGCGCAGCATCGGTTTCGCGGGCCGCACAGCTGGGCCGCGATTCGGGATGGTCGGCACCACTGCTTCCGGAACACGAGTAAAAACGTTCCCCCCACCGCCGCGGTCGGCACCCGGCTCACGACTGCGTGACGCCATCCCGTAGGCGAAAATAGCGGAGATTCGGCGAGGGAAACGCCGCATAGCCGTTACTGGTTGCGAATCTCCGCTGTTTCAACGGGCGACGGCATTCAGATCGCGGGGTCGTCCATGAACTGCCGAAGCTCCTGCACCGTGTGGCAGCCGACCGTCGTCTTGCGGGCCCATTCGAGCGCCTCTTCTCGGGTTTCGACCTCGATGATCGTCATCCCGCCGTTGAGTTGCCGGCTCTGCGGGTAGGTCTGCTGAGTTACGGTGCCGTCAGCGCCAACCTGTACTGCCGCGACATCCTCATCGATGCCACCCCCGAACCGGTAGACGCCCGCGAGCTTCATTTCGGCGATGACCGCGTGGGAATCGCGTTCCGCTGCTGCGAACTCCGATTCGTCGAGGCGCATCGCCGCGCTGGGAAAGGAGATCAGATAGAAGGTCACGTCGGCATCCTCTCGTCGATTCCTTCATCTTGCCACCGGGAACGGTGGCCACGAAAGATTGGGTCGAGTGGTATGGCAGGCCCTGCAACGGTGACGGAAGTCACAGCCGACATGTTAGCGAGTTGCGCGAACACCTTTGCGCCACCCAGTCACGACTACGCGTCGACAGCGCGGCTTCCTCGAGGTGTGCCGTGTTTTCGCGACTCACGCAACACAATTTGTTCGGGGCACACGGTCGAGAGAAAGTCGCCGACAGACAGCGCGAGTCGCTCGCTGGCCAGAGAGTACAGAATGCGATTGGCGTCTCGCCGCTCAGTGACGAGACCTGCCTGACGCAGAACGCTCAGGTGGCGGGAGATCGTCGGCCCGGTGGACTTGAACTTCGCGGCAATCTCGCCGGCTGCCAACTCGCCATCTTTGAGGTCTTGCAAAATCTGACGACGGGTGGGATGGGCGAGGGCTGAGAAGATCTCTGTCGCTGTGTCTGCCATGTTTGCAATATAGCACTGTTGCTATATATAGTTTAGCTCCATTG
This sequence comes from Subtercola sp., assembly GCA_025463765.1. Lineage (GTDB taxonomy): Bacteria > Actinomycetota > Actinomycetes > Actinomycetales > Microbacteriaceae > Subtercola. Next base: position 151,769 of record JAODBC010000013.1, on the reverse strand, counting down.
CTAATAAGCGAAGGAGCAACATCATGAAAGTGGCCATCACCGGCGGCACCGGGTTTGTCGGGCGCAACCTCGCCACCCAGCTGGATCCGGCCGAGACCGTCATCATCTCGCGTCAGACTGGTGTACGAATCGACGACGTCGAAGCTCTCACCACGGCCTTGGCCGGCTGCGACGCGGTTGCGCACTGCGCGGGGATCAACCGTGAAATTGGCGACCAGACCTTCGAGCGCGTTCATGTCGACGGTACTCGCGCCGTCATCGAGGCCGCTCGTCGGGCCGGCGTGAAGCGGATAGTCATGGTCAGCTTCTTGCGCGCCCGCCCGGATTGCGGCTCCGGCTACCACGAATCCAAGTGGGCGGCAGAGGAGCTTGTACGCCGCTCCGGAATCGACCACACGATCCTCAAATCGGGCATGATCTACGGGCCCGGGGACCATATGGTGAACCACGTGACCCGCGCCGTGCGAACCTGCCCTCTCTTCGCAACCGTCGGCTACCACGAACGATTGGTGCGACCCATACCCATCCATGACGTGGTCAACGTGCTCGTCGCAGCCCTGGAAGGCCGCATCGCCGAACCGACCGTCTCCGTTATGGGAGCCGAAGAGATGACCCTCGGAGAAGCCGTGCGCCGGATCGCCCGCGTTGCCGATGCAAAGCCGATCTTTTTTCCCGCCCCGGTCTGGGCGATCAGAGCGCTTGCCCAACTCACCGAGTGGACGATGGTTGTGCCTCTCGTCGCCAAAGCACAGGCCCGAATGCTCGATGAAGGCGTAAGCGAAGCTGCACCCTTCGCTCCCGAACCACCCAGCGGAATTCGGCCCACCCGATTATTCGATGACGACCACATTCGCGCAGCCCTCCCCGACGGCCGATTCACACTGAACGACCTCCGCATTACCCGATGGTGGGTCGACAGACTCCGCACGCCAGCGACTAGTTAGAAGCGTTGCCGGCCCGTCGATATTCGGGCTCGGGCCCGGGTGGGCGGCCCGGCCCGGCCCGCAATGCGATGATCTTTAGGTGAGTGAAAGCAGCAAACCACGTCGACCAGACGCCACGACGGTCGAACTTGTGGGCGGACCTGAGGCGATCGAGGTCGAACTGCACAGTTACGACGCTCGGTGGCCCACGATCTACTCCGATCATCGGCAACGGATCGGGGAGGCCTTGGCCACGGTGCACTTCGACATCGAGCACATCGGATCCACTTCGGTTCCCGGGCTTGCAGCAAAGCCGATCATCGACATCGTGGTCACCGTCGACGACATCACGGCCGAAGAGGATTACCTCGACGCGCTCCTTGCTGCGGGATACGACCTGCGGGTTCGCGAGCCTGGGCACCGCCTCGTGCGAACACCCGAGCGCGACGTTCACATCCACGTTCTCGAACGCAACGATCCTGCTGTGGACGAATACATTTTGCTTCGCGATCACCTTCGTTCCAGCGCCGACGACCGCGCACTCTACGAGAACACCAAGAGAAGCTTGCTCCACCAGCGGTGGCACGACATGAACGATTACGCCGACGCCAAGACCGAGGTCATCGGTGCCATCAAGGCACGAGCAAGGGCCGCCAGCAAAGCCTGAGCCGCGTTGCGTGGCGGGATTCCCCGAGCTGATCGGCGACGCTACGAACAGCTAGCCGGATCAGGCACGCTCCGGCACGCCACATGACAAGGGTGCCGTGCACCAGGCGGGGCCCCTTGTGAGGTGCGAGCATGGCGCCGATCGCCCGGAGGGAGAATCACTGCCGTAGTCTCGCCGGGTGCGCGTTCGGATATCCTTTCTCGGTGCCTGTGCCCGTTTGTGAGGCCGCGCACACAAAATCGAATGGAGCGGGATGAGTGACACGCAGGTCTTCGAGTCGAATGGGCTGACGATCGCATTCTCAGACGAAGGGGCGGGTCCTGCACTCGTGCTCGTGGTCGATCAGGGCTCTGACCTCGACGCTCTGGCGACACTCTCGCACTTGGTCTCAGCGGCGGACTTTCGTGTTCTGAGAATCCAGACGAACAGAGCTGAGGATGTGTTTGCCGTACTCGATCATCTCGACATCGCCGATGCGTGGATCGGCGGCCACGGCAGCGGCGGAGTCGTCGCACGCATTGCCGCAATCGAGCGCCACGAACGTGTGAACGGCGTGTTACTGCTCGGAGTGGAATTCTACGCGGCACCGTTGGCAGCCGGCATCCCGGTATTGATTGTTCAGGCGAGCGACGACGAGAGCACTCCCCCGGCCAATGGCGAAGCCCTGCGGGACGCCACTCCGGGCCTCGTCAGCGTGGTCACCATTGAGGGCGGAGGCCATCGCTTTCCAGAGACGCGTGCCGGAGAGACAGCCTGGGCGATCGAAGACTACCTCGACTGGGACTGACTGGCGGCGCTTTCGCGTTGGGAGCCCGTCAGCAGCGCGTCAGGTGCCTCGTTGTGCGAGAAAAGTCGAACCCCGTACATCCCGAAACCTGTCAGACTGAACGCACTGTGGCAAGGAGGCCGACATGTGTCGCTGGCTCGGATATATCGGCGCTCCCATCGAGCCGCGCGAACTGCTCTACGACACCGAACGATCGCTGATCGAGCAAAGCCGAAGGCACGCAGCCGACGTCGGCCTTCCGAACGCTGACGGCACCGGATTGGGCTGGTACGGCCACCGAACGGAGCCGGCGCTCTTCCGAAGCGAAGCACCCGCATGGGGCGATCCGAATTTGCGGGAACTGGCATCTGAGGTCTCGACCGGACTGTTTCTCGCCCACGTGCGGGCAGCCACGGGAACTCCCGTTCAAGAGACCAACTGCCACCCGTTTCGCTACGGCAAATGGCTCTTCGTACACAACGGATACATCTCAGACTTCGCCCGCATTCGACGCGAGCTGCTGATAGCGGTCGATCCGAGCTTGTTCAGCAGCATTCAGGGATCTACCGACTCCGAACTGATGTTCCACCTCGCGCTGACTTTCGGTTTAGAAAGCGACCCGATCGGCGGCTTACAGCGCATGGCAGGCTTCGTCGAGGCGACCGCCGAGGCAGTCGGAATCGATTCACCACTGCAAATGACGATCGGTCTGGCCGACGGCGAGCAGCTGTACGCGGCCCGCTATTCCAGCGGCCCCGTCACCAACACGCTCTTCGTCAGCGAAGACGTTGAGTCGGTTCAAATGCTGTACCCCGAGCGCGAACGACTCACGCACCTCTCCCCCACAGCCAGAGTGGTCGTCTCCGAACCCCTCGTCGACCTGCCCGGAATGTGGCGCGAGGTGCCGGCCGGCAGCGCTCTGGTCATCGGGGATGAGCTCACGCAATTCGCCTTCACCCCGAGCATGGTCTGGTAACGCTGGGCCGGCTCTGAAGAGTGCTTCGCTTAGCGCCCGATCGTCGGGAATTCAATCGGGCGACCTAAACGGGACGCCTGGCTGGCGGGAGGCTCTCGAGGAGTGCGCTCTTTGCGCGTCTGGTGGAGACTCGGGTGATGGATTCAACTCTTATCGTGGTTCCCGATCCACTGCCGCAGCCGGTCGTGCTCGGTGCGAGGTCAGCTGGTGCTAGTTGGCCCGATAACTCGATCCGTGTCGGTGGGCTTGATGGTTACACGATTCGCACGCTTGGTCGGATCGGCCAGCGCATCGACGATGCTGGCGGGGTTCAGGGTCTCGTAGATGATCTCCGATCGACGGCCGCTCTTGCGATCAGTGAACTCCTACTCAGCACTGACCACGGCTCAGCGACACTCGAGGACGAGCACTTCCGAGTAAGCCAGATCCATGATCAGTCCGTTGTGCTGGGTGATCAGATCTTCGACAAGTCGGTGTGGTCCGTGCACCCCATGAACGTCGATGGCACGATGTTCGCGCTTTGGGTCGCGACCCGTTCGGAAGGATTCGCAGCGGTCGCTGATCTTGGCGCGGTACGCATCACCATGCACGGCAGTTCACTTCCAAAACCTCTCAATTTCTCGTTGGTGCCACCGCCCGGTGTGCCGCCCCACGCCGAGTAACGCGATAGGTGCCTTGCGCCCGGGGTTACGCCGTCGAATTCACAGCTGCTAAAGCGACCGTAGCGAAATCCGATCCACGTAACGTCACGTGAGGGATTCCCGTTCAGTTAACGTCGAGTCATGACCGATGCTGCGGAGTACCTCGGAACGGTAGTGAGGGTGTTTCCCGACTACGCCGAGACCGTCCTTTGGTTTGCGCCGGGACCAGTGTCCTATGAGGAATCGCATCTGACTGACACGCTCGTCGCGGAGATGATCGAATGGGAAGCCGCCTACTACGCAAGTCTCACCGAGCTCTTCGAATGGCGTACTGGAGTTGACATATTCGACTTCGATAAAAAGGGGCTGCGGCTGTTTGGTGTTTCTACACACGCACCGTCCCACGCGCCTTGACAATCACGAAGCGCAGCAAGTTCCTCGGCGGAGCAGAGTATTTCAGGACTTCGAACGCATGAATCACCCAGACCCCTTTGGAGGTCCACCTGCGAACCGCCGCCCTCGCCGCTATTGTTGCCGAATGGATACGCTGCCACCCGTAGTGCTCGGGGACAGAACCGTTTTCGTCGATTCGATGCGGCCGGTGGCAGCCGTGCGGAACTCAGCATTGAGCATCCAGTTCGTCACTTGGCCGGATGCGTCGCTGCCACCGCTCTCCGCGACGACACGAACCATTAGCGAGCCGACGGGGGTGTGGGTCATCTACTCCGAGATCGAGACGCTCTGGTCTTTAGGCAAGCCGCGCTCGACGGCGGTGCACATTGACCAACGCCTGACCGTTTCTGCGATAGATCTGGGCACGCTTACACCGATCGGCGCTGACGGTAGAGGCCTTTGGTGTACTGCGGAGCCCTATCCAATCGTCGAGCGAATGAGTGACTCGGGTTCTTTCGACCCTGGCTTTATCGAGATCGGTGGCGACGCTCCACTTGAAGATCGGGAAGACCTGAACAGGACCCCACCAGCGGAGGATCGGTCGCGCACCTCACCGACCACTATCCCCCGCTTGGCAACCCCGCTTCCACCAACCGCTACCGCACCCGTCACCTTGCACCGATATCAGCCCAACGGGAACGTCGAGTACCTCACTGTCGATCGACTTGTCTCAGGCATCGACGTCGTTGGAGACAAACTGCGTTTTACCTACCATCCAACGGGGCCTATCGAGAGACGGGACATCGGGGGAACGAGCAGCAGCTTCAGTTACCCCGTCGAGTCCATCGACCTGGATCTGACGGGCGAGCTGCCGTCAGAGGTAGTGGTCGGCGACCACGCCTCGACGCCTCTGGGCCGAGGCTTTCCGGAAGAGTGGCTGTACACCCACCTCTCCGAACGTCGCGCAAAGACGGAAGAGGACGAAATGATCGCCAAAATAGATCTTTCGACCGTCGATAACTGCGATTGGACGCTGCCCGCCGAAGACGAGGCAGCGGTTTCAACGTACGTTGCAAGTGTTCTGAACCACCTCACTAGTCTCGACGAGCCGAACCTTGTGTGGACTAGAAGCGACAACCAAGTACACAGGGTGCGCAGCGAATACCGGGACCTGGTCGTCAAGGTCGTCGGGAACTGGCCCAAGACAGAGGTCGTCGCCGAATTCACGTGTGCCTCCAAAGGGACGCAACAATTTCGGTTGCGCGTCCCTGTATTCGATAACGCGGGACGACCCCGAGTCCCCCAATATCTGACCGTCTACCTCACGGAGGACCTCGCCACGAGAAAATATGGCGCACCCGATCCCGCAACGGCCTTCATCGATTTGCGTGGCTAATTTATCCCCATCGTGATAATTGACTTTCGTCGTTCCTGAACTCGCCTACCGGTTGATGGCGCGGCCACCCTGACCACGCTCGGTCGGAGCGCCTCGCGTACCAGAATGCGGCTGCAGCTGAGGCTACGATCAGGACACATCCCGCGAACAAGGCGGCACCATGGCCCCTGCCAACACCGACCGAATGATCAAAGCCGACCGAAGGCTCTATCCGATCTCAGCTCCAGCTGCACTTCCACGATCCCAGCCCTCAGACAACGATCAAACAGTTGACACCATGCTCCCATCCGACCGTCCCTGTGAGGGCAATCAATCAGTCCTATGGCTCGAACTGAGAGTTCCGGTCGGTTGATTTCCGGTCGCGCCCGCGCCCGTCGATGACGTGACCGTTATGCGTGGGTGTACGCCGTCCAGTGGAGCAAGCCGTCCGAGATCAATCCGATGCCGAACACCATCGCGATGGATGCGAAGACGACATCGCCTGCGGGGGTAGCTAGTCGTCCGAAACGACCGCCGATCCGGCGGCCCAGCAGTACTTTGAACGTCGGGCGTCACATATGACCCGCGCAATTGGGAGTCATACCGTCGCAGGCGCAGCTGGAGGGCGTTGGTTAGGGAAATTGGTGGAACGTCGTTGCACTGAGCAGCGCCGAGAAATGCCATGATGTTGCCATGACGATACCCTCTCAGTCGATCGGCTCGAGCGCCGTGCAGGCGAAGCCAGGCTGGTACGAGGATCCTGAGGGTACGGGCAAGGATCGCTGGTGGAACGGGTCGATCTGGACGGACGTTTTCCATAAGGCTCCGCGGAGGTCGATGTATGGGCCCGGCTATGCGCGTTCGATGCGCACCGGGTTAAACCGTTCGGCCAGGATTGGTTCGTTGACCGCCAGGATCGGCTTTCTGCTCTTCCTCGTGTTCTTTCTCATCTCTGCGCTCCTCGGCAATCAACGTACCCACACGGCAGCGGTCGGACTGCTCGGCTTCGTGGTTCTGTCGATCGTGCTGGGTGTCGCAGCAATCATTTACGGCTCGATCGGAATATCCCGCTCAGAGCAAACTGGAGGTCTCGGGGCCTCCATCTACGCCATCTGCGCAGGCAGTGTGACGGTGCTTCTCTCTGGCTCGGTGGTCTTTATTGCGCTGCTGTCCCTACTGCACGCATGAGTCGCCAAAGCGAACCAGACGACGGGCTTTCCCTATTTCCACTGCCGGAGGCGGCATCCGGGATGGAAGCGCGATACCTGCCTCCGCCGCAGGTTCCGACATTGCCCGAAACGAATCTCATGGCGACCCTGGCACTCGTCGGATTCTTAGTCGCCGGAGTTGTTCCAGGCCTGGTACTGGGTCACATCGCGCTTTCCCAGATCAAGAGAACCCGTCAGCTTGGCCGAGGCCGTGCTCTCACGGTCGTAATCCTCTCCTACTTCATCCTGGGCCTGATCGTCACAATCGTCTCGATCAGCTTGATCGCCCACCGACACTGAAGTGCCCCCGAGCGCGAGTTGTCATCCATCCTGCCCAGCTCGACACAATCAAGAACCGGTTGGGCGAGTGGGCGGCGAACTTCGGTTGACCATCGCCGATCAATAGAACCGTCGATCGGCCCGTCGGAGCGTCTGACCCTAAGACGATTTTCGCAGTTCGCCCCACGCCGGCCACCTTGCCCCGCGACCGAAAAGTGACAAACCTCAGCTGACCAGGGGTTTTAGTGGGGCCGGCGGCGGGACTTGAACCCGCAACCCCCGCTTTACAAGAGCGGTGCGCTACCAATTGCGCCACGCCGGCACGTCGAACAACACCCCATTCTAGACACGGTCGAGCGGATGCCCGGTCATCGGTACCCCGAACAGTCCACCCCGCTCGTCTTTCCGGGCGCGACGAGCTCTACCACGGAGATCGACCACCACTGCGGAGGATCGTCGCACAGAGTGACCGAGGTCACCTGGTCGGCCGTGATGAACTGAACGGCGCCGAAGGGGTCAGGCACGAACAGGCCGCGCCCGCTCGTCAGCAAGACAAACCCGGGCTGCGGGGCGGCACCGTCGACCGATACCAGCTCGAGCGGAGCGAATCGGATCGGCTGAGTCAGAACGACGAGCCCGAACAAAGCGACGAAGCCGATGATGCCCGAGAACGCCAGACGGGTCAGCGACTTCGAGCGCAGTCCGCCGATCTTCGCTGAACGCTCGTTCCATTCGTCGGCGATGAGGGCGAGAGTCTTCGGCTCGGCCGGCGGGACGAGAGCGGCCTCGACCGGCGTCACCGGCAGAGGCGTCGGAGAAACCGCCCGCAGCATCGCTCGCCCGTCGGCCCACAACGCTCGCAGTTCGGAATCCACCGGAGGAATGGGTGTCGTCAGTAGGTCACTCACTGTCGTTCGGTCGACCTCGATCGGCGGTGTGCGGCGGCCGCGGCGCACGATAGCCGCGACCGCCGCGAACACGAGAAGCAGAACGGCGAGCAGCAGCCACGATGCGGTGAAGACCAGCACGACGGTGAAGAGCACGATCACCAGGAGGCTGACGAGGCGCGTCCATCGGTTGAAATCACGATCGGCGACGACGGGCATCAGGGCGACCATCACGCCCACCATGATGTACGTGACGAGATTGAGCAGCACGATGACGGCGATAGCCCCGAACGTCAGGTTCTGTGCGATTGCCACGGCGAGCCCGACGTCGCCCCGCACCTGCACGAAGAGGTTGATGGCCACGACGAATGCGCTGACCAGTGGCAGTCTCGTAAACACATGGCGCACGAAGACCTGGCGCCCGATGGCCTGCTCTTCGGCCTCCGCAGCGAGATCACGCGCCGGAGCCACGCCCGCTACGGCACCGACACCGCGCCCACGCTCGCGCTCGCGCCCCGCGGAGTCTCCTGACACCTGTCGCCCCCTGCCAGTACCGATCGCCATTGCCTCGTGGGTCAACGGTAGAGCATATGCGGATCGCCGGCGCTACCGCCGCGGCAGAGACACCGACTCGGTACCCCCGCGTTGCGACGCGCGGAACGCGAGCCACACGAGCATCGGGCTGGTGCGCCCGTGCAGGTAGACGCGGTGCGGCACGCGGTCGTCGGGCGCAGTCGGCTGCCGAAAGCCTGCCGCTGCGCAGATGCTGGGCAGCAGGGCATCCGCCGCCCGGGCGTAGCCCGCAGACGAGGGGTGCAGGTGGTCTTCGGCGAACATGGTGTGCGGGTCTGAGCGGAACACCGCACCGACGGTATCGGCGAGCGACACAGCTCGACCCCCGGCGCGCAGCACGACGATGGTCTGCGCCATGGCGAGCACCCGGCTCATCCAGTGCGCCACGAACCGCAGCGGGGGAGCGAACGGGCGCACCGTTCCCATATCGGGGCACGTCGCGACGACGACGCGGCAGCCGAGGCCACGCAGTCGGCGCACCGCTTCACCCAGATACCAGACAGAATCGGTGACGCTATGAAGTCGCATCACCTCGTTGCCGCCGATGACGATGAGCGCGACTCCGGGCTCGAGGTCGTCGTCGACGAGCAGATCGATCTGCTGGTCGAGGTCGCGCGACTCCGCACCGATGACGGCCACGTTGCGCAGATGAACGGGCCGCGCCGACGCGCTCGAGAGCCCGTTGGCCAGAAGCACACCGACGGTCTGGTCGGGGTCACCCGACCCATAACCGTAGGCGAGCGAATCGCCGAGCACGGCGAACGAAAGTGGATGCCCGCCCAACCCCGCACCGACGACGCCGGCTCGCGGGGGCTTCACCGTCATGGGCTTTCGAGACAGGCGGCGGTACGCCACGAACCCCTCGGCGACGGAGACCAGCGCCAGCACCGTGGTCGTGGCGAGCACCCAGGCACCGCCCGTTGCGAGTGCGCGCGCGATGCGTCGAGCGACCGATTTTGTGGTGCTGTTCGGCGGTGTCGCGCTCGTCATGCGGCTGCGTCACCCCTCACCCGGACTAGTTGCTTAATGCGAACTATTCTACCGCCGCACAGGAGACCGCACTCCCCCGCCCGAGGCTCTGCTACGAGCTACGAGCTACGAGCTGGGCGTCGGAGTCGGCGTCGCGGTCGATTCTTGACCCGACACCTGCAGCACGAAGTTCGCGAACGCGTTGGCGTCGGTCAACGAGCCCTGGTACTGCTGGCCGTTCACGAGCACAGTAGGTGTTCCGGTGACCTTCGACACGGTCGAGCCGGGCAACGGTTCTGTCGTGGCCCGGGTGGTCGCGTCGGCCACCCAGCTTTTGAAATCGCCGTTCGTGATGCAGGTGTTGATCTGGTCGAGCGAACCGGCACCGGCTTGTTTCACGTAGCCCTCGAGGGTGGGATCATCTAGACCCGCGGTGTTCTCTTGTGGCTGGTTGGCGAACAGCAGCGAACTGAAGTCGAAAAAGTTGTTGGGCGAGTAGTTCGCGACGCACGCAGCGGCATTGGCGGCCCTGGTGGAGTACTTGGTGCCGAGCGACGAACGGTCGAGCAGCGACAGAGGATGCACCTCATAGGTTGCCGCGCCCTGATTCACCCACTTGTCGATCTGGGTGAGGTTCGTGGTCTCGAACTGGCCGCAGTAGGGGCACATGTAGTCGATATAGACGCGAATGTCGAGCACGCCGGGGTCGTTCGTCGCACTCGGCGTGGGCTGCTGACCGGCCGCGAGCGCCGGGGTGGTGACGGCGACGTTGTTTGTGCCCATCTTGAGGCCGTCGCTGGCCATGTTGGCGGGGCCTGGGCCTGCCGTCTTCATGGAGCTGACCAGAATGAGCGCCACGCACACGATGATGGCGATGACCACCACGCCGATTCCGCTGAAGAGAATGGCCCGGTTGCGCACGTCTTTCTTGTGCTGGGCCTCGCGCAGAGCCTTCGCCTTTTCGCGAGCGGCCTCACGCCGCTGGTTCTTGTTCTGGCGGTCGTCTGCACTGCCGTTGGTCATGGTGGTACTCCGGTATTCGGGATGAAAGAAAGGGTTTGCCGGCGCCGAAACCGCAAGCGGGCATCCATCGATAGTAATGAACCTGTCTGGGAATGCGCCAGACGGCACCCGTGCCATACTGGGTACGGGTCACCACCGTCGCTGGCTCGCTTATCCATCACAACGGATCGTCCGGCACGTACCTGCCGGTGAAGGAGTAGTACAACCATGGCATCAGTCACCTTCGACCATGCAACAAGGCTCTACCCGGGCTCGACCCGCCCCGCGGTCGACCAGCTCAACCTCGAGACCGCCGACGGCGAGTTTCTCGTTCTCGTCGGCCCCTCTGGCTGTGGCAAGTCGACCTCACTGCGCATGCTCGCCGGGCTCGAAGAGGTCAACTCGGGCCGCATTCTCATCGGCGACCGCGACGTCACCGATGTTCCACCGAAAGACCGCGACATCGCGATGGTCTTTCAGAACTACGCGCTCTACCCGCACATGACTGTCGCCGAGAACATGGGCTTCGCGCTCAAGATCGCCGGCGTCAACAAAGAAGAGCGCGCCACCCGCGTGCTCGAAGCTGCCAAGCTGCTCGACCTCGAGCCCTACCTCGGCCGCAAGCCGAAGGCCCTCTCGGGTGGTCAGCGTCAGCGCGTCGCCATGGGCCGCGCCATCGTTCGCCAGCCCCAGGTCTTTCTCATGGACGAGCCGCTGTCGAACCTCGACGCCAAGCTGCGCGTTCAGACCCGCACCCAGATCGCGTCGCTCGTTCGCCGCTTGGGTGTCACCACGGTCTATGTCACCCACGACCAGACCGAGGCGCTCACCATGGGCGACCGCATCGCCGTGCTGAAAGACGGCCTGCTGCAGCAGGTCGGCACCCCGCGCGACCTCTACGAGAAGCCCGAGAACGTGTTCGTCGCCGGCTTCATCGGCAGCCCGGCCATGAACCTGCTCGTGGCAGACGTGGTCGACGGCGGTGTGCAGTTCGGTACCTCGGTGATTCCTGTCGAGCGCGAGCTTCTCGCATCGGTGAACGCGAAGACGGTCACCATCGGCGTTCGCCCCGAAGACATCGTGGTCGCCCAGACGTTCGGCGAAGGCCTGCCGGTCGACATCGACCTGATCGAAGAGCTCGGCGCCGACGGTTACCTCTACGGTCACTCCGAGGTCAACGGCAAGCGCACCGACCTGGTGACGCGAGTAGATGGTCGTGTTCACCCGAACGCGGGCGAGAAGGTCTACCTCACCGCCAAGCCCGGCCACCTGCACCTGTTCGACAACGAGACCGGGCAGCGCGTCGGCAACAAGCCGGTCGTCGCCGCCTAGCCAGCATCATCCCGTCGGGCCTGCCGAGTTCTGCTGCTGCCGCAGCAGCAACCGTCAGGCCCGACGCATGTCGGCACCACCGTGCCACGCCACACAGCATCGAAACCCACCGGAGCTGAGGAGCATCCATTGACCGGCTCACTGAACATCACCGCAGCCACGGTCGACCCCGCGCTGCTCGACCTGCCCTGGCACCTGCCGCTCGACGAGTGGCCGAACGAGAACATCGCCTCGCTGCCCAAGGGCATCTCACGGCACCTGGTGCGGTTCGCGCACCTCAGCGGCCACGTCGTCGCCATCAAAGAGACCACCGACGAGATGGCCAAGCGCGAATACGCCATGCTGCGCACTCTGCAGGGCCTGGATGTGCCGTGCGTCGACCCGCTCGCGGTCATCACGAACCGCACCGATGCGAACGGCGACGACCTGAACTCTGTGCTGGTCACGCGGCACCTCAAGTTCTCGCTGCCCTACCGCGCCCTCTTTTCGCAGACCCTGCGCCCCGACACGGCGACACGGCTGGTGGATGCCCTGGCGGTACTTCTGGTGCGCCTGCACATCATCGGCTTCTTTTGGGGTGATGTCTCGCTCTCGAACACGCTGTTCCGGCGTGACGCCGGCGCTTTCGCGGCCTACCTCGTCGACGCCGAGACCGGGCAGCTCTACGACGGCGGCCTCTCGAACGGACAACGCGAGAACGACCTCGAGATCGCCAGGGTCAACATCGCCGGCGAACTCATGGACCTCGAGGCAGGCGGCCGCGTGGCCGACGAACTCGACCCGATTCGTATCAGCGACGGCATCGTGGCGGCCTACCGATCGCTCTGGAAAGAGCTCACCGGCTCCGAGTCCTTCTCGTCGTCGGAGCGCTGGCGCATCAACGAGCGCGTCGACCGCCTGAACGACCTGGGCTTCGACATCGAAGAGCTGGCCATCAAAACCGACGCTAACGGCAGCACGGTTCGCATTCAGCCCAAGGTGGTGGATGCCGGGCACCACCAGCGCCGTCTGCTGCGGTTGACCGGGCTCGACGCCGGCGAGAACCAGGCTCGGCGGCTGCTCAACGACCTCGACTCGTACACATTGCGGTTCGGGCGTAAAGACTCGGATGAGGAGATGCTCGCCCACGAGTGGCTCGCGCGGGTATTCGAGCCCGTTGTGCGGGCGATTCCGAAAGACCTCAAGGGCAAGCTCGAGCCGGCCGAGATGTTCCACCAGCTGCTCGAGCATCGCTGGTTCATGAGCCAGCAACAGAACCGCGACGTGCCGCTGTCGGAGGCGCTCAACTCCTACATCAACGACATTCTGCGGCACCGCCGCGACGAAGCGACCGTGGTCGGGCCACCGACAGGCATGATCACGCTGCCCATCACCGTGCAGGCGGGCGCCGTCGCCGACGACGACTGGCGCCTCACCGTCTGACCCGATTGCGCCTTCGCTGCTTGGCATTCGCCTTTAAGTTGTGCACAACTTTATTGCCCACAATGTGTTAGGTTTGAGGTATGGCCAGCCGATCATCCACCTCCGAGCACTCCGCACCGCTGCTCGACGAGCAGATCTGCTTCGCGCTGTACAACGCTTCGAGGGCGATGACGGCGCGCTACCGTGAGCTGCTCGAGCCGCTCGGGCTCACTTACCCGCAATACCTCGTGATGCTGGTGCTGTGGGAGTCTGAGCCGGTCACGGTGTCGCACCTCGGCGCACGCCTGCAGCTCGACTCCGGAACACTGTCACCCCTGCTGCGCCGCTTGGAAGCGGCCGGATTCGTCGAGCGCAACCGCAGCGCCGACGACGAACGCTCTGTGCTGGTCTCGCTCACCCCGGCCGGCGACGAGTTGCGCGCGCAGACCACTCGGTTTCCCGAACTGGTCTGCGGGGCATCCGGTCTCAGCATCGACGCCATCGAAATGCTGCGCGATCAGGTCTTCGCCTTCGCGGGCAACATACGAACTTCTATCTGACCTCTTGTTCCACCCACCGAAAGAGAGAAACGCAATGCCCACACGCACCGCACGCACCGCCTGGAACGGCAGCCTCGAGACCGGCGAAGGCCAGGTCGAACTCAGCAGCTCGAAGCTCGCGACGTTCGACGTCTCGTTTCCGAAGCGCGCCGCCGACGACGCGAACGGCTTCACGAGCCCCGAAGAGCTGCTGGCGGCGGCACATTCCGCCTGCTACGCCATGCAGTTCTCGGCGATGCTCGGTGCCGCGGGCGGAACGGTCGAGGCACTCGATGTGAAGGCCGACGTCACGCTCGGGCCGGATTCGGCGGGCGGGTTCAAGCTTTCGGGCATCCACCTCACCGTGTCGGGCGAGGTCACCGGCATCGACGACGCGGCCTTCCAGGCTGCTGCGCTCGACGCCAAGGCCGGCTGCCCCGTCTCGAAGGCCCTCACAGGCGTACCGATCACCCTCGACGCCACCCTCGAGCAGTAACCGCGGCTCAACGCAAGCCTCAACCCGCGCGACCTGCTCGTGAGATCGACACCTCGCGCCGCTTCCAGGGCCACGCCGCCGCCCCCCACGCACCTGCGCGGGGGGCGCAAAAGCACCTCCACCGCTTGATGGGGGTGCTTTTGCGCAACCTATACGGGTCTACCGCGCTCCGTCGGCGTGGCCGCGACGAAGGCGGGTGCGTGGCGCGCGAGGCGATCGCGGCGGCCAGGCGCGAGATCTCGTAGAGAGTGACGCTCGCAGCGGGCGCCGCGCGCCGCTACTTCGCGGCAGCGAGGGTGCGCAGGCGCGAGATCTCGTAGAGGGTGACGCTGGCGGCGATACCGGCGTTGAGCGACTCCGTAGTGGCGCTGATGGGAATCGACACGATGGCGTCGCAGGTCTCGGTGACCAGCCGCGAGAGGCCCTTGCCCTCGCTGCCGACCACGATGACCACGGGGCTGTTCGCGAGAGCGAGCTCCGGCAGTTGCACGTCGCCGTCGCCGTCGAGCCCGAGCACGAACGCGCCCTTCTGCTTCAGCGCCTTGAGCGTCTGGGTCAGGTTGGCGGCCATGGCCACGGGCGTGCGCGCGGCGGCACCGGCAGAGGTCTTCCAGGCCGAAGCGGTGAGCCCCACCGAGCGACGGGCCGGCACGATGACGCCTTGGCCGCCGAACGCCGCGGTCGAGCGGATGATCGCACCCAGGTTGCGCGGGTCGGTGATGCCGTCGAGTGCCACCAGTAGTGGCGTCTCGCGGCGTGCGAGCACCTCGTCGTAGAGGTCGACGGGGTGCGCGTACTCATACGGCGGAACCTTCAGCGCGACGCCCTGGTGCACCGAGTCGAATCCGGCGAGCCGGTCGAGCTCGGGCTTCATGACCTCGAGCACCGGGATGCCCCGGCTGTTGGCGAGCGACAGAATTTCTTTCACGCGCTCGTCGTATTCCACGCGGGTGCCGATGTAGAGCGCGGTGGCGGGAATCTTGGCGCGCAGCGCCTCGACGACGGAGTTACGGCCTGTCACGACCTCGCTCTCCTCCCCCTTGGCTGCCGGGCGGCGCTGCTGGCGCGACGGATCTTGCGGGCCCGTACCGCGCCCACCGGGGCGACCGGCTCCGGCGCGACCCTCGCCCGCAATACGCTGACGTTTCTCGGGCTGACCGGGCTTGCCCTTGCCGCCCGCGGCGGCGTAGCGCTCTTTGGCGGCCTTCGCCTTGCCCGCGGGGTGGTACGGCCGGTCTTCGGCCTTCGGCGTGGGCTTCTTGCCCTCGAGGGCCTGGCGGCCCTGCCCGCCCGAACCCACGGCGGGGCCCTTGCTGGTGCGGCGAACCGCGCCGGGGCGGCCGGGCTTCTTGCCTGAACTAGCCATCAAAACTCCAATGTGCACCCGTTGAGGTGTCTTCAATCGTGATACCGACCTGCGCCAGCTCCTCGCGAATGCGATCTGCTGTGGCGAAGTCGCGTGCTTTGCGAGCGATCTCGCGGTCTTCGAGCAACTTCTCGACCAGGCTCGACAGCGCACTGGCCATCGAACTCGCCTCCCCCGCCGACCACTGTGTGTCGAGCGGGTTGATGCCCAGAATGCTGGTCATGGCATACACCTGGCCGAGAAGTCTCGCCGCTTCGGCGAAGTCTTCAGAGTCGAGCGCAGCGTTACCGGAGCGCACCGTTTCGTGCAGCACTCCGAGCGCCTGGGGAACGCTGAGGTCGTCGTTCATGGCCTCGCGAAAGTCGTCGGGAACCAATTCTACGGTCTCCGAGGCGAAACGCGTGCCGTCGAGCCTTCTGACGGCCCGTTCGACGAAGCCCTCGATGCGCCCCAGGGCCGCTTCGGCCTCTGCCAGAGCGCCGTCGTGAAACTCCAGCGTCGACCGGTAATGATTGGCTCCGAGGTAATAGCGCAGCACCAAGGGGCGGGCACTCGCGATGAGCTCAGAGGCGAACACCGAGTTGCCGAGTGACTTGCTCATCTTCTGGCCGACCACCGAGACGAGCCCGTTGTGCAGCCAGTAGTTCGCAAACGGATCGCCCGCCGCGTGCGACTGAGCCAGCTCGTTCTCGTGGTGCGGAAACCGCAGGTCGAGCCCGCCGCCGTGAATATCGAACTGCGCGCCGAGGTACTTCGTCGACATCGCCGAGCATTCGATGTGCCAGCCCGGCCGGCCGGCGCCCCACGGGCTCTGCCAGGCTGCGGTGAGCGGCTCGCCCTCTTTGTGACCCTTCCAGAGCGCGAAGTCGCGCACGTCGTGCTTTCCGCGCTCCTCGGAGTCGGTGGCCGAGGCCATGTCGTCGAGCTTCTGGTGGGTCAGCTCGCCGTACTGCGGCCACGAGACGGTGTCGAAGTACACATCGCCAGAACCGTCTTCTGCGGCGTAGGCGTGCCCGGCATCCACCAGCCGACCGATGATCGCGATCATCTCGGGGATGCTCGCGGTCGCCCTCGGCTCGTACGTGGGCGGCAAGACGCCGATGGCGTTGTACGCGGCCGTGAATTCGAGCTCGGTGCGGTACGCGAGCGCCCACCACTCTTCACCCGACGCGGCGGCGTTGATCAGAATCTTGTCGTCGATATCGGTGACGTTGCGCACAAACGTGACGTCGTATCCGCTGTAGCTGAACCAGCGCCGCAGCTGGTCGTAGGCGAGCGCCGAGCGCAAGTGGCCGATGTGCGGAGCCGACTGCACCGTCGGGCCGCAGACGTAGACTCCCACCTTGCCGGCAACGAGGGGAACGAAGTCAACCAGCGCGCGCTGCTTGGAGTCATAAAGGCGTAGAGTCACCCGCTCAGTTTAGAAGGCTCGTCTCGTCTGTGACGTCTGCGCACCGCCCACCGCCCTGCACTCCGGTGCCGTGGAGCCGCTTTCCCGGCGAAAGGGCGGCAATTGGGCATGAAAGTGACTCCACCGCACGTCTCGCCGAAAAGGATGGTCAGCGGGGGTAGACCAGCGCCGTCGCAATCGCCAGCACACCCTCTGCGCGCCCGGTGAACCCGAGCCCGTCGGTCGTCGTCGCCGAGACGCTCACCGGGGCGCCCAGGATGCCCGACAGCACCCCCTCGGCTTCGGCCCGCCGAGGCGCGAATCGTGGTCGCGCGGCAATCAGTTGCACCGACACGTTGCCGATGCGAAAGCCCGCGTCGGTGACAAGCCGCACCGTCTCGGTGAGGAACACGTCGCCGTGCGCACCGTCGAAGCGCGGGTCGCTCGTGCCGAACACACTGCCGATATCGCCCAGCCCGCCCGCCGAGAGCAGGGCGTCGCAGATCGCGTGCGACACGGCGTCGCCGTCGCTATGCCCCTCGAGAGCGGTCTCGCCCGGCCAGAGCAGGCCGGCGAGCCACAGCTTTTTTGCGCCGGCACCGGTCTCGGCGACGCCGGCGACTCCGGCCGCACCAGTCACGGCGACGCCGGCAACGCCGGCCGCACCGCTCGCCGAGCCGTCGGCAGCCAGGATGGGGTCGTTCACGCCGCTCTCGACCGCCGATGTCGATACGAAGGCGTGAGCATCCACCCCCAACCCGGTGCGCGGCAGCGCCACCGGCACCGTGGCAGCGAGCAGCTGCTCGGCACGCCGCAAGTCCCAGGGCGTGGTGATCTTGAAGGCGAGCGGGTCGCCGTGAATGATGGTCACGTCATGCCCGGCGGCCGCCACCAGCGCAGCGTCGTCGGTGAAGTCGCCCGACGCGCCGGAGTAGGCCGCCTCGAGCTGGGCGCGCGGAAAACCCTGCGGCGTCTGCACGGCAGAGAGCTCAGAGCGGTCGACCGTCGCCACGGCCTTACCGAATCCGTCGGTTCGCTTGATGGTGTCGCTCACCGGCAGGCCCGGAATCGCGGCCAGACCCGTGCTCTCGACCGCGTCGATGATCGCCTCGAACTGCGCCACCGGGGTGAGCGCCCGGGCTGCGTCGTGCACGAGCACGACCTCAACACTCGGGTCGAGGGCGGCCAGCCCTGCGGCCACCGACTCTTGCCGACTCGCCCCGCCCACCACGATGGTGCACGAAGTGGATGCCCGGCCGGCCGTGTCACGAACGATCTGCTCAGCGAGTGCCGAGTGCTGCCGTGGCACGACGACCACGAGCTGTACCTCGCGCTCGAGAGCGAAGACCGGGTCGAGCGAGCGTGACAGAATCGGGCGCTGCACCAGACCGACCAGCGCTTTGGGCAACGAATACCCGAGGCGTGATCCACTGCCCGCGGCGACCACGATGACGGCGACTGAGACGGTCACGTGATCGGCGCGGCTTCGCGTGCAGGGGTCGGTCGGAGCTCAGTTTGTCGCCGCGGCGCTTCGTCGCGGCGAAACGTGGAAGCCAAAATCTCGTCGCGAAGCGACTACGAAGCCAGAACCTCGTCGAGAACGAGCGAGGCCTTCTCTTCGTCGGTCTTCTCTGCGAGAGCGAGCTCGGAGATCAAGATCTGCCGCGCCTTCGCGAGCATGCGCTTCTCACCGGCAGACAGGCCGCGGTCTTGGTCACGGCGCCAGAGATCTCGAACGACCTCGCTCACCTTGATGACGTCGCCTGAAGCGAGTTTCTCGAGGTTCGCCTTGTAGCGGCGCGACCAGTTCGTGGGTTCTTCGGTGAACGGTGCACGCAGAACTTCGAAGACCTTGTCGAGGCCTTCTTTGCCGATGACGTCGCGAACGCCGACCAAGTCGACGTTGTCTGCCGGAACTTCGATGGTGAGGTCGCCCTGCGTCACGCGCAGTTTGAGGTAGATTTTCTCCTCACCCTTGATGATGCGGGTCTTCACCTCTGAAATCGTCGCCGCACCGTGGTGCGGGTATACGACAGTTTCGCCAACCTCAAAAAGCATGTAGTGATGTCCCTTCTAGACTGTCAAGTTTACCACAGGCGACTTGTAGTAAGGTTCGCCTAACCGTCTCGGGGTCGCCGTGCCTATAAGCTAAACTCAAAGCGTTTTACCGCCTGTGTAACTTGCCTCTCTGCGAGGCCTGCGACGCGGCAGCGGCATCCACTTCTGGAGGGTTTTGTGAGAGCACGGTCACGGTACGCGGCATCCATTGTGGTGGCACTGGCGCTCGGCGTCGGGGCCTCGGGCTGCGCCTTCATTACGCCCCAGGCGACGACGACCATCGTCGAATCCGCCGATGGCGTCGAGGGCAACGTCGCCCCAGACCTCTCGATGCGTAACGTCACGCTGATCAGCGACGACGGCAAGACCGCGAGCCTCATCGCGTCACTTGTCAACACCGACACGAGCGGCATGCTGGTCACCATCCAGTACGTGAATGCGGCTGGAACCACGGTCACCGAGAACGCCTACGTACCCGGGGAGAAAGCAACCGGAGCGGCTGGGCGGGTTTCGAATACTCTGACCATCGGCGGCGTCACCGACAAGAAGATCATCTTCACCGGTCTCGACGTGAAGGCGGGCACACTCTTCCCCGTCTTCTTCCAGTACGGCACCGAGACGGGCACCAAGCTCCTCGTTCCCGTGCTCACCTCCGACTGGCCCCAGTTCAAGGGCTTAGCCCCCGCCGACGCCGCCATCACCGGCTGACCACCCAGCACAGTTTCGCGAAAGAAGCCCGTCGGGCCGAAAGAACCCGTTCTGCGGGCTTCTCTGGTCTCGACGGGCTTCTCTCGCGTGCGGGGGTCAGGCCTCGAAGCGATAGCCGAGGCCGCGTACCGTTACGAGCAGCACGGGGTCTGAGGGCGCCTTCTCGATCTTGGAGCGGATGCGTTTGATGTGCACATCGAGGGTCTTGGTGTCGCCGAAGTAGTCGGAGCCCCAGACACGGTCGATGAGCTGACCGCGGGTCAGCACCCGGCCGGCGTTGCGCAGCAGCAACTCGAGCAGCTCGAATTCCTTCAGCGGCATGGCCGTTTCTACGCCGCCGACCGCGACCGTGTGGCGCTCGACATCCATGCGCACGGGGCCGGCCTCGAGCACGGGTTCACCCAGATCATCCGCTTCGGTGCGCCGGCGCATGACGGCCCGGATGCGCGCCAGCAGCTCGCGTGACGAGTATGGCTTCGTGACGTAGTCGTCGGCGCCGAGTTCGAGACCCACCACGACGTCGACTTCGGAGTCTTTCGCCGTGAGCATGATGATGGGCACCTGCGAGCGCGTGCGAATCTGGCGGCATACCTCGGTGCCCGGAATACCCGGAATCATGAGGTCGAGCAGGATGAGGTCGACACCGCCGCGGTCGAACTCGGTCAGGGCGCTCGGGCCGTCGGGCGCGACGGTGACCTCGTACCCCTCACGGCCGAGCAGGTAGGCCAGCGGCTCGCTCAGCGAGGCCTCGTCTTCGACCAGCAGAATGTGGATCACTGTTTATTGCTCCTAAGTGGTGCCGTGAGGCAGGGAGGGTGGCGGGTGCTATGCGGCAGGGATGGTGGCGCTCGCGGCGTGCGAGGCTGCCGGAAGCCTGATGGTGAACGTCGAGCCGTGCGCCGGCTGCGACCAGACACGAATGTCGCCGCCGTGGTTCTCGATGATGTGTTTGACGATGCTGAGGCCGAGGCCCGTGCCGCCGGTGTTGCGCGAGCGGGCCTGGTCGACGCGAAAGAAGCGCTCGAACACCCGGCCGAGATCTTCTTCGGGAATGCCGATGCCCTGGTCGGTGACGGCGATCTCGACGATACCGTCGTGCACGCGCACCCCCACGCCCACGCGTGTTCCTTCGCCGGAGTACTGCACCGCGTTCGCGATGAGGTTGTGCAGCGCCAGCACCAGCAGCCCCTCGTCACCGAACACCTCAGCACCCGCGTCGCCGCCGCTGACGACCGTGACCATGCGGGCATCCACCTGCACGTGATTCTGGTCGATGGCGTTGGCGACCACCGTGTCGACGTCGACCAGCTCGGCCCCGGTGAGCACGTCGGAGGCCTGCAGGCGCGACAGCTCGATGATCTCGCGGGTGATTCGTCCGAGCCGCTGGGCCTCGGTTTCGAGCCGCTTGGCGAATTTGCGAACCTGCTGCGGATCATCCGAAGCCGGCTCGAGCGCTTCGGCGAGCAGGGAGATCGCGCCGATCGGAGTCTTCAGCTCGTGGCTGATGTTGGCGATGAAGTCGCGGCGCACCTCCTCCAGCCGATGCGCCTCGGTGCGGTCCTCGGCCAGCAGCAACAGGTAGCGACTGCCGAGTCGGGCGACTCGCACCGACAAGTGGATGGTCGCGTCACCGAACGGCCCGCGCGGCAGGCTGACGTCGGCCGACACGGGGTCACCCGAGCGGCGCACCGAGTTCACCATGGCGGTGAGCTCCGGATGCACGAGACCCTGGTTCCACACCAGGCCGAACGCCAGCGCGGCCGACGAGGCCTTCACGACGTTATTCGAGGCGTCGAGCACGATTCCGGCAGAGTCGAGGGCATCGATGACCTGGTCGACACCGTCGGGAACCGAGGGGTCGACGATGGTCGCCGCACGTTCGCCGCGACGCGCTGCCGCGAAGAGAATGAACACGAAGCCCGATCCTATGGCCAGACCGAGGGCCACAGAGAGCAGCACCGTCGAGCCTGAATCCATAGCGACTACACTAATGACTCGCGGTGTGCCGCCCGACTTCTTTGTCTGTGCAGCCCGGCCCGACAGCATCATGTTCACGAGTTCTGCACCTGTTGTTAACCTCAGCCGGGCAAGATGGCGGCGTGTGTCCGGCGCCTGTCGCCGCGACATCGGTTCGGTGCGACCGCGCCCCAGTTGCACGAAAAGCACCGCAGAGAGGATTCATCAGTCACATGCGCGAGGTATTCCAGCAAGAGCTGCGCGAGGTTCAAGAGCGACTCGTCGAGATCAGCAAGCTCGTCGTCGTCGCCATCACGAACGCGACCACCGCATTCAACGAGTCGAATGTGTCGCTGGCCGAACAGGTCATCGCCGACGACCCCAAGATCGACGCGCTGGCCTCAGACCTCGACGAGCTCGCGATCAGCATCATGGCGCTGCAGTCGCCGGTCGCCCGCGACCTGCGCATCGTCGTCAGCGCCCTGCGTATGAGCGCGTCGCTCGAGCGCATGGGCGACATCGCCCAGCACATCGCGCAGCTCGCCCGTTACCGCTACCCCGAGAAAGTGGCCGGCGAGCGCCTGCTGGGCACGTTCAACGAGATGGGCCGCCTCGACGTCGAGGTCGCCGAGAAGCTCAGCCGCCTCATCGAGACCGAAGACCTTGCCCTCGCCGACGAGATGCGTGACATCGACGACCGCATCGACGACCTGCACCTGAGCGTCTTCGAGACCGTGCTCAGCGAGACCTGGGCCGGCACCTCGGTCAACACGGTCGACGTCACGCTCGCATCGCGCTACCACGAGCGCTTCGCCGACCACGCGGTCTCCATCGCGAAGAAGGTCAAGTACCTCGCCACAGGCGAGTGGACGGGTTCCGGCCAGCGCTAAGCGCTTGCCCGGGCATCGCCGCCGCACCGCGCGGGTTGCGCAAAAGCACCTAAGATTTTGGTTTTAGGTGCTTTTTCGCAACCCAGGCCGAAACTGCGGCAAAAAAGCCCCGCAACCGAGATGGCTGCGGGGCTTCGTCGCCAGAAAGCAGGCCTACTTTTTGCCTTGGGCTGCGACAGCGGCGGCGCCGGCAGCGGCCGCCTCGGGGTCGAGGTAGGCGGCGGGCTCGAGGGGGGTGAACGAGGCGTCGAGCTTGTAGACGAGCGGGATGCCCGTGGGAATGTTCAACTCGGCGATGTCGTCGTCTGAGATGTTGTCGAGGTGCTTCACGAGGGCACGCAGCGAGTTGCCGTGGGCGGTGACGAGCACGGTCTTGCCGGCGGCCAGGTCGACAGTGATGTCGCTGAACCAGTAGGGCAGCATGCGATCGACGACGTCTTTGAGGCACTCGGTGCGCGGCACCGCGTCACCGAGATCTGCGTAGCGCGGGTCGTGCACCTGCGAGTACTCGTCGTCGTCGGCCAAAGGGGGCGGCGGAACATCGTACGACCGGCGCCAGATCTGAAACTGCTCCGGCCCGTATTCGGCGAGCGTCTGCGCCTTGTCTTTGCCCTGCAAGGCACCGTAGTGGCGCTCGTTGAGGCGCCAGGAGCGCTTCACGTCGATCCACAGGCGGCCGGCCTCGGCCAGGGCGAGGTTCGCGGTGTTGATGGCGCGCACCAGCAGCGACGTGTACAAGATGTCGGGCGTGAGACCCGACTGCGCCAGCAGCTCCCCCGCACGCTTCGCCTCGCCGACGCCCTGCTCGCTCAGCCCCACGTCGACCCAGCCCGTGAACAGGTTCTTCTGGTTCCATTCGGAGTTGCCGTGGCGAAGCAAGATCAAGGTGTAGGGCTCAGTCATGGCTCCAGTCTAGCGAGCCGCGGATGCCCGTTCCGGGCGCCGTGGCGGCCGCCGCGGCCGCATCGACCGTGCCCCGCAACGTCGCGAACCTCGTGCCGCAGCTGAGCGCTGCAACGCGGCCCGCCGGGCATCCGACCGTAGAATCGCGCTATGCCGATCGGTGCCATCACGCGCGGAACCACCAACACGAACCGCCTGCGCCGCGTCGACCGCTGGATCGCCGCACAGCCGGTACTGCGCCGCGCCGATGACCCGCTCGTGGTCGACCTGGGTTATGGCGCGAGCGGCGTCACGGCCCTCGAACTGCAGCAGCGACTCGCAAAGGCCCGCGCCGACGTCGAGGTGATCGGCCTCGAGATCTCGCCCGAGCGGGTCGCCACGGCGAACCGCCAACTCGAATCCGTGCGCGCGGGCGCCACCCCGTTCGCGCCCGATGCGCGAGTGAGTTTCGCCCTCGGCGGGTTCGAGACACCGCTGCCGCGGGGCCGGCGGGCAGCGGTCATCCGGGCGTTCAACGTGCTGCGGCAGTACGACGAGGGCGAGGTCGTTGCGGCCTGGCAGCGTATGGCGGGTCGGCTGCAGGGCGGGCGGATGCTCGACGGCGGCCAGCGGGCGAGCGGCACTTCGACGGGCTCGGCGGCCCGCTCGGCTAGCGGCTCGGCAGGCAGCGGGATGCTCGTGGGCACCCCGCGCGCAGGCGGCTCGGCAGGCAGCGGGACGCTCGTGGGCACCCCGCGCGCAAGCGGCGCTTCGGGCCGCTCAGCCGACCGCGCGACGGTCAGCGGGATGCTCGTAGAGGGTACCTGCGACGAGATTGGTCGCGTGTCGAGCTGGGTCGCGCTCTCGCCCGAGGGGCCGCAGACCTTCACGATCTCGCTGCGGCTCGCGGGTCTCGAGAAGCCGTCGATCGTGGCGGAACGGCTGCCGAAAATACTCATCCATCGCAATGTGGAGGGTGAGCGCATCCACTCGCTGCTCGCCGAACTCGACGAGGCGTGGCAGCGAAATGCCCCGCTGTCGGTGTACGGCCCACGGCAGCGCTGGGCGGCGAGCATCCGCGCCCTCGCGGCGGCCGACTGGCCTGTGCTCGGCCCCGCCGCGCGCTGGCGCCTCGGCGAGCTCACCCTGCCCTGGGGCGCCGTCTCGCCCCTCGGCTTCGCCTACCCCTAACCCAGCCCGCCTCACCCCCTCCCTCCCTCGCGCCCTCGCCCCCGCCCTCACCGCTCCCTCACTCGCGCCCCCACCCCCGCCCTCCCCCGCTCCAACCCTCGCGCCACCCACCCTCCCCCCCCGCCCACCCTCGAATTTGCGAAAAAGCCCCCAAGATTCGCTTCTCGGGGGCTCTTTCGCAAAGTCGATGCCCGTCAGACGGGCGGGAGGGCGGCGCGGGCCTGGGTTTCGGTGAGACCAGTGGCGGTGAGCAGATCCATGACGAGGGGGCGCAGGTCCATGACGACGGCGTCTTCGAGCAGAGTGCCGTCGGGAAACGACTCGGCGGGGTTCAGCTTTACGGCGACAAGAATGAGGTTCTGCCGCACCAGGGGGCGCACCGTGGGGTCGTCGAGGCTCTGACCGAGCAGGTTGACGGCCGTGACGACACCCGAAAAGAGGTCGGCGAACTCCGGGCGCGGCTTGCCATCGCGCATCAGCACCATGAGCCGGCGCGTTACAACGCGCAGGTCGCGCACGGCGAGATCCATTCCCCGAAGTAGCCCGCGTTGGCGGGTGAGGTCGGGCAGGCGCCGCCGCAGCCAGGGTGAGATCGTGGCGATACCGACGGCGGATTCGAGCGAAGTGCGCCACTGGTCCATCATCGGCTGGGTTTCGCGCGCTGCCTCGAGCACCCGGCCCACATCGTTTTCGGCGCCGCGACGCAGCTCGATCACGAGGTCGTCGACGATGCGCGACACGGTGCGCAGCACCCCGCGGGCATCCTTCAGCGCCGCCTGGCTCGCGTCGCGCGGCACGAGCGCGGTGACGATCAGCGCGATGGCACCGCCGATGAGGCCGTCGAGCGTGCGAGAGAAGGGGCTCGTCGGCACGATCGGCAGCATGGCCACGAGCACCGACTGCACCCCGGCGACGATCGCGAACCCCGGCGAGGGCGAGATGAGTCGCGCGGCGAACAGCGTCACGACGAGGCTGAGGGCGAGCTGCCAGATGCCCTGCCCGAAGAACAGCAGAATCACCTCGCTGAGCGCAATGCCGAGAGTGACGCCCAGCGCCGTCTCGAGCACACGAACGGGCCGCGCATCACGAACGAAGCCGAGGCTCGAGAGCGTCACCGTCACGGCGGTGATGGGGGCGGTGTGCCCGAGCGCATAGTGTGCCACCGAATACGCGGCAACCACAGCGATCGTCAGCTGCAGGATGGCCGGGGCCGACGTCGCCGACCGCCGAACCCCTGCACGCGTGGCGTACCGCAGACTGCGCGACGCCGCGCGCGTGCCGGCCCGCGTGGGCGTCATCGCGCCCTTCGCGCCCTTCGCGCCCTTCGCGCCCTTCGCGCCTTTCACCCGATCGACTCGTGGCCCCGTAGTCGTCCGCGTGGGCGTCGGCGGCGTAGACGACGAGAGCGACGGATTCGGACGAGAGCGACCGCCCCACCCGTCGCTCTCGTTCGAAACGGCATCTCTCGCCGGCGACTCCCCGGCGAGGGGCGGCTGGGAGGCGTGCGGCGGTGACAGCGGCGGGGAGTCGAAGGGCGGCTCGCTAGGCTCCGCGGGCGGTTCTCTGGTCACGGCGGAACATCCGTCGCCCGCGTCAGCGGCGCTGCGCGCCCAAGCGGGGCAGGCGCGGGATGCGGCCGGCCGCGGCGCCGGCTTCGGGTGGAACGATGACCTCTTGCGCGGCCGGCACGAGTATGCCGTCGCTCGCAACGGCAAGCTCGGCGTCGACAGGCGTCGTGCGCTTCACGATCGCCAGCGCGATCGGGCCGAGCTCGAAGTGCTGCGCACTCGCGGTCACGACACCGACCGACTGCGGCACCGCCGCGGCTCCGGCCGAAACTGCGGCCCCCGCGACACCAGCGGCACCATCCGGAACTGCCACACCAGCGGCACCATCCGGAACTGCCACACCCGCGACACCATCCGCACCTGCGACACTCGCGGCACCATCCGCACCTGCGCCCGCGCCACCCGGCGACGCGACGGTCTGCACGCCACCGCGATCATCGGCCACGAACACCTCGTCGCCGGGGGCCGGCAGCACCGAATCTGAGCCGTCGAGGTGCAGCAGCACGAGCCGGCGAGGCGGATGCCCGAGGTTGTGCACCTTCGCAACAGTCTCTTGCCCGCGGTAGCAGCCCTTGTTGAGGTGCACCGCCGACCGAATCCAGTCGACCTCGTGCGGAATCAGCCGCTCGTCGGATTCCGTCGCGAGCCGCGGCCGCCACGCCGCGATGCGCAGCGCCTCGGCGGCGAGCGTTCCGGCGACCTCGACGTCGCCCCGACCGACCGCTGCGGCCAGAGCCGGCAGAACCTCGCGCTCGACGAGTACCTCGCACCACGCGAAGCCGGCACCCGGATGCTCGTCGACCTCTGCATACTGATGACCACCCGAAACGACCGCACTCCACGGGTCGCGCCACACCAGCGGCACGCCGTTCGGGGCCGCCGTGAACGCCTCGACGGCAGCAGCGCTGCCGGCGACAGCCGAACCCGCTGTGCCTTCGAGCGAGGAGTCGGCCGCGGGCATCCACCCCACCGTCGCGAACTCAGCCGAGCGGTCGGCTACCTCGACTCGCAGCATGAAGCGCATGCGGTCGAGCCAGGTGTACAGCGACTCCGCCTCGGCCTGGTCGACCAGCAGCCATGCCGTCACGCCGTCGTCGTAGACCCGGATGGCGTGCTCGATGCGCCCGCTCGGGTCGAGCAGCAGCGTCTCGGCCGAGCCGCCGACGGCCAGGCCCTTGAGGCTCTGGCTGGTCACCGAGTCGAGCCAGCTCAGCCGGTCGGGGCCGGTCACCGAGAGCACTCCGCGGTTCGACAGGTCGACGATGCCACCGCCCAGCAGCAGACGCTGCTCGCGAAGCGGGTTGCCGTAGTGCGCCGCAACCGTTGAATCGACCCCGCTGCCGGCGACAGCGCCGGGAAGGGAGAGAAATGGTGAGGCGGTCATGATGCGGCTTTCTGCAGGTGAAACAAGTGAAACGAGCGAAACGAGCGATCTGCCGGATGCGGCGAAATCGTCAGTCGACGCGGGCGAGCCGGGCCGACGCGTGCGTGCGCAGGTCTTGGCCGAGTGCGGCAATATCCCAGGCCCAGAGAAGGTGGCCCTGTACCAATCCATAAATGCGCGTGGCCGCCGAATATTCCTTCGCCGAGTGCGAGCGCATCACGGCGTCGGTCGCCAGGTCGATGCGGGCGGCCTTCACTTGGCCGATGTAGAGCTCGTCGACGCCGCCGGGGTGAAGGAGTGAGACTTCGATGTCGAAGCCCTCGTCGGCGTTGCGCAGGCCCTCGACGGCTTCGGTCGAGGCGAACGGACGCGGGTCGGCGCCCGGCAGCATTCCCGGCCCCGGGTCACCCTCGACCGACGGCCGGCTGAGCCGCCAATACCCCATCTCGGTGACGAGCGGAGTCTGCTTCTCGTCGAGCAGCCAGGCGTACGAGCTGTAGTTCAGATACGGCAGGCCGTCTTGACTGAAGCTCACCCGCTGACCGAACTCGTGGCTGACCTTCTCGTCGCCGATCGTGTAGTCGATGACGCCCGTACCCTCCCAGACGCCGAGCAACCACGACAGGGGAACGATCTCGGGCGGCAGCCCGGTGGGGATCTCGATCACAGCGACTGGCTTCGTCGTAAAAGCATTCAGCGCTGGCCGCGGAACAGCCTCAAGATGACGACCACCGAGGTGAAGGCGATGCCGATACCCGCGAGCCCGAGCAGCCCGAGATAGAACAGTTCAAGAGGCACATATGACATGCGCTAATTCTAGAGGAGGCTCGACCTAAAGAAGAACAAGCGACGCGACGGCCAGAATCACCATCGAGCCGGCGATGCTGGCGGCGACCCGGTCGACGAACCCCGACGGCTGCACCACGAGCAGCTGCACAACAAACGTGAGAATCACGATGACCCCGAGCACGACAGGCAGCATCACGAAATACTGACCCGGATGCGACAGCACCCCCACCAGCACCGCGCCGATCAGCGCCAGCAGCCAGACGGGTGTCACGCTCTTGACCAGTAGGTTCACAGTGCCCATTCTGCCCTGTCGTACGTCGTCTGGGTCAAGCCGCTAGTATTACGACAGGCATTATCTGGAGGATCTCTGTGGCGCAGTTGTTGATCCTGACCTCTGCGGTCGACAAAGAAGTTCTTCCCGCGCTCTCTCTGCTCAGTCACCGCACGCGGCACATTCCCGCCGAGGCCTCGCAATTGGTGAACACCCCCAACTGCGACCTCATCTTCATCGACGCCCGCCGCGACCTCGCGAGCGCCCGGTCGCTCTGCAAGATCTTGAAGACCACGGGCATCGGTGTTCCTATCGTGCTGGTGCTCACCGAGGGCGGCCTCACCGCCGTCAGCGCAGAATGGGGCGCTGCCGACGTCGTGCTCGAAAGCGCGGGGCCCGCCGAGGTCGACACGCGCATCCGCTTGGCCATCGGCCGGCAGGTGCAAGAGCAGTCGTCGTCGAAGATTCAGGCCTCGGGGGTCGTCATCGACGAGGCGAGCTATTCGGCTCGCGTGCACGGGCGCCCGCTCGACCTCACGTTCAAAGAGTTCGAGCTCTTGCGCTTCTTCGCACTCAACCCGTCGCGCGTTTTCACCCGCGAGCAACTGCTCAGCGAAGTCTGGGGCTACGACTACTTCGGCGGCACCCGCACCGTCGACGTGCACGTGCGACGCCTGCGCGCCAAGCTCGGCGACCTCGAGTCGCTCATCGGCACGGTGCGCAACGTCGGTTACCGCTTCAACTTCTTCGAGGATGAGAATGAGCGACTCGCTCAAGCTCGAAACGCTTAGAGCGGGCGACCGAGAGGCCCTGCTGGCGTCGCACGGCTACCGTGATCTCGTGCAGCTCGGCGCCGAGGCCGTCGCCGCAGACGGCCAGCCGCCCTTCAACGACCAGACGCTGGTGGATGCCCGTGCCGGCCGTTGTGTCTTCACCCTCGCCTATCTCGGCGACACACTCGCCGGCGCTGCGGTCGTGAACGGCGACACCCTCGAGCTCGTCATCGCTCCCGCCCTGCGCGGCCGCGAGTTGGGTGCCGCCCTCACGGCCCACATGCTCGATGAAGACTCGGTACTGGCGCGCCGCCGCCGCCCGCACGTGTCCTACCTCTCCCGGCTGCTCGAACCGTTTCAATCCGACGTGCCGATAGCGATTCCCACCATGGCCTGGTCGCACGGCAACCACCCCGCCGCGGCTGTTCTCGCCACGAAGTACCGCTTCGAGCCCGTGCGCACGCTGCTGCAGCTGCGCACACCCCTCGCGGCCCCCTACCCGGAGAAGCCCAGCCGGTACACGATCGACGGCTTCGTTCCCGGCCACGACGACGAGGCGTGGATCGCGCTGAACGCCCGGGTCTTCGCCGGGCATCCGGAGCAGGGCAAGATCACCCTCGACGACCTGCACGCGCGCATGGCAGAGCCGTGGTTCGACGCCGGCGACTTTCTCGTCGCACGCGACGACACCGGTGCGCTCGTCGGGTACAACTGGCTCAAGATCGAAACTGCGCCCACGGCCGCCACAGCGGCAGAGGCAGCGCAGGAGCCGGGCGAGATCTACGTGATCGGCGTCGCCCCCGAGGCGGCCGGTGCGGGGCTCGGCCGAGCCCTCATGCACGCCGGCCTGAACCGCCTGGCGGCCCGCGGATGCACGGTGGCAGCCCTCTACACCGACGACGACAATGCGTCGGCAGTAGCGCTCTACCGAAGCTTGGGCTTCAGCGATTATACGGTCGACGTTCAGTACAAAGCGCGCTGAGCGGCCTCGGCGTCTCGTTCACCTGGCGTTTACTCTCACGGGTGCTCCGTGAGTGACATGATGATCAGATGGACGGCGACAACATCACCCTCGACGCTGGCGTGGGCAGCGACTATCTCGACGACGACTTCGAGATCATCGAAGACCCTAACGATCCGGCGCTGCCCGAAGGCCGCTATCTCGACCGCGAGCTGAGCTGGCTCGCCTTCAACCGGCGAGTGCTCGAACTCGCCGAAGACCCCTCGATTCCGGCGCTGGAACGCGCGAACTTTCTCGCCATCTTCTCAAGCAACCTCGACGAGTTCTTCATGGTTCGAGTCGCGGGCCTGAAGCGCCGCATTCTCACCGGGCTCGCTGTTCCCACCAACGTGGGTCGTGGGCCGCAGGAGGTGCTCGACCACATCTCGCTGGTGGTGCACGAACTGCAGGCGCGGCACGCGGCGGCCTACCAAGACCTCGTCAAGCCGGCGCTAGATGAGGCGGGCATCCACATCGTCGCCTGGGACTCGCTCGACCAAACAGAGCAAGACCACCTCACCGAGGTGTTCAGCGACGACATCTTTCCCGTACTCATGCCGCTGGCGGTCGACCCCGCGCATCCGTTTCCGTACATCTCCGGGCTGTCGCTGAACCTGTCGGTGCGGGTACGCAACCCCAAGTCAGACCGGCAAGAGTTCGCGCGCCTCAAGGTGCCGCAGGTGCTGCCGCGTTTCGTGCGGGTCAACCCGAAAGAGCGCAGCAAAGACCTGCGCTTCATCAGCCTCGAAGACCTCATCGCGAACCATTTGCTGCACCTCTTTCCTGGCATGGAGGTGCTCGAGCACCACGTTTTTCGCGTCACGCGCAACGAAGACGTCGAGATCGAAGAAGACGAGACCGAGAACCTCATTCAGGCGCTCGAGAAAGAGCTTCTGAAGCGCCGGTTCGGCCCGCCCATTCGGCTCGAGATCACCGAAGACATGGATGATGTCACCCTGGGCCTCATCGTTCGTGAACTCGATGTCACCGAACAAGAGGTGTATCGGCTGCCGGCTCCGCTCGACCTCGGCGGCCTGTTCGAACTCAGCAAGATCGACCGGCCCGACCTCAAGTACCCCAAGCACGTGCCCACCACGAACGTGTACCTGCTGCCGCCGGAGCCCAACGCCCGGCCCGACATCTTCAAGGCGATCGCTCGGCAAGACATTCTGGTGCACCACCCCTACGAGAGCTTCGCCACCAGCGTGCAGGCCTTTCTCGAGCAGGCGGCCGCCGACCCCGACGTGCTGGCCATCAAGCAGACGCTCTACCGCACGAGCGGTGACAGCCCCATCGTCGAAGCGCTCATCGCGGCCGCAGAGTCGGGCAAGCAGGTGCTCGCTCTCGTGGAGATCAAGGCGCGCTTCGACGAGCAGGCCAACATCACCTGGGCGCGCAAGCTCGAGAAGGCCGGCGTGCATGTCGTGTACGGGCTTGTCGGCCTCAAGACGCACTGCAAGCTCGCGCTCGTGGTTCGCCGCGAGAAGGGCAAGCTCAAGCACTACAGCCACATCGGCACGGGCAATTACAACCCGAAGACGTCGCGCATCTACGAAGACTTCGGGCTGTTCACCGCCGACGACCAGGTCGGCAAAGACCTGACCCGGCTCTTCAACGAGCTCTCGGGTTACGCCATCGAGAAGAAGTTCAAGCGCCTGCTCGTCGCCCCGCTGCACCTGCGAAAGGGGCTGCTCAAGCGCATCGCGCAAGAGGCGGCGAACGCTGAAGCCGGGCTGCCTTCTGGCATCAAGATCAAGCTGAACTCGATCGTCGACGAGGCCATCATCGACGGCCTCTACCGGGCGAGCCAGGCCGGCGTTCCGATCGACATCTGGGTGCGCGGCATCTGCGGCATTAAGCCGGGCGTGCCCGGTGTCAGCGAGAGCATTCGGGTTCGCTCGATTCTCGGCCGGTACCTCGAGCACTCGCGTATCTTCTCGTTCGCGAACAACGGCGACCCGCAGATCTTCATCGGCAGCTCAGACATGATGCACCGCAACCTCGACCGCCGCGTCGAGGCGTTGGTGCGTTTGACGAGCCCCGAGCACCTGCGCGAGATCAGCACACTGTTCGACCTCGCCATGTCTGACGCGGTCACCTCGTGGTGGCTCGACCAAGACGGCGAGTGGAGCAGGCACACCGAGAACGAAGCGGGAGAGAAGCTCATCGACCTGCAAGACCGGCTGATGTACCTCACGTCTCGCCGAAAGCGACCGGGAATTCTTCGGTGACGATCTACGCCGCGGGGGCGGTCTGCTGGCGCATGGCCGGCGGTAAGGTTCGGGTTCTGATCATCCATCGGGCCCAGCGCAACGACGTGTCACTACCCAAAGGAAAAGTCGACCCCGGCGAGACCCTGCCCGAGACCGCCGTTCGCGAGGTGAAAGAAGAGACCGGTCTCTCGGTCGATCTGGGCGTGCCGCTCGGCGTGACCAGCTACACCATGCCGAACAACCGCGACAAGGTCGTCTACTACTGGGCGGCCGAGGTGACCGACGAGGTACTCGCGACCTCGTCGTTCGAGCCGAACGATGAGGTCGCGGGCTGCGAGTGGATGTCGCTGCGCCAAGCCAAGAAGGCCCTCAGCTACGTGCGCGACGTCGAGGTGCTCGAGCGCTTTCAGCTGCTCGTCGACCAGGGCGTTCTGCGCACCTTCTCGATCATCGCCCTGCGGCACGCCAAGACCATTCCGGGCAGCGAATTCGACGGGCCGGATGCCCTGCGCCCGCTCACGCACCGCGGGCGCACTGAGGCGAACGTCATCGTTCCGGCCCTGCGTGCCTTCGGCCCGCGCGTTCTCGTATCGAGCACCGCGCGGCGGTGTATCGAGACCGTGACCCCGTTCGCGGAGACGACGGAGACGCGCATCCGTAAGACCCCGCTGATCAGCCAAGATGCGTTCGAAGACGGCAGCAGCGATGTACGCCACGTGGTGGCGAAGCGGGTGCGCAAACTGAAGAGCGCGATTCTCTGCGCGCACGGGCCCGTGCTGCCCGAGATCGTGCGCGAGGTCGGTCTCGCCGCCGGGGGCACGCGCCAGGCGTCGCTGAGCCGTGCGGGCGACCTGCCGGTTGCCGGTTTCTCGGTGCTGCACCTCTCGCTCGACCAGCCGGGCTCGGGCATCATCGCGATCGAGACACACGTGCCTCAGCTCGCGGGCTGACCCTCAACTGACGCTTCTCGTTAACCTTCTGTTCACCATGTGGGGGGAACGTGGTCACGGTCGGCGTTTACCTTCGTCAAGGGCCTGCACCGGCCTGCCAGCACCTGCGCCCGAATCGTCAAGCAGTGTGCTGATGACTACCCAATTGAAGGGAACACAGTGAAGTTCAAGAATGCAGCTGCGACAGGAGCAGTCGTTATTGCGGCCGCCCTCGCGCTCTCCGCCTGCTCGTCATCGAGCAGCACCGGATCGAGCACTTCTGCAGCCACCTCGTCGGCATCGGCCGGCGTCGTCTCCCCGCTCGACAGCACGCTCAAGGGCACCATCACCGCGGGCGGCTCCAGCGCTCAGGCCAACGCCGAAACCGCCTGGACCGCGGCCTACGTCGCACAAGTCGCCGGCGTGACCGTGAACTACGACAAGTCGCAGGGCTCCGGCGGTGGCGTCACCAACTGGCTTGCCGGCAGCTACGACTTCGCGGGCTCCGACGCGCCGCTGAAGGCCGCACAGCAGACCAGCTCGCAGACCCTCTGCGGCACCGGTGGCGGGCTGAACTTCCCGGTCTACCTCGATGGCGTTGCGCTGATCTACAACCTCCCGGGTGTTTCGACCCTGAACCTCTCGACCGACACGATCGCCAAGATCTTCAACCTGTCGATCACCACCTGGAACGACCCGCTCATCGCTGCGGACAACCCCGGTGTGACCCTTCCCGCGACCACGATCACCACGGTGACGCGATCTGACGGATCGGGTACAACGCAGAACTTCGCCAACTTCCTCAGCGCGAGCGACCCGACCGACTGGACCTACCCGGCCACCAACACCTGGCCCATCGCCGGCACCAGCGCCCAGAAGGGCGGCTCCGGTGTCGTTCAGGCCGTCGGCGCAGGTGCAGGCACCATCGGTTACGCCGACCACAGCGCGATCGGCAAGGCGACTGCCGCGACGATCAACAAGGTCGCCTTCAGCCAGGATGCCGCAACCGCAGCCTTCACAGCGGGTGCGACCACCGTTCCCACCACGACCGGTGACCTCTCGCAGAAGTTCGACTACAGCAAGCTGACCGGCGCGACCATCTACCCGATCCCGCTGATCTCGTACCAGATCGTGTGCTCGACGTTCAAAGACGCCACTCAGGCCTCGCTGACCAAGTCGTACGTCGGCTACGTCGCATCGACCATCGGCCAGCAGATCGCTGCGAAGAACGCCGGCTCGGCTCCGATCCCCGACTCGATGCTCACCCAGATTCAGGCATCGCTGGCGAACGTCAAATAAGCGAGGGCGAGGGGCGCCCTGAACGGGCGCTCCTCCCTAGCGCGGCGCGAATTCTCGTCGGCTATCCTGGCACC
Source organism: Subtercola sp. (assembly GCA_025463765.1). Lineage (GTDB taxonomy): Bacteria > Actinomycetota > Actinomycetes > Actinomycetales > Microbacteriaceae > Subtercola. The sequence goes on along the minus strand of JAODBC010000013.1, from coordinate 116,601 downwards.
ACCCGACCCGCACGAACTCTCAAGAAAGAACGCTGTGAGCGACAAAACTTCAGTGCAATCTGCTCCGACGAGCTCGGCCGGGTCGGCCGCCAAGGCCACTGGTAACACCCCGCTCGGTGGTGGTGGGTCGAAAGACTCCACTGCCACCAAGCGTTCCACCCGGGTTCGCCCGGGTGACTTCATCTTTCGCGGGTTGAGCACCGGATCAGCCGTGCTGATCATGGTGATCCTCGCCGGCGTCGCGCTGTTTCTCATCATCTCCGCGATTCCCGCCATCACCGCCGACTGGTCGACCAACAGCGATCTGAACACCGGCCCCACCGCCGCGTTCCCGAACTTCTGGGCCTACGTCGGCCCGCTGATCTGGGGAACCCTCTGGTCGGCAGCCATCGCACTGTTGTTCGGCGCACCGATCGGCATCGGCATCGCCCTGTTCATCTCGCACTACGCTCCTCGTCGGCTCGCCAGTCTTCTGGGCTACCTCGTCGACCTGCTAGCCGCCGTGCCCTCTATCGTGTTCGGCCTCTGGGGCATCATCGTCATCCGGCCCTTCCTGCTGCCGCTGAGCGACTGGCTGAACGCCAACCTCGGCTGGATTCCGCTCTTCGGCGGCGCGGTCACCACTACGGGGTCGACCATCCTCGCCGGCGCACTGGTGCTGGCCGTGATGATTCTGCCGATCATCACCTCCATCTCGCGCGAGATCTTCTTGCAGACGCCGCGGCTGCACGAAGAGGCCGCGCTCGCCCTGGGTGCAACCCGCTGGGAAATGATTCGGCTGGCCGTGTTTCCGTACGCGAAGTCGGGCATCGTGAGCGCGACTCTGCTCGGCCTCGGCCGGGCGCTCGGCGAGACGATGGCCATCGCGCTGATCATCTCCCCGGCCATCCTCGTCTCGGTTCGTCTCATCACCGAGGGTCAGAACTCGCAGACCATCGCCGCGAACATCGCGCTGAACTTTCCGATCGCCACGACGCTGCAGCGCGATGCCCTCATCGGTACCGGGCTGATGCTGTTCGTGATCTCGCTCGCGGTGAACTCCATCGCCCGCGCGATCGTGGGCGGCAAGAGGGGCAAACGCAAGAAGGGCGGCGGTAAATCGAGCAGCCCGAGCCCGCTGAGCCAACTGCCCTCGGGTGACGCCGCGGTCTCGATCGCGCTCGACGACGTGACCCGTGAGGGCCGCGCAACCGATGTCGACACCGAAGCGCATATTTCTGAAGACGACGTCGAAGGAGCTGGCAAATGAGCGTTCTCAGCCCGCGAACCAAGCCCACCGGGCCCGTCGCCAATTCGCTGACCAGCGGCCAGCTGCCCCGCTTCGCCGAGCTGTACATTCTCGGTGCGTCGCTCCTCGTCAGCGCCCTTCTGCTGCTGCTCGTCGGGTTCTCCGTGGTCGGCTGGCTCGTGCTCTCGGCCGTCATCTACCTCGTCGCTCTCGCACTGCTGTCGAGCGTGGTCGAGAACCGGCGCAAGGCCACCGACCGCGTCATCCGCGGGCTCGTGACAGTGGCCTTTCTGCTCGCGCTCATCCCCTTGATCTCGACGCTCGCTACGGTCATCGCGCAGGGCATCGGCGAGATCAGCTGGAGCTACATCACCTCGGTCGGCGCCTCTACGTTCGACCCGAACACGCTCACAGTGACGCAGACGCCTGGCGCCCTGCAGGCCATCGTCGGAACACTCATCATCACCGGCATCGCCTCGCTGATCTCGATTCCCATCGGCCTGTTCACCTCGATCTACCTCGTCGAGTACGCGCTGCCCAAACAGTGGCTCGCCCGAACGGTGACGTTCTTGGTCGACGTCATGACGGGCATCCCCTCGATCGTGGCCGGTCTGTTCGCCTTCTCGCTGTTCTCCATCATCGTCGGGCCCAAAGCGTTCAGCGGCTTCTCTGCCTCGGTCGCTCTGTCGGTGCTGATGATTCCGACCGTCGTGCGGGCGTGTGAAGAGATGCTGCGCCTGGTACCGAGCGACCTGCGCGAGGCCTCACTGGCCCTCGGTGTCTCGAAGTTCGCGACCATCGTGAAGATCGTGCTGCCCACGGCCATCGCCGGGCTCATCACGGGCATCATGCTCGCGGTGGCTCGCATCATCGGTGAGACCGCACCCATCTTCTTGGCGGCGAGCTTCACCGACAACTTCAACGCCAACCCGTTCGACGGGCCCATGCAGACGCTGCCCGTGCTCGCCTACACGGGCTACGCCTTTCCCGGCAAAGACATCGCGGCCTCGAACGCCTCGGCGTGGGGTGCCGCCCTGCTGCTGGTACTGCTCGTGGTGATTCTCAACCTCATCGCCCGTGTCATCGCGAAGATCTTCGCGCCGAAGGGCATGCGCTAGGCCCGGCCTGCGCTTCTCCCTCCCCTCCCTTCTTCTCTCTCCCGAACCGAACGCACAAAGGAACCCCGTGTCGAAGCGCATCGAAGTCAACGACCTCAACGTGTACTACAGCGACTTTCTCGCCGTCGAGGGCGTCTCGATCACCATCGAGCCCCGAACCGTCACCGCCTTCATCGGGCCTTCAGGATGCGGAAAGTCGACGTTCTTGCGCACGCTCAACCGCATGCACGAGGTGATCCCGGGTGCCCACGTCAAAGGCGAGGTGCTGATCGACGGCAACAACCTCTACGCGCCCGGCGTCGACCCCGTGCTGGTTCGCCGCCAGGTCGGCATGGTGTTTCAGCGCGCGAATCCGTTTCCCACCATGTCGATTCGCGACAACGTGCTCGCCGGCCTGAAGCTGAACAACCGGCGCCTGGCCAAGAGCGACGCCGACGACCTGGTCGAGAAGGGCCTGCGCGGAGCGAACCTCTGGAACGAGGTCAAAGACCGCCTCAACCTCCCGGGCGGCGGCCTCTCCGGCGGCCAGCAGCAGCGTCTCTGCATCGCTCGCGCCATCACTGTTTCGCCCGACGTTCTGCTGATGGATGAGCCCTGCTCGGCCCTCGACCCCATCTCCACGCTCGCCATCGAAGACCTCATCACGGAGCTGAAAGAGGAGTACACGATCGTGATCGTGACCCACAACATGCAGCAGGCCAGCCGCGTGTCAGACCGCACCGCGTTCTTCAACATCGCCGGCACGGGCAAGCCCGGCAAGCTCATCGAATTCAACGAGACCACCACCATCTTCGGCAGCCCCACCATGAAAGAAACCGAAGACTACGTCTCCGGCCGCTTCGGCTAACCCCGGCTCCTTCCTCCGCCTCTCTCCCCTCCCCCCTCTTCCCTCACCCCTCTCTTTCCCTCTCCTCCCTCCGTTCCTCCGTCGAGATTGCGAAAAGGCCCCCAAGAATTCGTTCTTGGGGGCCTTTTCGCAAAGTGGATGCCCCGGGGAGGGGGAGGTAGGGAGAGGGGAGGGGGAGAGAAAGGGAGGGGGTGTGGATAAGTCGAGGGGGCGGGGGCTGGGGATAGGCACTATGGAGGGATGCCACGACATGTACAGCTGCCCAATCCTTTGCACCGGAATCCGTTCAGCGTCAAAACCGCCCGTCTGCGCGGGCTCTCGCGGTCGCGGCTGCGCGGCCACGATCTGAGGCGCCCATTTCACGGGGTACGCCTGCCACCCCTTTCGACCGCCACCGCCATCCGGGCCTTCGCGCCACGTCTTCGGCCCCGCGAGTGGTTCAGTCACGAATCCGCAGCGCGTCTGTGGCTCGTGCCGCTGCCGCCCTGGCGAGCAAAAGCTGAGCAGGTGCATGTGACCATCGCGGCGCCGGGAGCCCCGTCACGAGTGCGCGGGGTTCGAGGGCATCAGAGCGGAGACACCATGTCTCTGCGGTCTGTCGTTCTGCGGTTCGGGCTCCCCTGTTCCGACCCAGTTGACACTTGGCTCGCCCTGGCGACGCAACTCTCGTTGAACGAGTTGGTGGTTGCCGGCGACCACCTGATTCTCGAGCCAGAAGTTCAAGACCCGAATGATCCCCGTCCGTACGTCACTGTGGCCGAGCTGCGCGCGCGAACCGCCGAGTTTCACGGTCGAGGTAAATCACGGGCATCCGCTGCACTTGAACTTGTGCGGCAGGGAGCGGAGTCTCGGCCGGAGTCGCTTCTGCGGCTGCTGATGAGGCAAGCCGCACTGCCTGAAACTGAGGTGAACTCCGTGATCTACGATGCCGCGGGCCGCATCGGGCGAGCCGATCTCGTCTTTCGGCAGCACCGCGTAATCGTCGAGTACGACGGCGATCAGCATCGCACGAACAAAGCCCAGTACCGAAAAGACGTCATCCGTTGGCAGCGTTTCATGCGCGCCGGTTGGGACGTGCTGCGCATCCACGATGACGGGCTCTTCACCCATCCCTTGCGAACTATCCGTGACATAGCGGATGCTCTTGCCCGAGCCGTGCCGACACAATCCAATTTGCGAATTGAGCCCCAAACACGTCAGGTTGGAGCACTTTTCGCAAAGTCGATCTCAGACGCAGACGAGATAGAAGAAGACGAAGAAGGCGACGAATAAGAAGAGGAGGAGGAAGAAGAGGAGGGGGTCAGGCGGCGCTGACGGCGAGGATGGGGGTGGTGGTGGGGGTTTGGGAGCCGCCGGCGGGCTCGACGGTGACGCCGATGGTGTCTCCGGCGCTCAGGGTGCCGCTCAGCACGTGCCAGGTCGTGGCGTCTCCGCCGGGAACGAACGTTCCGGCAGGAGTCGCGACTCCTGAGCTGCCGCTGATGTACCAGGCCTCGTAGGTCTTGTCGGCCGGCAGCGAGGGCATGCCCTGAGCTACCACTGCGGCAGATCCGACCGAATTCGACCAGACGACCGTCGCCTGACCGCCGCCATCGACCGACGTGTGCGTGCTCTGCACGTCGGCGGCCGAGAAGATCTGGGCGAGCGAGCTGGCCGAGGCGTCTTGCGAGGTGGCGGGAGGGCTCGTGGTGAGCGCGTTGCCCACCACTCCCCCGCCGACGAACAAAGCGACGGCGGCGGCAGCCGCAACGAGCACGCCCATGGGCCTGGTGAACCAGCGGGCATGGGACTTGGCGACGGCCGGCGAACTCGGGCCGTCGGCGAACGCGGGGTCGACCTCCGGAGTCGACGGAATGTCATTCTCCGGCACAGTCGCACCTTCGCCCGCTGAGAGCTCGTGCGTCTCGGTGTGCTCGGTGTGCTCGGTGTGCTCAGCATGCTCGGTGCCGGCAAAGCTCGGCGGGGTGGATGCCCGGGGCGAGGCCGCAGCATCCTGTGCCGTTTCGGCGAGCTTCGCCATCAACGCGGCCTTCAGAGACGCCGGCGGTTCGACTGGGGCGGTCGCAAGGCCGAGCAGAGTGGCCGTGGCGCTCAACTCGTCGGTCTCGCGCTGCAGCTCGGGTGACTCGGCCAGGGCGTGTTCGAAGGCGCGTAGCTCGTCGGCCGTCATCGCGTTCAGAGCATAAGCACCAGACGACAGGTATTCGTCATCGCGGGTCATTTGGTCACCCCCATTTCATCTCTCAGGCGGATCATTCCGTCGCGTAATCGGGTCTTCACCGTGCCGATTGGCACATGAAGAAGTTCTGCTATCTCACTGTGGCTGTAGCCGCCGTAATAAGCGAGGCTGATGGCCTGACGTTGCAACTCGGTGAGCTGCCCCATCGCCTTCTTGACCCGCTCGTGTTCGATGCGTATTTCGACGGTCTCAGATGTCTGGTCGTACTCACGTTCCAGATCACGAATGCCGATCTTCAGGTCGCGATCGTGACCCGATTGCGAGGACCGCACCCGGTCGACCGCCCGGCGGTGCGCCATCGTGAGAATCCACGACATCGCTGCTCCTCGGTCGGTGTCGAACCGCGGTGCCGTCTTCCAGATCTCGAGAAAGACCTCTTGGGTCACTTCTTCAGACTGGGCGTGGTCGACGAGCAGTCGTCTGATCAGACCCAAGACCCGCGGAGCGACCCTGTCGTACAGCTCGGAGAACGCCCGTTGGTCGGCCGTCGCCACCCGTTCGAGAAGGGAGTCCAGACTCACCTCCGGCGCAGGGTCGTCACGTTCGATGTGGGGGCTCACGAGCTTAAGCATCTCAGTTTTCCACCTCTTCGACGTCTGACCGGGTTTGATCTTGACAACGGGTGTTCGAAGCGAGCACCGGAATCGGATTGGCGAAAACCCCGAAGGTTCAGCGGCGGCGGCCCGTGGCCGCGATGATGGAGCCGCTGATGACGACGAAGACTTGGGCGGCTGCCGAGACGGCTTTCTCGGTGGTCCACGAACTCATCGGAACGGTTGGCAGGCCCGCAGGCAGATGCAAGGGCATCCACACTGACGCAACCAGTGTGATGAGCCCGGCGAGCGCGACGAGAATCGCGAAGACAGCCGACCAGACGCGTGGTCGCACCAGCAGAAAAAGCGCGGCCAGCACATTGACCGCGGCCTCGATGAAGTACAGGGTGCTGAGACTCATCAGGGCGCCGGTCACGTTCGTCACTCCCGGCGCCAGCGAGAAGTGGATGTACGCGTTCAGCAGCAGGGCGATGATCGTCCACAGAATCGCGGCGAACCGAAACGGCCTCACGCGCCTGCCTCCGACGCAACGATCGCCGACGCGAAAGGCACCGACGCGAAGTGTGCGAGCCGCGGCGTGTACGCCGTGGCTGCCATAAACACCGACGCGAAGTGTGCGAGCCGTGGCGTGTACGCCGCGGCTGCCATAAACACCGACGCGAAGTGTGCGAGCCGCGGCCGCGTGTAGGCCGTGGCTGCCATAAACACCGACGCGACAGTCGCGAGCCGCGGCGTGTACGCCGCGGCTGCCATAAAGACTGAAGTCGGGCCGCAGAAACGCCTCTCGGCGCGAGGCCGCTCGGAGCGGCTAAATTTGGAGCCCGGGGTTACTGCGGCCCGGCTCGTATAGTTTACCAAGCGTTTCGGGGTGGTCGGTTCGGGCAGCGTCAATCGAGGCTCTCTCGCCGCCACAGTGCAGCGCACGCCGTCAATTCGCCCGCAATCGTCTGAAAACGCAGCGCGCGGGTGGTGAGCTCACTGGCTCGTTCGGGTGAAAGCACTTCTGCGTCGTCGGCGAGACTCGCGCATCCGGTGGCCATCAACCGGCAGAACGCCGCAGCACGATCGAGCGCCACCGCGAAGTCGCCTTCGAACAGCCCCCGCAGAATCTGGTCGGCGAGCGCCGTGATCTCGTCGGGGCCGGTGGGAGTCTGCGCCCCCGCGACCACAGGGTCGATGGTGGCCGACAGCTCGGCTCCGCGCTGAAAGACGAAACTGGACTGCTCGGGGTCTTGCCGGGTCAGCGCACGCAGCAGGTAAATGCGCCAGAGCGCCCCCGGCAGTGACCGAGCGGATGCCCGAGACCACAGTTCGGCGATGGCGTCGATGCCGTGCTCGTCGGTGTACGCAATGAGTCTGTCGATGACGCCAGGGTCTGGATCGGCCCGCACGCGACTCAACAGCGCAGCAGCGGTGTCGTGGGCCATGCGGCTGATCTGCGCCGGGTCGTCGCCGCCCTGAAAAGCTTCGAAGGTCGATGCGGCGAACAGCGTCGGCTTGTGGAACTCGTCGGCCACCGATCATCCTCCTTGTACTGCTTCGTAATCGTGCGAAACCACGCTACTTCACAAAGCTGCAGGGCTGCCGTGCGGCCACTACTGTTAGGCGAGAGTGGTGGGAGGGGCACAACGTGACCAAGATCAAGGTGCTGCTGATTCGGGCGGGCGTTTCGCTCGCGGCGGCGTGCATCGGGCTCGTGGTGGCGGCGTTGCTCGTGCCCGCGGTGACGTTGACCTGGGAGGGTTTTCTCATCACGGTGGTGGTCTTCGCGCTCGCGCAGAGCATCTTGTCGCCGATCATCCTGAAACTCGTGACGCGCAACGCGCCCGCGTTTCTCGGCGGCATCGGCATCGTGTCGACTCTGGTGTCGCTCATCATCGCCTCGCTGTTCGCCAACGGCATCAAGATCAACGGTCTGGCGGGGTGGGTGCTCGCGACGCTGATCATCTGGCTCATCACCGCGATTGCTAGCTTCGTGCTCGCCCGGTTCTTCTTGCCCGCAGTGGCGCGCCAGCGGCCGAAGGCGGCGCGGTAGCCGACGGGCGTGGCGGGCGGATGCTCGTACGCGCTCTGACGTGCGGATGCTCGTACGCGCTTCGGGCTCGGGGATTTCGGCCTCGGCCGCGAACCCGGTAGATTAGTCGTCAAGGGCCTCTAGCTCAGTTGGTAGAGCATCGGACTTTTAATCCGTGGGTCGTCGGTTCGAGCCCGACGGGGCCCACCATGACCGCCTTACTCGAAAAAAATGCCCAACGATTAGGATTTTGTTCGAGTTGGTCGGTTTTCGGCAATGCGAGAGCCTCGCTGTAGGCAGCGGGGCTTTTCTGGTTTCGGCCACTTATGCCGTTGGTCTGCGTGACCGTCGCAGCACGATGAACCGCCTCTACCCGTTCAGTCATTTGAGACGTCACCTGCTCATCGTCGTCGAGCCAGATGGACCGGAAAAATGTCTCAAGGAGTTTGCGCCGAGTGCTATTAGTCGACGTCTCGTAGAACTGATGGGGGTCTGCCAGAAGCCGCAGATAGAGGTCGAGCGACTGGACGCCTTGAGCTATTCCATTTGACGTTTCGTGCAGTTGAGTGCGAATACTGTCTCGGCGAACGCTGAGTTTTCTGAGTCGAGATTTGAGCTTCTCGCTGTTCAAAGTCACGTCTGAAAGGAGGTCGAGGAGTCGGTCTTCTTCGCGTTCGAGCTTCGCTAATTCCTGTTCGAGATTGTGCTTTGTCTCTGTAACGAGCGCTGCCTCGTTTTCGACGGTTCTCTCAACTTGGGTACGAATATCGTCAACGAAATTTGTCGGCAGCGCGAGGCGAGCCGTGTGGCTGGTGATACTTGTCTCGACGCTCGAAACGGGTAGGTAAGGAAGATTGCATGCCTTGTCTTGGCGTGCGCGACACAGGAAATACTTGTATGTTTCGCCGTTGTTGCCGCGCGCTTCGGTGTAGATCAGTCGGCTCTTGACGCCTTTCGATCGGCACCTCTCGCAATATAGGAGACCCTTCAGATAGTGAGTCAAGATTCGGTCACGGGTTCCCGTCTTAGTGCGCTCTGCCATGACTTCTTGTACCCGTTGAAACAGTTCCCGGGATACCAATGGTTCGTGTCTTCCAGGAAAAATATCCCCCTTGAATACCACGTAACCCGCGTAGTACGGATCTTTGAGCATGGCAGTCAGCGTCACTTCGGCGATTGGTTGCGTGGGCCAGCGTCGCGTTGGACGCGTAGTCAGGCCTTGATCAGCGGCTTTTGCTTGAAGCTGAGCAATCGAATGTTCGCCCGTCGCATATTGCTCAAATATTCGCTTGACGAGCGGAGCGCGCTCCTCGTCGACTACGACGCTGTTTACTTTGTAGCCGTCTACGAGGACAGGTTGATTGATGTACCCCACTGGCGCTTTGAATACCGTTCCGCCTTTGCTTGCCTTGTTGTAGAGCTTGACCTTGATGTCCTTGCCGTTGTTTCGCACTTGGAAGTGGTTCATCATGTCGGTTAGTACCTTCGACATCGTCGCCATGTCTTCGTCTTCACCGAAATCCTCTGTGGCTGAAACGAGTTGAATCCCCCGTTCTTGCAACTGCTGTTCGACAATAAATGCATCGAACATGTTTCGAAACGCGCGCGAGCGGGAGTAAATGATTACGTGGCTAACTTCGTCGCCGTGTTCTTCTATGAAACGAAGAAGCTCCTTGAAGATAGGACGCTTGGAGATCGTCTGGGCTGACTGTCCGGGCTCGATGAATTCCCTAATAATCGGAACTCCCAGTGCGTCCGCTTTGATCAGATTGGAAGATCGCTGCGTCGCAATCGAGTTGCCCTCGGGATCAATGTCCATCGACGTGTGAGTTTGTCTCGGGGTGGAAACGCGGAGGTACGCAATTGCCTGTTTCGGGCCATTCTCGGACGTTGTGCTCATACTCATTTGCCTTCTGTTCGTGCGCGGTCTGGAGACCTTGGATGGTAGCGGAAAGCACGTGCGACAGGTCGGTTTTCACATCTGTTCACCGGCATGATAAGTCCCGTCTGATTGAGTCGAACACGAATGGCGGCAGCCGACACGTCAAAGACTTGGGAGAGCTGTCTAACGTCTTGGGTGTTGTTGCACCAAATGCTTTTGAGAAGGCGTTTCGGTACGAGTAGGCAACCAGCGAAGTAGTCGGCTGCTTGTTCAGCTTGCACGGCAGCGACCGCAGGGTTTGAGCTGTAGAGTCGCTCAGCGAATCCGTGGTGGACGATGTGCAGGTATTCGTGGGCGAGTGTAAATCGACGGCGCGCCCACGACTCGGTGGCGTTCAGCGAAATCAGCCAGCTTTGCCCATCCCACGCGCTGGAGCCCGAAATGGGCATGTCCGATTCGGAAACAATCCGGATTCGGGGCAGGTCACCAATAATTTCAATCGGAATCGGTGCATCTATGAAGTCATGGATTTCGAGGAACTTAGTCGCCTGACGTTCGATGATCTGAAGTGTTTCGCCGAAGCTGATATGACGGTTCGGAATGAGTGATCGAAGGGTCGCCAGAACGCTTCGGGTGTCGGTTGTGCTGAATGTGTATGGTGCGTTCATGGTTCCTCCTTTCATGAGGGTTGATAGTTATGGGTCAGAATTCGTCTTCTCCAGGCTGAGGACCGAACCCGGTCACGCCGTGTTTTTCCGCAAGGAGTTGGAAATGACGTTCGAGGTCGTCGACAGCTTCGGGGGGAAGCTCACTGTATTTGGATCGCATATACGGGCTGAATGATGGCAGCGGCGCAATCAGTGATTTCCGGCTCGACATGCCGAGCAGATCATTGGGCGATACTCGAAGTGCTGTCGCGAGTGCTGTCAACGTTTCAGTAGTTGGTGTCGAGTCGCCACTTTCAATTCTGCTGATTGTCGTGCGATCGATGTTCGAACGTCTGGCGAGTTCTCCCATCGACCACTGGTGAGCGTCTCGTGCTCGCTCGATTCGTTCTCCTAGGTTGTTGGCTTCCTGTTGCATTTGGGTTTGGCTCGCTTTCTGACCTTGACTATGCGCTTGAGCGTGGACGCGTGCAATAGGAAAAGCCATTTCTACAACGATCTCCAGCGTTGCTCATCTGCCGACGCGTAGTTGTTGTTTTTGCAACTGGATGGCGGATCAGCTGCGAAAAATCCAGAGTGTTCCAGTGGGTGTTTCGGATGTGTAGATGTCGCCGCCAATTTCCATATCCCGACCGAGTCGCTCGTAATCGATATAAACGTAGGGGCCAAGGGAGCTAGAAACCTCTTCGGTGATTTGGTCATTCCATCCGAACTCTTCTCCAAGGCTTTCGGCGTAGGCGGTCGTCGACGCATGTTCTCCGAGATATGCGTCCACGAAGTCATCGGGGTTGGCTGTTCCGTTGATTTCATACCATGTGACGTACGCGAGTCCGTGCTTGACGAGACAGCGGGCATGCTCACTCACGACGTAAAGGTCTTCGTGCTCGCCGATTCGAATTGGGCCAAAGTTTTGGTAGTCAAAGATGCCCCACTCCTCGGGTGCCACATCTGTTTCGGCCAGTGGCGATGCCTTGAGCATGCGATGAATGTCTGCAAGGAGTTCATGTTCGCTACGTGCTGCATCCATCCATTCGCCGTGCAAAACCCCATTGTTATGATCGGTGAGTGAGCCGACCCATATGTTCGGACCAATGAGCTCCGGCTCACGCTCCGCCCCGTTCCCTTTGATTTCGGGCTTCTTTTCGTATTGATGCTCGCTCATTCGACGCCTCCTTTCGTTGTTCGTTTGATTCGATCAGCCCTAATTCGGCTCACAGCGAGAGCAGCAAATTCTGGGTTGAGTTCCACGCCGAGCCAGTCTCGACCGAGTCTCTCGGCGGCAATTGCCGTCGTGCCTGCACCCATAAAGGGATCGAGCACGACACCTGGAGTCGAAGAGCCGTCCGAACATTCGCAGGCGGTCATGAACTTCGATTTGACGGCGACTGCGCCAAGACGTTTGATCCTTCGTATGTAGGGTGCACGGCACTCTCCACAGATACGTTGCGGGCACCCAGCGGTGATAGCGCGCTCTGCCAGTGCAACTGGAAAAACCGCATGATGTGCGCCGCGCCAGACGCTCGTAGGGATGCTCCAGACATCACCGGGATTCTTGCCGAGAACATGCCCGACACGGCCGCTGGCTTTCATCGCAGCGAGTCCCGATGCGCTGTCTCCATTAGGCCCCTGCCACGGTTCCCTTGTAGGGGGTCTAGTCTCAGCTTTTGCTTTCGGCGGACGCGTCAGATGCGGCTGCCGAATTGCATCTAAATCGAAGTGGTAGCGCTTGGAGCGACTGAACACGTACACCGCTTCCCACTTCGTTGCGAGGCGATCAGTCGCCGACGTTGGCATCCCGTTCGGCTTCGCCCAGACGATCTTGTTTCTTAGAATCCAGCCACGCTTCAGAAGTGCCAAAGCTAGGCGTTCGGGAGCCATCAAAAGGCTTTTCTTTTGCGCTCCCTGATCACTGCGTGTCGAGTAGGTGTCACCAACGTTGAGCCATAGCGTGCCGCGCGAAGTCAACACTCGACTTAGCTCATCGACTACTGCGACGAGCCCGTCGACCCATTCCTCGACAGTTGCTTCGAGGCCTAGTTGACCATCCGTGCCGTAGTCACGGAGGCGAAAATACGGCGGGCTCGTGAGCACCATGTCAACCGACGACGATCGCATTGTCTTCAGCGTCTCCGCAGCGTCTCCGATCCGAATCGAATTGCGAATAGCCGTCATTGAGAGACTCCGCTGCCGCTCACCACATTTACGACGTTGTCGCGTGTCGTGGCGATATGCATGGCTTGCGTGACGAGCTGGCTAGCCTCTAATGCGGTCGTGATTTTGTCTGCGCGTTCTTGGGTCGGCACTATCCAGAGAACTTGGGGAAAGACGCCGGATCGTTTTTGTTCTTGACCCGTTTTTCGATATGCCTCATAAACCAGCGCCTTGCGGACGATGGTTGGAATACTTTCCGTCGCGTTGTCCCACTCGATGAACCAGACATCCTCGAAGTCGCCGCTGGCAGTTATGGCAAACATGTCAGGCTTGAGCGTGACCGCATTGCCGCCCCCCTGCATGAACGTGCGCCAACATGACGGCTCGGTTGTTGCGTCGATCAAATCGAGAAGTGTTGAACGGGACGCCTCGACTAGCTGAAGGTGCGTCTCTGTGATGCCAAGTTCGTGGTCAAGATGCGCCGGTGATGGTTCTCGGAAGCGCCAACGGTGAGGCAACTTCGTGCCGGGTGCGGAGATGCGTTCACCTGCCGCACTCAGCCTCCAAACATAGCTCGCGGAACCCGCCCGAATGCCGCCGACTCGTCTATCAAGCGGGGCGATGAGACCCTTGTCGCGGAGGCGAGCAAGAACACGACGGCTCATCCGTGCGCCTGATATTGCCGAGTGATGGTTGTGAAAGAGCCATCGTTCTAGCTGCCGCGTTGTTGCATAACGATGCTGCCTCAGAATCACCAACAACGCGAGTTCGCGGGAGCCTAATGTCGTTTTGAGTAGTTCGAGCTGACGCTTCCCTAACTGAATCGGCGTGTGCGGTGTCTCGCTAGAAGCGAGACCGTCGATACCTGAGAAAGGTGTTCCATGCATACTGATCAGGCTTTTTTTCTGATTCAGGGTCACACGAACGGGTATGCGATCGGACAAGTCTGTTTTGGGTAATTTCTTGCTATTGGTCATTTGATTTCCTCCTTTTCCGTCCGAATTCTTCGGTCGTTGATTGATGTGATTCGCCGAAACCAGTGAGTGCGTTGAACTCGGCTTCAATGTCCGCTACTGGCCTGCCGTAGCGCTCCCGACTCATCCTGCTAACTCGCTCCGGTGATATCAGCGGCTTCGATAGCGGTAGTGTCCGGCCAGATACGAACGGCTGAGATACCCCGTCATCGAGCGTGGACGCGTAGATATTAAAAATCGGCAAGCTTGTGAAGTCGACAGGCTCTAGCTCGGGGATGAAGCGAGCGACTGCGTGAGCGTCCTCGGCTGAGAGCTGAAAGTAGACACGGCTGCGCAGATTTCCAAGAGTTGCCGATCGAAGGTCAGTCGGCAACTGCGAGAGCAGTTGGTTGATGAGCACGAAGCCAGCGCCATATCCACGCGAAATGGCCATTGCCTCGCGGAAATCATCAGCGGATCGCATATACGACGAGAACTCGTCGACAATGATCATGACGGGATGCCGGTCGCGTTGAGGGGTAGATGCGCGGGCTTTGATCGCCGCCCACACCGCGTCGATCACCAGTGAACCATATAGGGCAGCCCCCGTTTTTCCGAGCTGCGCCTCTGGTAGCGGCACCACAAGCACCTTTTTCTCGGGCCCAAAGACTTCTCGAACGTCGAATTTGGGATCGCTCTGGCCGAGCGAGTTGCGCAACGTTCTTCGCAGCAATACTTGGCGCAATCTCGACAAAATTGGTCCGACAATTTGTTGCCTTGCTAGGTCGGACTGATCCTCGTACCAAGCCCAAAAGCTCGCTAGCGTGAAATCATCTTGCACTTCGGCCACCAGTGATCTGCGAAACTTCTGATCGCTCAGAATGATCGGCAGCATGACAAGCGTTGGGCTCTCGTGTTTGAGGACGGTCATGATGGCTGCATGCAGCACGTCCCGAGTTCTGACACCGATGCCAACACTCTCCGAAAAGACGTTCGCGAAAATAGTCAGCAATCGGTCGGCAATCAGCTCGTCGGATTGCCCGTCTGATTTGAGCGGATTGAAGCCGATGACGCGATCATCGAGCAAATTGAGCCGAACGAGTCGCACTCTATTCGCTGCATCCACGCGTGACGTTACTGCGTCTGACAGGTCTGTTTTTGGCTCCAATATCACCGCTGCGTTGCCCTGATTGATCCATTCAATTGCGAGCGTTGCAGCGAGATCAGACTTGCCGACCCCGGGCGGTCCCATGAGATGGGTGCCGCGCAGCACGGCACTGGCCGAGAGAGTGATTTGTCCAGACATCCCGGGTGCGGTGAGTTCACCGACTACCAAGTCGTCTCCTACTTCGTCCTGCGAGTGCGGGTGCTTCGAAGCAAGCTGCTTTGGATGGAGGGGCGGCATTCCTGGCAGCTCACCGTTGCCTACGGGAAGGGCTAATAGGCCGGCTACCTCGCGTATCGACAACAGTGACGGAAAACGCCAAGGAAGGTGGCCTCGATTGAAGTGGCGAGGCGACATCGGCGCTGAGCCGAATCTGACTCCAGGTTGTTCGAGGCGTCTGAGACCGGCAAATGCGGAGAGGATCAGCGCACGTTGGCGCTCCGGTTTCTTTGCGGCAACACCTATACGCACATCGGCTCTAAAAGTGGGCTGCTCAAATTTGCGGGCCAGCGCCTGTCTCTCTTCGTGATCGAGCGTCCGAGGGGGCGTGCCGCTGAGTATCTGCACGACCCCCTGCGGAGCCGCGGTCGTGGATGGAATTGGCCGTGAGGCGTGATGCCTACCGAGCACCAGTTGAATCGCGATGACCTCATCCCGATGAGCCTGAGCAAGAGCCGCAAGTATCGAAGCTACTGACAGCGACAAGTCATCTCCCGCGAACGCTCGACGCGCCGAGGACAAACGCAGCGCGGCAGCAATCAGAACCGGCTTGCGCTCAGGACTTAACGCGACCAAGACGGCACCAAGTGCCCGTGCTTTGCGGTGGAGTGAACGAACATCGCACCCGATGAGGTATTGCGTGTGATCGGAAGAGCGTCGCACTTCCAAAAGCAATGGCGATTGCCCGGGGTCATCAGCTAAATGTCGAACTGACTCGACCGCCGCAGCTTCGTCCAATGGCCGCGGAAAGACTACTTCGCGCCAGACAAACAAATCATCGCTACTTGGCACTAGTAGTGTCCGATCCACTGCTTCGCTGGCGTGCATTTTCCTTTGCTGACCTCTGGGCATCAGCTTCCATTTGTGCAAGGGCGAGACCAGCGAGTGCGCGCCCGAGCTTGTGCAGATCGGGTGGATCGCGAAGCTCACTTCTCACCGAGATGTGGCGTTCCTTGCGTGTCCTACCGCGCCGTTGAACGGAGCGCGGTGTTTGATTTCTTCGTGGTGACATGAGTGAATTTCCTCCTTTCAGGATTAGATGGCTTCCGGCTCTAGCCGTGCGTACACGCACTGGTGCCTTCCGATGACTATGAACTCGCAATAGACCTCGACAAAGCGCGTTTGCAGATTCCACAACAGCGACCGGTACGACTCGCCTAGAGACGCAACGGCTTACGAATTGTCACGAAAAATCTGTTGAGTAAGTAACAACGGCATCATGCAGATGCGCCCGCACAAACCATGGCGAGTCACCAACCTTGATGGCGTTTCCAAAAGACGACAGCGGTTACGACCAGGACGAGAATGCAGACGATGAGCAAGACGACCCAAATCGTCGCGAGCAACTTGATGGCCGCTGTGACCGCCCATGCGGCAAAGAGAATCGCCAGTGAGCCGAGAACGAGCCGTTTGGTGAGTGATACCGGATTTTGATCAGCCACGACGCTCGACCTCCTGACAGATTGCCTCGGCAATGCCGTAGGTAACGACGTCGGTGTCGAATGCCCGCACGTCAATTGCTCGTTGCTTTGTCGCAGCGCGAAGTAGCGTCTGGCCAACGAGATCGGCTTCGAGGAGCTGCACCGCCAAGAGACTGATCGCTGAAATTTCTGCAACGGCAACATGCCACAAACCCAACTCGATCTCCGCAGGGACCGAATAACAGTTGTGCTGATGGCGCACGTGACTCACGGCGTGCCAGAAGCGCATCGCGATCGTCGCTTCGTCGCTAACGAAAATCATGCGCTCCATATGCTGATCTGAGATAGGCAGGGGCGTTTGATAGACCACCGAATCTACATACGCTCCGTAGAGCGCTCGGTACGTATGCGGTGCTGCCGACGTTGCGATCCATTCAAATCCCAGGTCGCGGGCGGTGCTGTTCGCCTGTTCGATAACAAATTGACTGAGTTCGATGCGAGCGCGATCTATATCTCCATCCGTCGGCGCGGACACGGAAGGCGAATGCCTGAGCTTCAGGCGAGGAGCGGTCAGGGCTGACTTTGAATGAATGTCGTTGCTTTCGGGCATGACAATTAGACCCCCTTCTGGGTCGATTGAGCAAAAGACTTGCGGGTCGGAGCTGGTCTGTTGACCAGCTCCGACCTCCTACTTCGAGGTGTTCCTCGCCGCATTGGATGCGGCACGCAATAGCGCCTGCCGCGTTTCAAACGCCTGAATGTCTAGCTCGCGCTTTACGCGAAGCGCATTCGCTGTCACGCGTAGACGCTCGCGATTGTGCGCCTCAGCCCGTGCGTTTTGTCGGTCTTCCATCACTGCACAGGCCTTGGTGACGACCGCGGCGATGAGCGCGATCACAATGAGCAGTCCTGCGATCCACAAAATCGCCGTAGTCATTGGAATCGAGCAATCGAGGTGCTAGCGCCGACGGCGTAGGCAGTGAGGATAGCCTCGTAAAATTGCGCTCCAGAGGGGGCTATTTGCATCATCTGCTCTGCTTGCGAGACGAGCGTGCCGACGTTGTTCAACGCAGCGGATGTCAGAAACGCACGAGCTTGATCGGTGTGGTGAGCGATCTCGGTTCGTGCGGACACCGTGTCGATCTCGCGCTTAGTTTGACGCGCAAGACCACCGCCCATTTTCTGACCTGTCTGGGCAATGCTCCCGAAGAGCGTGGATAGTTCGCTGGTCACAGCTATACCTCTTTCTTGAGATGGGTCTGATTTGATTTGTTCGGAGGGTCGTCTGGTGGCGCCGAACTAGCGCCACCAGTGAGCTAGTCGTCCAGATGGAACTCCTCCCTTGCCTGCTGGCGGGCAAGTTCCATCAAGATTTCCTCAGCCACAGCGAGCATCTCGGTCTTCGAGATGGTCAGCTGTTCTGATCGATCAGGTGCACTGATGCTCATTGCGGCTCCTCGGTCTGATGCAGCGATGCTTGGATGCCCGCCGCCTTGATTTCCTCGGTATCTTTCTATGACTACTTCGCGACTAGCGCGAGACGTTCGGTGACTGTTTCAACGGCCGATCTTTTTTGGGGGAATCACGACAGATGTCAGATACACCAAACCGTCACCAAACCGACGACCCTGACTCTGGTGCTCACGAACCTGCGCTGGATAACGTGGTCATCAGCGACGAACTCAAGCGATTGAGGGAAAGGCTTGGTATTTCGCAGATCGAGCTTGGAAGGCGAGTGAACCGCTCGCGTTCAGTTATTTCGAACGCCGAAAGTGGTCGAGAATTTTCTCGATTTTTGTTGGATGAGTTGCGGAAGCTCGATGCTCAGTTCAGTGAAGCGACCGCATCATATTCGTCAGATAAGTGGAAACCAAATAGCGCACAGGGGGAAGACGACAATGACGCAATCGACGAGATGTTTCTACTCAGATCCGCTTCGGTAGCGGCGGTATCCGGTGACTGGTTTGCACTTTGGGAGACCACCGTGAACATGTCTGAAGTTCTGAACGTGGAGTCAATCGAGATCAACGCTCTTTCGAGAAATCGAATTCAAATTTCTAATAAGGCCATAAGCGAGGACAACGAGGAGGGTGGCTACCTTTGGACTTCCGAATGTCGGTTCTTTGACAATCAGTACCTGCTTGGGACTTACATCGCGCTCGACAAGGCAACGAGATCGAAGGGGTCACTTCAACTTGCACTGCACCGATCTGGAAAATATATCGAGGGCCAGTGGATCGGCTGTAACTACGACTTTGAATTTGCGAATGGCCTCGTAGTAATGGCGAGGGATCCTGACCATCTGCGCGGGCGCATGGAAATACATCGAAACTCGATGAAAAATCAGTTATCATAGATATAGAAAGTGAGTCATATTATGAGCACAGAATTTTGCATAGTGATGTCAACCACGGATTCCGAAGACGAATCTAAAAGTCTCGCCAAGAGCGTTATCGAATTGCGTCTTGCCGCGTGTGTTCAAACCACTGTCGTTCACAGCACTTTTGACTGGGATGACAAGGTGTCGGAGGCCGATGAGTACTTGATGCTCTTCAAAACAACGAACGATCGAGCCGCTGAACTCAAGGAATACTTGTCGCAAAACCACAGCTACGATGTGCCCGAAATCCTTGAGATCCCGATCACTGGCGGGGGTGCTTCCTATCTGGAGTGGATGGCATCAAGCACTTCGTCAACTCCAAAAATCGTCGTGTAGCCGTGGATGCGAAATGCGTGAATTGTCTTCGCATCGTTCCCGCCACATACGAGATCCGAGCAATAGGCGCGTATCTGGTTCGTGAGTGTAACGAATGCGGCAAAACCGAAACGCTCGTATCCACTTCGCCCGAGTACTTTCGTCACGTCCTCGAAATGGAACGGGATCAGATTGAGTCGTACCCTTCGGGCATGATTATCGAGCTGCTCGACAAGTGCGACATACAGTGCCCAACGTGCATCGCCGGGTCTAGTCCCCTTCTCGGCAATCTTCGATCACCGGCGGTGATAGACAAGCGGATTTCTTCCATTGACCAACGGCAGAATCTCGATGGAATTTTCCTGAGTGGAGGAGAACCGACAATCCATCCGGAACTTTTCGAATTCATGGATGTCGTTGATTCACACGACATATCGCGCAAAGTGCTGATTACCAATGGACTCCGCCTCGCGACGGACGAAATCTTTCGCGATGCCCTGCTCCTGAAGCTAAGCAACGGATGGGAGGTGTTCCTTCAGTTCGATGTCCTTGATGCAGAGATTCTCATCGACATACGGGGTAGCGATTTCGTAGAAGAACATCTGCGTGCCGTAGAAGGTCTTGGCTCAGCGAATATCCCCACAACGCTAGTTGCTGTCGCGAAACGTGGGGTCTCGCTCGAGCGAATTAACGAAACCATCGCATTTGCAGAATCCAGAGCTTGGATCCGAGGAGTTCAAATCCAGCCTATTCGCGAGTCCGGAAGGCTCGAAAACTATTCATCTCTCGAAAATACCTGCCTGGCTTCAGATGTACATCAAGTACTCGAAGCCGCCTACCCGACCATAAAGCTGCTGCCATACCCAGCAAGCCCGTTGAGCGTCTCCTTGGCCTACGCAACCCGAGTGCAAGGCAAATTCGATTGGTCGGCGGGCCCACGAAAGATGCCCGATGGCATGTATATCGAGCCGACCAATGAACCCCACTCGGACTTCCGCGTGTCAGTGATGGAATATTCCGACGACCACAACTGGAGCAGCATCAGACAGAGTCGCAGCCCACTGTGCGTACTTCAATCGAACGGCCGCACAAAACGAGTCGACGATCATTGGGGCAGCGTTGGGATCGACCTCGGGCCACTCCGCGTAAAGTGAGGCTGCGCGACCATACCTGCATGTAAGGCGATAGTGGACTTGAGTGATACTTTCTCGCTATTCTGTGATTATGCTTCACTTTATAGATAATCAGGTTTGGATAGGAACAACGCTGGTCGCGTACGTAATGGAGTCACCCGCTTCGCGTCCGCTAACCATTGAGGGCGTGGATGGCCACAATTGGCACGACACTACTGACATGGAGTTACTCACGCGATTCGTCGTCGTGCATGCCGCAGAAATGCTAAGGAACGCCGCCGCACACAACATCGCTAGCAATCCAATCACGGTGTCAGACCCCGTCTGTAAGTTAGCCGACATCGAATAGACCAACCTCGCTGATGCTGAATTCTTGGATTTGTTGCAACTGTCCGTCGCTGAGGGCGTGGGGTACGAGTCGATTCCACTACTCTGAAATCACGAAGGGTGAAACGTAGATGGCTGTTAAAGACTTGACCATGATCGACCTGTTTGCAGGAGCGGGGGGACTCTCAGAGGGGCTTGGTGAGGCAGGTTTTCGTAGTCTTTATGCAAATGAACTCATTCCCACGTACGCAAACACGTTCGCGGTAAATCACCCTGAGACTGAAGTAGACAGTAGCGATATCCGAGATGTGGATGCGGTTGAGGTACGCATGCGGCTTGGGCTTAAAAGACGCCAACTCGACCTGATGGCAGGTGGCCCTCCATGCCAGGGCTTTTCTATAAACGCCCCGAAGCGATCTTCAGAGGATCGTAGGAATCATCTTTTCAAAGAATATTTGCGCTTTGTCGAGGAATTTCAGCCTCGCGCGGTACTAATCGAGAATGTGCCAGGGCTCGTGTCCTTCGATAACGGTGGCACTCTTTCAGCAATATTGCAGTCCCTCGAAGAGCTGGATTACCACGCAGATGTCCAAATCTTGTACGCGCCCCATTACGGAGTTCCGCAAACTCGATGGCGCACCATCGTCCTCGCATTGCGCGACGGCGAAGAGCCACTCTCAGCATTCCCACAAGCCATCCGTCATGCACCAATGAGAGTGAACTTCACATCTAAATTTGGTGGTCGAGACATTGTCGCGTTTGCCAAGGCGGTCGAGTTGCCCATGTTCACCACGGTGAGGGACGCAATCGGTGATCTCCCCGAACTCGCCAACGGCGAAGCCGGGGCTGACGTGAAGCCCTACCCGACTGCGCCGACGAACGACTATCAGCGTGCACTTCGCGCGGGATCCGACGGCGTGCACAATCACGAAGCAGCAAAGCTTGGCAAGATAAATATGGAACGGCTTTCCCACATTCCAGCGGGTGGCAATTGGACGGACATCCCCTTCGACTTACTGCCAGCTGGAATGAAGAAGGCCCGGCGCTCGGATCACACAAAGCGATATGGGCGCGTAAATCCCGACGGGCTAGCTTCGACCATTCTCACAAAGTGCGACCCTCACTGGGGCGCTTACTTTCACTACTCGCAAAAGAGGGCATTTACCGTCCGTGAAGCTGCTCGCTTGCAGTCGTTTCCGGACACGTATCGATTCACCGGCTCTCGGGTCGATCAGTATGAGCAGGTCGGTAACGCCGTACCTCCCCTGCTGGCTGCGGCAGTTGGACAATCCGTATCAGAAGCACTGGGAGTCAAGAGAACCACGCTTCGTCGGGTCGTCTAGTTGGCGGGTACCATTTGGGAGTTCTTTGGCTACCGCGCCGATGATACGTCTCCCGAATCTCTTGCAGCGGCCGAAAACAGGCAGTGTCCGTTTCTTGGCGCAACGTGCGAAAAAAAGCTTCACGATAGCGAAGTGTCGGGTGCCTGCACTATCAAGCCAGTGACATCAGGCCCGGTCATCTGCTGCCCAATCCGCCTCTACGCCGACGACTATCGCATTCTTCGAGATGTCGCAGACAAGGCATTTGGCGCGGGAATTAGCCTGTCCCCCGGGCGCAAAGCTGTAGACAAAGCCAGAGAAACAGGTCTACCCACCGTTGCAGTGTTCGGTAAGCGCTGGGGCGGAGAACTACGCTTACCGCAAAAGGACGGTACCGGAGCGTACTTCGTCGATTGGATGCTTGCGCTTCTCGATGGGAACGGCGAACTGGTCGAGTTTGTCGCTATCGAGGTTCAGACGATCGACACGACCGGCAACTATCGAAACAGTCGCACCGCACTGCTTAGCGCCACGAGAGATGTCGTGAAATCTACGGTGGGCTTGAACTGGGAAAACGTCAGCAAGCGAATACTCCCGCAACTCGTATTCAAGGGTCAGCTCCTTCAACGAGAGCCGCTTTGCAAGAAGGGACTGTTCTTCGTTTGCCCGAGCCCGGTGTATGAGCGAATCATCCGCCGACTGGGTGGAGAGTCTGTCCTGCCGAGTTACGCACTTCAACCGCCGTCAATCACCTTTATGGCGTACGACCACGATGAGGCGGAGTTCGTTGATGGCGAGATCGTACCGATAGAGCTAAAGACGGACCATTCAACCACGATTTACAAGCTTCAAGAGGCGTTCAATAACGTGACTCTGTCGACTGAAAATGTGTATCGTGATGCGATCCTGACTGCACTAGGCTCATGACCCTCGAATCGACCATTGGGAATGCCGGTTCATCTGGATACCCGGCAGGCAGTTACGAGCTGCACATTGCTGCGCGCGCGGCGCTTTTGGCTCTGCGAGGGACGTGAAGTCGAAAGCCCATACAAGATTGCGCTATCGAGATCAGTCCGAACAGAGTCAGCGGCGGCCCGTACTGTCAGAGGTGGAAGCGATGATTGCGAGTATTCACTTTTAACTTTCTCCACGCGGTGTCATACTACGTGCAGTAATCCTGGGGGACTATGAAGATCACACGTATCCAAGTCGACAATTTCAGATGTCTCGATCATGTCGAAGTCGACTTCGATGCGATCACAACGTTCATTGGACCAAATGGCTCAGGAAAGTCGTCTGTTCTGCGTGCGCTCGACTGGTTTTTCAACGGTGATAAGAGCGTCGTTCTGGACGATGACGATGTCTTCAGCGGTGCCACCGAGCCCGAAATATCGGTCAGAGTCGACTTCTCTGAACTATCCGTCGCCGACCGAGCCGCACTCGGCGAAAAGTATGCTCCCGATGGTGTCGACGAACTATCCGTCTGGCGGGTCTGGAAGAACGGGAAGGACAAGATAACAGGAAAAGCTTTAGCGTTCCCGCCGTTCGAATCGGTTCGTCTTACCGAGGGTGCCGGACCAAAGAAGGCGGCCTACGAGAAAGTCATTTCCGAGCATCCTGATATGACATTTCCAAAGTGGACCAGTGTTGGGGTCGCGAACGGCATGATGGACTCGTGGGAGCGCGAGCATCCGGATCTTCTCGAGGCCGCACAGGTTTCCGACACGAACTTTTTCGGGTTTGCGGGTCAAGGTCGACTGTCGGGTCTATTCGATTTTGTACTCGTAACGGCTGATCTCAGAGCATCTGAGGAGTCGCAAGATACGAAGAGCAGCGTGATCGGTCGGATTCTGGAAAAAACGGTTGACAGGACCCTTGCAGACGAAGCGATCGCGTCCCTAAGCGATGAGCTAAAACTCAAGTATGAACAAATCAGTCACGATTTCTTTGCTGACCAACTCACCGACCTCTCATCCGAGCTGAGCGCTGAAGTCTCTTCATTCGCACCCGGAAGGTCAGTTGTCATCGGCTCGCTTCCTGCTGAGTTCAAACCGCAGTCAACGAAATTCCGAGTTCGCATTGATGATCACGGCATGGATACCGACATCTCTCGTCAAGGTCACGGGTTTCAGCGGTCAATGCTCATCGCCGCCCTGAAGCTCCTCGCGCATCGCGGCGCACCAGAAAAAGATGGAAGCGTCATCTGCCTCGCCATAGAAGAGCCGGAGCTGTTTCAACACCCAACGCAGGCAAAGGCGTTTGCCACGATTCTCCGGCAACTCGCCGAGAACGCGGAGGCAGGTATCCAGGTCGTCTACGCGACTCACAGCCCGTACTTTGTCGAGCCATCGTATTTCGACCAGATCCGACGTGTAGAGCGCACCATCGACTCAGCGGTTGGATCCCATGTCAACATTCATCGCGCGTCCATGGTCGCGGTGACCAAATCTCTGGACGGATTTGTCGATTCGAATTCAGTTGAGAGCCGACTGGACAATGCTTGCTTGTACGAACTCCGAGATGCTCTCTTTGCCACCGCCGTCCTGCTAGTCGAAGGTTCTACCGATCGCGCCATCTTCGAAGGTATGGCGGACTCGACGCTGCCACTATCTGTGGACGGAATAGAAGTCGCAGCGGTTGGTTCAAAAGACAGCATGTTCTTGGCTGCGGCAATTCTCTCGCAGCTTCAAATTCCGTTTGCCTCCGTATTCGATTCGGATCGCGAATCAGCTAATCGTAAACGAGCAAACGGGCGCCCAGAGAACGAAGCAGTCGCGCAAGAGGCATCGGACTCTCTCAAGAATCGCAACTTGCTCAGGTTCTTCGGCGTCACTGAGACAGATTGGCCTGTCGGGCTACAGGGTGACTCCACGTGGGTCATCGACGACAACATCGAGGCCCTCGTAAGCACTTCTTGGGCAGAGTTCGACGTAGCTCGCGACGAACTTATCAGTTCTGGCAGAGGTTCAGAGCGCAAGAACGCAGCGACGTATCGGTTTGCTGCGCGCTCAGCAACAAACCCGCCATGCGAATTAGTCGAGATAGTTCAGGCAGTCAGAAAATTGTCGATGCCCACGGACGAGTGACGTCAGTCGCTAGTTGGCGAGCCTGCTCGCGATTGTCGGTCTACACGACATACTCAGGTGCAAGATAGTCCGAACCTTCTTGGACGCCTCGAATCACAAGGAGCAATATATGGGCAAGGCAAGTCGAATCAAGCGTGAACGCGTAAGTTCTGTCTACGAGACCCATGAGCCAACGGTCCCGCAGAACTGGCCAGACGGCCATGTGGCCGTCGCTCTGACCGGGGACGATCAGGGAGAGTGCATCGAGGTCACAATTCATGGTGTTCGTCACTATCTACATTCCACGACAGCCCGCGAGCTAAGCAACATGCTCCTGTCGAAGATTGACGAATGGAACATCAAAGCACTTGCGGGCGGCGTGGCAGGCGTTTGATGAATACCAGCACCATTCCCGCGAGATTGCGATGCGTTTGCATAAATATCTTTATCTTTGTAAAATAAGAGAATATGTCAGATACCATTTTCGACAAGATAGTCCGCAGAGAAATTGACAGTCACATCGTGTGGGAAAACGATGACTATATTGCTTTTCTCACACCCTTTCCCAACACCCCAGGGTTCACTGTCGTGATCCCCAAGACCAACATCGGCGACAACGTCTTCTCACTAAACGAGGACGAATATCTCAGTCTCATGAGCGCAACCAAAACGGTCGCCAATCTCCTCGAAAAGGCTCTCTCGGTCAATCGAGTAGCACTCGTATTCGAGGGAACTGGCGTTGCATACGTTCACGCCAAGCTCATACCTCTTTACGGACAACTGGCAGACGAGACGGATGTGTGGAGTGACACCACCGAATTCGTAGAAGAATACCGTGGATTCATTACGACTCTGGAAGGCCCAAAAATGGATGACTCTCGGCTCGACGAGATTCGCAACAAGATCGTCGGTGCTCAGTCTCACGACTGACCAAGCCAAGATGAATTTCTAGGAATTAGGTTTGAACATGGCCTGCTGGGCCAGTTACCCCTCACATGTTGGTCGGCTGCGTTTACTGCGCTCTTGGGCCCTGAAAAGCGAGTAACGCTAGTAGTGCTGCGGAATGGTGTCGCGTGCCATTACGTATTTTCGATGATCGCATCCGCGAAGTAATCAGGGCGCGTCTCGCTGAGATAGCGGAGATCATTTTGTGCCCATTGCTTCCAGCGATACTCATTCTCATTTCCGGCATCTCGTGCCTGGCCCCGGTTCATTGCAATCTCAATGGGAATATGCACCCAAACGGAAGAGTCATAAAAAGGTCGCAGCGTTGGATGAAGTGAACTAATGCCTTCTACGATTACACAGCGAGCATCCGGCACAAGAACTGGGTTGCCAAGTCCGCCGGACTCCCAATCCATCGGATCGTAAGTTGCCCGTTCACCACTGACAAGAGGCTGGAGAACTTGTCGAGCTAAGCGATTTCGGTCCCAGACGTGTTCCCAAGATGAATCATCAATCGATTCCTTGAGCATGAAGTCATCCATGGGAACTATGGCGGAATCACCAAGCTCTTCGGCAAGTCGTACGGCTAGCGTCGTCTTTCCGGAGCCACCGAAACCATCGACGCCCACTATCGAAGGTCGGCCTTCAATAGACAGTCCGCGAATGGTGGTGACGAGTTCTTCGAAGGTGATTGCTTTCATGTCTGCTCTAGTTATGCGCCAACCATAGCCAAATTGCAATGCACCGCTGCATTCGCATCAGTCAATTACAGGGGTCATCTGTGGAAACGGCGACGGCTGGGCAGTGGCGTAGTATTCGCCGCATACAACTATCATCATGAACGTTCCTACCGTACTAACCCCGCTGATGGCGGCCACGAAGGGTTACTCCCCCATTCCTGAGTGCTCGGCGGGCTGGACTAAGCCCAATCCCGAGTTCAGCCGCAACTCTCGCTATCGAGTACCCGTGGTCGACGTACAATCCAACGGCTCGAAGTTGCTCTTCGGGAGTGATCTCGTGCTCAATCTTTAGAACGAACCCGTGGTCCGCAAGCAGCCTATAGACCGTGTGACGTTCGAGACTATATTGCTCAGCGAGCGCCCGCGATGAAACACCAGCTTCGAAACTGGCGACAAGTTCTGCGAGCTTTTTCTTACCCAGCCGCCGTCTTGAATCTCGATGAAGATGTGTGATTGAAGCCTCAACGCCGCTTTGAGAAGGCTGTTCGGAAAGAAGCTGCTCGATTCGAGACGATTCGCCTCTGTTTGAATTCTTCGAGTAGAGGCTCACCAGCTCCACCCCGTTGGTCGGTGCGACCGAGCGGATTCGCCGTCGAAGCGGGCCGCCTCTTGCGACCGACTTGCGTTCTGTGCCCGCAATTTGCCCACAACAGGGATCAAGCGGTCCCCCAGGGCTTCGATCGCTCGAAGTCTGTTGAAATATGGGACAAAGACGAGCTTGAGGGCAAACCACCGATCCGGAACTCGAGCGCGGTGCAATGACATTACCTGGCTTTGCGCAAATCCGCGGAGAGATGCTTTCCGATTCGCGCGGGCTGCTGTCGAGACGTGGATCGCCCAAGGCGTGACTGGGGATAGCTTGCACCGAGCAATCCGTGCTCTCCCTCGATGATTGCTTCGCAATTCTGGATGACCGTCCTGACCTTCGCAAAACGTCGAAGTGTACGGGGAACTGCCGTACACTATTGGCATGAGCGTAACGACTAAATCCGATCGACTCGAGCTGCGCCTCACTGCAGAACAGAAGGCCGCGATCGAGCAGGCCGCTGCGCTTTCAGGGCGTTCGGTGACAGACTTCTCCGTTCCCGTGCTCGTTCGCGAAGCTGGCGAAGTCATTCGCATCGATCGGGAGCTGAAACTTTCGAAGCGCTCGTGGGATGCATTCAACAAGATCCTCGACCGGCCCGCACAGAATGTCAGCGGGCTCGCAGATCTTCTGTCACGCCCGAGCGTCTTCACCGATTGAGTACGTTTTCGAGGCCGCGAGCAATTGAAGCGACCGATTCAGTCGCCGAGTTCGACTGCGGTGAGACCTCACTGAACATCTGGCTTTCTGGTCGAGCGATCAAGAATGAGGCAACAGGCGCCAGCCGCACGTTCGTCAGCATCGAACGCGAAAGCAACCTGATCGCCGGTTTCTATTCGGTCTCGACCAGTTCGCTCTCGCTCAACGTTGCTCCAGGCAAGCTGAAGCGCAACATGCCGTCGCCGATCCCAGTGGTGCTCATTGGCCGCCTGGCTGTCGACGAGCGGTTCAGGGGCTCCGGGCTGGGCGCCTCTCTGCTGCAGGATGCCCTGCTCAAGTGCATCCAGGCGGCCCGCACAGTCGGTATTCGTGCCGTCGTAGTCGATGCATTGAACGGGTCAGCGGCAAACTTCTACCGAAAGTTCGGCTTCGAGTCGATGCCGTTGGCCAACGATGGCGCTATGTTCCTTCTGGTCAAGGATGCGGAAGCCACCATTCTCAACGGATTTTAACCACGCCCACTAGCGACTGCTTGCACGCTGGGTTTTAGATGCGGTCGGCCCGCCGCGCTGAGCGCCTCACCAACTGGATCAAGATTCATCGTCAAACAGGCCAGCACCTGCGAGCGACCGATTTCGACGAAGTCTCGGTTTCTGTCTGCATCTGACGCATGCGTTTCCCGCCTGTTCGGCGCCGGGAATCGAGTCGATGATCTTGAGGGGGCCGGAGGTTCGCCGAAGGTTGGCCGAAGCGCCGCGAGGGCGTAGCCTGTGTGTGGCTCGCTTGGGAACCGGAACCGCTTTCGTTGGCGAAGATGCCGGTGACTAGCCTGGATGATTCCTGCTGCGGGCCCGAGATTAGCCGCAGGCTCAGTCCTCGATCAGCGTTGATTAGGGACTGAGCCCGCGGCATTCACAGTGGATTGACGAACCCGGTGCCCGCACCGCGTGGCACTCCTCTCACCAACTCGATGCACCTTCTGCAACCACCCCAGCCCAGCAAGGTTCAGTCCCCGGCCTGACTTATGGTCCGTGAGGGCACGACGACGCTCTGCAATCACTGCTTGTCGGTGAGGGCTCTCGTTGCGGCGACAAGTGTTCGACGGTGGGCGCTTATCCGTTCCTCGGTCAGCGGGTCTGAACCATCCGACCTTCTGAGTCCAAGCGGCGTGAAGAACCAGGCCTGAGCCATGCCGTAGAGCAGTACGAGCAGGTCGACTGCCGTGTCAGCGGCACCGGCCGTGCTGGCCATCGCCGCGACCTTCTCCGCGTACAGGGGTGAATGGTCGGGTCCGAGTTCGGGCCGTTCGAGTTCGCGCCAGAGACTGATCCGCACAGCGGCAGGGTGCACGCGGTGGTAGTCGAAGAGGCGCCCGACCCACCCCGGCAGATCGTCCACATCGACGGGCACAGTCTCGGCCAAGGCGGTCAGCTCGCGGTTCAGCACCTCCCCGAAGAGATTCTCCTTGCTGCCGAAATGCGAATAGATGAGCCGTACGTTCGACGCGGCGCCTGCGGCGATGCGGTCGATGCGCGCACCGGCCAGTCCCCGTTCGGCGAACTCATGCGCCGCAGCGGTCAAGATGCGCTCTCGTGTCGCATCTGCGTCTCGTGCCATGCGCCCATCGTAGTGAAACATTCACTTACTTTGCGCTAGGGTGAAGTAAGTGATTACTTACCTGAGAAGCAGCATGGACGATCGCGTTGAACGGACTCTGGCGATAGCTCCTGCGCCCTCTGCCGTATCGCGCACAATCGATATCACCACGATCGGCGGGCCCGACGGGTGTGGCACGACGGATCGAGATCTGGTTCTACCGGGTGGATGGCGAAATCTACCTCACCACCCGGCCCGCAATGCCCAGCCGGTACGCGAACCTTCCCGCGTCTGCGGCAGCCCCCTCATGCACATCCCATTCAACTGAAACCATTCTCGAGAGAAGACAACACCATGCAGACACGCACCCTCGGCACTCAAGGCCTCGAAACGTCAGCTATCGGATACGGCGCCATGGGCATCTCTATGGCCTACGGCGATGGTGATACCTCTGGGGAGGCCGCGATCAGCGCGGCATTTGCCAGCGGTGTGACCCTCTTCGACACGGCGGAACTGTACGGCTGGGGCGAGAACGAACAAGCGCTTGGCCGGGCGGTCGCGCCTTTCCGCGATGAGGTGCTCATCGCCACGAAATTCGGGTTCACCCGGGACTACGGTTTCGACAGCCGCCCCGAGCACATCCGCGAGGTCGTGCATAACAGCCTGCGGTTCCTGGGCACCGACCACATCGACGTGCTCTACCAGCACCGCGTCGACCCCACCGTTCCCATCGAGGATGTTGCCGGCACTGTGAAAGGCCTGATCGACGCGGGAGACGTGAGGTACTTCGGGCTCAGCGAAGCAGGGCAAGACAACATTCGCCGGGCGCACACCGTGCATCCGGTCTCCGTTCTGCAGACCGAGTATTCACTGTTCGAACGCGACGTCGAGCAACTGTTCCCCCTGCTCGCCGAACTGGGAATCGGACTGGTGCCCTACTCACCCCTCGGCCGCGGTTTCCTCACCGGAACCGCGAAGCCGGCCGGGCAATACGACGACGGCGACATGCGCAACACCGACCCACGGTGGCAGCCCGGCAACTTCGAGAAGAACCTCGCCGCAACCAGGCAACTGCAGCAACTGGCCATAACCATGGGCGCGACCGTCGGACAGCTCGCCCTGGCCTGGCTCCTCGCCCAAGGCGAACACATCGTTCCGATCCCCGGCAGCCGCAACCCGCTCCGCGTCGCCGAGAACGCAGCCGCGACCACCCTCGAGCTCACAAACCCGCAGCTCGAACGCATCGCGCAGATCCTGCCGAACGGTGGATACGGCGCACGCTACACCTCGGAGAACATGCCTACGTGGCAGTAAGCCTTCACCGATTCGCCGGATGACGTCATGCTCGACGCATGGAACGAAGCGACCATCCGCGATCCTGGGACGAACGTTCGAACGTTCCACTTCGCTCACCATGCTGCACTACACCCGCGATACCGGTATCGAGAAGGCCACAGGCACAGAGCAGGAACGCTCGTTGGTCAGGGTCAGTTGGCGAGTACCTGCTCGAGTCGGGTGTACCCCTCGTTGATGCCGTATTCCATGCCCGTGGCGACCATGCCGTCTCGGGCTTGGAGGGTGGGGAACACGGTATGGGTCGTAATTCGCGTGCGCCCGCCGAGGTCTTCGAAGGTTGCGGTGCTGGTCGAAACCTGTGCGGGTGCTCCGCCGAATTCGAAGGTCTGGATGATCAGCGCGTTCTCTTCGACGGTGTGAAAGACGCCGCGGAACCGGTACTCGCCGCCGGCGGGGTCGCGGCTGACGTAGCTCCACGTGCCTCCCGTCACGGCATCGAAGTGGACGATCTCCATGGTCAGCTGCGCGGGCCCTGTCCACTGGCTGAAGAGGTCTTGGTCGGTATGAGCTCGGAAGACGGCATCGATGGGGTGTTCGAACTCGCGGATGATGTCCACGAATGGGAGCCCGGCTTCAGCGGTGATGTGGGTGGGGTTGGTCATGGTGTCTCCTTGGTTATTTTGGTCAGTAGGTCGTCGAGACGGCGGTGTCGCCGCTCGGCGGTGAGGCGGGTCGCGTCTATCCACGACGTCAGCGTCTCGAGTGCCTGTTCGTCGAGATGGCAGAGGCGACGTTGACCGTCGCGACTTTTGCTGATCAACCCGGCGTTCTCGAGCACTTTCAGGTGCTTAGAAATCGCTTGGATGCTGATCTCGAACGGTTCAGCTAGATCGTTCACGGTGGCGTCGCTCAACGAAAGACGGGCTATCAGGGATCGCCGCACAGGGTCGGACAGAGCCATGAAAGCCCTATTGAGATTCTCTGTAGCGCCACCGGAAATTGGTAACCGCCCCCCTTATTCAACTAATCGGTTGAATAAGAGATTGGCATGGACGGGTCCCCGTGTCAAGAGAACCGGCAGCAACGGCAGCACGCTCTCAAGACCGCGATCCAGCGATCCGAACTCCGCTTCGCTCGGTCAGCGACGCCGGCGGGCAACGAGGACGAGCGCCAGAACGGATACTGGGCCGAGAACGATGACCGGGTCAAGCCAACTGTGTTTGACGTCGGCACGGCCCCGCCCAAAGCGAGACCCGATGGGGTGACGTCCGATTTCGCTGAGAACACCCGTCTCCCTGATCGGGTTGTCAGGTCGGCCCCGAACCGTCGACCTGGCGCGGCTGCCGATCACGTCTACCCGGTCCCCGAGGATGAGGAGTAGCCAGTGTGCGGTCTGGGCTTCGCTGAACCGTTTGTATGCGGCACCCCGGATGAGACCTGAGATGCCGTGCAACGGTTGAGCAGTGCCGAACACCGGCGGCAACATGCCGTGCTCGACTGAGCGTTCACGTCTACGCAGCTCCGGCTGCTGCTCCGGGATGACCCAGTGTGCGCCGCTTGCCAAGTCTGAACGTTCCCGCGGAACCGATGGACGATCAGCCGGGTCAAGGTCAGCGCCCCACCCGGGGATTCGGGCGCGGAGCTCATCTGACGACGGATGGGTGTGCTCACTGGCGATGTAGGGCATGGTTGCTCCTTACGGTTCGGTGGTGATGACGGTCTTGATGCAACCGTCGAGCTTTGCCGAGAACAGGTGGTATCCCTCGGCGACGTACTCCAGCGGGATGCGGTGGGTGATCACGTCGCGGGGTACCAGACGGCCGGCCTGGATATGTTCCAGAAGGCGAGGCCATTGTCGTTTCGCGGGCGCCTGATTGGTACGGATAGTCAGGCCCTTGTTCATGGCGTCGCCGAATTTCACTGCGCTGAAGAGTGGCCCATAGGCACCCATCACCGAGATCGTGCCGCCCTTCCGCGCCGAGTCGATCGCCCAGTTCAGGGCGACCGGGGAGCCGCCCTGGAGCTTTAGTTTCGCGGCAGAAACGTGTTGGATCACGTTGCCGTCGGCCTCCGCACCGACTGCGTCGATGATGACATCCGCGCCGAGCCAGTCGGTCTGCTTCTTCAGCTCGAGCACGATGTCGTTGACGTCGGTGAAGCTGATCGTCTCCGCGAAGGCGAACTCTCGGGCCTTCTCCAGCCGGTAGTCGAGGTGATCGATGACGATGACCCGGCCGGCACCCATCAGCCACGCGGATTGCGCCGCGAAGAGGCCCACCGGCCCGGCGCCGAAGACGACGACCGTGTCACCTTCGACGATGTCGCCGAGTTGCGCGCCGAAGTAGCCTGTGGCCAGCGCGTCGGTCATCATCAGCGCGTCTTCTTCGTGCAGCCAATCCGGGATGATCGACGGACCTACGTCAGCCAGGGGAACGCGAACGTATTCCGCTTGGCCGCCGTCGTACCCGCCGCAGGTGTGAGAGTAACCATAGATTCCGCCCACTGCTGTTGCGTTCGGGTTCACGTTGTGGCAGTTCGAGTACAGCCCCTTTGCACAGAAATAACAGGTACCGCAGTAGATATTGAACGGCACCATCACCCGGTCGCCGACAGCGAGATTCTGAACCGACGGCCCGACCTCGTGAACGACACCGATGAACTCGTGGCCGAACGTGGATCCGACCCGAGTGTCAGGCATCATCCCGTGGTAGAGATGCAAATCGGATCCGCAGATCGCCGCCCTGGTGACACGTACGATCGCATCGTTAGGATGTTCGATCTTTGGAATGGGCTTCTCTTCGACACGGATCCTGTACGGGCCCCGGTACACCATTGCTCGCATCAGCTTCGCTCCTCACCTCAGCTCAGCCCACCGCGTTACGGGAGGCACTCACCCAAGTTGACCGCGTACAGAAAAAAACCTAAAGGGCTTGCCATCCTCGTAGCCGACCATTCCCAGTGACGCGTCTACGGCACCGCAGGCCGATTGTGACACCTGCGCCCCGACAACCGATCGCAGAAGGGAAACGAGCGCTTGTGAGAATCATCGTGGTAGGAGCAACCGGCAACCTCGGAACAGCGGTACTGGAACGTTTACATCACGTGCCAGAGGTCACCGAGATCGTTGGCGTCGCCAGGCGCCGCCCGGATGAGAGCGATCCATCATATTCGGGTGTTGAGTGGCGCTCGATCGATGTCGGTAACGCTGATGCGCGGGCGCACCTCGCCTCCGTTTTCGCTGGTGCTGATGCGGTTGTGCTTAAAATATCGAGGGCGCGCCATTCACCTCGGTGCTGCAGGCGCCTTCAATCTGGCGGCAGAACCTGTGCTTCACCCGCAAACGATCGCACACGCCATCGGCGCTAGCCGCAGCATCCCGTTCAGCGCCCGAGCAGCCCGTTTCCTTGTCGGGCTCACCTGGAGACTGCGACTGCAATCCACTGATCCCGGCTGGGTTGATATTGCCGTGACCGTGCCCCTCATGAGCACCGAGAGAGCTAGAGACGTCTTGGGGTGGATCCCGGAGATACCCGCGACCGATGCTCTGAAAGAAGTCGTCGACGGCGTCGGTCAGCACGCGCGCCTGACAGCATCACCACCGCTTCGCGGCAAGACAACCTGAACTCGCGAGGGGTACAAACCAGGACAGCAGCGACTGTGGATGCCCGAATACTTCGGCATCCGGAATACCCGGTACTTATCGGCCATGAAGTACGTCAGGCGGCTTCGGGTGGTATTCGCACCGTCAGTGCCCCGGGCTCAATCCACGCGTTGAAAGCCGTGGCTTTACCGAACCCGTCGCCGTCGAGCTCGATCTCCTCTGGCCGCGAGAGGCGGGCGACGAACTTCTTACCGGTTTGGTAGTGCAAGTCGCCGTCGTTCTTCTGCTCCCCCGCCAAGGCTCTGCCCGTCTTGGTGCGACGCACGATGCCGTTCAGCCAGGCGACTTTCGCCCACACCCGCACCCAGCCGAGAACACTCCCAGGCCTCATCAGCAAGAGGTCGAAAAGCCCGTCATCGACGACCGCGTCCGGCATCAGCAGAATGTTCGCTGGCAGCGACCCGCAGTTGCCGAGGATCACGGTGTGCACGGTCGCACGCTTAGCCGGCTCGTCGTCGAGCTTGAACCGCAGGTGCAGCTCGTCGGGGTCGCGAAGAGATTTGCTGATTGCTCCGACGTACGCGGCGATCCCAGCCTTAGCTTTGAGGTCGTCGTCGGTGTTGGCGATCATCTTCGCGTCGATGCCCATTCCGGCCATCACCACGAACACGTGCCGGTCACGGCTCTTGTCAGACCGTTCGATGTCGATGACGCCCAGATCGATGGCCCGGTCGACGCCCGTAAATGCAGCAAGCACCGAACCGGGGATGTCGTTGAGGGTGAGTTTCAGGTTTCGGGCCAGCAGGTTACCGGTACCCGAGGGCAGCAGCGCGACGGGAATGCCGCTTCCGCGGAGCGCTTCAGCGACGGCGCGGACCGTTCCGTCTCCGCCGGCGGCGATCACCAAATCGACACCGAGTTCGATGGCCTCTCGAGTCACGCCCTGGCCAACATCTTCAACAGAGGTTTCCAGCCACACCGACTCACCCCAGCCGGCTTCTTGGGCGGAGGCGGTCACGGCCTCGCGCAGCGCGTCGAGATCGACCTTGATCGGGTTGTAGATGACTGCAGCTGTCTTCTCAGAGGGTTCGGCCATTGGCCAAGAGTACGGCTCCCGAAGCGTCTCGCACGATGACAAGGAAGAGGGTTGACAGAACTACACATATGGCTGAGAACATCAACCGCTTTTTTTCGAAATCGGTCGTGCTGCAGAATGACTCAACCTCCGCAGCGTCCGCGGCCACCGACAACGGCCCACACGGGCGGCAGGAGACCGGCTCATGGGTCACACGAAATCATCTTCCAAACCTCTGGTTAAACGCATGCCCAAGCACATCTACGAGGAAGAACTCGAGCG
Source organism: Subtercola sp. (assembly GCA_025463765.1). Taxonomy (GTDB): domain Bacteria; phylum Actinomycetota; class Actinomycetes; order Actinomycetales; family Microbacteriaceae; genus Subtercola. The sequence continues at coordinate 80,822 of JAODBC010000013.1, read as the reverse complement.
ACTTCAGATCCAGTTGGTCAGCATGCAGCAGTGGGTCATCGAGACCGGCGCCCGCATCGTCGTGATCTTCGAAGGCCGAGACGCCGCCGGGAAGGGCGGGGCTATCAAACGGATCATGCAATATCTGAACCCCCGGTTCGCCCGGGTAGCCGCGCTGCCGACCCCGAACGAGCGCGAGAAGACGCAATGGTACTTCCAGCGCTACATCGAACACCTCCCCGCAGCCGGTGAGATCGTGTTGATGGATCGCTCCTGGTACAACCGTGCCGGTGTCGAACGTGTCATGGACTACTGCACTCCTGAGCAGTACCGGAGGTTTCTGCACCAGGCTCCGACGTTCGAGCGGATGCTCGTCGAAGACGGCATCATCCTCATCAAGTACTGGTTCTCCGTCTCTGACGAGGTGCAAGAAGAACGCTTCCACTCACGTCTGAACGACCCGATGCGCCGGTGGAAACTCTCTGATACCGACGTCGTATCGATCACCAAGTGGGAGGACTACTCCCGCGCGAAAGATGCGATGTTCGAGGCCACCGATCATGCTGACGCACCGTGGTGGACCATAGAGAGCGACGACAAACGTGCCGCCCGGCTGAACGCGATCAACGATCTTCTCTCCCAGATCCCCTACGAGCCCCGGGTACCAGACGAAGTCACCATCCCGCCACGGCCGGCAGCGGACAACTACGACAGGCCTGCCCGTGAGTCGTTCAAGTACGTTCGCGATCACGCCGCCGAACTCGGACACAAATAAGCTTCCCGGACACTTTGCCCGTGAACCCTGCCGTGGCGGGATGCTGAGGTTAGTCGTTGTCGAGGTAATCGAGGTCGTATTCGCTGAGGTTCGGTATGTCGATCATTTCTTGTGGCCAGGCGGGCCTTGAGGGCTGCAGTTCACGGGTGAGTTTTTCGAGTTGTTCGATGACGCCAGTGTCGACCGGTTCATCTTGGCTTTCCTCAACTGGGGTGGAGAACAGTTGACTTGTCGGTCCGAGGAGGAGGTGTGCCAGTGCTTGGCTGCCGCCCTCGGTGATGACGGGGATTGTGACGACGTCGGCGGTGCCGTGGTTCGCGAGAGCCCGCGCATAGCGGAGCACCGCTTTGCAGGTGAGATCTCCGACCATGACGTAACCGCTGGCCATATACAGTCTTCTCATAGCCCACAATTTTACCGCCCGCGGCTGCTGATGACACCCCTAGGCGGCCGCGGAGGACCACCCTTGACATCGGGGGCGAACGGTGACCGGTAGGCGATTGCGACTCATCGCCCAATGCGGGCTCGCTCGGTCAATAGCTGACCGGCAGGTAGTTGCTGTGAAATCAAGGGGTCAGAGTGGCCGCTGACGCGACGTATGTTTTCTCGAACAGGATGTGGAGGATCAGGTGCTGGTCACTCGTTTGAGAATCGATAGTCAAATGTTCTATCTGCCCGAGACGGAGGACGTGCCTGAGCTGAAGCGGCGCATCGAGACCGCCGCCCACGACAAGGCGAAATTCGTCGAGTTCACGACTATTGGTCACGGCCGGGTCTCTGTTCTTGTCACACCCGTAATCGGTGTTCGCTTCGAAGAGATAGAACACACCCACGAAGAAGTCGACCAGATGGAGTTGGACCCGCCAACGATCGACTTCGGTTATGACTTCGAGTAGTCCGATCTCCCGCGGTGACGAAACCGAGGGCTACTTCGGCCACGCGAGAAGACCGTGCCGCCAGTTCAGCTGACTCGCAGGCCCGCGCGCCACACCCGATCGACGAGCGGCACACCGGGGCGGTAGGCCACGTGCGCGACAGAAGGCGCGGCCAGAAGCTGCAGGTCGGCCCGCGCGCCGACCTCGATGGTGCCGGTGATGCCGTCGACGCCCAACGCGGCCGCGCCCCCTGCGGTCGCCGCACGCACGGCCTCGTCGACGGTCAGCCCCAGCTGCAGCACGGCGGTCGCCACGCAGAACGGCATCGAGGTCGTGTACGACGAACCCGGGTTGCAGTTCGTCGCCAGGGCGATGGTCGCGCCGGCGTCGAGAAGGCGGCGGGCAGGGGCGAATGGTTCGCGGGTAGACAGGTCGCAGGCCGGCAGCAGTGTGGCGACCGTCGACGAAGCGGACAGCGCGTCGATGTCGGCAGACGAGAGGTGGTTGCAGTGATCGACGCTGAGGGCACCGACCTCGACGGCGAGCGCAACTCCCCCGCTCTCGCCGAGCTGGTTGCCGTGCACGCGTAAGGCGAGTGCTGCCGCGGCACCCGCTCTGAGCACCTCGCGACTCTGCTCGACGTCGAAGGCGCCGGCCTCGCAGAACACGTCGATGGCCGAGACCCAGGGCAGAACTGCGGCGAGCATGGGGCCGGTGACGAGGTCGAGGTAGTCGCGAGCATCCACCCCGGGCGGAACGAGGTGGGCACCGAGAAAGGTGACGGTTTCGACGTGTCGCGCGGCGATCTGGGCCGAACGCACCTCGGTGTCGATGTCGAGGCCGTAGCCCGTTTTGGCCTCGAAAGCCGTGCTGCCCTGCGCGGTGGCTTCGGCGAGCAGGTGCTCGAGGTTGTGCTCGAGCGCAGCGGATGTCGCGGCTCGCGTCGCTGCGACGGTCGAGGCGATTCCGCCGGCGCTGTATTTCTCGCCGCGCATGCGCGCCTCGAATTCGGCCGCGCGGTCGCCGGCGAAGACGGGGTGCAGGTGCGAGTCGACCCAGCCGGGCAGAACGCATGCGCCGCCCGCATCGACCGAAGTGTCGGCAGCGGGTGCACGGCGAGCGCTGCCGACCCACACAATACTTTCGCCGTCGAGCACGACGGCCGCATCGGTGAGCCGGGGGCCGACGTTCGTCGTCAGCTCGCCGATGTTGGTGATGAGCTCACTTGCCATGGTGCTGCCTTTCGATACGGCGGTCGAGCTCGGCGATGGCCGGGCCGAGGGCGTGCGCCGGGGCAGCTGCAGCTGCGGCGAGAGCGCCGCCCACGAAGACGCGCAGCACGTCGGCCGAGGTCGCTGTAAGGGCTAGTTGCTCGACGTCGCCGCCGATGGTTCGCACCGAGGCGGTGTCGACTTCCACCCAGTCGGCCCAGGCTCCCGAGACGAGACCGCCGTCGGGTCTGCCTGCGAGCGCGTAGGCGGGTCTGCCCGCCAGCGCCTCGTCGAGCCCGGCACCGACGCGGCCGTCGAGCCCGAGCCCGAGCCCGAGCCCGAGCGCAGCGTATCCGTCTGGCCCGGCGGCGGCCAGCAGTTCGGCGGGTGAGAACCGCCCGCGCCGGCCCGAGGCCAGGCGCTCCCCCGCTTCGAGACCGCGCATTTCGAGAAAAGGGTCGATGACGGCGTTCTGGTCGGAGCCGAGAGCGATGCGGCAGCCGGCATCGGCGAGGCGCCGGGCGGGGCCGATTCCGTCGCCGAGGTCGGCTTCGGTGCTCGGGCACATCACGACGGTGACGCCGGCATCGCCGAGCAGAGTTGCGTCTGCGTCTGCGTCTACTTCTGCTTCAGCTTCAGCTTCAGCTTCGGCGAGGTGTGTCGCGTGCACGACGCTCAGGCGTGGGCTCAGCAGGCCCGCGTCGGCGAGCATCCTGGTCGGCGTGACGCCGTAGCGCGCGAGGCATTCGTCGTTCTCGCGCGGCTGCTCTGAGACGTGCACGTGCAGAGGCACGTCGGGTGCCAGCTCGCGTGCAACGACGGCCAGGGCATCCGGTGCCACCGCGCGCACCGAGTGCACGGCCGCACCGAGGGTCACCAGAGGCGCGTATCGGGCGAGCTCTGCGCGAAGCGCGTGCCAGCGGTCGAGCCAGCGCTCAGCGGTGCCATCGCCGAAGCGCTGCTGCTCGGCCCGGAGGGGCGAGTCGATTCCGCCGGCGAGGTACAGCGTGTCGAGCAGCACGAGACGGATGCCGACCGTGTGGGCGGCCTCGGCGAGCGCGAGTTCCATGGCGTGCGGCGGCGAATAGGGCGATCCATCCAGGCGGTGATGAACGTAGTGGAACTCCCCCACCGCCGTGTATCCGGCGGCGAGCATCTCGCCGAAGACGCCGATCGCGAGCGAACGGTAGAGGTCGGGGTCGAGGGCGTTCGCGGCGGCATACATGCGGCTGCGCCACCGCCAGAAGTCGCCGCCGTCGGTGTGGGTGCGCCCGCGCAGAACGCGGTGGAAGGCGTGCGAGTGCGCATTGGCCATTCCGGGAACGACCGTGCCCAGGCGTGTGTCGCCGGGGTGCGGCGCGACTCCGTGAGTCACGGCGGTGATTCGGCCGCTCGAGGTCTGCACCCGCACCGATCGCACGGCTCGGCCCGCCACGAGGGCGGTGTCGCACCAGAATGCCGCACCCTCGAGCGCCGCGACTTCTGCGGCGTGCGCTCTGACTGCGCTCACAGCAGCGACCGCAGGATGCTCGTCAGAGCGTCAACGCCCGCCAGAGTATCGGCGAGTTCGGCGAACTCTTCCGGTGCGTGTGAGATACCGGTCGGGTTGCGCACGAAGAGCATCGCCGTCGGAACCACACCCGCGAGAACGCCCGCATCGTGACCGGCGCCGGTGCTCAGCCGGGGAACATCGCCGAGCGCCGCCGCGAACCCCTCGCGCAGGCCGACGTCGAACCGAACGGCGCCGCTCCAGCTCTCTTCGGCGACATCGAGCTCGCAGCCCTCGAGCGTGGCCGCCGCAGTGGATGCCTCGACGATCTCGGCGACCAAGGCGTGAGTATCGGCATCCGTTGCCGCCCGGGCGTCGAGCCACACCGACGCCTCGGCGGCGATGACGTTGGTGCCGCCCGAAGCCCAGCTCGAACGCCCGACGGTCGCCCGGGCATCCTGAGCCGCCCGCGAGACGGCGATATCGCGCAGGGCGACGATCGCGCGTGAGGCCGCGACAACCGGATCGCGGCGACCTTGCATGAGGGTGGTGCCGGCGTGATCGGCCTCTCCGGTGAAGGTGAGGCGCCACCGGCCGTGCGCGAGAATCGACGAGGCGACGGCCACAGGTGCGCCGAGGTCGATGAGGGCACGCCCTTGCTCGACGTGCAGCTCGATGAAGAGGCCGATGCGCGCGAGCGCCTCGGGGTCGTGGCCGAGGTTCGCCACGTCGAACCCCACGCGGGAGCCCGCCTCGGCGAGCGAGACTCCCTCGGGGTCGAGCAGCGAGCGAGCGCGCTCGGGCTCGAGCTGCCCGGTCATCAGCCGGGAGCCGAGGCACGCCACCCCGAACCGCGAGCCTTCTTCTTCGGCGAACACCACCACGGCGAACGGTCGGCTCGGCACGAACCCGGCCGCCCGCAGCGCGGCGACGGCGTCGAGAGCAGAGACCACCCCGAGCGGCCCGTCGTAGGCGCCCCCACCCGGCACCGAGTCGAGATGGCTGCCGGTGACAACTGCGTTCGGGCCGGGCGCACCCCACCACGCCCACAGGTTGGCGTTGCGGTCGGTCTCGACGGCGAGCCCCGCTGCGCTGGCGCGGGCGATGAACCAGGCCCGGAGGTCGAGTTCGGCGTCGTCGAAGAGGTGACGGCGGTAGCCGCCGCGCAAACCGGTGCGGGAGGCGCCCCGCGAGGTGTCGCGGCCGACATCGTCGATCTCACGCAGACCCGGCAGCAGGCCCGTACCGCTGACACTCGAGTCGGCCATCATGCGCCGCCTGCGCGCTGATCTGGGCCGGCGCCCTCATCGATGCCCGCGCCCTGATTCTCGCCGGCGCCCTCATCGATGCCCGCGCGCTGACCCACGCCGGCGCCCTCCTCCATCGGGATGCGCAACCCTCGCTCGCGAGCCACTTCGCGTGCCCTCTCGTACCCCGCATCGACGTGCCGCATGACGCCGGTGCCCGGGTCGTTGATCAGCACGCGCTCGATCTTCGCGGCCGCGAGCGCCGTGCCGTCGGCTACGCAGACCTGGCCGGCGTGGATGCTGCGCCCGATTCCCACACCACCTCCGTGGTGAATCGACACCCACGTCGCCCCCGAGGCGACATTCAGCATCGCGTTCAGCAGCGGCCAGTCGGCGATCGCGTCTGATCCGTCGGCCATGCCCTCGGTCTCGCGATAGGGCGACGCCACCGAACCGGAGTCGAGGTGGTCGCGCCCGATCACGATCGGCGCCTTGAGCTCGCCCGAGGCGACCATCTGGTTGAACTTCAGCCCGGCGAGGTGCCGCTCCTTATAGCCGAGCCAGCAGATGCGCGCGGGCAGCCCCTCGAACGAGACCTTCTCGGCCGCCTGGGTGATCCAGCGGTGCAGCTTCGTGTCGTCGGGAAACAGCTCGAGAATCGCCTTGTCTGTCGCCGCGATGTCGGCCGGGTCGCCCGAAAGAGCCACCCAGCGGAACGGCCCCTTGCCTTCAGCGAAGAGCGGGCGAATGTACGCGGGAACGAACCCCGGAAACTCGAACGCCCGCTCGTAACCACCCAGTTCGGCCTCGAGGCGAATCGAGTTTCCGTAGTCGAAGACCTCGGCGCCGGCATCCTGAAACCCCACCATCGCCGCAACCTGCTTGGCCATCGAGGCGCGTGCCCGCTCGGTGAAGGTCTGGGGGTCGGCCGCAGCGAGCGCCGGCCAGTCGGCGACCGACAGACCCTCTGGCAGGTAGGCGAGCGGATCGTGTGCCGACGTCTGATCGGTGACGATGTCAATCGCCACGCCGCGCTCGAGCAGCTCAGTGAACACGGTCGCGGCGTTGCCGACGAGACCGACCGACAACGGCCGCCGTGCGGCCTTCGCGGCGAGCACACGAGCGACCGCGTCGTCGAGATCGTCGGTCATTTCATCGAGATAGTGGTGATCCACCCGGCGCTGCAGCCGTGCCGGGTCGACATCGACGATGAGCACGACGCCCTCGTTCATGGTGACGGCCAGGGGCTGAGCACCGCCCATTCCACCGGCGCCGCCAGTCAGGGTCAGTGTTCCGGCGAGGGTGCCGCCGAAGCGCTTGTCGGCGATGGCCGCGAAGGTCTCGTAGGTGCCCTGCAGAATGCCTTGGGTACCGATGTAGATCCACGAACCGGCGGTCATCTGGCCGTACATCGTGAGCCCGAGCGCCTCGAGCCGGCGAAACTCGGGCCACGTCGCCCAGTCGCCCACGAGATTCGAGTTGGCGATCAGCACGCGCGGCGCCCACACGGTGGTGCGAAAGACGCCCACGGGTTTGCCCGACTGCACCAGCAGTGTTTCGTCGTCATCGAGGTCTTCGAGCGTGCGGATGATCGCGTCGTACGCCTCCCAGCTGCGCGCCGCCTTGCCGGTACCCCCGTAGACCACGAGGTCGTCGGGGCGCTCAGCGACTTCTGGGTCGAGGTTGTTCATGAGCATCCGCAGCGGCGCTTCGGTCTGCCAGCTCTTCGCCGAGAGCTCGGTGCCGTGGGCCGCGTGAACGACACGGGGGCCGGATGCCCGGCGGGAGTCGAGGGTGGTCATGAGTCTTCCGATCGGTGGTGTGGCGAGATGAGGTGTCGCGAAGTGAATGGTCGGGGCCCGATGTGAGCGGAGGCGGCGGGTCGGTGGAGACGGCGGGTCGGTGAAGGCGGCGGGTCGGTGAAGACGGCGGATCGGTGAAGGCGGCGGGCCGGGCGAAGGGGCGGTCGATTCCGTAGCCGATCAGTCGAGCGAGCCGACGTGCAGGCCCGCGGCCGCCAGCACGGAACCGTCGGCGACCAGCTCCACGACCGCGGCGATCTCGGGCGCGAGGTACCGGTCGGGCCCCGGCCCGGGCACCACCGTTCTGACGCGGTCGCGAACGGCGCTCGTCGCGGGCCCCGCCGCCAGCGGCGCACGCAGATCGAGTGCCCGCGATGCCGTCATGACCTCGATCGCCAGCACCCGGGTGAGCCCGTCGATCGCCAGACGTAACTTGCGGCCGGCCGCCCAGCCCATGGAGACGTGGTCTTCTTGCATCGCCGACGAGGGAATCGAGTCGACCGACGCCGGCACCGCGAGCCGTTTCAGCTCCGAGACGACGCCGGCCGCGGTGTACTGGGCGATCATCAGCCCGGAATCGACGCCGATTTCGTGGGCGAGAAACGGCGGAAGCCCTTCGTTGCGACGAGGGTCGAGCATGCGGTCGATGCGGCGTTCCGACATGCTCGCGACATCCGCCACGACAATGGCGAGAAAGTCGAGCACGTAGGCGACTGGGGCGCCGTGGAAGTTGCCGTTGGACTCGACCCGCCCGTCGAGCGTCACGACGGGATTGTCGATAGCCGACGCGAGTTCGCGCTCGGCCACGAGGCGGGCGTGAGCGATGGTGTCGCGAGCTGCGCCGTGCACCTGAGGCGCACAGCGCAGCGAGTAGGCGTCTTGCACCCGCGTGCACTCGGGGCCCTTGTGGCTCGCGACGATGGGCGAGTCGGCGAGCATCCGTGCGATGTTTCGCGCCGAACGCCCCTGGCCGAGCTGCGGGCGCAGTGCCTGGAGGTCGGGCGCGAATACGGCGTCGGTTCCCAGCAGAGCTTCGACGCTCATGGCCGCCGAGACGTCGGCGGTGGTCATCAACCCGTCGAGGGCGGTGATCGCCAGCGCCAGCATGCCGAGCATGCCGTCGGTTCCGTTGATGAGCGCGAGCCCCTCTTTTTCGGCGAGCACCACGGGTCTGATGCCGGCCCGTGCGAGCGCCGCGGCCGCGTCGACCAGTTCGCCGTCGCGGGTGCGAACGGTGCCCTCGCCCATCAGCGCCAAGGCACAGTGCGCGAGCGGTGCCAGGTCGCCCGAGCAGCCGAGCGAGCCGTATTCGAACACGACGGGAGTGATGCCCGCGTTGAGCATCGCGGCGTAGGTCTCGGCGACGAGCGGGCGGATGCCCGTGCGCCCCGTGAGCAGCGTGCAGAGCCGCAGCGTCATCAGTGCACGCGTCACCTCGGCTTCGACCTCGCGGCCCGAGCCGGCGGCGTGCGATCGAACGAGGCTCTGCTGCAGCTGCCGTCGGCGCTCGGCGGTGATGAACGTCGTCGCCAAGGCGCCGAAGCCGGTGGAGATGCCGTAGTGCGGTTCGGCGTCGTCGGCAAGTCGCTCGACGATCAAGCGGGTGGTCGCCATGCCGGTGAGCGCGTCGTCGGCGAGGCTCACGGCAGCTCCGAACCGGGCGATACGAACGACATCGTCGATCGACGGGGCGCCCGAGCCGAGAACGACGACGTGCGAAATCGTGGTGGTCATGAGCCCATCAAATACACCGTCGTCCCCGAAATGTGAGCTCACGGGCATCCGGTGTCTCGTATGTGAGACTGTTAATGCGAACGCAACACGGCGGGCGCGGCGGCGGCACCGATGCCCACGCTGAGGAGGGACGCAGATGAAGACCCTCCGCCCGGCAGCGCCCGCGGCGCACCAGATTCTTTCGATCGTCACGTTTCTCTCCACCCAACGCGGCCCGGCCGCCGCCGCATCGGTCGCCGCAGCCCTGGGTTTACCGCGCTCGACGGTCTACCGGCTGCTCGGCGTGCTGGTAGAGCACGGGTACGCGATCCACTACCCCGAGGCGCAGCGTTACGGCGTCGGCATCGCCGCCTTCGAGCTGAGCTCCGGGTTCACGCGGCAGGAACCGCTCGCGCGGTTGGGCGCGCCCATCTTGGCCACCCTCGTCGACAAGATCGGCGAGAGCGCGCACCTCGCCGTGCTGAACGGCCGCGACGTGGTCTACCTCGTCGAAGAACGTGCCCCGCATCGGCCCGCGCTCATCACCGATGTCGGCGTGCGACTGCCCAGCCACGTGACGGCGAGCGGTCGGGCGCTGCTCGCTACGCTGCCGGCTGCGCAGCTGCGGGCCCTCTTTCCGAACGCCGAGGCGTTCACGGTACGTACTGCGCGAGACGCGTACTCGCTGCGCGACCTGCGCGCAGTTCTGGCCACGGTGCGCGCCAACGGATTCGCGGCAGAAGACGAAGACGTCACCGAGGGGCTGGCATCCGTCGCCGTCGCCGTGCGCGACCACTCGGGCTGGCCGGCCGCGGGCATCGCCGTCACCTTTCCGCGCGACCACATCGACCCTGAGCGGTGGCCGGACTTGGCCGGGGAGATTCGGCACTACGCCGACGAGCTGTCGCGGCGCATCCGGGGTGCCACGGCGTGACCTTCGTGCCGCTCGGGGGCGTCCGCGGTCGGGCCCGTGCAAAACAGAGGAGATTTCGTAGCGGTAAGCGCTATACCCGGGTGCCCTTGCGAAATCTCCTCCGTTTTCGCGGCGCAGCGACGCGCGCGACGCTGACGGGCGGGCGGGCCGGCGGGCGTCTAAGGGGTTGTCGGGTGCAGGTGAGCGATGAGCAGGTCGGCGACGGCACGCATGCCGGCCGCGTTCGGGTGGAACGACCGGGCCGCGTGCGTCATTTCGGCTTCGAAACCGAAGACCCACGGCTCTGCTGAGCCCATGCCGTGTTGCGCGCTGTGCGCGGATGCGACGACGAGCTCAACACCGGTGCGATCTTTCGCAACACGGAATGCCTGAGCGACCGACTCTTGAAGGTGGAGCAGAAGGTCGAATTGCGCCGCGTCGAACGGGGTGTCGAACCGGGTGCCGACTGTGATGTTCGGCCCGCGGGACCGTGACGGTTGCGAGGCATCGCGACTCAGAATCGTCAGATAGTCCACCAGCACGATGCGGCCCGCAGGCGCGCGCGAGCGCACGGCAGCCACGACTCGTTCCAGTCCGCCGGCCGCCGCAGTAATGTCATCTGGCGTCGCCGCCCGAATTCCGTCAGGAAAGTCTTGAGCGAGCATCTGGGTGACAGGGCTGCCCGGTTCGAGGTTCGACCAGGCCGTGAAGAGCATGGAGCCGAGAAATCGCAGATCGTTGCCGCCTGCGGTGATCGTGATGAGGTCGGCGTCGGCAGGCACTCCGCCGATCTGCGGCGCGAAAGTCACACCGGTCATCGTCAGCTGCGGGTCGGTCAGGATGTTCGCGGTCGTCGCTCCCGAAACGCTCAGATCGACGAGATCGGCGCCGAGGTGCTCGGCGAGCAGGTGCGCATAGTTGCGCCCCGACCGCATCGCGTCGGCATCGACACAGGGTTCGATGCCGGGCCCGGCGGCGAACGAGCTACCGAGCGCGACAACGCGCCGAATCGTCGAAAAAGAGCTGGTTCGTGCGTTCATTGTGGCCAGAAGTCTAGGCGAGAACCTCTTCGATCCAGTCGGCGATGTACGCGCCGACGACCGGCATGTTGTCGATGCTGATGTGCTCGGTGCCGCCCTCGTCTTCGGTGAAGATGCGCAGTTTCACGTCGGGGCTGTTGACGGCCTGTTCGTAGCTCTGCTGGGCGTACTTCACGTTGATCTGCCGATCGTTGATGCCGTGCGTGATCAGAAACGGCACCGTGATGTTCTCGACGACCCCGTTCAGATTCACGTGCGAGGCGATCTGCATGAAGTCGTCGATGTCGCGAGCTCCCCAGACCCACTGCACATGATCCCAGTAGTGCGGAACGGGGTTCTCTCCTTCGCGGTTACGACGGCCGACCTGCACCTCGCCCCAGTTGTGGTTCGCTCCCCACGCGACCACGAGCTTGATGCGCTTCTCGAACGCGGCGGCACGCGGTGCGTAGTACCCGCCGAGCGACCAGCCGACGAGGCCGATCTGCTGGGCATCCACATCGTCGCGCGTCTCGAGGTAGTCGACGCAGGCGGATGCCCAGACCTCCGTGTCGAATCGCGCGGTCAGGCCGCGCAACCGCAGCGCCTCGCCGGAGCCCGGGGTGTCGACCATGAGCGTCGAGATGCCGCGCTTGGCGAGTTCGCGGGGAAAGCCCGAGTAATACATCATCTCCTTGGTGCTGTCGAGGCCGTTCCACTGAATGATGACGGGCGCCGGATGCCCGTCGATCGGTTCTGCAGCATAGAAGTAGCCCGGCAGCGACGACTCCCCGTAGGGAATCTCCACCTGAGTCAGCGGTGCTCCGCTGAGCTCGACGTGCTTCAGCAGCAGGTCGTTGGACTTTTGATACGCAGCATTGCGGCCGACCCACTTCGGCGACTGCAGACGCTCCGACTGCGAGACGTACAGGCTCGACCGGTAGAACTTGTCTCCCGCACCGATGACTCGCCCCCCCGCTTCGTCGGCCTGAGCCGACGCGATCAAACGGTCGGCGACGGCGACCCAGGCGGCGTAGAGCTCTTCTGTGCCCGCGTCGTCACCGTGCTTCGAGGCCTCGAGCACCGGCTTGCAGGCGCGATCGACTTCATCGATGTAGCCGCCGTTGTTGAGCGTGGCGACGACGGCCAGGTTCCAGACGTAATTGGTGGGAAAGTATTCGAACATGGTTGCTCTTCTCCTGTAGTGAGATCTGCTGTGGTGGGTCGCTCGGTGTTGGGTTGCTCACGCGTCGGCTCGCACTCGGTTACGCGGGCGTACGCGTGCCGCCGAAACGGGTGGCAACTGCAGACCCGGCACGATGCGGTTCTCGACCCAGCCGATGCCCTCGACGGTCAGGCGCACGACGTCGCCGATCTGAAGGGGCGGCGGGGTCTGCGACCCGTTTCGCCCCCAGAGTTCAGCGAGGCATCCGCCGCCGCAGGTGCCGCTGCCGAGCACATCGCCCGGCACGACGCGTGAGTTGCGTGATGCATACGACACAAGCTCGGCGAACGGCCAGCCCATGTTCGAGAGCAGGTCGCGGCCCAGTTCGACTCCGTTGATCGTTGCCGACATGCCGAGGGGCAGAAAGCCGTCGTCGTCGTGCAGGTTCTCGAATTCATCGGCCGTCACGATCCACGGGCCGAGAGTGCTGGCGAAGTCCTTTCCCTTGCACGGGCCGAGGTTCACCCTCATCTCGCGGCGCTGCAGGTCGCGAGCCGACCAGTCGTTCAAGATCGTGTAGCCGAAGAGGTGCCGGTGGGCATCCGCTGGGCCGAGGTTCGAGCCGTCGCTGCCGGCGACCGCGCCGATGACGGCGGCGACTTCGGTCTCGAGATCGAGCGCTGTGCTGCCGCTCGGGGCGGAGATGTCGTCGCCCGTGGCCCGCACTGTGTGCGGGTTGGTGAAGTAGAACGTGGGCGCCTCGTACCACTCGGCGCCGACCTCTGCTTCACCCGAAACGCTCTTGACGACGCCTTCGACGTGCTCTTCGAACGCTACGAAATCGCGAATCGACGGGGGAACGAGCGGCGGCAGCAGCCGCACGGAGGCGAGTGACACGGGGGTGACCGTGGCCACAGCGCGTTCACCGATAGCGAGGGCGGCGACGAGGCCGGCGCGGGTGAGCGCCAGCACGTCGGTGCCGTCGGGGGCGGCGTACAGCTGGTCGCCGACGACGAATCCGGTCGTCGGCGTTGCCTGCTCGCCACCGAAGCCGGTGCCGCCAGTGCCGCCAGTGCCGCCGGGTTCGGCCCCGGCTGAGGTACCACCGCCGGGCATCCACGTCGCGATCTTCATGCGGGCACGCTCACCAGCTGAGCAACGCCGCCCATCAGGCCCGGCACATCGGCGGTCTGGTCGTGCTCGACCAGCCACTGGCCGAGCTGAACGGATGCCCGCACGATCTCGCTCGCCCGCGCGAGCCTGCGGGCGCTGAACTCGCGCCACAGCGTTTCGTCGAGCACGTCGCCCGCGAGCAGCAGCTCGGCGAGAACGGCAGCGTCTTCGAGGGATTGCGCCGCACCCTGCGCGAGCGTCGGCGGGCAGGAGTGCGCGGCATCGCCGATGATCACGACAGGGCCGCGGTTCCACGCGCCGTCGACGATGTGCGTCTCGAAGAACGTGTAATTCACCCCGCGGTCGTCGGTGATATACGGGCGGATGTCGTCCCACGGGCCGTGATAAGCCTCGCTCAGGGCCCGCATCTCGGCGACCCGCTCTGGCCCGGTCAGCGCAAAGTTCGCTGCCTTCGCCTCTTCGACGATGTAGGCGTAAAGCGAGTTCTCGCCGGTCGGGCAGTAGCCCGCGATGTAGCTGGGGCCACCGTAGTAGAGGTCGGTGCGAGTGATCGATTGCGGGCGCGGAGTGAAGACCCGCCAGATGGCCATGCCCGTGGTCTGCGGCTTCACGTCGATGCCGATGAGATCGCGCACCGTCGAATGCAGCCCGTCGGCGCCGATCACCAGGTCGTAGTGCTTCGACGTGCTGTCAGAGAAGACGGCCGTGACCCCGTCGGCTTCGCTCTGAGTTCGCAGCTCCACCAGCGCCAGGCCGAAGCGGATGCTCGCGCCGGCCTCTTCGGCCCGATTCACCAGAATGCGGGCGAGGTCGGGTCGGGGCATGCCGACCGTAGCCGGCAGGTCGGGGCCGCCGGTGCGGGCATCCGGCATCTCCACGATGAGGGTTCCGTGCGGGTCGGGTGCGCGCAGCCCGAGGGTGGTGAAACCGTAACCGTGCTCTTCGATCTGCGGCCACACGCCGAGCTGCCGAAGCACGCGCAGCGCGTTGCCCTGCAGGGTGATTCCCGAGCCGAGGGTGCCCACTTCGGGTTTCTGCTCGATGAGGTCGACCGAGACGCCGGCGTCGGCCAGAAGAATGGCGGCAGCCGTACCGGCTACGCCGGCTCCGACCACCAAGACGGATTTCACAGCGGGCATGAAGCACTCTCCTTCGAGCGGATGAATCGCATGACGCGCGTCGGCGTCACAGGTGACGGGTGACGTGTGACTTGTGACGTGTGACGTCACTTGATCGCGATGGGGTTCACGGGAGCACCCACCGCATTGGTGAAGGGAATGGGCGCGGCGACAAGCAGAAACTCGAAGCGGCCGTCGGCTGCGCAATGCTCGGCCAGAGCATCCAGATCCCAGAGCTCACCGATGAAAAGCCCCATGTTCGGAATGGCAATCTGATGAAGCGGCTGAAAAGCACCGTCGAACTCGTTCGGGCGAACCTCGAAGCCCCAGGTATCGGTGGCGATCGCCGCGATTTCGTGGTCGAACAGCCAGCCGGCCGAAGTGAACGAGATACCCGCTGATGGGCCGCCGGCGTAATCGCCCCAGCCTTCGCGGCGAGCACGCGCGAGTCGGCCGGTGCGCACCACCACGATGTCGCCTCGACCGACCGCCGACGTCGAGCCCTGCGCCGCGATCGTCTCGTCGAGGTGCTCGGGGGTGATGGCGAAACCGTCGGGCAGTTCGCCCTCGGTGCCGAACACTGCTGCGACATCGAGCAGCACTCCCCTGCTCACGAACCGATCTCGCACGGTCTCGATGCCCGTCACCAGGTCGCCGAGGCCGGTCACCACCTCGCCGGCGTTTCGGCCGTTCCAGGCCTTGCCCCTGTCGAAGATGTGGCCGAGGCCATCCCACTGCGTCGAGGCCTGCAGCGGCATCGACACCACGTCGTCTGCGCCGCCGATGCCGTGCGGAAAGCCCTGGTTCTGGGCTGCTGCGTCGAGGCCGGTGTCGAGCATGGTGTGCACCGGATTCGTGCGACGTCGCCAGCCCTTCTGCGGGCCGTCGCCGTCGAAGAGCTGAGACAGAGAGAAGGCCGCTCCGGTGGTGACCAGTCCAGCCGCGGCCCGGCGCTTCTCGTCGGTGATGAAGTTGAGAGTGCCCCACACGTCGTCGACGCCCCACCGGCCCCAGTTGCGATAGGCGGCTGCAGCAGATTCGATGGCCGCCAGAGCGTTCGTGGGGTCGAGCGGAGCCAGGTGCGCGCCGTGTTCTGCCATGGTATTTGGGCTCCTTTGCCGACATGCTGCGCACACGAAGTCATTGCGCACTACCCAGACTGCGTATGCGTTACCTATTCGACCAGATGATGTTCGTTATAAGCAGTATCACCGTGGCTGATGTATGGTTCCGGCATGCGCCTTGAGAACGTCGACTTCAATCTGCTGTTGCCGTTGCGCGCACTGCTCGAAGAGCGCAGCGTCAGTAAGGCCGCCGAGAAGCTGCAGCGCAGCCAGCCTGCCCTGTCTGCGGCGCTGTCTCGGCTGCGCACCCACTTCAACGACGAATTACTCGAGCGCCGAGGCAACCGGTACGAGCTCACGCCTCTCGCCGTGCAGTTGCTCGAGCGAAGCTATTCCGCCACCGTCGGCATGGAGCGCATCTTTCTCGCCCAGGCAGAATTCGACCCGTCGACGAGTAGCCGCGAGTTCACCATCGTCAGCTCCGACTACGGCATGTCCGCGCTCGGCAGCTCGATTCTGCACGTGCTCGCCGACGAGGCACCCAACGTGCGGCTGCGGTTTCACAACATCTCTGGCGCGATCGTGGCGAATGCGCCCGATTCGCTGCGCGACTACGACGGGCTGTTCATGCCGCACGGCTACCTCATGAACCAGAATTACGACGACCTCTTCGATGACCGCTGGGTCTGCATAGTCGACTCCGGCAACACAGCGGTCGGCGACGCTCTCTCGCTCAACGATCTCTCGACTCTGCACTGGGTCTTCACCTACAGCGGCCTCGCCGAGTTCTCTGCCGGCGCTAAGCAGATGCAGATGCTCGGCATCGAGCCGAAGATCGATGCCGTCTCGCCGGGCTTTCTGGTCGTGCCGTCACTTCTCGAGGGCAGTGATCGCATCGCCCTCGTGCAGCAGTCCCTGGCGCGGCGTCTGGCGCGCGGCGGCGGTCTGCGTGTGCTCGAATGCCCGTTCGACGTGGTTCCGCTGCGCGAGGCGTTCTGGTGGAATTCGGTACACGCCCGCGACCCTGAACACGTCTGGTTTCGGCACGTGCTCTCACGGGCGGTGCGGCACGCGGGTCTCTCGCTCGGGCCCACGACAGCATAAACGAAGCTGATCTGCACTATCGGAGAATAAGCGTTCCCAATGCCGTGGCCTCCCGGCAGAGTGGCACTATCAAGCCACCTGCATCCTGGAGGATCAACGATGATCAAGCTACTCTCGCACCTGTCGCACGTTCGAATCTCGACCCCCGATGTTGCGGCGTCGGTGCAGTTCTACGAAGAACAGGTCGGCGTACGACTCATCCACCGCGACGAAACCGGCGCGGCCTACCTGCGCACCTGGGGCGACTACTACCAGTACAGCCTCGTCATCGAAGAGGGGCCGGAGCCCTCCCTGGTCAGCATGGCCTGGCGCACCACCAGCGCCGAAGCGCTCGACGAGGCCGCCAAACGCATCGAAGCCGCAGGGCACGCCGGCACCTGGAACGACACCAACTACGGCTACGGCCGCTCGTACACCTTCACCGGACCCTACGGTCACACCATGGAGCTGTTCTGGAATGTGGAGAAATTCGCGGGCGAGGGCGAATTCGCCTCGATCTACCCCGACCGCCCCGAGCGCCGCAGCCGCCACGCGGTCGCCCCGCGCCAGCTCGACCACGTCACCATCGCCGCCAGCGACGTCGTCGGATTCGCGAACTGGTACAGCGACGTGCTCGGATTCCGCATCATGGCGCACACCGTTTTAGAGCATGCCGACATCAACGTCTTCAGCGTTCTCACCACGAACGAGAAGTCGCACGATCTCGGCGTTGTGCTCGACAGCTCGGCCCGCGCCGGCCGCATCAACCACTTCGCCTACTGGGTCGACACCCGAGAAGACCTGCTGCAAGCCGCCGACATTCTCATGGAGAACGGCACCCCCATCGAGTACGGCCCGAGCATCCACGGTATCGGCGAACAGAACTTTCTCTACTTTCGCGACCCCTCCGGCATGCGCATCGAAGTCAATACCGGCGGCTACCGCAACTATGTGCCCGACTGGGAGGCCAAAACCTGGCGCCCCTCACAAGGCTCGAACAACTTCTACCGCAACGGCCAGATGCCCCTGTCGATGACGGAATCGTTCCCGCCCGATGACGCGCCCACCGCCACCGAAGAAGGCGTGCTGCCCGGCACCGAAGAGGCACTCCTCAATCCCTATGCCGTGCAGGGTCAGGGCTGACAGAGCGCCCCGCCCGCGGCTGTCTCGTGAGGCAGCCGCGCCGAATTGCGGTCGCTATAACGACCTCACTCGTGTCATAGCTGTCTCGTGAGGCGCATCGGCCAGGTGCACAACGTGCGAGACGACGGCGACAGAGCTCGGTGCAGGCGCCTCAGAGGTCGAGGGCCGCCGTTCGGGTCGGCGGCGGCCCGACGACCACGAGGTCGAGCTCGGCCTGGGCGCGGCCAAAGCCTTCGCCGGGAAAGGAGAACTCGCCGCCCTCGGGGTAGACCGACTCGGTGGTGGGCGTGTTCATGTAGTCGAAGAACTTCTCGAAGATCGACGGCGCGAGAAAGCCCACCATCTGGGTGTGGTTGGAGTCGAGCGCGAACGAGTGGATCGTTCCGGCCGGCGCGTGCACAAAATCGCCCTTGGTCAACAGCAACTCCTGCCCGTTCACGTGCAGCCAGATGCGGCCCTCGAGGCACAGAAAATTCTCGGTGTGCCGCTCGTGAAAGTGCAGCGGAATGTACCCGGCCTTCGCCCCACTGGTGTGCATGACGAAGTAGTCTTTGGCGGTGTTCTCACCGCGCGAGAGAAACGTGTTGAGCTGGTTGTAGGTGAGGGTGTGCTCGCCCTCCCACGCGCTGAGAAAATACGGTTCGACCCCGTCGGGCCTCGTCGAGTCGTGCTGCAGGCGAGGCTCTGTCTTCGGCAGGTCGGGGTACGTGACCCCGAATTCGGCGCCGACGTCGCGCAGCTCGGCGAGCGAGACGGGCCTGCTGCTGCGAGCCGGATGCACGTGCGAATCGACGGCGAGACCGAGCCTCGGCACCATTGCCGTCGACCGGCCCGACGACGACCACACGAGAATGCGGGTGTACGAGCTCAGAAAGCGGTAGGCGAACGGAGTCGCGGCCGGAATCGCCACCGAATCTCCGGTCGCGAGCACCCGAGCCTGATCGCCGAGCCAGAACTCGACGAGTCCGTCGAAGACGAGCACGGTCTGGTGCTCGTCGGTGTGGCTCGCGAACGGAGCTTCGGTACCGCGCCCACCACTGATGTAGACGGCTCCGAAGAGGTCTCCGGTGTCTTCGGGCCGCGCGATGACGGTGTAGAGCGTGCCGTCGATCTCGTAGCGGGCGCCTTCACCGGCGCTCATGGCGTAGGGCGCGACCGTGCCCGGAAGCCGGTCGATGAGGGGCGAAGAGGGTGCGTCAAGAGACATCGGTGTCGCTTTCTGTCGAAGGGTTCGTGAACGTGGTGGTGAGCACAGGTACAAGCGCGGGGGCACCCAGGTGGGCGCGAAAGAACGCTTCGACGAGACCGAACGACGCGGGCGGATGCTCGGCAGCACCCGCGACGCGCGTCGACCGCACCTCGGCCCGCGCCGCCGGGTCGGCCTCAAGATGCCCGGCATCGATGGGTGGCCCATCGACCTCGGTGGTGCCGGCCGGGTTGAAGAAGCCGTGCCCGAAGCCCTCGATGAGATACAGGGTGGCGTCGGCATCCACCGCGGCGAGCGCCTCGAACATCGTGACGCTCTGCGAGGCGGGCACAAGCGCATCGGCCGCACCGTGCAGTATCAGGAACGGCGGTGCTCCCGCGCTCACGCGGCGGGCCGGGCTCGCCGCGATGGCGAGCTCGCGGTGTTCGGCAACGGGCCCCCCGAGCAAGCCCTCGGTGGGCGGCACCGACTGGTCGGGGGCCAGCAGGTCGGCCGCTCCATAGCCGTCGACGACGGCGTGAACCTCGGCCGAGGTGGAACTTGCCTGCTCGCCGTCGAGCCGGCCGGTTCGGCCGAGCACGGCCGCGAGCGCGGCCAGGTGACCGCCGGCCGACGAGCCCCAGAGCCCGATGGCGTCGGGGTCGAAGCCGTACTCGGCCGCATGCTCGCGCACCCAGCGAATGGCGCTGCGCACGTCGAACAGCGGCGCAGGAAAAGGGCTCTGCCCGCTCAGGGTGTAGTCGATGCTGACCATGGCGAACCCGACAGCCGCGAAGTAGCGGCCGAGATCAGGCGCCCACGTGCGATCGCCGAGCCGCCAGGCTCCGCCGTGCAGCCAGACGATCACGGGGGCAGGGCCGCGGGCATCCGTCTGCCGGTAGATGTCGAGCAGCAGCCCGGGCGCGAATTCGATGGTCTCAACGGTCTCAACGGGTTCGGTCATGGTTTTCTAACGTACGGTCGCGGGCGAGGCGGAGGCTGGCCTGGCTCATCGAGACCCGCCCAGGGTGTGTATTACTTCAATAGATCTGTCGTTGTTCGTCTACGCAGCACCGCGAAGATGAGGGCGGCGATGACGAGACTCACGATACCAAGCAGACCAAGGGCCGGCTGCAGCGCACCGGCGATGCCGGTCAAGGCGATCACGGCGAGGGGAGACAAGAACTGGCCCAGAAAGAACGCCGATGTCCACAACCCGGTTCCGCGGCCGCGTTCTTCGAAGCTGAGCCCTGCGACCGCCCAGGTGAGCATCGTGGGCAACAGGATGCCCGTTCCAGCACTCGCGATGACGGCTCCGACGAGCACCAGCGCGAACGAGCTGCCGGCGAGCCAGATCACCACGAGACCGATCGCGGCCAGCGTGAAGCCGAGCGGAAGCAGCAGCTTCGCCTGCAGCCTGGCCAGACGCCTGAACGAGATGGCGCCCGCCGCCGTCGCGAGTGAAGCGACCGCGCTGGCGATGCCGATGATGGCTGTTTCCGAGACTCCGATGCCGGTGAGCACGTACGAGAGCTGAACGATGACAGCGTAGAACACGATGCCGCCGAAGATGGCCACGATGCAAGGGCCGGCAATTCGGGCCCACGGAATCGGGGGCAGCTTGACGCGCTCTTTCGAAGTGAGGCCGTCGCCGACCGGCTGGGAGATGAGCGGAATCATGAACGCGAAGATGATGAGCGAACCGGCATAGACCCAGAACGGCGTGCGCCACCCGGTAGCGCCCAGCGCGCCGCCGAGGGCGAAGAACACGGTTGCCGCGAGCGCGGTCACCACCGCCTGCAGCCCGAAATAGCGGTTTCGCCGTTGCCCGGCGAAATAATCACCGAGCAGCGTGGTGCAGCAGGTGATGATCGCCGCCTCGGCGACGCCGACCGCCAGCCGGCTGGCCGCGATCGCGTACAGCGAATCGAGATACAGCGGCATGGTTCCGACGAGGGCGTACAAGACCAGACCGAGCAGCAGAATCGTACGGCGGTTGAAACGGTCGACGATTCCGCCGGCGAACGGGGCGAGTATCGCAACGACGAGTGCCGGAATTCCGATCAACAGCGGAACGAGGGTCGCCGACCCCGGAGTGCTCGCGAAAGAGGTGCTCATCGACGGCAGTACCGGGGTGATGAGCGTGGCGGCAAGTACCGGCATGCAGCTGCCCGCGAGCAGGATCACGCCCTGCGGCCTGCCAGCCAGCTTCCCGTTCTTCATGGGCCGGGCATCCGCGACTTCTGTCTGCGAGGGGGCGGCAGCGACTTTCGTCATATCGAATTCCTGTTTCTCTTCATTGAGCGGGCTTCGGTTCGTAAGCCAAGAATCTCCGACGGGGGCGGGGCGCGGAAGCCGAATTCAGTAATAGTGGCTATTCGCGCACCTGATCGGCGCTCACGATTCCGGTCAATGCAAAGGTTTCGTTCGGTGCCCACCAGGTCACGGAACCAGGAGAATCCCTGCGTTCGGTCTGAGAACAACGTGAGACGCGGTGATGCCGTCGTCGGCCGGGCTCGAGAGGTCGCGGTCGAAGACCCGGCGCACCGAATTGCCGGCGAGGTCTTCGAGGCGAGTGTCGACCTGCAGAGCCCAGTGGATGCTCGCCGGAGCGTTCTTCTCTGCATGAAGCGCAGGCGCGCCCAGACCCGGGCCCGCCGTGAAGGACCAGACCGTCGCGCGCCCGTTGATGTCGACGGAGCCGTCAACGGGGTGACCGGCGGCGTCTCGCACGCTCAGGTAACGATTCAGCAGCGCGCGGTCGAGCGGCCTGTCGAAGCTCACGACGAGCCGAGACTCCGTCTGCTCGTCGCCTGCGGCGGGCCACTGAATTCGCCAGCGCGCGGGGTCGATGCGGGAGCGCAGCGGCGGCCCGACGCGGTAGAGGCGCTCGGCTCCGGCTGCGAGGTGCTGGCCCCGGGCATCCTGCAGCTCGGGGTCGATGACGAGGGTGACGGTGGAGCCCTCGACGAGCGGCGGGCCGGCCTGCACGTTCGGCTGCAGACCGCGTTTGATGCGGCCAGGCTCGAGCAAGAGGGTGAGGCGGCGCTGCGTTCGGTCCCAGAGTTCGGGCGGCATGTCGAGCAGGGCGCCCGAGATGTCGACGCCGTCGGCGTCTCGCAGATGGATGCCCGCGGCCGCCCCACCCTCGCTCATCGGCGCCGAGAAGGTCACCGAGAAGCGCAGCAGGTTCGCAGGCACCTGCTCGACGCCCGGGGCGATCGTTTGGACGGCCGTGCTGCGCTCGACGGATGCTCGGGGCACCTGCACTTCGGCGACGTGCGTCCACGGCTCCGCTGCGGTCTCGCGCCCCACGATCGCGTAGACGGTACCGGGCGGTGCTGCGAAGCGCGGTGCGAAGTGGGCGAAGGCGCCATCGCGCCGCCACGTACCAGCGGTCGGAACGAGGCCGTCGCGCAACTCGGCATCGGCGGGCACGACGGCGAGGGATACGGGCAGCTGGTTGCCGCGGATGACGACGGCTCCGTTCATCCACTCGGCGCGAAGCTCGTCTGCCGCACGATCTGCGCTCAGAGAACGGCCGCCTCGAGCGTGCGCAGGTGAAGCTCGCCGTCGAGGTTCTGCACCACGACGACGTTACCGCGGTCGAGGTTGGCCATCCAGGTGACGCCGGGGTGGCCGAGCTCTTCGCGCGGAATTCCCTTCGACGCCCCGTCTTCTGACAACGGTCGGGTCAGAGCATCCTGACCGGCGATCGACGAAGCCGCGATCTTCAGCAGCGGATGCCGCGTGTTCGACACGAGCAGAAACTCCTCGCCGTCGCGTTCGTACGAGAGCAGGCTGAACGGCTGGTTCATCGGGCCGAGTTCGGCCACCGTGCGCCCGCGCACCAGGGCACCGTCAGTAAGGTCGTCGAGGTCGAAATGCACGACGGGAGTGCACGTGTAGCTGGCGAGAATGCCGGCTCCCCCGTCGAACGACGTGAGCGCGCGGATGGGCGACTGCGTTTCATACTTTCCGTGGTCGACGTGAAAGATCTCGACCGATGTTTCGCGCGCCGAACCGTCGAACGGGTACGAGACGCGCCGCAGTCGCGACGAGAACTCCTCGTCACTGAGCCCGGCGACGAACAGCGAGCCGTCGACCCACGCCAGGTCGGTGATGGTCGACCGGCGAGCGGGCACCTGGGCGATGCTGAGCTCTACGCCGTAGATCTCGCGCGGCGCCGCCGAGTCGTCAGTGCCGTCGAGCCACACGTCTAGTCGTTCATC
The DNA here is from genome assembly GCA_025463765.1 of Subtercola sp. GTDB lineage: Bacteria > Actinomycetota > Actinomycetes > Actinomycetales > Microbacteriaceae > Subtercola. Next base: position 57,677 of record JAODBC010000013.1, on the reverse strand, counting down.
GTCGGCCTCGGGCGCGTCGTCGAGTTCGAACGACGTGACCGCCAGCCCGTCGATCTCGGCCACCGTCACGGTGCCGTCGGCGTCCACGCGCACGAGAGCCGGCCCGGCTTCGGCGCCGTGCCCGCGAGCGATCGACAAATACACAGCACGCGACAGCGGATGCACGGCCATGCCCCTGATGACGGCGTCGCCGCGCGACACACCGAGCAGCGACGCCAGCTTCGCGTCGAGCTGGTCGACCCGAACATCCGTCGCGCCCGAGTTCGGTGTCTCGGGGGCGAGCTCGAACGCGTACACGGTCGCGGCCGATACATCGGAGACGAAGAGCACGGCCATGCCGTCGTCAGCGACCTCGGGTGCGAACAGCAGCGGGCCGGCAGAAGTGAGTGAGACCGGATCGGTGGACATGTCGAGTGACTCCTTCGTACAGTGGCTTCTGCTCTTTATACACCTGCAACCTTGCGCCCAAGCGGGTCGGGAGCCGAGAAGAGTCTGGCCCAGAAGTCGAGCCCTGACTTGTCGACCGACTCGATCCATTCAAAGCCTGCTGCGGCAAAGACCTTTTGACTGCGAAGGTTCTCACGGTGGATTTTGGCCCAGATATCGCACTCCAGCGCATACGCGACTGTGGTGCGTTCGATGATATCCAGGGCGATTTGCAGGGCCTTTGTCGCGATGCCCTGACCCTGAAGATCGACGCGCGTCGCTATCGCCAAAATCATCATCTGCTCGCCAGTGACATCGAACGATAGCCGCACGGCTCCGGCGACCTCTTGTGCGCTGTCGAGTGCGATAACCAATCGCTCACTGTCGGGTAGCGGAAGGCGAAGATCACGCAGACCGGACTGCACTTCAAGTTCCCAGGGGCGGGGATGATATTTTTCGCGTAACCCGCCATAGGCGGCTTTCGGCGGATCGGCGCAGATGAAGTGTTGCAGAGCAGTGACGTGTTCGGGCGCGGCGTCTACCCAGCTGTACGAGTCAGCCTTCGGCACGCTTCGTGCGTAGTTCTTCAGCACGGCGCAAGGCCGACGCACTGATCACGCGACTACCGACGCCCGCGCGATACGCCGCAGCGCATGCCTCGCGCTCAGTGTCGGTGAGACCATCGTTACCGACAACTTCTCGAGACGTGTCACCCGGGCGAACGAGCGTAACGATAGGAGTCATATCGTCAATGATTCATGAAACATTGCCCTACCGCAACCTAATCGAAGGTTTTCTCAGCAATTCGCCTGATCGCAGACGCGCCACCTCAGACAGGGCGAGTAGGTCAGGTGAGATCGCGGTCGGCCCGCGCCTGTAGAGATGCCGCGATGCGCACGACGGCGTCGATGTCGGCGGGGGTGGCGTCGCCGATCAGCTGCTCGAGGGCCTCGGAGACGCCTTGAGCGATGTGCGCACCGACGGCCAGGCCCTCGGCTGTCGCTTCGACGAGGATGACCCGGGCATCCACTGTCGACGCGCGACGCGCCACAAGGCCTCGGCGTTCGGCTCGGTCGATCAGCCCGGAGATCGACGAACGATCGAGCTCGAGAAAGTCGGCGATGGCCGCCATGCTCGGGGTGCGGTCGCGCAGAATTCCGAGCAGGCGGAGTTGGGTGACCGAGAGGTCGAACTGGCCGGCGACGCGGGTGAGCGCACGGTGTACGGCGAAACTCAGCTGCACGAGGGCGTCGACCGCGGGCGAGGTGACTGAGGATGGCATGCCTCCATCGTAGTTCGATGTAGTTGGTGACACAAAGTAATATACTTGGTATCACCAACTACATTCGACGAGAGAAGACCCGCATGCACGCCGCCGTCGTGAACATGTTCGACCAGCCGCCCCGGTACCAAGAATTCGCCGAGCCGAGACCCGCGAACATCGACGAAGAGCTGGTCACGGTCATCGCTTCGGGGCTGCATCCCCGGGTGCGCTCACAGGCGGCGGGGTCGCATTACACGTCGACAGCCGAGCTTCCACTCATCCCGGGCGTCGAAGGGGGTGGCGCGGCGCGCAGACGGATCGCTGACGTATTTCCTCCTGCCCGACACGGTGTACGGCGCCCTGGCCGAGAAGACGGTGATCGACGCGCGGCGCAGCATCGCCCTGCCACCGCATGCCGACCCGCTGCTGCTCGCGGCCGCGATGAACCCCGCCCTGTCGTCGTGGGTGGCGCTGAAGAACAGAGTCTCGTTCGAGCCCGGCCAATCCGTGCTTATTCTCGGGGCCACCGGATCAGCCGGGCAGCTCGCCATTCAGGTCGCCAAGCACCTCGGGGCGAGCACCGTGATCGCAGCCGGGCGCGGCGCGGCGCGGCTTGCTTGGTTGCCTGCCCTCGGCGCCGATGCGACCATCGACCTGGCCGCGGCTCCCGACGTCGTCGCTGCAGAGCTCGAGGCGAAAGCCGCGAACATCGACGTCGTGCTCGACTACCTGTGGGGGCCGCCAGTCGAGGCGGCCATCATGCCGCTGGTGCGCGGGCGCGATGACCGCGGCCGTCTGCTCTCGTGGGTGCAGATCGGGGCGGTTGCGGGCGCTTCGATCGCCCTGCCGTCGGCCGTGTTGCGGCAGGCGAACGTGCACTTTCTCGGCAGCGGGCAGGGGTCGGCCAGCACGCGCGGTATTCTCGCCACGCTGCCCTCGCTGGTCGAGCAGATCGCCGCAGGTGCGTTCACCCTCAACGTCGTGGCGAGGCCGCTCTCCGGGGTCGAGGCGGTCTGGGCCGAGCCCACGAGCGCCACCCAACGCCTCGTGCTGACGCCCTGACTCCTCTGTCGCGGGGTGTCGTTCCCGTCAGGGTTTGCGCGGTACGAGACCGAGCTCGACGAGACTCTCGGCCGAGGCGAGAATGGCCTCGATGTTCGGGCGCGGTTCCCAGCCGAGCATCCGTTTCGCCTTGGCGTTGCTTGCAGGTTTCGACAGCCCGAGCAGCGGGCGGATCTCTTCGAGTTGCGGGGTGAACGGGGCCATGAGCGACGCCATCCAATCGGGCAACTGTCGCTTCGGCACGCGTGAAGCCGTTTCACCCAGCCGCGAACGAAGCAGCTGCGCGAGCTGCAAGTAGGTGAGGGGCGACCCGGTCACGGCGAGAAATCGCTCGCCACGGGCATCCGGATGCGTCATGGCCCGCAGGTGCAGATCGGCGACATCACGCACGTCGACGGCCGAGGTGAACATGTGCGGAACCGCGGGCACGTCGCCGCGCAGCAGGCTCAACACCAGCGCGACCGAGCTCGAGAGTTTCGGCCCGAGCAGGGGGCCGAAGACGGCAACCGGATTCACGACCGCGAGTTCGAGCGCACCGCCCTCTTTCGCCAGGAAAGCCCAGGCTGCGCGCTCGGCGAGCGTCTTCGACTTCATGTAGGGCGTGACCTCGCCCGTCGACGTTGCGCTGAGGTCGCTCCAGTCGTCTTCGGTGTAGGGGCGACCCGGGTCGGCTCGCCCGTAACCCACGGCGGCGAACGACGAGGTCAGCACCACGCGTTCGACTCCTGCGTCTCGCGAGGCGCGCAGCACGCGCAGGGCGCCCTGCCGAGCAGGCACCACGAGATCGTTTTCGTTGGTGGGCGAGGTGAGCGGAAATGGAGACGCCACGTGCAACACATAGCGGCAGTCAGCGACGGCTTCGGGCCAGCCCGCGTTCGATAGAAGGTGTGCTTCGACCACCTCGAGCCGGTCGTGAATGGCGCCAGCGCCCGTGCCGTCGTGCGTGCCGGCGCCCGCGCCGTCGTGCCCGGTTACCTCGGGGCCGGTTTCGCCAGCGGCGAGCGCACCCGCGGTCAGTGTTCCCGCGGGCAGTGTTCCCGCGGGCAGTGTTCCCGCGGGCAGTGCTCCCGCAACCAGCGCACGCACCGCCGGCTCGAGAGACGCATCGCGAACGGTGGCGCGAACCCGATACCCCGCCTCCAGCAGCTGCACGATACAGCGCGCGGCGATGAACCCCGTGCCTCCGGTCACCAGCACTCGTTCACCGGTCATGTGCACCTCTGCTCTATCAATCGACGTCGTACCTCATTGTGGCGGTTTACGTTACGAGCGACTGAGCGAGCTCTCAGACAGCGGCGCATCTGGTTGCGCGCGCCAGAGAACGTTCTACTGTGGTGTTTCACGAGAGCCTGCGTGAAGTACGCGGGCCCCGGGCCAACGGGAGCACCCACCATGACTGTTCGTCGTGTCACAGCAACTCGAAAAAGCGCCAACGGGTACGTCACCCACTTCGGCTGCGAAGACCAGCCCGGGGTGCTGATCTCGGCGGCCGACGCCATTCTCGACATCGAGGTGGGCGGATGCACGTACGTGGTTTCGCTGCCGAACCACCGCGCCACCGTACTGCACGCCAGCGACGCGGGCGGCGGCTACCTGCGTGCCGACCTCGACGACAGCCCGCGCAACAACCTGCTCGACCTGCCGGACTGCTGACCGAGCATCCGCCCGCCCGGCGCCCGGCCCGCCTCCTGCCGCCGCTGGGTTCAGCGCACCGCTGTTGCTAGGCTGACCTCGTGATCTCGCTCTGGTCGTTCTTATTGACGCTCATCATCTTCTTAGCGAGCATCGGCGCAGCCGTCTACAGCTTTCGAAACGGCAACCGGGTCGCCATTGTGCTCGCCCTCGACGCCGCGATCATCAGCGCTCTAGGTCTGCTGTTGAACGCGACGACACGAGGCGAGCTGCAGAACACCGACCTGGTGGTTTTCTGCGCGCTGCCGCTCGCGCTCGCCATCGGCGCCGCAGCGATCTGCCGGTTCTACCGGCCCGCGCCTGCAGCCGGCGTCGCCGTCTGAGGCCGTCGCCGTTTCGAGCGCCCACTACTGCCGGCTCCCCCGACCAATTGCGTCGGAATGTTCTTCGAGAACAAGAGCGAGACGATGGCGATCACCGTCAGCACGAAGAACGACAGCCGCAGCGCAGACACCTGAGACGCGCCGTACAGCGATTCCACCTGAGTGGCCTGAGCATCGGTCACCCCGGCCTTCTCGGCGATCGCCGTCACGCTCGTCACCGGCACGATCTCCACGCCCGATTGGGTGCTGTCACTGACCTGCGACTTCACCGAGCTGGGCAGGTCGCTCGAGCTGACGGCGCCCAGAAAACCCGATGCCAGCGAGCCGATGAGCACCGAGCCGATCAGGGCGGTTCCGAGCGACGAACCGAGGTTCTGAAACACTCCCTGCAGGCCGCCGACCTCGCTGGTCTGCTCTTCGGTGACCGCCGACATATTCACGTTTCCGAGCTGCGAAGCCAAGAGGCCGAGGGCGGCGCCGGCGAAGAACATGCCCACGGCGAACGGCACAGACTTGAGGTCGAGCGACACTGACGCGAGCAGAAAGATGGATGCTCCGATCAAGATGAGCTGACCGAGTCGCACAATGCGGCGTGGCGACCACACCGCCGTCAGCCGGGTTCCGACAATCGAGAACACGATGAGTGAGATCGAGAGTGGAAAGATCTTCAGCCCGGTACTCAGCGCATCGAGCCCGAGCGTCATCTGAAGGTAGACCGGAATCATGAAGAAAATGGCCGCGGTGATGGCGTACTGCGCGGCCAGCACCGAAAGCCCCGCGCGCAGCTGCGCGATCGAGAACATCGACACGTGCACGAGCGGCGGCCGGTTCATTCGCACGAGGTACCGCTGCCGCACCACGAAGAGCCACAGCAACACGGCGCCGCCGAGAATGAAGTAGGGCACGAGTGACAATCCGAGCGGTTCGATCGGGTTTCCGCCGATCTCGGGCGGGTGGTTCGGCAGAATCCAGCCCCAGGTCTTGCTCTGCAGCATTCCGAAAACGACTGCCACGAGACCGGCCGCCGAGAGCAGAACGCTCAGAACATCCACCCGAATCTTCTGCGGCACGCTGCTATCGGTGACACGTCTGCAGAGCAGCAGCACCACGAGCATGATGATCACTTCGCCGAAGAAGACGTATCGCCAGCTGAAATAGGTGGTGACGAACCCGCCGATCAGCGGGCCGGCGGCCACGGCGCCGCCCGAGATGGCGCCGATGATGGCATAGGCGGTGACCCGGTCACGGCCCTGGTAGTTGTTGGCGACGAGCGCGGCGATCGCCGGGATGACCAGCACCGCGCCCAGGCCTTCGACGACCGACCAGCCCAGAAAGAGCATCACGACGTTGGGCGCCAGCCCCGTGATCAGCGAGCCGAGCGCGTACACGATCGCCCCGATGACGAAGGCCCGGCGGCGGCCCCAGATGTCGCCGAGCTTTGCGCCGAGAAGCATCATCGCGGCCATGGTGAGGGTGTAGAACGTGATGGCACCCTGCATGGCCGCGACCGATGTATCGAGATCTTTCACGACCGTCGAGATCGACACGTTCATCACGGTGCTGTCGAGCACCATGACGAACTGCGCCAGGCCCAGAATGATGACAGCGCCCCACTTGCTCATTCTGAGAGTATGGCAGCGCCCGAGGCTCAGGCGGGCAGATTCTCTTCGATCAGCGCAACGAACTCCGCGTCACTCGGAGCGGTGCGCGGGCGCAACCGGGAGAGCACCGTTCCCCCGGGCGCAATCAAGAACTTCTCGAAGTTCCACTGCACGTCACCGGACTCGCCACCGGCATCCTGCGCCTCGACGAGCTCGGAATACAACGGGTGCCGACCCTCGCCGTTGACCTCGATCTTGGAGAAGACCGGAAAGTCGACGCCGAAGGTGGTCGAGCAGAACTCCTGAATCTCCGCGTCGGTGCCCGGCTCCTGCCCGTTGAACTGATTGCACGGAAAACCGACGACGCTGAAGCCGCGGTCGGCGTAGCTGCGCTGCAACTCTTGCAGGTCGGCGTATTGCGGCGTGAGCCCGCACTTCGACGCCACGTTCACGACCAGCACCACCTTGTCGCGATAGGCGTCGAGAGTGGTCGTTTCACCCTCGGCGGTCTGGAATTCAATGTCATACAGCGTCGACGTCATCGTTCACCCTCACCGCGACCGGTGCGGTCGCTTGAGCACTAGTTTATTCGAAGTGACATGCCGATATTTTGAGAGAACGTGCAACCGGCGCCCCTTACGCGCCCGCCGCGTGCGCCTTACGCTTGGGGTTACGCAGCGACGCGCACAGAGCACATGAGAAGAGCAAGGAAGCTATGACCGACGAACGCACCTACAAAGCAGAACTCATCGGCCCGACAACCGTCGGCAATGCCGAGGTCATCGAACTGCCGTACGTCGACGGGGCCTACCAAGATCTCGTCGAACTCACCTTCGAGGCCGGCGGAGCCACTTCGGTGCGCACGTGGGCCCTCGGCGAAGGAACCGTCGAACCGATTCCCTACAACTTCGTGGGCGAAGTCGACGCGACTCCGCCGAACGTCGAGAACTGACCTCTCGCAACAAAAAGGGCCGGCTCCCCGAGGGGGCCGGCCCTTTTCTGCGTCGGCAGCGCCGGGCGAGCGGATGCCCGGCGCTGCTACACCGAATCTTTAAGCCGAGCGGTGCCGAATGCCCCAACTCGCCGTGAACGTCGAACCCGGATCGAGCCACCGAAGTCCCTCGCCCGTGTTGAAAGAATTCGCCGGCGCCGTCATGGGCTCGATCGCCACCGCGTAACCCGGCCCCGACTCACGGGGAAAGTTGTGCGGGGTGTAGACCTGCACGAAAGCGAAGCTCTCGTCACCCCACAGTTCGGTTCCCGACCCGTCGGGTGCCGTCACCGAATGCACCGCGATGCCGTCGGCGAATGCGACCGACCCGTATCCGTGGTCGATGGCAAGGCCGCCGATGCGGCGCCCCCCGCGCAGGTCGAATTCCGACCCGTCGAGGCTGACTTCGGCAGTGGGAATGGCCCGGGCATCCACTTCGAACTGCGTAGCAGCGTCGACCGTCAACACGAGGTCTTCAATCGGAACGTCGCCGACCCGCAGATACGGATGCGCTCCGACCGCCACGGGGGCGGCCTCTGTGCCTCGGTTGTGCAGTCGGTGCGTCACCGTGAGCCCGCCATCGTCGAGCAGGTACTGCACGCTCGTGTCGAGCAGAAACGGGTACCCGTGCTGCGGAAAAACGGTAGCGCTGAGCGTCACCGAGTTCTCGGCCGAGTCGGTGAGCCGGTACGCCGTGTTGCGCAGCAGCCCGTGAATCGCGTTGCCCGTCGCCGGTTCGGTGATGTCGAGTTGCTGGGGCTTTCCGTCAAGAATCCAGCGGGCATCCGCAATTCGGTTGGGCCACGGTACGAGAACGATTCCGGCGCCCATGGGCGGCAGAACCCCCACCGAGTGCGTCTCGACCGATTCGACGCCCTCGAGCACCAGCTGACGAAGGGATGCGGCCAGCTCGGTGACGATGGCGCTCGATTCGGCGGCCTGCGGATGCTCGGCGGAGGCATAGCGCAGCGTGAACTGCTGCCCGGTGACGGCTTCTGCCACGTTTTCGACTACCAGTTCTCGAGGCCGTCGTAGAGCGGGTAGCCGTCGGTGAGCTTCACCACACGGGCACGCAGCGCCTCGACGTCGGGCGTGGGCTTGAGCGCCTGCGCGATGATGTCGGCGACCTCGGTGAACTCTGCGTCGCCGAAACCGCGCGTCGCGAGCGCTGCGGTACCGATGCGCAGACCGGAGGTCACCATCGGGGGGCGCGGGTCGAACGGAATCGAGTTGCGGTTCACTGTGATGCCGACCTCGTGCAGAATGTCTTCGGCCTGCTTGCCGTCGATCGGTGCGTTGCGCAGGTCGACCAGAACGAGATGCACGTCAGTGCCGCCGGTCAGAACGCTGATGCCCGCGGCCACCGTGTCGGCGCCCATGAGGCGCTCGGCGACGATCTTCGAACCGTCGATCGTGCGCTGCATGCGGTCTTTGAACTCGGGTTCGCCCGCGAGTTTGAACGCCGTCGCCTTGGCGGCGATCACGTGCATCAGCGGGCCGCCCTGCTGGCCGGGGAAGACGGCCGAGTCGACCTTCTTGGCGTACTCGGCCGTGCTCAGCACGACGCCGCTGCGCGGGCCGGCGAGCGTCTTGTGCACCGTCGACGTCACGACGTCGGCAAACGGAACGGGCGAGGGATGCAGACCCGCCGCCACGAGACCGGCGAAGTGCGCCATGTCGACCCAGAGCTTGGCGCCGACCTCGTCGGCGATGGAGCGGAAGGCCGCGAAGTCGAGCTGGCGGGGGTAGGCCGACCAGCCCGCGATGAGTACGGTCGGGCGGTATTCGATGGCCTTGGCACGCACGACATCCATGTCGACGCGGTAAGTCTGCGGGTCGACGCCGTAGGCGGTGGCGTGGTAGTTCTTACCCGAGAAGTTGAGCTTCATGCCGTGGGTGAGGTGACCGCCGTGCGAGAGCTCTTGGCCCAGGATGGTGTCGCCGATTGTCGCGAGAGCCATCAGCGCGGCAGCGTTTGCCTGCGCGCCGGCGTGCGGCTGCACGTTCGCGTGTTCGGCGCCGAAGAGCGCCTTTGCGCGGTTGCGGGCAAGGTCTTCGGCGATATCGACGAACTCGCAGCCGCCGTAGTAACGGCGGCCGGGGTAACCCTCGGCGTACTTGTTCGTGAGCACCGAGCCCTGGGCCTGCAGCACAGCACGCGGCACGAAGTTCTCGCTCGCGATCATCTCGAGGGTGTTGCGCTGACGGCCGAGCTCTTGCTGCAGCACGGCGGCGATCTCGGGGTCGACGCTCGAGAGCGAATCGTTGAAGGTCGAGGGCAGCGAGCTGGCGGCGGCGGCCGGGGCGTTGATGGTCACGGTGACTCCTTGGTTTTGACAGGACGGAATGATGCGGTGGTTCCGTAGCGACCCAGGCGAGCGGCCGAATCCGTGTCAGTCGCTTCCCGATGGTAACCATCTGAACGCCAGTTGCGACGAGGCCAGCATAGCAGCGTTGCTTTTCTCAGGTAGCGTGAGTATCATTCACTATTCGTCGAATATTTCTCGATACATGGTCAGAAGGCCGCGAGACCTCGAGACCGATTCTAGAAGGGCAGTACACCGTGACCAACGAAGGGCCGGTCGGCGCGCACGCGGTGCTCGGCGACGAAAACGGCCCGAGCGATCTCGAGCTGGTGCAACGCACACGCGAAGGCGACTCGCGCGCCTTCGGCGAGCTGTGGAACCGGCACTCTCGAGCCGGCCGAACGGTCGCACGAAGTTACGCCCTCGACCCCGACGACGTCGTCGCCGAGAGTTTCGCGAAGGTTCTGCAGGCCATCAAGGGCGGTGGCGGCCCCACAGCGGCGTTCCGGCCGTACCTGTTCAGCACCATCCGCAACGTGGCCATGCAGTGGCGCAAGGCCAGCATCGTCGACGCCAGCGACGAACTGGATGCCCTGGCCGACCCCTCGTCAGAAGACGCCGAGACTCTGCTGGCCCTCGACAAGAGCCTCACCGCGCAGGCCTTTCGTTCGCTGCCGACCCGCTGGCAAGAGGCGCTCTGGTACAGCGAGGTCGAGCAGCTTTCGTCGCAAGAGATCTCGCCGCTGCTCGGCATGACATCGAACGCGGTGTCGGCGCTGACCTTTCGCGCTCGAGAAGGCCTGCGGCAGGCATGGATTCAGGCTCCTCTCATTCGCTCGGCCGACACCGAGTGCGCGGCGGTCATCGAAAAGCTCGGGTCGTACACCCGTGGCAGTCTCGGCCCGCGCGAGTCGAAACGCGTCGAGACGCACTTGGCCGGGTGTCCGTCGTGCACCATCGTCGAAGAAGAGGCCAAAGACATCGGGTCGCGGCTCGCTCTGGTGATGCTGCCGCTCGCGGCCGGTATCGCCGGCGCGCTCGCCTACACGGTGTGGCTGCAGGCCGGCAGCAGCGCTTCGGCTGCGACGCTCGGTGGGTTGGCGAGTGGGGTGGGGCCCGGCGGGGCCGGGTCTGCCGCCAAGATGCAGCAGGCGTTCAACACTCACCCGATCACCACTCACTCGATCACCACTCACCCGATCACCACTCACCTGAACACCACTCACCCGATCACCGCCCACCCGAACACCGCGCATTCCCTCGGCAGCAGCGGCCCTGAACCCCTCCACGATGCCAATGCCATTGCCGGCCACCCTGCGAGCCATGCTGTGAGCCACGCCGCCACCGCGGCGTCTGTCGATCGCGCGAATGGCCGCATGCCCACACCGGCGACCGTCTCCTCGATCATGCCGTCGACGGGTCTGCTGGCGGGCATCGGGCTCGCCGTGGCGGCGGCCATCGGTGCCGCGTTCGTGCTCGGTCCGCTCGCGAGTCACACGGCGACGACCCCGATCTCCGAGGTGGCAGCCGCGCAATCGTCGGGTGGTGAGCGACACTTCGACGCGAATGCGCTCTACGGTGAGCCGAAGCCCGGTTCGGCGGCTCGTACTGCTGCCGCCCAGGCCGCCCTTGCTGCAGCGGCAGCTGCCGCCGCAGCCGCGAACGCTGCAGCCGGCGGCACCGATTCGGGCGCGGGCGGGCCGGCGAACGCGGGCGCGGGCACCTCGGGCTCAGGATCCTCCGGCACAGGGTCATCCGGTTCAGGGTCGTCTGGTTCAGGGTCGTCCGGCTCCGCATCATCGGGGTCTGGCACCGCGGCCGGCGACCCGTCGCAGTCGTCACCGGCCAACGGCGGCACGGGCACACAATCGGGCGGCGGCTCGGCGACGAACGATCCCACCACCGGCCCGACCACCCCCACCTCGCCACCGATGTCTCCGCCACCTGCATCGCCACCCCCGGCGTCGCCACCACCTGCATCGCCACCCCCCGCGTCGCCACCACCCACGTCACCACCACCCACGTCACCACCACCCACGTCACCTCCAGCGTCTCCCCCGCCGACGTCTCCTCCCACATCGCCACCGCCGACCGCACCCCCCACGACGCCCCCGCCGACCGCACCCCCGACGTCGCCACCCGCGACGACTCCGCCGACGTCTGTCGCACCGGCACCCCCGCAGGCGCACTTCACGCTCGATGAAAACAATCGGCTGTACCCGATTCTCGCGGGCACGGCGAATCCCGGCGCGACCGTCGAAGTCGTCGACCAGACGGCGGTCGGCGCCGAGGTGGTGGCCCAGACCGTGGCCGACGGATCCGGTTCTTTCGGCCTGCGCGATTTTCCCGGTCTCGGGTTCGGAACCCATCGTCTCGCGGTTCGCCAGGTCTCTGACGCGGGCGTAGCTTCTGCTGCAACGTCGAGTACGGCTGTCGTGCTCGACGACATCAGAATCCTCTCACCGACCGCAGGCACGACCCTCGACGACGTCGATTACGTGCTGGCCGCGGCCGGCGACGCTCAGTCGTTATTCGACGTGATCGTCGATGGCCTCAGCACCGCCACAGGGCTGCAGCTGAATTCCGACGGCAACGCGTCGGTACAGCTCAGCCTTGATGACACGACCTCGGCCGGCCCGGTGACCGTCTCGGTACGTTACAGCGATTCGTCTGCAGGCCGATTCGGGCCAGAGAAATCAGTCACTCTGACCTTCGACCCGGCCGCCTGAGCCACGGAGGCCCGAGCATCATCGAGCCCGGCGAACCCTTCGGAGGCCTGAGCATCATCGAGCCCGGTAAACCCCTCGGCGGCAAAACCGACTCCGATGAATTCGCCGCGAGCCACGTGCTCACCGCTGTCGGCGAGTGCCGGGCTCTCACCGAGCGTCAGGGCCGCGACACCGCGGCGCCGGTGAGCGCCGAGGGCCGACCAGACGAGCAAACCGAGGCCGATGCCGAGCAGAACGAGGTACGCCAGCGGCAGCGACCACAGCCCGACATTCGTAAGCAAGGCACCACCGAGCACGGCGCCAGAGGCGATGCCGACGTTGAACGACGTGGAGAAGAACGCGGTCGCGGTGTCGCGAATGCGTGCCGAAGCGACGTGCAGAATGCGCGCCTGCAGCAACGAAGGCAGCAGACCGGCCGCAGCGCCCCAGAGCACAAACGCGCCGATGGCGATGCCGACGGTCGGAGACACGAAGGCCATCACCGTGACCGCGACCGCAGTCGTCACGACGCCGATCACGATGCCGAGCATCGGGCGCTTGCCAAAAAACACGGCCACGAGCAGGAGTCCCAGCGCGCCACCCAGTCCGTTAGCGAAAAGCGCCGCGCCGATATTGTCGGCCGGCACCCCGACCCACGTCGTCAAGAAGGGCGCGATATAGGTGTACAGCGAGTAGTGGCCCACCATGATGACCGCCGTCGTGACACAGATCAGTACGACACCGGAGATCGTCGGGTCGATTCGGCGCTTGCCGCGCTTCTGCGTCGGGCGAGCATCCGCTGGTGACGTCGCGGTGCGCTTCGACAGCTCGGGGGTAGTGACTCGCGGAAGAAAGCGCAGAATCAAAAACGCGGCGCACACACCGAGTACAGCGACCGTGGCGAAGGGCAGGCGCCAGCCGAAGTTCTGCCCAGCAACAGTGGCCAGTGGCACACCGAACACGAGGGCCAGTGTTCCGCCCGAGGTGATGATCGCCACCGCCCGCCCGATCTGCTCTTTCGGCACCAGGTGCGCCGAATAAGCGCCGACGACGGCCCAGAAGAGCCCGTGCGCCACGCCGCCGAGCAGTCGGGCACCGACCAGCCACGGGTAACTCGGGGCGAGCGCTGAGAACAGTGCCGCCGCCGAGACGACGAACAACACCACCACGATGAGGCTGTGTCTCGAGAAGCGGCGCGTCAGGGCGACGAGCGGAACACTCGTGATCACCACCGACAGGGCGAAGAAGGTGACCAGCAAGCCGATCTGGGCCTCGCCGACACCAAGCTCGGCACTCATTTGCGGAAGAAGACCGGTCGGCATCATCTCGGCAGTGACGCTGATGAAAACAGCGATAGCGAGAATGAAGAGTCCCGCGTAGGGGAATCGGGGCTTGAGAGGGGTCGAAGGGGCTTTGACGGTAGTCGTCACGAGAGAAACCAGTTCTGGGTGAAGCGGCAGGCACTGGTTTGTCAGCACGCCCGGGGCCGCACGATATCCGCCAGCCAGATTCCATCGTACGGCAACGGCGCCGTGAGCGGCAGGGGTGCAAGTAGCATTGCATTCGTGAATGAGCAAGCCACCCAACCCGTGCGAATCGGCCCCCTCGACGTTCTTCGCTTTCTGCTGGAGCTGTTCGCATTCTTCACTCTCGGGCTGTGGGGCTTCGTGGCGTGGCCGCCGTTCTTGAACGTCGTGTTCGGAATCGGCGCGCCACTGTTCGCCATCGTGCTCTGGGGTCTCTTCCGCTCACCGAAGGCCGTGATCAGCATCGATCCGTTCGGCAAGGCCCTCGTCGAGATCGTCATCATGGGCTCCGCGGCGCTTGCCTGGCTCGTCATGGGCCAGTGGATCGTCGCGATCGTGTTCGGCGTGATCGCCGTCGTCACCGGTGTCATCTCGGGCCGCAAGGACTTCGCGTGAGCGTCGTCATCCACAGCGCGACGAAGGTCGACGCCGACGGAATCGTCGACGACTTCTGGGTCGCGTTGGGCGAGCACACCGTTCTCGCAGCGGGTATCGGGCGGGGCTGGCAGGGCTGGGCCACGGCGCCGGGTGCGACGGTGGTCGACGCCGCCGGGGGGATGCTCACCCCCGGCTTCATCGACGTGCACGGTCACGGAGGCGGCGGGTTCGCCTTCGACGACGGAACCGAGGCGATTCGCGGGGCGGTCGCGGTGCATCGGGCGCACGGCACCACTCGTTCGGTGATCAGCCTGGTGGCGAGCCCGCTCGATGACTTGCGCGCGAACCTCGGCCTCATCGCCGACCTGACCGAGGCCGATCCGCTCATTCTCGGCTCGCACCTCGAAGGCCCCTATCTCGCGCCAGGTCGCCGAGGCGCCCACAACCTCGAACACCTGCGCTCACCCGACAAGGGCGAGATCTCGAGTCTGCTCGACGCCGCGCGCGGAACCCTGCGGCAGCTGACCATCGCACCTGAGCTGCCCGGTGCCCTTGAGGCCATCGGGCAGCTGGGCGATGCCGATGTCGTCGTGGCGATCGGCCACACCGAGGCGGGGTTCGATCTCGCTCGAGAGGCATTCGACCGCGGCGCCACACTGGTGACGCACGCGTTCAACGCCATGCCGGGCATCCACCATCGCGAACCGGGGCCGGTGACCGCGGCGCTTGACGACCCTCGGGTCGCCATCGAACTCATTCTCGACGGAGTTCACGTGCATCCGCAGGTCGCCGGCCTGGCGTTCTACGCCGCCCCCCAGCGAATCGTTCTCGTCACCGACGCGATGGCAGCGGCCGGGGCGCCCGATGGCGAGTACACCCTCGGCGACCTGAGCGTATCGGTGGTCGGCGGCCGAGCAACCGTGGCAGGCACCCCGACTATCGCCGGCTCCACCGTGACCCAGGATTCCGCCTTGCGCTCGGCCATTTTCGACTCGGGCGTCGACCCTGTGCTCGCGGTGCGCGCGGTGACCGCGTCACCGGCCCGAGCCCTGAAACTGGATGCCCGCTTCGGCTACCTCGCACCCGGATACGCTTCTGACGCTGTGCTGCTCGACGAGAACTGGGCCGTTAAACGCGTCTGGGCCGCCGGCGAACCGGTGACCCAGACGAACGTCGTACCTGCGCTCTGATCAGGCCAGGCGCTGCCAGCTGATCACCTCAGGCGCCGCCAGCAGATCCGGCCAGGCGCTGCCAGCAGATCAGCTCAGGCGCGTGGCGAGGTTCTCGGTGAGCGTCGCGAGAAACTCTTCGGTGGTCTGCCACTTCTGCTCGGGCCCGACGAGCAGCGCGAGGTCTTTCGTCATGGCGCCCGACTCGACCGTCTTGATGACGACGTCTTCGAGGGTCTCGGCGAAAGTCGCCAGCTCGGCGTTGTCGTCGAGCTTCGCGCGGTGCGCGAGCCCCCGGGTCCAGGCGTAGATCGAGGCGATCGGGTTGGTCGACGTGGGCTTGCCTGCCTGGTGCTGGCGGTAGTGCCGGGTCACCGTGCCGTGCGCCGCCTCGGCTTCGACCGTCTTGCCGTCGGGGGTGAAGAGCACGCTCGTCATGAGGCCGAGCGAGCCGAAGCCCTGCGCCACGGTGTCGCTCTGCACGTCGCCGTCGTAGTTCTTCGCGGCCCAGACGTAACCGCCCTCCCACTTGAGTGCCGCGGCGACCATGTCGTCGATCAGGCGGTGCTCGTACGTGATGCCTGCCTCGGCGAACGCTGCAGCGAACTCGTCGTCGAAGACCTCCTGAAAGAGGTCTTTGAAGCGACCGTCGTAGGCCTTCAGAATGGTGTTCTTGGTCGACAGGTACACCGGGTATTTGCGGTTGAGGCCGTAGCTCAATGACGCGCGGGCGAAGTCGCGAATCGAGTCGTCGAGGTTGTACATGGCCATGGCCACACCCGAACCGGGCGACTGAAAGACCTCGAACGACTGCGGCTCGGCGTCGCTGCCTTCTTCGGGCTGGAACGAGATGGTCAGTGTGCCCTTGCCCTCGAAGCGAAAGTCGGTGGCCTTGTACTGGTCGCCGAACGCGTGACGGCCGACGATGATCGGCTTGTTCCAGCCGGGCACCAGGCGCGGGATGTTCGAGATGATGATGGGCTCACGAAAGATGGTGCCGCCGAGAATGTTGCGGATGGTGCCGTTCGGGCTCTTCCACATCTTCTTCAGGCCGAACTCTTCGACGCGCGCCTCGTCAGGGGTGATGGTGGCGCACTTGACGCCGACGCCGTGCTTCTGAATGGCGAGCGCTGCATCGACGGTGACCTGGTCGTCGGTCGCGTCGCGGTGCTCGATGCCGAGATCGTAGTATTCGAGGTTGATGTCGAGGTACGGGTAGATGAGCGTGTCTTTGATCGATTGCCAGATGATGCGAGTCATCTCGTCTCCGTCGAGCTCGACGACGGTTCCCTCAACATGGATTTTCGACATTCAATCTCCTTACCGCGAAAGGGCCTCGTGGGCCCGAAAACAAAGCCAAAGGGTAGCTTACTCGCATTCAGAACTGTCTTGACGTCAAGACAGTTTGTGCGGCAGATTCTGCACCGATGCACAGGATGCGCGCGCCCGCCCTGTGGCGCCTGCGGGCCCCGCCCAGTAGCCTGTGATCATGGCTGAGTTGAGACTTGAAGAATTGTCGGCAAGCAATATCGTTGCCGCCAACACGCTGACGTTGAAGCCCGGGCAAGAGCAGTTCGTCGCGCCCGTGTCGCATTCGATCGCCGAGGCCTATGTGAATCCGTCGACCGCGTGGCCGCGGGTTGTTCTTGATGGCGACGAGGTCGTCGGCTTCATCATGGGCAATTTCGACCCCGACAGCCCGCACGACGAGTTCCGCGGCTGCATCTGGCGAATGAACGTCGCGGCAACCGCACAGGGTCGCGGAATCGGCAGGTTCGCGGTGACGGCGCTGGCCGACGAAGCGCGTTCGCGCGGCTTCGATCGGCTAACGGTGATGTTCGAGCCCGGCGACGAAGGCCCAGAGGCGTTCTTCTTGGCGGTCGGCTTCGTGCCGATCGGCGAGACCCAGTTCGGCGAGACGATCGCTGCGCTCACTCTCTGAGCCGAATGAGCTCCCCCAGCCGAGTATCTTCCCGAGCCGAACACCCCCTGAGCACGTGTCCGACGCAACGGCCGACGATTTCGGAGCACTCGTTCTCGAGATCGTCGACGCGATTCCGCCGGGCCAGGTGCTGAGCTACGGCGACGTCGCAGCGCTGCTCGGGTCGCGTGCAGCCCGGGCGGTGGGCACCGTGATGGCGCGTTCAGGTGGAGGTCATCCGTGGTGGCGCGTCGTACGCAGCGGCGGGCATCTGCCCCGCGGCCTCGAAGCGGATGCCCGACCGCACTACGACGCCGAACACACCCCGCTTCTAAGCTCCTCTCCAGGTTTGGGCTACCGCGTCGACTACGCTGTGGCAATGTGGAAACCGGAGAATCTGTGAAGCGACGTGTGCTCGTAAGTCTGTCGCTGGCCGTTGCCGCATCGTCTCTGTTCTCGGGCTGCGCCATCGCGAACGTCGTTTCTCCGCCGTTTCAGGCCGCAATCTATGCCTCGCCCGCAGACGCGGCGGGGGTCACGGGCGCCGTAGCGCTTCCTTCCTGGGTTCCGGCAGATGCCACGAACATTCGCATCAAGACCGACGAGACGAAGAACGCAACCATTCTGACTTTCAGCCCGGGAGCCACCCCGGTTCAGTACACCCCCTGTGATGCCGGCAGCGACCCCGCCGTCAAACAGAACACGACGGCGGGGCTCGACGAGACATGGTGGCCGCAGTCGGTCGACCCTGCCGGCGTGGTGTGCACCGGGTCATGGCACATCTTCCCCCTCAACGGGGCTTGGTACGGCTGGACGCCGTAGAAACACCACCGCCGACGACGGCACCGACGCCGACGCCGACCACTAACGCCGAGAACTCACACCAGCGACTGCCGCCACGACGCGTGCAGCTGCGCGAACCGGCCGGTTCCGCCGATCAGTTCGGCCGGGGTACCGTCTTCGACGATTCGGCCCTGCTCCATCACCAGCACGCGGTCGGCGATCGCCACGGTAGAGAGCCGGTGGGCGATGATGATGGCGGTGCGGTCAGCGAGCAGGGTCTGCAGGGCATCCTGAACCAGCCGCTCACTCGGAATGTCGAGTGACGCCGTGGCTTCATCGAGAATCAGCACCGCGGGGTCTGCGAGAAAGGCCCGCGCGAACGAAATGAGCTGGCGCTGCCCGGCCGACACCCGGCCGCCGCGCTTGTTCACGTCAGTCTCGTAGCCGTTCGGCAGAGCTTCGATGAACGGATGCGCGCCCACCGCGGCGGCGGCCGCGATGATCTCGTCGAGAGAGGCGCCGGGCTTGCCAATGGCGATGTTGTCGGCCACCGTGCCCGAGAAGAGATAGGCCTCCTGCGTCACCATGACGATGGCCCGCCGCAGGTCTTTCGGGTGCAGATCGCGCAGATCGATGCCGTCGAGCAGCACTCGCCCGTGCGTCGGGTCGTAGAACCGCGAGATGAGTTTCGCCAGGGTCGACTTGCCCGCACCGGTCGAGCCCACGAGGGCGATCGTCTGCCCTGGGGGGATGCGCAGGGTGAAGTTCGGCAGAATGACACGGCCGTTCTGGTAGCCGAACTCGACCTCGTTGAAGTCGATCTCGCCGCTGGAGTGGTAGAGGTCGACGGGCTTCACCGGATCGGGCACGCTCGGCTGCTCTTCGAGCACGCCCGAGATCTTTTCGAGCGCAGCGGCTGCCGACTGGTAGGAGTTGTAGAACATCGCCATCTCCTCCATCGGGTCGAAGAAACGGCGCGTGTACAGAACCGCGGCGAGCAGCACACCGACCGCGACCTGACCGTCGACAACTCGAAAAGCGCCCACCAGCAGAACGACCGCGACCGTCACGTTTCCGATGAGCACCAAGCCCGGGTCGAAGATGCCGAACAGGCGGATGACCTTGGCGTTCGACGAGCGGTAGTCTTCGGTCAACCCGGCGAACTCGTCCTCGTTGCTCTTCTCGGTGCGGAACGCCTGCACGGCTCGAATGCCGGTCATGGTCTCGACGAACTTCACGATCAGTTTGGCCGAAGCGGTTCTCGTGAGGCGGAACAGCGCCTGCGAGCGCAGCTGGAACCACCGGGTGAGCACCAGCAGCGGCACGAGTGAAACCACGAGAATGACCCCGCTCGCCCAGTCGAGAGCGAACAACGCGATGCCGATGAACAGCATGTAGAGCAGGCCCTGCACCAGCTGGTTGATGCCCGAATCGAGCAGCTCGCGGATGGCGTCGAGGTCGCTCGTCTGCCGCGAGATGATGCGGCCCGACGTGTAGGTCTCGTGAAACTCGAGGCTGAGTCTCTGCGTCTGCACGAAGACGCGCTTACGCAGGTCGAACAGAATCGCTTGCGAGATGCGGGCCGTGAGCACGGTGAACCACGAGATGAGCACCGCACCGACGATGCCCGCCAGCAGGTACGCGATGCCGGCGAAAGCCACGGGCATCCAGTCGTTGGCAAGCAGCGCGGGCAGGCCACTGTCGATGCCGTAGGCGATGAGGGCGGGGCCCGCGACCTGAGCGGCCGTGCTGATGACCACCACGACCAGGCTCACGACGAGGCGCGAGCGCTCGGGGCGCAGCAGAGAGCCCAGCAGGCGCACCGACCGTTGCCTGATCTGCTTGCTTTCGGCGCGGGTGAAGTCGTCGCGTTCTTCACCCCCGACACCAGAGACGGCAGTCTGGCTCATGCGGGCACCTCCTTTTCGTGGTCGAAACTCGATATGACGAAGCGATAGTGATCGTTCGACGCCAGCAGCTCGCTGTGCGTTCCGACGGCGGTCACCCGCCCGTCTTCGAGCAGCGCCACCCGGTCGGCCAGCGACACCGTCGACGGGCGGTGAGCCACGATGAGAGCGGTGGTCGACACCAAAATGCGCCGCAGCGCCTCTTCGACACGAGCCTCGGTGTCGACGTCGAGTGCCGACAACGGGTCGTCGAGCACGAGCACCCGCGGTTTGGCCGCGATGGCCCGAGCGAGCGCGAGCCGCTGACGCTGGCCGCCCGAGAGGCTGAGCCCCTCTTCGCCCACGCGCGTGTCGAGCCCGTCGGGCAGCTCGTAGACGAACCCGGCCTGCGCGATCTCGAGCGCCTCGGTGACCTCGGCATCGCTGGCGTCGGGCCGGCCGAGCACGACGTTCTCACGCACGGTCGCACTGAACAGCGTCGCGTCTTCGAACGCCATAGCGATGTTCGTGCGCAGGTCGGAACGCGTCAGTTCGCGAATGTCGACACCGTCGAGCTTGACCGAGCCCGAGCTCACGTCGTACAGGCGTGTGGTGAGCGCGGTGAGCGTCGTCTTGCCCGAGCCGGTGAGGCCGACCAGCGCCATGGTCTCGCCTGGCTCGATGACCAGGTCGACACCGTTCAGCAGGTCGGTATACCGGTCTGGAGCGTCTTGATAGCGGTAGTGCACATCGTGGAAGGTGAGCTGGCCGCGCGGGTTCTGGATGACCGTGGGCTTCTCGGGGTCGGTGATGGTGTTGACCGAGTCGAGCACGTCGAAGAACCGGGCCGTGGCGGTTTTCGCGTCGAACGTCATCGCCAGAAAATAACCCATCGACTCGACGGGAAAGAGCAGCACGGTACCGGTGGCGAAGAATGCAACCAGCTCCCCCACCGAGGTCTGCCCGGTCGAGGCGAGCCACACGCCGACCACCAGGCACGCCGCGAACGCCACGTCGGGGATGAGCAGTAGCCAGAGCCAGATGCTCGCGACGGCCTTGGCCTTCTCGATCTCGGTTCCGCGGAGCTTTTCGGCCTGCCGCTCGAACTTCTTCAGGGCGAACGACCCCCGACCGAAAGCCTTGAGCACACGGATTCCGTGCACCGACTCCTCGACAGCCGTCGCCAGGTCGCCGACCTGGTCTTGGCTGCGCCGGGCGGCTTCGGAGTACCGGCCCTCGAACACGTAGCTATATGCCAGAACGGGAATAGACGCCACGAGAAAGATGAGCCCGAGCACCCAGTTGATGCTGATGAGAATGGCGAAGCCGATGAAGATAGTCACCACGTTCACCACCATGATCACGATGCCGAACGAGATCCAGCGGCGAATGAGGTTGAGGTCGCTGACCGCTCGCGACAGCAGCTGACCACTCGGCCAGCGGTCGTGGAATGCTACCGGGAGGTCTTGCAGGTGCGTGTAGAGACCATTGCGCATGCTGGCCTCGACGTGCGTTCCGGGCGTGAGCACGAGCACTCGGCGCAGCGCGATGAGAATGGCCTCGAGCACACCGAGCGCGAGCACCACCAGCACGACCGGCCAGATCTGCGAGGAATCGCCGTCGGCGAGCGGCCCATCGATCAGCACGGCGAGAACCTGCGGAATCGCCAGCGCGACGAGACTCGCGGTGAGCGACACCGCCATGGCTCCGTAGATGCGCGGCATCGCCGGTTTGGCGTAGACGTACAAGCGAGCGAGCGTACGGAACGTCGACTGGCCTTGTGGGGCAGGCATAAACGGGGTCCTCAACAACAGAAGGTGGATGTGTGGGGGGTTTCGCCCTCGTGGGGCTGAGAGTTTCTGGGCAGCCTTGAAGGCTACACACAGAGCGTGGGGTCGTGCAAGTTTCGGGCGGGCATCCACTTTGCGAAAAGGTCCCCAAGATCCGCGTGTTCGGGGCCTTTTCGCAAAGTCGACGGCTCCCGGGAGGGAGGGAGGGAAGGAAGGAAGGAGGAAGGGGAGGGAGGGGAAGGAAGGGAGGGAAGGGGCGAGGGGGTCAGCGCACGCGAACGGAGAGGCAGGTGACGCAGCCCTCGAGCTTTTCGTACTCGCTGATGTCGACCGAGATCACGCGGTAGCCGAGGTTCTCGATGAGTTCGGCGGTCTTCGGCGCCGACGCCGCCATGAGAACGGTGTCGTCGGTGAGCTTCACGACGTGAGCGCCGCCCTCCTCAGGAACGCTCAGAAAGCGGTCGAAGATCTTCGGGTCGTCCACGAGCGGCAGATAGCCGATGACGGTGCCGTCGGGCAGCGCAGTCACGGCGCTCTTCAGGTGCAGCACCTTCGTCAGCGGAACCGCGACCACGGTATAGCCGAGCGCCGCGACAATACGGCGAAGCTGATGGATGCCCTCGGCATTCGTGCGGCCGCTTCGGCCGACATAAACGGTGCTGCCCACCTTGAGAACGTCGCCGCCGTCGAGGGTGCCGGGCACCGCGATGCGGGCGACCTGCAACCCCACCTCGCGCACCGTCTTCTCCACCGCCTCCGTCTCGGCGATGCGATGCTCGCTGCCGGGGCTCGTGATGACGGCGACGTCGCCGAAGATCACCACGGCGTCTTCGACGAACACCGAATCAGACAGGTCGTGCGCAACATCGACCTCGACGCTCTCCCACCCGTTCGACTCCAGCACCGAAACGTACGATTCCCACTGCTCTTCGGCCAGATCGAAGTCGATGTCGCTCTTCTCGATGTGCGTGACGTGACCGTCGGCGAGAGTGGCGGGCGGGCGGCGGATGATCGCGACTCGGCGTTCGGCGGCGAAGAGCTGCTGGGCATCCTCTCGGTCGATGCCGAAGTAGACGCGTCGCCCGATGGTCACCGAAGCGAGGATCACCACGAGAATGAACACGAGGTTGATGCCGACCAGCGTGCCGATGAGGTAGTTCATCAGCGGGCCGTCGAGGGTGTTACCGGCCGCGAGAACCGGGATTCCGGTGCCGACCAGCGCACCGAGTACGCCCGAAACGAGACCGGCGATGAGTGCCAGGTACCAGCGACGATACGCGCCGATCCAGGCGAAGATCGCAGAGAACAGCAGCACGAACAGCGTCTGCGGAACGAAGAACGAGTTCACGACGCCGAACACCGAGGCGTCGAAACCCTTCACGATGAAGAAGGCCAGCAGCATCGCGACGTGCGCGATGGCGGCGACGACGACCGCCGAGACGATCGACGCGACGATGGTGCGAGGCCTGAACATGTGTGGAGCTCTTTTCGTGTAGTGCTGGCGTGAGGGGCCGGGAGGTGCTCGGTTCGCGGGGCGAATGCGCTGCCGTTTTGGCGGTTCAGTGAAAGAAGTGTCGTTCGCCGGTGAAATACATGGTGACTCCGGCGGCGTTCGCGGCCTCGATCACTTCGTTGTCGCGTACCGATCCACCGGGCTGCACGACGGCCTTGACGCCCGCGTCGAGCAGAACCTGCAACCCATCGGCGAACGGAAAGAAGGCGTCTGAGGCCCCGACTGAACCGGATGCCCGGCTGCCCGCCCGCGTGACAGCCAAGTGGCACGAATCGACCCGGTTGACCTGCCCCATTCCGACACCGACAGACGCCCCGTGCGAGGCCAGCAGAATCGCGTTGGACTTCACCGAGCGGCACGCCTTCCAGGCGAACTCGAGGTCGGCGAGAGTTGCGGCGTCGGCGGGCTGGCCGGTGACGAGCTTCCAGTTCGCCGTGCTGTAGCCCACGAACGAGTCGGCCTGCTGCGCCAGCAGGCCGCCGCTGATCTGCTTGAGATCGACAGAGGGGCGGGCGTATTCGGCCGGCAGGCGCAGAATGCGCAGGTTCTTCTTCGTCTGCAGCAATTTCAAGGCATCCGCTTCGAAATCGGGCGCGACCAGCACCTCGGTGAAGATGTCTTTCACGGCTTCGGCCATGCCGAGCGTCACCGTGCGATTGGCCGCGATGACGCCGCCGAAGGCCGAGACGGGGTCGCACTCGTGCGCCCGAAGGTGAGCGGAGGCGATGGGGTCGAGCGCGGTGGGTGAGGCGACGGCGATTCCGCAGGGATTGGCGTGCTTGATGATGGCGACGGCCGGCTCGTCGAAGTCGAACGCGGCGCGCAGGGCTGCGTCTGCATCGACGAAGTTGTTGTACGACATCTCTTTGCCGTGCAGCTGGGTCGCTTGCGCGATGCCGCGGCCGTTGGGCTCGAGGTAGAGCGCAGCCGATTGGTGCGAGTTCTCGCCGTACCGCAGGGTGTGCGAGAGCGAAACGCTGCGCTCGATGAGCTTCGGGTAGCCCGAGGCGGGCAGTGCTGCCGTCGGGTCGAAGACGCCCTCTACAGGCAGCGAACTGGCACCGAGCTGTTCGGCAAACCATGTCGCCACGGCAGTGTCGTAGGCGGCGGTGTGCGCGAAGGCTGTGGCCGCGAGCTTGCGGCGAGTGGCGAGGGAGGTGCCGCCCGATTCGAGGGCCTCGAAGATCTGCGGGTAGGTGTTCGGCGAGACCGCGATCGCCACGTTGGCATGGTTCTTGGCGGATGCCCGCACCAGCGCCGGGCCGC
Source organism: Subtercola sp. (assembly GCA_025463765.1). Lineage (GTDB taxonomy): Bacteria > Actinomycetota > Actinomycetes > Actinomycetales > Microbacteriaceae > Subtercola. The sequence goes on along the minus strand of JAODBC010000013.1, from coordinate 33,072 downwards.
CGATGTCGATCTGCTCGATGACGTCGTCACCCTCGGCCCCGCTGGCCACGGTCTCGGCGAACGGGTACAGGTTCACCACCACGAGCTGGAACGCCTGGATCTCAAGCTCTTGCAGCTGAGCGATGTGCGATTCGAGCCGCAGGTCGGCGAGGATACCCGCGTGCACGGAGGGGTGCAGGGTCTTCACCCGGCCGTCGAGCGACTCGGGAAAGCCCGTGATCGAGCTGACCTCGGTGACGTCGAAGCCGGCAGCGGCGATGGTCTTCGCCGTCGAACCGGTCGAAACGATCTCGACGCCGGCGGCGGAGAGCGCGGCAGCGAGCTCGACGAGACCGGACTTGTCACTCACCGAGACGAGCGCGCGCTTGATGGGAACGAGGTCTCGGTGGTGAAAAAGCGAAGGATCGTGTTTAGGGCCGCTCATGAGAGGTTCTCCTGTTGCTCGGGGGTACTGATGAAAGAAGTGATGGTCAGGCCGTCGATGCTCGGCTGCCGAGGGTGATGCCCTGGTGAGCGATGCCTGCCACGGCCTCGACCAGCAGGCCGCGCTCGACGATCTTGATGCGCTCATGCAGGTCGTGCTCGGTGTCTTCCGGCAGCACGGGCACCGCCCGCTGAAGCAGCACCGGGCCGGTGTCGACGCCCTCGTCGATGATGTGCACCGTGACACCGGTCTCGCTGATACCGGCGGCCAGGGCATCCCGAACCGCGTGCGCGCCCGGAAATGCCGGCAGCAGTGCGGGGTGGGTGTTGATGAGGTTCGGCGAAAGGGCCGCGACGAAACGGGGCGGCAAGATGCGCATGAAGCCCGCGCACACCACCAGATCGGGCGACCAGCTCTGAACCTGGGCGAGCAGTTCGTCTCCCCACGTCGCTCGATCGGCGAACGCGGTCGGCACGACGGTGAACGTGGGCACACCGAACGCCTCGGCGTGCTCGAGCCCGGGAGCGTCGTTGTCGGCGCCGACGGCGACGATGCGCGCCGCATAGTCGGCGTCTGCAGCGGCCTCGAGAAGCGCGCGGAGGTTCGACCCTCCGCCCGAGATCAGAACGACAATCGAGAACACCCTGAAAGCTTAGCGGGGCTCTGTCGCCTTCTCCTGTGAGCCCTTTGCTCGCGCTGCTGCTGTCGCTGTCGCTGTCGCGGTCGCTGTATTTGCCGATGCCTTTGTTGCCGGGGCAACCACGTCGACAGACCCACGGCGCCGCAACCCGTTGGCGATCAGCCCGATCGACGAGGTGACGGCGAAGATCACCAGCGCCCACACGAACACGGCGCCCGCATTCGGCCCGACATCGGCCAGGCGCCCCGGCCCGAGCGCACCGCCCGAGACGGCGGCGAGCAGGGCCAGAATGGCTGCCGCGACGATGCCCATGCCCACACCTGCGCCGAGCATCCGGCCGCCCTGCCGCAGCGAGAACTCGCCGGGCTCGTTCAACCGCGAGCGCAACGCCGCCGACACGACGAGCCCGATGACGACGGGCACGATCAGCGCCGCGTAGCCGAGCACCGAGCTCTGCGGCAGTGCGCCGAACACCGGCAACGACGGAATCAGGCCGACCTGCGTGCCGAGCGGCGAAATCGACGACCCTGTGCCGAGCGCGAACCCGGGGCCGAGCAGCCAGCTCGCGGCCCACACGGCGAGGTTCGGCATGAAGGCGATCTGGCCGAGGGTGAGCGCGGCACCGCCGGCGATGCCCGACTGAAGCGACTCGTAGAGCGAGACGACCGTGGAGTAGTGGATGACCAGCAGAAGCGCCACGACCAGGCCGCCGACCGCCACCATCGCCGTCGCGATGATCGCTCCCCCGCGCAGCGCGAGAGCGGTGAGCGAGCGCACCTCGTCAGAGAGCACATCGCTGACACGAAGAACCTTCTCGGCGAGGGGAGACTGCAGACGCAGAAGGGTGCCCCATGTACCCACGACGGCTCCGAGCGCATAAAGCGCCGGAACGAACACGATCGCCTGCCAGAACGGCGCCGCGGCTGTGGTCGACTGTGCACTCTGCCAGACGAGCGCGGCCAGCACCAGCACCGTCACGACACCCACGACCGTGCCGAGCACCGGGTAGGGCGACTGGCCAAGGCGCAGACCCGAGCGGCGTCCGAGTACCACGGTGAGCAGGGCGAACCCCAGCGGCGCGATGCCGATGGCGAACGGCACGGCGGCCTGTTCGAGACCGAGTTGGGCAGCGGTCTGGGGGTCGATGGTGATCAGTTGGTCGACACCGTTGCCGAGCATCCAGAAGTCCGCGCTCGCGCGCCAGAAGGCGGTCCAGTCGACGGCGAGGTCGAACTGCGCGGCCCACAGAATGGTGAGCATCACGAGCGGGATTCCCACGCCGATGGCGACGCAGAGCAGCGCGTCGAGCGCAGCGAGAACGGCGGTAGTCGGTCGGTTCAATGGAACGCGATCTTCAAGACGATGACGAAGACTCCGAGCAGCCCGGTGACGATCGACGCCACGAGGCGCGCCCACCACGATCCGCCGCGATCGGCGATGGCCAGCCAGCCCAGGGCGGCGAGCAGAAACACGGGAATCCAGAGCGAGATCTGATAGGCCGTGCTCTCACCCAAGATGCCGAGGGCGCCCAGCAGCAGAAAGAAGCACGGCACGAGGGCGGAATACAAGAGCCCCGCCGCAGAACGCAGGCTGTGCTTGAGGGAGGCCAGCATCGGCAGACCTGCCGACTTCGGCGTGCCGTAGTGCGCAATGCCCTCGGCGAAGACATGGGCGATCCAGAACACGATGACCGTGCCGGCGGTGGTGATGAGCACGTCGATGTCTTTTGCGTCGTCGGCAGCGGTGCCGATGATGGCGCTGACGAGAAGGGTGCCGTAGATCGCCTGCGGGGTGACGAGGCGAGCACGAGTGCGGCGGTAGGCCGAGAGGTGTTCATCCCGGCCGTCCACCGCGCCCTCGGGCTGGCCCGCGGCCGAGAAAGGCGTATCTGCGCTCACGCTGTGGCTCCGATCATCATCTGTACAAACGTAACGGCCCTCCACCGGAATGGGGGGCCGTTACGTGCGGGTGGCGCAACTGTGGCACCCGATTGCTCGTGCGGCGAGAGCGGATGCTCGGGCATCCGCTCTCGCCTGACCGAACTACAGCGCGGCAAGCATGGGGCTCGCGAACGCGCTCTGCCTTGTGGTCTGCCAGCCTTACAGGCTCGCAAACACCTCGCGCAGCAAAGCGGCGGTCTCGCTCGGCGTCTTGCCGACCTTGACTCCGGCTGCCTCGAGGGCCTCTTTTTTGCCCTGCGCGGTGCCCGCACCGGCCGAGACGATGGCGCCGGCGTGGCCCATGGTCTTGCCCTCGGGGGCGGTGAAGCCCGCGACATAGCCGACGACCGGCTTGGTGACGTGCGCCTTGATGAAGTCTGCGGCGCGCTCTTCGGCGTCACCGCCGATCTCGCCGATCATGACGATCGCCTTGGTCTCGGGGTCGGCCTCGAATGCGGCGAGCGCGTCGATGTGCGTGGTACCGATGATGGGGTCGCCGCCGATGCCGATGGCGGTCGAGAAGCCCAGGTCGCGCAGCTCGTACATCATCTGGTAGGTCAGCGTTCCCGACTTCGAGACGAGGCCGATGGGGCCCTTGCCGGTGATGTTCGCGGGCGTGATGCCCACGAGTGCCTCGCCCGGCGTGATGATGCCGGGGCAGTTCGGGCCGATGATGCGGGTCTTGTTGCCCTTCTGCTTGGCGTAGGCCCAGGCCTCTGCCGAGTCCTGCACGGGGATGCCCTCGGTGATGATGACGAGCAGCGGAATCTCGGCGTCGATGGCCTCGATGATGGCGTCTTTCGAGAACGCGGGTGGCACGAACGCGATAGAGACGTCGGCACCGGTCTTCTCGATGGCTTCGGCGACTGTAGCGAACACGGGCAGCTCGACGGCAGAACCGTCTGCAGCGGTGTGGCTGACCGTCGTGCCGGCCTTGCGAGCGTTGACGCCGCCGAGCACCTGGGTACCGGCCTTCAGCATGAGGGCGGTGTGCTTGCTGCCCTCACCCCCGGTGATGCCCTGCACGATGACCTTGGAGTCTTTGTTCAGAAATATCGACATAGTGTTCTTCCTCTACTTCGCCGCTGCTGCGAGTTCGGCGGCCTTGTCGGCGCCTTCGTCCATGGTGAGGGCCAGCGTCACGAGCGGGTGCGCCGCCTCTTGAAGAATGCGGCGGCCCTCCTCGACCTTGTTGCCGTCGAGACGCACGACCAGGGGCTTGGTGGCGGTGTCGCCGAGCACCTCGAGGGCGCCCACGATTCCGTTGGCGACGGCGTCACAGGCGGTGATACCACCGAAGACGTTCACGAACACGCTCTTGACCTGAGCGTCGCCGAGAATCACGTCGAGACCGTTGGCCATGACCTGAGCCGATGCTCCGCCGCCGATGTCGAGAAAGTTGGCCGGCCGCACGCCGCCGTGCTTCTCACCGGCATACGAGACGACGTCGAGCGTCGACATCACCAGACCGGCACCGTTCCCGATGACACCGACCTCGCCGTCGAGCTTGACGTAGTTCAGGTTGAGCTTCTTGGCCTTCGCCTCGAGCGGATCTGCCGCCTCAGCGTCTTCGAGAGCTTCATGGTTCGGGTGACGGAAGTCGGCGTTCTCGTCGAGCGACACCTTGCCGTCGAGGGCGATGATGTCGCCCTCCTTCGTGATCACGAGCGGGTTGACCTCGACCAGCGTGGCGTCTTCGCCCTTGTACACGTCCCACAGCTTCACGAACACCGGCGCGACTTTGTCGACGAGTTCGGCAGGGAACTTCGCCTCGACCGCGATCTTCTTGGCGGTCTCGAGGTCGATGCCCGCGATGGGATCCACCTCGATGCGGGCCAGCGCCTCAGGGCGCTCGACGGCGAGCTCTTCGATCTCCATGCCGCCCTCGTAGCTGGCGAGTGAGAGGTACGAGCGGTTGGCCCGGTCGAGCAGCACCGAGAAGTAGAACTCCCGGTCGATGTTCGCTCCGCCGGCGACCATGACGCGCTTCACGACGTGGCCCTTGATGTCGAGGCCGAGAATGCTCTTCGCCTTCTCTTCGGCGTCTTCGGGCGAGAACGCCACCTTTACGCCGCCGGCCTTGCCGCGGCCGCCGACCTTGACCTGAGCCTTGACCACTGTCACGCCGCCGAGCGTTTCAGCGGCTGCCCTCACCTCTTCGGGTGTGTCTGCGATGATGCCCGGCAGAACCGGAACGCCATAGCTCTCGAACAGGTCTCTGGCCTGATATTCAAATAGATCCACGCTTGCTCATCCCATCCGCGCGCCGCCTCAGCACGCACGCGTTGCCTGGTTTTTAGAAAAGAGAGGTAGCCGGATGAGACGTTCAATATGTCTTGAGATCGAGACATCCAAACCGTCATACAGCCTACTATCCACAACTGGCGACCCTTCGCAGCTCTACACAGAGTGACGGTTTTTTCACGCAGAGCATGCTCAGCGGCAGCACGGTGGTGGCATGAAACGAATACTTCCTCTCTTATCCGCGTGCCTCAGCGCCTGCCTCACCCTCGGCCTTGTCTGCGCGACCCTCGTGGGCGCACTGTTCCTCAGTGCCAGCTCGGCTTCTGCCCTCGCGGCCATCGGCCACGGGGTCGGTTACCTCGCGGCCTCCGACGGGCGCTCCTGGATCGGCTCTCACACCCTGGCCGACGGAAACGCCGGTCTCTGTCTCGAAGTAACCAAGAGTCCGCCCGAGGGGCACGACTACAGCTATGTCGACGGTGTCGAGACAGGCCGGTTCGGAGCCGATGACTCCGCGCGCCTCGCCTTCATCGGGCGGCACTTCATAGCGGGCGCCACCGATCGTCAGCGAATGGCTGCGGCACAGCTCGCAGTGTGGACGATCAGCGGGCTCGGCTCGCACGATCAGTGGTACTACGCTCTGCGAGCGAACGAAGATCGCGGCGCGGTGCTGGCGACCGCCCAGCAGATGCTGGCCGACCTTGACAAGCCGCTCGGCGCGTCGAGATCTGTGGCGGCGAAGGTCTCGCTCTCCATTGCCCCCGATCATCCATCCACCGTCTCGACCGAGCTCGTCGTCGACTTCATCGGCGGTGGCCCGACAACCATCCCGGCCCGACAGAACGGGGGAACGCTCACCCTGACGGGCGCCCACTTCGCCGACGGTTCCACACGAATGGTCATTCTGAATGGCGTCACCATTCCGGTCGAGGCCGACTCGGGCACAGCCCTCAACGACGTTTCGGCCGACGTCACGTTTCCGAACCTGCCCTACGGCGACAACTTCTCGGTGGCGCAAGGCCCGCCTGACTCCCAGGTGCTGCTGGTGCCCGGGCGAACCGTCACGAACGCCAGCGCTCATGCTCACGCGGGCGATGTCTCACCGCTGCCGTTCAAGCCCACCGTCACGACGCAGGCCAGCACACAACTCGCTGACGCGGGTGCATCGGTGTACGACCATCTCGACCTCGGCCTCGACGCCTCCGCCGGCGAGCAGCCGAACGCCGCGCCAGCCGACGACACGGCGAGCGTGGCCGGCGGCGGGTCGGGCGCAGCTGCCGGCGGGTCGGGCACAACTGGCGGCGGCGGCGGATCGAGTGCCACTGCGAACGTGGCCACCACCGACGCACGGGCGGGCGAGGCCCGCACGGCGCCGAGCATTGCCGATCCCGCGACCCCGGCCACCGGCATCGCCAGCACCGCCGACGGCAGGTCGGGCACCACGCCGAACGTGGCCACCACCGACAGACCCACGGACGAGTCCGGTACGGCACTGAGCATCGCCGCGGCCACGGCCACCGCAACCGCCACTTCCGACGGTGGATCGGGCACGAAGCCGAGCGTGGCGGCCACTGGTGAACCCGCGGCTGAGCCCACCGCAGGGCCCGGCACGACGGGCGCAACTGCCAACGTGGCCGGCCCCTGGCTCACCGAGTGGGGCGTGTATTCGGCACCCGACGGGTCACTGCAACCGGTGCCGGTGACGATCACCAGCACTCTGCTCGGCCCGTTCGACCGACAGCCGGTGGCCGCTGCCACCGTGCCCGGCGATGCTCCGGTGGTGTGCACTGTGGCGAGAATCGCCGACCACGGGCCTGGCCGGTACGCGAGCCCCGACTGCGTGCTGCCGGCCGCGGGGTATTACGTCTGGGTCGACTCCATCGATCCTGCGAAGACGCCGCCAGAACAGGGCGGTACGCGAGTAGCGGCATTCCGATCCGGGTTCGCGGAGGCCTCCGAGACGACGCTCGCCCAGGTGCCACCGCCGCCTCCCGTGACGCCGACACCGACACCGAGCCCGTCTGACACGACTCCGCCGAGCACTCCCCCGGCCACTCCGCCGGCCAGCCCGCCCGCCGGCGCGAGCGTGCCGCCCGGCCCTCCCAGCCCTCCCAGCGCCCCGGGGCACGCCGACAGTGCCGCAGAACTCGCAGAGACCGGCCGGGTCTTGGCGACCGCGCAGCCCTGGCTCATCTGGGCCATGGCCGCCACCGCGATCGGTTCGACCGCGGTGACTCTCGGCTGGATGCACAGGCGTCACCGCCTAGGCTCGAAGAATGAGCGTGTTCACCGACGTCGCCGCTGAAGGTGTTCTGCTGGCCGGCGGCGGCAGGGCGATTCTCTTGCAGATCGCCGATGCCGCCGTCGGCGCCGGGGTCGCTCGCCACAGTGACTTCGCGAACCGCCCACTCGACCGCTTCGCGAACACCGTGACCTACGCCTACGCCGCCGCCTTCGGCACCCCGGACCAGCTGCACGCTGTCGTCGACCGCGTCAACCGGGCTCACGGCCCGGTGCACAGCCCCCGCTCCCGCCCCGCGGCCACAGCCGAGGCCAGGGTCGGCGGCTACGTGTCTTCCACAGCTGCCGCGCCGAGCATCCCCTTCACCACCGCCCCCGGGCGGAGCATCCCCTCCCCCACCGCCTCCGGGCGGAGCATCCTCTCCACCACCGCCCCCGCGCGGAGCACTCCACCCACCGCCCCGCCTACCACCTCGACCACCTCACCCGGCGAGCCGCCTTCGGCCACGGACGGCCCCGAGGCCGCCGACGCCACCGACGCGCGCGGCGGCGCAGGCGAGGGGGCGACCGCGTACGACGCATTCGATCCGGCAAAGCAGTTGTGGGTGGCGGCGACCCTCTACCAGTCCGCCATCACTGTCTACGAGAAAGTTTTCGGTACGCTCGACGCCGCCGATGCAGAAGATGTGTTCCAGCAATACGCAGTGCTGGGCACCGCCCTGCAGGTTCCACCCGGGCTCTGGCCCCCCACGCTCGCCGAGTTCAATCTCTACTGGGCAGATGCCGTATCCACCCTGGTCGTGAGCGACGATGCGCGTCGTGTCGCGAGCGACCTGCTGCATCCACGAACCGCTCCCCTGTGGCTACGAGTGGTGATGCCGACGGTGCGGTTGGTAACGGCGGGCCTTCTCACGCCGGAGCTGCGCCGGGCCTTCGTACTGCCGTGGAACGCACGCCGCCAGCGCCGCTTCGACCGCCTCTTCGCTCTCACGTCGGCCATCTACCCCCACCTTCCAATTCGTCTGCGCCACCTCCCTCGCGACCGCTACATGTCGCGCCTGGCCAATTCGCTCGCCTAGCCACCCGGCGCCGGAGCTGCTCCCTCCCCCAGCCACCCCACGCCAGAGTCGCTCCCTCCCCCAGCCACCCCGGCCCAGAATCGCTCCCTCCCCAAGCCACCCCGGTCCAGCCACCCTGCCCTGAAAACCCGCGCATCGGGCTCTCGCCCCGAGCCTTTTCGCGAACCGGCCCGCCGCGGGAACCGCCCGCCCGAAACGGCTCACGAGACACCTACGCCGAAATGAGGCGGGCGTAGTGACCTCGTTGCGGCGCAGATGTCTCACGGGAGGCATACGCAGACGAGCGTGGAGCCGGAGCCCGCGGAGGGCGGCCGTCGAGAGCAGCGAGCGTCGAGCGTCGAGTCGGGGCCGCAGAGGGCGGCCGTCGAGAGTCCGAGCAGCAGCGAGCAGCGAGCGTCCGAGCGTCGAGCGTCAGATCTTTTCGATGGGAGCGATCTTGATGAGCAACTTTTTGGCGCCGGCCGCGTCGAACGCCACGTGGGCGACCTTCTTGGTGCCCTCGCCCGTCACCGCACTCACGCGGCCCTCGCCGAAGTCGGCGTGCCGGATGCGGTCGCCGGCGTGAAGCTCGAGGTCGCCGTTGTCGCGCACCTGCGCCGTGACGCGGTTCGGCCACTCAGCCTTGACCCGGGGCAGCTCGCCGTTCTCACCGCCGCGATCGCGGTCACGGAACGACAGCGAGTCGCTCGCCCGAATCGCGCTGCGCGAGTTGTACCCGCCGCCCGGCCTACTCGAGTTGAGCGCCCGCGGTTGCGTGCCACCGCGCGAGTTCGCCATGCCCGGCGACTGCTTCCAGTCGATGAGGTCGGCCGGAATCTCTTGCAGGTACCGACTCGGCATCGCCACGGCAGTCTCGCCGTACTGTGCCCGCGTCATGGCCAGCGACAGGTACAGCCGCCGCCGGGCGCGAGTGATTCCTACGTAGAACAGCCGCCGCTCTTCGGCTGGTCCGCCCGGCTCCGATGCGGACATGCGATGCGGCAACAAGTCTTCTTCGACGCCGGTGAGAAAGACGGCTTCGTACTCGAGCCCCTTCGCGGTGTGCAGCGTCATGAGGGAGACGGTTCCGCTTGTGTCGTCGAGTTCATCCACTGCCGCCACCAGCGACACCTCGGTGAGAAAGTCGACGAGCCCGCCTTCGGGGTTGTTCTTCGCAAACTCTTTGGTGACCGCCACGAGCTCTTCGACGTTCTCGGCGCGCGCCTCGTCTTGCGGGTCGCGCCCGGCACGAAGGGTCTGCACGTATTTGCTGCGCTCGAGCAGCAGGGTGAGAATCTCGGAGACCGTCGCCGCCCCCTCGGGCCGCTCGGGGTCGAGCATCTCGGTCGCCTCGTCGAGCAGGTTCGCCAGGTCGAGAATCGCCCCCGTGACCTTCGGGCCGAGGCCGAGATCGGATGATCGGCGCATCGCCTCGCGATAACTGACGTCGTTGTTCTCGGCGAACACCGCGAGCGCCGTCTCTGTAGCCGGCCCGATTCCGCGCTTCGGTGTGTTCAGAATGCGCCGCAGCGCCATCGCATCGCGCGGATTCGCCACTGCGATCAGATAGGCCAGAACGTCTTTGATCTCGGCCCGCTCGTAGAACCGGGTACCGCCGAGCACGCGGTACGGCACGGCCGAACGGATGAAGATCTCCTCGAGCGCTCGCGTCTGAGCGTTGGTGCGATAGAACACCGCGATGTCTTTGTACGCCGTGCCCTCGTCGTGCAGCTTGGATATCTCGTCGGCCACGAACTGCGCCTCGTCGTGCCCGCTGTAGCCCGTGAACCCGGTGATCTTATCGCCGTCGCCGATGTCGGTCCAGAGCTTTTTGTCTTTACGGTCGAAGTTGTTCTGAATCACCGCGTTCGCGGCCGCCAGAATGTTCTGGGTCGACCGGTAGTTCTGCTCGAGCAGCACGACGGTGGCGCCAGGAAAGTCGCGTTCAAACTCGACGATGTTGCGCACATCTGCCCCGCGAAAGGCATAGATCGACTGGTCGCTGTCGCCGACCACGGTGAGCGACGCACCCGGCAGACCGGCGGTGCGCTGCCCCGACGACTGGATGCTCGCCTCATCAGCCTCGGGCACCGGGCGAGTCAGCTCGTGAATCAGCGCGTACTGCGCGTGGTTCGTGTCTTGGTATTCGTCGACCAGAATGTGCCGGAACCGCCGCCGGTAGTGCTCGGCCACGTGCGGAAACGCCCGGAACAGAAACACGGTCTGACCGATGAGGTCGTCGAAGTCGAAAGCGTTCGCCGCATTCAGGCTGCGGGTGTACTGCCGAAAGATCTCGACGAACATCTCTTCTTGCGGATCGTTGAAGTTGGCCGAGCGCGCGTAACTGTCGGCGTCGGCGAGCTCGTTCTTGAGCTTGGAGATCTTGCCCGCGACGCCCGCGACCGTGAACCCGTAGGTATCTGCCGAGAGGTCTTTGATGATGCGCTTGATGAGGGTGCGCGAGTCGTGCGAGTCGTAGATGGTGAAGCTCTTGGTGAACCCGAAGTTCTCGGCTTCACGCCGCAGTATACGCACGCACGCAGAATGGAACGTCGAGATCCACATGCCCTCGGCCACCTGGCCGAGCAGCGCGCCGACCCGCTCGCGCATCTCGGCGGCGGCCTTGTTAGTGAACGTGATGGCGAGAATCTGGCTCGGCCACGCTTCACGACTCTGAATGAGGCTGGCGATGCGATGTGTCAGAACCCGGGTCTTACCCGAACCTGCGCCCGCCACGATGAGCAGGGCTGGTCCGCGGTATTCGACGGCGGTGCGCTGCTCGGGATTCAGCCCGACGAGCAGCGGGTCTTCGGCCTCGCCGCCCGCACCCGCATTACTGGGCTCGCGCCCATCCAAGATGATCGGCACGCTTGACGGCCGGTCTGCGCCGGGTTCGCCGCGACGCACGGCGGTTCGATCCTGCGATTCGTTGAGCGTGGTCATGTGGCTTCAATTCTACCCGCCCGCCTCTGACATCGGCTCCGAACGAGGCCTACAACTCTGCTCGAACTGCTACCGCGAGATCCGGATGATCGGCGAACACCCCGTCGACCCCGCTCGCCATCACGCGCCCGAACTCGTCGCGCCACGCACCCCAGGCCGCCTCGTCGCAACCCGCCCGAAACCGCGGGTCGAGAAACTCGTTCTCGGGGCGAAGCGTCCACGTGAAGACGTCGAGCCCCGAGGCGTGGGCCGAATCGATGAGCACGTTTCCCGGCTCCAGCAGCAGTTGTTTCGGCACGCTGATTCCGTCGACGCTCAAGCTGCGCAGGCCGTCTGGGGTGAGGTACGACGCATAGTCGGGAGCAGCGGCACCCAGGGCGGCCACCAGGTCGGCGGCCGCCCCCTCGGCCTCGACCAGCAACACCGAACGGGCGAGTATGCGGCGTGCACGAACGCGCTCGAGCACCGTCGGCTCGAAGCTCTCGACCACGAGGCGCCCGTCGCCGGTGTTCCATGCGGCCGCCTCGACTTCGGCCGCGAACAACTCGTCGAGGGGCAGACCAAGCCGAGCGAAGTGGGTGGCGTGCTTGATCTCGGCGACGATTCCGAGCGGGCGCTGCTGGGCATCCGATGCCCGGTCGACAAGCGCGAACAGGTCGGCGAGGCGCAGCAGGCCGAAGCGGCCGTCGAAGGCGGCGCTGGCCGGCCGCAGTGCCGGCAGCCGTTCGATGCAGCGCAACGTCTGCAATTCGGGCCAGGTGAAGTCTTCGGTGAACCAGCCGGTGAGGCTCACGCCGTCGACCACAGCCGTGCGGCGGCGGTCTTCGAACTCCGGATGCCCGGCCACATCTGTCGTGCCCGAAATCTCGTTCTCGTGGCGAATCACTAATACCCCGTCGCGGGTGGCCACGATATCGGGCTCGACATAGTCCGCACCCAGCTCGAACGCCAGCTCGTAGGCAGCGGCGGAGTGCTCGGGGCGGTATCCGCTCGCACCCCGGTGGCCGATGATGAGGGGGCGGGCATCCACTCGCTGCAGAGGAGGAATCACCACGGAATAAGCCTAGAACGGGGCCGGGAGATCGGGTCGGGATCTTTGTTAACGTTCGTGAACATCCAGCCAACTTCTGGATTTCGCCGGTAGGTTTGTTGTAAACCGCAGCGTTTGACCGCGTCACCGACACGAGGAACTCATGCCTTCCAGCAACCCCGCCTTTTCGCGCAACCCCGCCTTCAACGGCAAAGCGCCAGCGACCCCCGTCACCCCGATCTCGGCCGAGGGCCTCGAGACGATGTACGACGCCCCGTCGGCGACCCCCGCGCAGACCGGGCGCATCAGCTACGACGACGTCATCGTCAAGACGGCGCTCAACTTCGTGGTTCTGGTGGCGTTCGCCGCCATCGGCTGGAACGTACCCGCACTCGCCCTTCCGGCCGCACTCATCGGCTTCGGGCTGGCCATGGTGAACATTTTCAAGAAGCAGCCGTCACCGCCGCTCATCCTGCTGTACTCGGCCGTCGAAGGCCTGTTCATCGGTGCGATTTCGGGCGTCTTCGAGGCTCGATACCCGGGCGTCGTGGTGCAGGCCGTCATCTCGACGATCTGCGTGTTCGCGGTGACCCTTGTGCTGTTCGCCTTCGGCAAGGTGCGAGCGTCGAAGCGTGCGACGAAGATCTTCTTGATAGCAATGATCGGCTACCTCGTCTTCTCGGTGGTCAACGTGATCCTCATCGCCACCGGCGTCAACCAGAACGCTTTCGGCCTGTCGAGTGCGACCATCTTCGGCATTCCCATCGGCCTCGTGCTGGGCATTCTCGTCACGCTGCTGGCCGCCTACTCGCTGGTGCTCGATTTCGACCAGATTCAGCGTGCCGTCAAGGCTGGCGCACCGCGCAACCAGAGCTGGTCGGCGGCCTTCGGCCTCGTCGTCACAGTCGTGTGGCTGTACCTCGAACTGCTGCGCATGTTCTCCATCGTTCGCAATTGAGTTTGTTGGTGCGCCGCCGCCGCTGCGGCGCACAGTGCGACTGGCCGATCGTATTGAAGTAATGGCCGCTACCAACGTCGCAAAAAGTCTCCCCAAGTCGCGGGCGCCCCGGCGGGCGGGCGGGTGCGGGGCCGATCAGTCGGTGATGGCCGCCGCGAACTGGGCGTTATAGAGGTTGGCGTAGGCACCGTCGGCGGCGAGCAGCGACTCGTGCGTGCCCTGCTCGACGATATGGCCGGCCTCCATCACGAGGATGAGGTGGGCATCCCGAATCGTCGAGAGACGATGCGCGATCACGAAGCTCGTGCGGTCGGCCCGCAGCGCCGACATGGCGCGCTGCACCAGCACCTCAGTTCGGGTGTCGACCGACGACGTGGCCTCGTCGAGAATCAGCACCGAAGGCTTCGCCAAGAAAGCCCGGGCGATGGTGATGAGCTGCTTCTCGCCAGCCGAGACGTTGTCGGCCTCGTCATTCAGCACCGTGTCGTAGCCGTCGGGCAGCGAGTGCACGAACCGGTCGACGTAGGTCGCCTGGGCTGCCGCGAGAATCTCTTCTTCTGTCGCGTCAAGGTTTCCGTACGCGATGTTGTCGTGGATCGTACCGCCGAACAGCCAGGTGTCTTGCAGCACCATTCCGGTGCGACCCCGCAGATCATCTCGAGTCATCGTGGCGATATCGGTGCCGTCGAGCGTGATTCGCCCGCCGTCGAGCTCATAGAACCGCATGATGAGGTTCACGAGCGTGGTCTTGCCTGCACCGGTCGGCCCCACGATCGCCACCGTCTGACCCGGCAGCGCCGTCAGCGAGAGGTTCTCGATGAGCGGCTTGTCGGGGCTGTAGCTGAACGACACGTTCTCGAACACGAGTCGGCCCTCGTCGCTCGACGGGGTCGCCGCGGGCACCGGATCGGGGCTCTGGTCGTCGGCGTCGAGCAGCTCGAACACCCGCTCGGCAGAAGCCACACCCGACTGCAGCACGTTGGCCATCGAACCCAGTTGGGTGAGCGGCTGGGTGAACTGACGCGAGTACTGGATGAACGCCTGCACGTCACCGAGACTGAGCGACCCGCTCGCCACCATCAACCCGCCCACCACCGCGATGGCGACATAGACGAGGTTTCCGATGAACATCATCGACGGCATGATGATGCCAGAGACGAACTGGGCTCCGAAGCTCGCCTGGTAGAGCTCGTCGTTCTTCTGCCGAAAGACCTCGTTGATCTCGCGGTGACGGCCGAACACCTTCACGAGCGCGTGGCCGCTGTAGCCTTCTTCGATTCGCGCGTTCAGTTCGCCGGTGTGCTTCCACTGAGCGACGAAGAGCTTCTGCGAGCGCTTCGCCACGACAGTGGTGATGAGCAGGGTGAGCGGAATCGTGACCAGCGCGATCAGCGCGAGCAGCGGCGAGATGATGAACATCATCGTGATGACGCCGATCACCGTGAGCAGCGACGTCATGATCTGCGAGAGCGACTGCTGCAGGCTCTGCGAGATGTTGTCGATGTCGTTCGTGACCCGGCTGAGCAGCTCACCGCGCGGCATGCGGTCGAAGTAGCCCAACGGCAGCCGGTTGATCTTCTCTTCGACGTCTTCGCGCAGGCGGTACACCGTGCGCTGCACAACGCCGTTGAGCAGGTACGACTGCATCCAGCTGAACACCGACGCGAAGACGTAGATCGCCAGCACGGTGAGCAGAATCATGCCGAGTTGCGTGAAGTCGATGCCCTGCCCCGGCGTGAACGTCACGCTCTTGAGCAGGTCGGCCTGCTGCGACTGGCCGGCGGCATCGAGGCCGGCGATGGCCTGGGCCTGCGTGGTTCCGGCCGGAAACTGTTCAGACAGGATGCCCGCGAAGATCACGTTCGTGGCATTTCCGAGCATCTTCGGCCCGAGCACAGACAGCGTCACACTCACGACAGCAAGCAACGTGATCAGGGCGATGAGGATGCGTTCGGGCCGCAGCCGGCCCGCGAGTCGCTTGGCGCTGGGGACGAAGGCCTTGGACTTCTCGGCGGGCATGCCGGCGCCGCCGAACGGCCCGCCTCCCCCGCCCGGGCCGCGGCGCGCGGGCTGCCGCGGAACGGCCGGCGCCTTCTCGATGGGCTGTGCCTCGTCGCTCATGCTGCCTCCTCCGCCGTCATCTGCGATTCCACGATCTCGCGGTACGTCTCGCTCGATTCGAGCAGTTCGCTGTGGGTACCGCGGCCGACGATGATGCCGTCTTCGAGCACGAGAATCTGGTCGGCATCGATGATCGTCGAGACGCGCTGCGCCACCACCACCATGGTCGCGCCGCTGACGTCTCTTCGAAGCGCGCGCCTGAGCCGGGCATCGGTCGCCAGGTCGAGCGCCGAGAACGAGTCGTCGAACACGTAGATCTCTGGCCGCTTGACGAGGGCCCGCGCGATGGCGAGACGCTGGCGCTGACCGCCCGACACGTTCGTTCCGCCCTGAGCGATGGGCGCTTCGAGGCCCTCGGTCATCTCAGACACGAAGTCGCGCGCTTGCGCGGTTTCGAGCGCGTGCCACAGTTCGTCGTCGGTGGCGTCGGGCTTGCCGTAGCGCAGGTTGCTCGCGATTGATCCCGAGAACAGGTACGGTTTCTGCGGCACGAGACCGATGCGGCCCCACAGCACATCAGGGTCGAGGTCTTTCACGTTCACCCCGTCGATTCGAACCTCACCGGCCGTCGCATCGAACAGGCGCGGAAGCAGGTTGACCAGCGTGGTCTTGCCCGACCCCGTGCTGCCGATGATGGCGGTGGTCTTGCCCGGCTCGGCGACAAAGGTCAGGTTGCGCAGCACCGGCTCGGCCGCGCCCGGGTAGGCGAAGCTCGCGTCGTCGAGCTCGATCAAACCGTGCTCGCTGAGTTCGGTGACGCCTGCGGCAGGCATGACGACCGACGGCGGCGTCTGCAGCACCTCGGTGATGCGGTCGGCGCAGACGGATGCCCGCGGAATCAGAATCGCCATGAAGGTCGCCATCATGACCGCCATCAGAATCTGCACGAGATAGGTCAAGAACGCAGTCAGGGTGCCGATCTGAATGGCCCCGTTGTCGATTTGGAAGGCCCCGAACCAGAGCACCGCAACACTCGAGACGTTCATCACGAGCAGTACGATCGGGAACATCAGCGCGAACAGCCGCCCTGCCCTCAGCGCGGTGTCGGTGACGTCGCGGTTGGCTACCGCGAAACGCTCGGTCTCGATGCGCTCACGCACGAATGCACGCACGACGCGGATGCCCGTCAACTGCTCGCGCAGAACACCGTTCACCTTGTCGATGCGCCGCTGCATCAGCCGGAACAGCGGCACCATGCGCACGATGATCAGCCCCAGAACAATGAGCAACACGGGAACAGCAACGGCGATGATGGCCGAGAGCTGCACGTCGAGTGACAACGCCATGACGATGCCGCCGATCGCCAGAATCGGCGCGCTGACCAGAAGCGTGCAGGTCAGCAGCACGAGCATCTGCACCTGCTGCACATCGTTCGTGGTGCGGGTGATGAGCGACGGCGCCCCGAAATGCGACACCTCTCGCTCGGAGAACTCGCCCACCCGGGTGAACACCGAGAGACGAAGGTCGCGCCCGAGGGCCATCGCCAGTTTCGCGCCGAAGTACACCGCGATGATCGCGCAGATCACCTGGGCGAGGGTGATCATGAGCATGAGGCCGCCGATGCTCAGAATGTAGCCGGTGTTACCCGTGGCAACTCCGTTGTCGATGATGTCGGCGTTCAGCGTGGGCAGGTAGAGCGAGGCGATGGCCTGCGCCAGCTGAAAGACGATGACGCCGACGACGAGCCGCCAGTGCGGCCTGATGTACGAGCCGATGAGCCGGACGAGTTTCATTCCGTGCCTTCTTTCCTGAGTTCTTCTCGTTTATTATCGCGCACGCCACCGACAGTGGCGTCGCCGAGACGTGAGCGCGTAGCCGTCGGCGGGTTCGCGCTGATGCCGTGCAGTACGAAGTCGGTCAGGGTGTCGTTGTCGATCGGCGAGTCGCCGATGACGTGCGGCAGAGATGCAGACAGCGCCACCATGCGGATGAGCTGGGCGATGCGGTCGGCCGGGAACCGCAGCTGTTGCTCTTCACCGTCGAGCAGGTCGGCGATGCGGCGCACGAAGTCGCTCTGCGCGCTGTGCTGGGGTCGTTGCCCGGCGAGCCCGAGCGAGTTCATCATCTGGAACACGGTGACGAAGCGCTCGCGCATCAGCTCGATGAGCCGGTGCACTTTCACCTCGAGCGGCAGCGTACGATCGATGGCTCGCATGTCCTCTCGAAACGGCTCGGGGTCGAGGTGCGCCGCGATCGCCGCGTCGATGAGCTTCTCTTTGTCGCCGAACGCCCGAAAGATGGTTCCCTCGGCGATGCCCGCCGCTGCCGCGATCTGTGCGCTGGTGACTTGTCGTCCGTGCTCGATGAGCAACGGTGTGACGGCGGCGATGATGGATGCCCGGCGATCCTCCACCGCCATCGGGCTCGCCCGCCCGCTGCGTACCTCTGTCGCGTCTGTCGCACTCATGCGCTCGAGTGTAGCTGAGTGAGCGCTCACTCACACTTCGGCGCGCGAGCACGTCTTAGGAATCTGCGATCGTGATTTCCCAGTCGTCGAAGTTGAACATGGTAGACGCAGGGGGCTGCTGCCAGAGTTCGTCGATGTCGTCGATGTTGTCGAATTCTTCGATCTGCACGGTACTGTTCGCGGTGATCAGGAGCGCGACCTTGACACGTGCGGTGTTGACGAGGTCGATGAACCCGCCGCCGCTGCTGACGGCAGTGAGTAGAGCCGTTTTGACGGCGGTGACGTCGTCGTCTGGCGTCAGATAGTACTTGGTTCCGTTCACCGTCAGACGGTATGTGCTCATCGATGAAGCCTCCTCGTTCGGGTGGGACGGGAGGCTCCACCGGTATGTGCAGAGGTGGGCCTTCGTTCGCCTCTGTGCGCTCAACCCGTCTGCGCTCAGGCAAATCTAAACCGGATAGCTTAGACTCTGAACAGTTTGACGTCTGGCTTAAACGGGGCTTGACACGGCTGTCGGCAAAGCTAGAATTCTGAATTCGAACGCGTTTCGGTGGGGGAAAGTGGTGTTTGGTCAAACCGGTGCGCTTGGGTCAGTCGACGGGGTGCCCGCCTCGGCCCTTGTCTTCCTTCGTGCGCTGGATCAGCACCGGCACAAGCTGTTGACCGATTCGGGGCTGACGTTGTCAGAGCTTCGGTTTTTGGCGCGCGTCGCGGAACAGCACCAGACGGCGCCGACCGTTTTGGCGTCGTCACTGAACCTGACCACGGGTGCTGTAACGGCCATTTCCGACCGGCTCGTCGAGCGTGACCTGATCCGAAGGGTGACCCACCCGAGTGACCGCCGCGCTGTTGTCCTTGAGCTGACCCGCTCTGGTGAGCTTCTGATGGCAGAGATCTATGACGACTTCCGCGGCCGGGTCGCGGCGGTCGCCGGTCAGCTGACCCGCGACGACGCCGACATGCTTACCGGGATGCTCTACAAGCTTGCAGGATCGTTCGGTTACGAACTCGAAGACGGCCTCGCCGGATCGCAAACAGCGCACCCCCTGTGAGCAGCCTCCGCGTGAGCCGAAACTGAATCGCCCTGAGTCTGCGGGGAGGGTTCTCAGGCCACCACGAAGCGAACCGAGGGCTGCGAGAATCGAACATGGTCGATTCTGCTGTGCCATCAGCTTCTTCGCTGTTACGTCGCGGGCGTGCGCTCGAAATCATCACGCTCAGTTGGAACGTCGTCGGGGTAGTGGTTCTCGCGGTGCTCGCGGTCGCTGCGTCATCGGTGGCGCTGCTGGGCTTCGGCCTGGACAGCCTGATCGAGATCGGCGCCAGCACCGTGGTGCTCTGGGAATTGGCGGGCACCGGTGAGGCCCGGCAACGCCTGGCGTTGCGCCTCATCGGTGTTGCGTTCCTCGTTCTTTCCGCGTATCTGCTGGTGCAGTCATCGGTGGCGTTGCTGAGCGGTCATCACACCTCACCGAGCGCAGCGGGAATCGTGTGGACCGGGCTGACCGCGTCAGTGATGTTCACACTCGCAGCAGGCAAGGCCCGTACCGGGCGAGCTCTGGGCAATCAGGTGCTCATCACCGAGGGTCGTGTCACGTTCATAGACGGTGTGCTGGCCCTCGCGGTGCTGCTCGGAATCGTCTTAGATTTCGGTTTCGGCTGGTGGTGGGCCGACCCGGTCGCCGGTTACGTGATCGTGTACTACGCGATCCGCGAAGCGGTGCACATCTTTCGGCCCGTGCGGAGCAACTAGGCCCGTTGCGCCCGGCCTCACTCCCACTCGATGGTGCCCGGCGGCTTCGACGTGACGTCGAGCACGACGCGGTTGACGCCGGCGACCTCGTTGGTGATGCGGTTCGAGATGCGCGCGAGCAGGTCGTACGGCAGGCGGGTCCAGTCGGCGGTCATCGCGTCTTCAGACGAGACGGGCCGCAAGACGATCGGATGCCCGTAGGTACGCCCATCGCCCTGAACACCGACCGACCGAACATCGGCCAGCAGCACCACGGGGCACTGCCAGATCTCCCCGTCGAGCCCGGCGGCGGTGAGCTCCGCACGCACGATGGAGTCAGCCGCGCGCAGCAGTTCCAAGCGCTCGAACGTCACCTCGCCCACGATGCGAATGCCGAGCCCCGGGCCAGGGAACGGCTGGCGCCCCACGATGACCTCCGGCAGCCCGAGTTGACGCCCGATGGCCCGAACCTCGTCTTTGAACAGGGTGCGCAGCGGTTCGACCAGGGCGAACTGCAGGTCTTCTGGCAGGCCGCCCACGTTGTGGTGGCTCTTGATGTTCGCGGTTCCGGTTCCGCCGCCCGACTCGACGACGTCGGGGTAGAGCGTTCCCTGCACGAGAAACTTCACCGGCTCACCGTCGGTTGCGGCCGCTTCGAGCACAAGGGCCTCGGCGGCGCCCTCGAAGCTCCGGATGAACTCCCGCCCGATGATCTTGCGCTTCTGTTCGGGGTCGGTGACCCCGGCGAGAGCGTCGAGAAACTGCTCACGGGCATCCACTGTCACCAGGCGAACGCCGGTCGACGCCACATAGTCGACCTCGACCTGGCGTCGTTCGTCGGAGCGCAGCAGCCCGTGGTCGACGAAGACGCAGGTGAGCTGGTCGCCGACAGCCTCGTGCACGAGAGCAGCAGCGACGGCCGAGTCGACCCCGCCCGAGAGCCCGCAGATGACCTTGCCGTCGCCGACCTGCGCGCGGATGAGGGCAATCTGGTCGGCGATGACGTTGCCGCTGTTCCAGTCGGCCGGAATCTTGGCGGCGCGGTGCAAGAAGTTCTCGAGCACGTCTTGCCCGTACTGGGTGTGCTTCACCTCGGGGTGCCACTGCACGCCGTACTGCTGCTTCGCGTCGTTCGCGAACGCGGCGACGGGGGTGGATGCACTGCTCGCGACGACCGTAAAACCTTCCGGTGCCTTCGAGACCTGGTCGCCGTGACTCATCCACACCGTCTGGTCGACGGGCTGGCCGTCGAGCAGCACTCCCCCGTCGCCCGTGACCTGCATGTCGGTGGCGCCGTACTCGCGCAGACCGCTGTGTGCGACCTCGCCGCCGAGCGTCTGCGCCATGACCTGGAATCCGTAGCAGATGCCGAGAACCGGAACCCCGAGGTCGAAGATCGCCGGGTCGAGCGCCGGCGCGCCCTCTTCGTAGACGCTGGACGGGCCACCGCTCAGCACGATGCCCACCGGCGACTTCGCCGCGACCTCTGCCGCAGTGATGTTGCTCGGCACGATCTCGCTGTAGACGCTCGCCTCGCGCACCCGGCGGGCGATGAGCTGCGCGTACTGGGCACCGAAGTCGACGACGAGCACCGGGCGCGACGTCGAAGCGATCGCCTCATCGGCGTCGGCCGGAGCGGGGGTCACGTTGTCGGGGATCACGTTACTGATGAGCGGCCTCCGCGGGTTGGGCGACGACAGCCGCCTCGCGCTTGGCGAGGTAGCCGCGAACTTCGTGGGCAGTACGGGTCTCGACGAAGAACGACAAGAAGGGTATGACGCCGCCGAGAGCCAGCAGCAAGAAACGGCCCAGGCGCCAGCGCATGCGCGTCCAGAGCTGGAAGCACGAGAACAGGTACACCACGTAGAACCAGCCGTGCACGATGAGGATGCCCGTGCTCAGGTTGATGCTCGTCACGGTGCCGTCGGGCACCAGCGCCAGAAAGCCCTGCGGGCCTCCCATCTCGACCTCGAGGCCGATGGGGGTGTACTTCAAGATCATCTCGACGCACAGCAGCAACAGCAGCACACCGGTGATGATGGCGCAGACCTGGTAGAACGTCAGGGCCGAGCGAACGCGCGGAAAGTCCTTCAGCTTGGGCTCGAGTGGCATGGAGTCATTCTACCTTTCGGCTCGATGCGGGGGCGCTGAACGTCTCCTCGAGCTCTGCCTCTTCTTGTTCGCGTTCCCAGGCGTCTTTCACGAGCCGATACCAGAAGAACACGGCGAATCCGGCGAAGATGACCCACTCGATGGCGTAGAAGATGTTGAGCCAGTTCAGCTCGGTGGTGCGCTGGGGAACAGGTGAGTCGATGGCGGTGAGCCCGTCGACCGGAGTGTGCGCCACGATGTAGCCGCCGAAGACGTTCGCGGTGTCGTCGAAGTCTTTCCAGGTGTTGATGATCGACGAGAGCGCCATCGTCGACGGAATGTACGACGAGGCCGTCTTTCCTTGCGCGTCGGCCACGACCGGCCCGTCGGTTCCGACGTACCGCCCGATGAGCGCGTCGGTCGGGAACGACGCAGCGGCGTTGAGCTGGTCGGCGACGGATTCGGCCTGAGACTGCTCTGCCGACCATCCGAGGGCCACCGCCACGCTCGTCGACGAAGCCGAACCTTCTGGATGATCGAGGTCGAGCCGCCCGATCACCCAATAACCGAGCGTTCCGCCGTTCAGGCGCGACGACACGAGAGAGAGGTCGCCGGGCGCCAGCGAGCCGGTCACGGTCACCATCTGGCCGTCTTGCGTCTCGAGCACCGGCTGCCCGGCGGTCGAGATGTCAGTGAGCTGCTGAACCACCTCGGTGGTCGCGTTCGGGTTCGGCCCGTTCGACGTCACCGCGCGCGACAGCTGCCACTGCCCGAGAGCCGCGAAGATCGCCGCGAGGAACAGAGCGAAAACGAGCGCCCAGATCCACTTCGGGCGCCGCATGACACTGAAGATGGTCAATACTCGTCGTCTTTCGAGGCTCGGTCGACTTGGTCGGATTGGCTGTTCGCCTGCTCCACAACCCGATCAACATACTCCTGCGTAGCTGGATTCTCGCCGGGTTCGAGGCCTGCCGTAGCCGCCTCGACCAGCGCGATCTCTTCGGTACGCATCGCATCGCGAGGTTTTTTCGCGGCGGAGGCAGCGGCGGCCTTCTTGCGTTTGGTTCCGAGCAGGGTGTTGGCGATTTTGTCGGAATTCGACGCGATGATGGGGCCGGCCACCGCCATTACGAGCACGTAGAGGCCGGCGAACGACTGTATTCGTTCATCCAGACCGGCCGCGAGCGCGAGGGTCGCCAAGATGAGAGCAAACTCACCTCGGTTCTGCAGAATCACGGCGGCGTTGATACCGCCACGCACCCCGACGCCGTTCAGCTTGGCCACGAGCTGCCCCGCACCCGCGTTCAACACCATCGTCATGATGACGGCGCCGACCACAGGCCAGATGACCTCGGGAAACGTCGAGGGGTTCAGGCTCAGCCCGAAGTTCAAGAAGAAGAAGGCGCCGAACACGTCACGCAGCGGAATGGCGATTTGTTCGATCTTGTTGCGGTAACGCGTCGCGCCCAGCACAAGACCGATCAAGAAGGCGCCGATGGCGTCGGTGACGCCGAGAATCTCGCCGATGCCGCCGAACATGATGGCAAGGCCGAAGAACAAAATCGTGAAGAGTTCGTCGTCTTTCGTTCGGAAGAACCGCGAGACAACCCGGCCGCCGAACCGGGCAACGGCGAACATCACCACGAGGAATAAGAACGCTATTCCGAGCTTCAAGATGACCGGCCAGATCGCCGTCTCACCACTCAGCACCACCGACACGATGGCCAGGTAGATGGCGATGAAGATATCTTCGACCACCGTGACACCCAGAATCATGGGAGTCTCGGGGTTGGCCAGCCGGTTCAGCTCGATGAGCAGCTTGGTGACGATGGCGCTCGACGAGGTGGCCGTGATGCCCGCGATGATGAGCGCCTCACGGGTGCCCCAGCCCACCATGAAGCCGAAGGCGAAGCCGGCCACCATGTTGATGGCGATGTACGAGCCGCCCGAGATGATGAGCTTGCCCGCATTGGAGAAGAACTCGTCTTGGTCGAACTCCAGCCCCAGACTGAAGAGCAGCATGATGAGCCCGAACACTGCGATGAGCGCGATGTAGGAGTTGTTGTCGAAGTCGAGCGGAAAAAGATCGAAGTGCGGGCTCGCCAGCAGCCCGACCACCATGTAGATCGGAATCGCCGGCAGCCCGATCATCTTGCCGAGGCGCCCGAGTATGTAGGCGATGACGAAGAGGATGCCCAGAATCAGTAAGTCGGGACCGAGGTGTACTACCCCGCCCGTGTCAGTCGCGGCCGCGCCGAGAGCGGTCAGCATCGCCTACCCCCCGGGCGGCGCGTCGACAGCGCTCTTGGTCTTGTACTGGCCGGTGCGAAAGAAGTTGAAGACCTTCGCCACCTTTTCGGGGCTGCCGGCGACCACGAGAGTGTCACCGGGAAAGACCTTGAAGTCGCTGGCCGGGGCCGGATTGGCGGATTCGCCGCGCACGACGGCGACGACGGTCACCCCGACGACACCGCGGTCGGCCGGGTCGCCGAGCTCGAGCCCGGCTATGTGGTCTTCGTAGTCGACCGTGAACCAGTCGATGCTGAGGCCCGGAATCTGGTCGAGCGCTGTCAACGACTCGGTGATCTGGGTGCCGCCGAGCAGCTCGGCGAGGGTGCGTGCTTCGTCTTCGCTCAAGCGCAGCGAGACTTTGGTGCCTTCGGCGCCGTCTTCTTCGTCGGCGAACGTGATGAGGTCGCTGTGCCCTGAGCGATGGGCGATGACGCCGATCTTGCCCCCGTCGTCGGTGACGAAGGTGTGCAGCACCCCGACCCCCGGTAGCTTGACCCGTCGTACATCAACCATGACTGATCTCCCTACCGTGATGGTGCATGTTATTTGCTGCCCACCTATTCTACCCGAGGGTCATCTAGCGCCCGACGGTGGCCGATCATCCGCGCTCCGCTGAGGGCGAAGCGGTCAGGCGGCGTGCACAGTGCCGCGCCGCGCAGGCGCAAAAACGGAGGAGATTTCGCGGGCGTGGGCGCTATGCGCCGGTACCCCTGCGAAATCTCCTCCGTTTTTGCTGGCGCGAGGCGACCCCGCAAGCGGGCTGTCAGCGCGGGCTAGTGCGAGGCGTAGGGCGCGACGACGACCTCGATGCGCTGAAACTCCTTGAGGTCGGAGTACCCCGTGGTCGCCATCGAGCGCCGAAGCGCGCCGATGAGGTTCGCGGTGCCATCGGCCACGGGCGACGGCCCGAATAAGATCTGCTCCAGGGGCGCGACAGCGCCGACGTGCACGCGGTTGCCGCGCGGCAGCTGCGAGTGGTGCGCCTCGGGGCCCCAGTGGTAGCCACCACCCGGGGCATCCGTCGCCCGGGCCAGCGCGGTGCCGAGCATCACAGCGTCGGCGCCGACCGAGATGGCCTTCACGATGTCGCCCGAAGTGCCGAGGCCGCCGTCGGCGATGACGTGCACGTAGCGCCCGCCCGATTCGTCGAGGTAGTCGCGGCGCGCACCAGCGACGTCGGCCACCGCGGTGGCCATGGGCGCGTGGATGCCCAGGGTGGCCCGCGTCGTCGAAGCAGCCCCTCCGCCGAACCCGACCAGCACACCGGCCGCACCGGTGCGCATCAGGTGCAGTGCCGCGGTGTAGGTGGCCGCGCCGCCCACGATGACGGGAACATCGAGTTCGTAGATGAACTTCTTGAGGTTGAGCGGCTCGACGGTCTTCGACACGTGCTCGGCCGACACCGTGGTGCCGCGGATGAAGAAGAGGTCGACCCCGGCGGCGACGACGGTCTCGTAGAGCTCCTGCGTGCGCTGCGGCGACAGGGCGCCCGCCACGGTGACACCGGATGCCCGAATCTCTGCCAGGCGCGCAGTGACCAGCTCGGGCTTGATGGGCTCGGCATAGATCTGCTGCATGCGCACGGTGGCACCGCCGACGGGCAGCTCTCTGATCTCCTGCAGCAGTGACTCGGGGTTCTCATACCGGGTCCACAGACCCTCGAGATCGAGCACGCCGAGCCCGCCGAGGCGGCCCATGGCGATGGCGGTGGCGGGCGACACGACCGAATCCATCGGCGCTGCCATCACGGGAATGTCGAAGTGGTAGGCGTCGATAGACCACCCCACCGAAACGTCTTGGGGGTCACGGGTTCGCCGCGAGGGAACGACCGCGATGTCGTCGAACGCGTAGACCCGGCGACCGCGCTTGGAGCGGCCGATTTCGATTTCCATACTCACCCGCCAATACTACCGGCGAGCCACCGACACCCCAGCGCCGCCCTCGTGGAGTCGTTTTCCGGCCCAAAACGTCGACGATGGGCCGAAAAGCGACTCCGCGGGGATCAGCGCCGGTAGTTGGGCGCCTCGACCACCATCTGGATGTCGTGGGGGTGCGACTCCTTGAGGCCGGCAGCGGTGATGCGAACGAAGTTGCCGCGCGCCTTGAGCTCGTCGACCGAGCGGGCGCCCACGTAGAACATCGACTGGCGAAGCCCCCCGAGCAGCTGGTACGCCACGTTCGACAGCGCGCCACGGTAGGGCACCTGACCCTCGATGCCCTCGGGGATGAGCTTGTCATCGCTTGGAACATCGGCCTGAAAGTAGCGGTCTTTCGAGTACGAGGTCTTCTCGCCGCGCGTCTGCAGAGCACCGAGCGAGCCCATACCGCGGTAGCTCTTGAACTGCTTGCCGTTGACGAACACCAGGTCGCCCGGGCTCTCGTCGCAGCCGGCCAGCAGAGACCCGAGCATCACGGTGTCGGCGCCCGCGACCAGCGCTTTGGCGATGTCACCCGAGTACTGCAACCCGCCGTCGGCGATGACAGGCGTGCCCGACTCGCGCGCCGCGAGCGATGCTTCGTACACCGCGGTGACCTGGGGCACGCCGACACCGGCGACCACGCGAGTCGTGCAGATCGAGCCCGGCCCCACGCCGACCTTGATGGCGTCGGCCCCGGCGTCGATGAGCGCCTGCGCTCCCGAGCGGGTAGCCACGTTGCCGCCGATGATCTCGACACCGGATGCAGCGGGCTCGGCCTTCAGCCGGCGAATGATGTCGAGCACACCGGCGCTGTCGCCGTTTGCGGTGTCGACCACCAGAACGTCGACACCGGCATCCACCAGCGTCATCGCGCGCTGCCAGGCGTCGCCGAAGAAGCCGATGGCGGCACCGACACGCAGACGACCCTCGTCGTCTTTCGTGGCGTTGGGATATTTCTCGCTCTTGTCGAAGTCTTTGACCGTGATGAGCCCGCGCAGCCTGCCGTCGGCGTCGATCAGGGGAAGCTTCTCGATCTTGTACTGGGCGAATATGGCGACGGCGCCGTCGGGGTCGATGCCGACCGGGGCGGTGATGAGCGGCGCCTTCGTCATGACGTCGCGCACGAGGGTGGTGCTCTTCTCCCACGCCGACACGAAACGCATGTCGCGGTTCGTGATGATGCCCACCAGCACACCGGACTCATCGACGACCGGCAGACCGGAGACCCGGAACTGGCCGCAGAGCAGGTCTGCGTCGGCGACGGTCGCGTCGGGGGTGGTCGTCACGGGGTTGGTGATCATGCCCGATTCGCTGCGTTTCACCTTGTCGACGTTGGCGGCCTGGTCTTCGATCGAGAGGTTGCGGTGAATGACGCCGAAGCCGCCCTGGCGGGCCATGGCGATTGCCATTCGCGACTCGGTGACGGTATCCATCGCCGACGAGAGCAGGGGGGCGGCGAGCGAAATCTTCTTGGTCAGACGCGACGTCGTGTCGGCCTCACTCGGGATCACGTCGGTGTGGCCGGGAAGCAGCATCACGTCGTCGTAGGTGAGCCCGATGAATCCGAACGGGTCGTGCTGTTCCATATGTTTTCTTCCCTCGTTTGCCGACGCGAGCGACATCTTAACCACTGTGCTGATTCTAACGAGGTCGAGGGGGCTGCTATTCCGTACCCGCCGGAAACACTACCGACACAAAAAACTTATAACGTAAGCTCACTTGCAACTCGAAGAGCCCAATGACGTGCGCTCGTTCCCGGAGGTTAAAACTTGACGACACTAGTAGTGCCGCGAAGGCCCGACGGCCGCGCCAGACTCTGGCGCCTCGCTGCCACGATCATGCTGGCCATCGTGGCGATCATCACCATGGTGAGCCTCGGCGCTTCGTCGGCAGAAGCCGCGACGCCCTCGCCCACCGGCACCGCCGCGGCAGTTTGTGCCTCGGATGCGACGACCGGCTGCCTGCAAGGCACCATCAAGTTGCCAAGCGGCGACCCGGCGGTCGGAATCAAACTCGGCATCAAGGGCGGCGATCTCGACACCACGGTCGCCACCGGCAGCGACGGCAAGTGGAGCCAGGCGATCACCGTCGCGGGGCCCTACACGATCACCGTCGACACCACCTCGATTCCCGACGGTGCGGTACTCGACTCGGCGGCGAAGAACCCCGCAACCGTCAACGGCGCGCTGAACAAGAACACCGGGTACGTATTCAAGATCGTCGGCGGCACCACGGCATCTGACGGAACCACGACGCAGACTCCCGACGACGCGACCACCGGAATCACGTTCGACCGCTTCGCTCAGCAGTTCGTCTCGGGCATCCGTCTCGGCCTGCTGCTGGCCCTCGCGGCCGTCGGTCTCTCGCTGATCTTCGGCACGACCGGTCTGTCGAACTTCGCGCACGGCGAGCAGGTGACGCTCGGTGGTCTGCTGGCCTATCTGTTCGCGAACGTGCTCGGGCTCAACCTGATTCTGGCGGCGATCATCTCGGTGGTCATCTGTGCCGCGACCGGGTTCTTCCAAGACGCATGGATCTGGAAACCGCTGCGAAGGCGGGGTATCGGCACGACGCAGTTGATGATCGTGACCATCGGGCTCTCGATCGCGCTGCAGTACACGTTCCAGTACTTCTTGGGGGCATCCACTGTTCGTATCGACCAGGCCAACCCGGTCACGGTCGATCTCGGGCCGGTGACACTCTCGGCGCAATCGCTCATCTCGATGGGCATCGCGGTGGTCATCATCGCCGCGGTCGGCTGGGTGCTGGTGAAGACCAGAATCGGCCGAGCAACCCGCGCCGTGTCAGACAACCCGTCGCTGGCGGCCGCGTCGGGCATCGACGTCGACCGCATCATCCGTATCGTCTGGACATCGGCAACCGCTCTGGCGGGCCTGTCGGGCGTGCTGCTCGGACTGGTGCTCAACGGGGTCAACTGGCAGACCGGTCTGCAGCTGCTGCTGCTCATGTTCGCCGCGATCACGCTCGGTGGCCTCGGCACCGCGTTCGGAGCCCTCGCCGGCGCCATGATCATCGGTCTCGTCGTCGAACTGACGAACCTCGTGCTGCCGGGCGACTTCAAGTACGCCACGGCACTCATCATCCTGATTCTGGTGCTGCTGGTCAGGCCGCAGGGTATCTTCGGGCGCCGAGAGCGCATCGGTTAGAAGGGCTCACTCATGGATCAACTTCTGCAGACTCTGTACGCGATTCTGAACTCGGCGATCTCGCCGCAGACCGCGGCCCTCGCCATCGCTGCCATCGGCCTGAACATCCACTTCGGCTATACCGGCCTGCTGAACTTCGGCCAGGCCGGGTTCATGCTCATCGGGGCATATGGTTTCGCCATCTCGATCATCGCCGGGCTGCCCATCATCTTGGCGATCATCATCGCTCTCGTGGCCGCTCTGATCTTCGCGCTGATTCTGGGTATTCCGACCCTGAAGCTTCGGGGAGACTATCTCGCCATCGTGACCCTCTCGGCCGCCGAGATCGTGCGGATGGTCGGGCGTTCGTCTCTGCTGACGAACCTCACCGGCGGGTCGAACGGCATCACCGGCAACGAATACCGCAGCCCCTTCACCGACCTTTCGTTCTTCGGCAACGGATCGCTCGACATCGGGCCGTTCAAGTACGACTTGACGGGCTCGAACGGCTGGTGGTTCATCGCCACGGCGTGGTTCGTGGTCGGCCTGCTCTGCCTGTTCGCGTGGGCGATCATGCGCAGCCCGTGGGGCCGAGTGCTGCGGGGCATCCGCGAAGACGAAGACGCCGTGCGCAGCCTCGGCAAGAACGTCTACAGCTACAAGATGCAGGCGCTCATCCTCGGTGGTGTCATCGGCGCCATCGCCGGAATCGTCTACATTCTGCCGGCCTCGCTGCAGGCCGACAGCATGGGGCGCTCGATGACGTACTTCATCTTCACCGCGCTGCTGCTCGGTGGTGCCGCTACGGTCTTCGGCCCGGTGCTGGGCGCGATCGTGTTCTTCGCCATCCGGTTGTTCGTTCAGGGCATCGCAAACCAGTTCATTCCCTCGGCCATCATGAACGGCCAGCAGACCGAACAGTTCGCCTGGATCGTGATCGGCGTCATGCTGATGCTCGTGGTGATCTTCAGGCCGCAAGGTATTCTCGGCAACAAGAAGGAGCTGAGCTTCGATGTCAAGTGACGTGCCCACCACAACGAGCACCATGACGGCTGCCGGCGCGGCGGCGAAACAGAGCGTCTCGGGCGTCGAAGCGGTACCTGGGGTCTCGAAACCCGATCCGATTCTGACGGTCGACAACGTCACGCGCCGATTCGGCGGAATGACAGCAGTCGACGTGAAGCACCTCGAGGTGCAGCGCGGAATCATCACCGCCCTGATCGGCCCCAACGGTGCCGGCAAAACCACGTTCTTCAACCTCATCACCGGGTTCGACAAGCCCAGCTCGGCGCCGAAGCTCATCGGCGGCCCGAAGGCGGGCGAAGCCGCGAAGTCGACCTTCAACGGTCGTGACGTCGGCAACACGGGTGCGACCAAGGTCGCGAAAATGGGCATGGTGCGCACCTTTCAGCTCACCAAGGCGCTGTCGAAGCTCACGGTCATCGAGAACATGCGCCTGGGCGCAAAAGACCAGCCCGGCGAGAACTTGTTCGTCTCGGTGATCAAGCCGCTCTGGGCCAAACGCGAGGCCGAGATCACCGAGAAGGCCGAAGAGCTGCTCTCCCGATTCAAGCTGCTCGACAAGAAAGACGACATGGCCGGAAGCCTGTCGGGCGGCCAGAAGAAGCTGCTCGAGATGGCACGTGCACTCATGAGCGACCCCGTCATGATCATGCTCGACGAGCCCATGGCCGGCGTCAACCCGGCGCTCACCCAATCGCTTCTGGGGCACATCCAGGCGCTGCGCGACGAGGGGATGACCGTGCTCTTCGTCGAGCACGACATGCACATGGTGCGGCACATCTCCGACTGGGTAGTCGTGATGGCAGAGGGAAAAGTCGTGGCGGAGGGCCCCTCAGGCACCGTCATGGACGACCCCGCGGTCATCGACGCGTACCTCGGCGCACACCACAACACCGACCTCGGTGACGACTCGCTGCTGACCGATGAGGTCGCAGAAGAACTCGCCGCCGAAGTTCAGAACGAAGAGCTCACGGAAGGTGAGATCAAAGCATGACCGACACACTCTCCGCAGCCGGAAGCACCGAGACCCGGGTGCCCGTGATGCAGGCGACCGACCTGGTCGCCGGCTACCTGCCCGGCATCAATATTCTGAACGGCTGCAACCTCGACGTGTACCCCGGTGAGCTGATCGGCATCATCGGCCCGAACGGCGCCGGCAAGTCGACGCTGCTGAAGGCCCTCTTCGGGCTCGTGAACGTGCGCTCAGGCTCCGTGACGCTGAAAGGCGAGAACATCACCGGGCACAAGGCCAACAAGCTCGTACAGGCCGGTGTGGGGTTCGTTCCGCAGAACAACAACGTGTTTCCGTCGCTGACCATCGAAGAGAACCTGCAGATGGGGCTCTTCCTGCGCCCCAAGCTGCTCAAGGAGCGCCTCGAGGCCATCTTCGACCTCTTTCCCGTACTACGCGACCGCCGCACTCAGCGGGCCGGTTCGCTCTCGGGTGGAGAGCGCCAGTCGGTCGCCATGGCGCGCGCGCTCATGATGGATCCGTCGGTGCTGCTGCTCGACGAGCCCTCCGCGGGGCTGTCACCGGTGCGGCAGGATGAGACGTTCATCCGCACCCGCCGCATCAACAAGACCGGCGTGTCGATCATCATGGTGGAGCAGAACGCCCGCCGCTGCCTGCAGATCTGCGACCGCGGCTACGTGCTCGACCAGGGCCGCAACGCCTACACCGGCACCGGCCGCGAGCTGGCCGACGACCCCAAGGTCATCGAGCTGTACCTCGGCACCCTCGCCAAAGACGTCGAAGAGGAGTCGCACCCCGGCCCCAACGCCCCCGGCGCCATCTAGCGCCCGTCCCCTCGCCCACTCGCCCCGCGGGCGGCTCTCCCCGCCCCACCTGCTCGCCCGCTCTCCCCGCCGGCGGCTCTCCCGCGCCACCTGCTCGCCCACTCTCCCCGCAGGCGGCCCCGCCGCCCCACCTGCTCGCCCGACAGGCCCCGCCCCGGTCATCCGGCAGCGGGGCCTTTCTGCGTACCCCGCGTCTCCTCGCCCTCCCCCGCGTCTCGTGAGACCGCTGCGCCGTACTGAGGCCGGTACACCCGCCTCTTTGCGGCGCAGCGGTCTCACTCGAGTTGATCCGCAGCAGGGAGGCGCATTCCAGGGGCCTCGCCGTGGGAGATCAGGTCTTCGATGGCAGCCACCATGCTGGGAATTCCGGGGCATTTCGTGACGATGAGGTCGGGGATGAAGAGGTACCCGCCAGACGCGCTTTCGCCGCTGGTTGCATGGCGTGCCATGATCGTGCCGACGGCGTCGAGGGTCAGGAAAGTAGCACTGAACCGCGAGCTGCCGATCGAAACGATTGCATCGATGTTGGTCGCGGATTCGAACTCATCACCTTCTCCCACGATGAAGGTGACGCGGCCACCCGCGACGACCATACGATGAAACGGGGGTCGAAGCAGCTCGTCCACGCCCGAGCTCCCGCTATTCTCGGCGGCATCGTAGCCCTAAGGTTGGGGGTCACCGCCCGGGTCGTCCGCCTCTCGATTCATCCTCATATATTAATACTCGGTGACGCGCCACCGCTGATGGCGTGCGCCGCCCACACCGTGCCCGACTTCCGAGAGAAGGCGTCGCAGACGAGAGAAGCCGGCGGGGTCGAGAGAAGCCCTCGGAACGCCTTCTCTCGACCGCAACGGGTTCTCTCGCTGCGCAAACGCGGGGCGGCGCGGCGAGGTGGGCACGAAGAAGCCCCCGCCCCGGATGACCGGGGCGGGGGCTTCTTCTGACCGCTACTTGCTTGTACCGCTGGAGCGTAGCTCCAGCGCGCTAGTAGGAGGTCTGGCCTTCGATGGCCGACTGGAACGTGTACGTGTTGTCGGCGTTGTACTTGTAGATGCCGATGAACGCG
>JAODBC010000006.1 GCA_025463765.1 Subtercola sp. | reverse complement strand
CGCCGCGCCTCGCCGTGCTTGTGTCTCGTGAGACCCCCACGCCGGATTGAGGCCGCTATGCCCGCCTCAATCCGGCGCAGCTGTCTCGCGGCGTCGGCGCCCGCCGCGGCCGAACCGCAGCGCCGCCGCGCCCGCCGCGGCCGAACCATAGCCGCGGCTGATCGGTTCACATTAGGTAATACAGTTGGACGCCCTTCGGGGTGCAGAAGTAGTTTTGGGGTTATGCCCGTGATCGCTCTCGAAACCTCGCCCGTTGCGGCTGAGTCGATGATGCGCGCACGAATGCTGGGCGGGAGCGTCGCGTGTCGATGTTCCTGTCTGTCTTCAGCAGCCTGAGGCTCTGCGCGAGCTTCGCCGCCTGATCACGCTCACCCCTCCTGCACTGACGCCTCTCCCGCACTGACGCGGCTCGTTGCCACGTTTGTTCTCTCTGCCGTTTTCGGCATCTGCCCCGCCGGCCTCCAACAGAAAGCACACCTATGTCTGTCGAATTCATCAGCGCCATCAACGTGAACGCCGCCAACGAGATCAACGGAGTCAGCGACTTCCGGCTCGACCCGGTCTACCTGAAGCGCTACTCGCGCATTCTCGAAGACGGCGGCTTCGACTACACCCTGGTGCCCTACGGTTCGCCGGGTCACGACCCGTTCACCATCGCGGCGGCTGTGACGCAGTACACCGAGCGCATCAAGCCGATCATCGCGCTGCGCCCGAACACCATCTACCCGACGGTGGCGGCGAAGGCGCTCGCGACGCTCGACCAGCTGAGCAACGGGCGCGCGGTGGTGCACTTCATCGCCGGTGGCAGCGATGTGGAGCAGGCGCGTGAGGGCGACCGCCTCAACAAGACGGAGCGGTACGCGCGGCAGGAGGAGTACATCCAGATTCTCCGCAAGGTGTGGAGTAACACCGAACGCTTCGACCACAAAGGCACGTATTACTCGTTCGAGGATTTCGTGTCGGTGGTTCGGCCGGTGAATGGCACGATTCCGATTTCGGTGGGCGGGTCATCCGATGACGCGTACCGGGTCGGGGGCGCACTCGGCGACATCTTCGGTCTCTGGGGTGAGCCTTTGAAAGAGACGCAGGAGCAGATCGACCGCATCGCAGAGCAGTCACGGCTCGCCGGCCGCACGGATACTCCTCGTACGTGGGTGACGTTTCGCCCGATCATCGCGCCGACCGAAGAACTCGCGTGGGAGAAGGCGCACAACACGCTCTCGATTCTGCAGGAGCGCGCCTCGGGCGGGGCCGGCAAGGGTTCGCTCTGGCGCCAGGTGCCCACGGGCAGCACGCCGGCCAACGTCGGCTCGCAGCGCCTGCTGAACATCGCGGCGGGCGGCGACCTGCACGACCGTGCACTATGGACGCCGACCGCGACCGCAACCGGAGCCCAGGGCGCTTCGACCGCGCTCGTCGGCACGCCCGAGACGGTCGCCGCCGCAATTCTCGACTACGTCGATCTGGGCGCCGACCTCATCTCGATCCGCGGTTACGACAATCTCAATGACGCCGTCGACTATGGCCGTTACGTCATTCCACTCGTCAAAGAAGAACTCGCGCACCGCGAACGCACCGGCCAGAAGGGTTCGCTGCAGTCCGAACATCTCGGCGGTCTCGCCGAGGGCAGCGTGGCGTTGGCAGAAGCGAGCGTGCGGTCATGACGCTGCTCGAATCGCGCTCGGGTGGGAGCCAGGCAGTGGATGCCCAGCAGAACACCGCCGCAGAAACCTTGCCGCTCGTCGACACCAGCCCCGCGGCACTCGCCGCAGTGACCGCGAAGCTCGCCGAGACGGCTGGCGAGTACGACCGAACCGGCGAGTTTCCGTGGGCGGGCATTCAGGTCGTGCACGATGCGGGGCTGCTCAGGCTCGGCATCGGCGAGCTCTACGGCGGCCGAAACGTGTCGAGCAGCGAGTTCGCCCGCGTCTTTCAGGCGCTCGGTGAGGGCGATCCGTCGGTCGCTCTGCTCACGGCGATGACCGTCTTTCAGCACGTCTTTCAGCAGCAGTCGAACGCGGCGGCTGGCGGTATCGAAGCCGACGGCGGGCTCTGGCCAGCCGCCCTGTACGAGCGCTTGGTAGCCGAATCGCTTGAACGCCCGTCGCTGGTCAACGCCATCCGCGCCGAACCCGAACTGGGTGCTCCGGCCCGCGGCGGCCTGCCCGCCACTCGGGTCGAGCGCACCGAGAACGGTTGGTTGCTCAACGGCCACAAGGGGTTCGGCACCGGCTCCGAGGGGCTCGCCTATCACGCGGTCTGGGCCGCTACCGATGACGAAGACCCGCTGATCGGTCATGTCATCGTGCCCGCCGGCACGCCGGGCATCGAGATCGTCAAGACCTGGGATCACCTCGGCCTGCGCGCCACCAGCACGCACG
This sequence comes from Subtercola sp., assembly GCA_025463765.1. Taxonomy (GTDB): domain Bacteria; phylum Actinomycetota; class Actinomycetes; order Actinomycetales; family Microbacteriaceae; genus Subtercola. The sequence continues at coordinate 25,472 of JAODBC010000006.1, read as the reverse complement.
ACATCATCTACACGAACGTCGAGGTTCCGTTCGAGAACTTCCGCGGCGTTCCCCTCTCGAAGGCACCGAACGAGCGTGGCGGATCCGGCGGCATCGGCCTTTCGATCAGCGCCCTCTATCTCGGTGTCGCCCGCGCTGCACAGAAGTTCTTCACCACCTTCGCCAACGAGCGTGTTCCCTCCTCCCTCGGCCGCCCGATCGCGACCACCGTGCGCATCCAGTCGCTCGCCGGCGAGATCGAGGCGCAGCTGGTACAGGCCGAAGAAGTGCTCTACGGCCTCGCTTCTCGCATCGACCAAGGCGATGCGGATGCCCTGCAGCGCTCGTTGCTGGCGAAGCTCATCATCACCCGCTCCTCTATCACTGCAGTGCAGACCGCGGTCGGCGCCCTGGGCAACCCGGGTCTTACGCGCAACAATCCGCTCGAGCGCCACCTGCGCGACGTGTTGTGCTCGCGGGTGCACCCCCCGCAAGACGACGCCGCTCTGCTGATCGCCGGCAAGCGCGTTCTCGCCTCGTACGTTGCGCCGGCCGGCTGACGCTCTTCGCGCCGCCGCCAGACAACAGCCGCACCAACAGCACTACCAGTCCACTCCACAGCAAGGAAAATCCCGAACCATGTCTTTCACCCCACTCCGCCTGAAACGCCGTTGGGCGCTCGCCGCCAGCGTCGTCACCATCGCCGCTCTCACCGTGCTGACCGGATGCTCGGGGTCGTCGTCTGACGCCTCGTCGACCGGCGACACCGCGACCCCGGTGGCCGGTGGCACCCTCAAGCTCGCCTTCTGGGACGACCAGCAGGGCTGCATCGACCCGAACCAGGTCTACTGGATCGAGTCGCGCTCCATCGACCGCCAGATCGCCGACTCGCTCACCGACCAAGACCCCGACACCGGCAAGATCGTGCCGTGGCTCGCCACCAGCTGGACCACGAACGACAACGCCACCCAGTTCACCTTCACCCTGCGCGACGGCGTCACGTTCAGCGACGGCGAGAAGTTCGACGCCACCGCGGTGAAGACGGCACTGGATGCGACCTACGCCCTCGGCGCCAAGTCGCTGCTCGGCGTCAGCTACCTCGCCGGCTACGACTCGACCACCGTGATCGACCCGACCCACGTGCAGGTCAACTTCAAGACGCCGAACGCCGCGTTCTTGCAGGCCACCTCGACCACGACGCTGGCGATTCTGGCCCCGAAGACGTACCAGGAGACTCCTGAGGCGCGCTGCGCCGGGGCGATCATCGGCTCGGGCGCATTCACGCTCGACAACTACACCGCGGCAACGAGCGCCCACCTCACCAAGCGCGCCGACTACGCCTGGCCCTCGAGCCTGGTGAAGAACCAGGGCGCCGCGTATCTCGACGCGATCGACGTCACCTACATAAAGGAAGACAGCGTTCGTAACGGCGAGCTGAGCAGCGGGCAGATCGATATCGCCTGGCCGCGCCTGCCGATCTCCGACGCCGACCAGCAGGTACTGAAGGCGGCCGGTGACACGATCGAGACCCGCGCGCTACCCGGCATCAGCTACGTGCTGACCTCGAACATCACTGGTAACAAACCGCTCTCCGACCCGCTGGTTCGCCAGGCGCTGCAGAAGGCCATCGACCGGCCGACCTACGCGTCGACCGTATTCTGGGCGGACTACCCCGTGGTGAAGAGCCCGGTCGAGTCGACCACGCCGTTCGCGACCGACGAATCCAGCCTGCTGGCCTTCGACCTCGACGGCGCCAAGGCACTGCTCGATCAGGCCGGCTGGGCCGTCGGCCCCGACGGCTACCGCTACAAGAACGGTCAGAAGCTGACACTGGATGAACCGCTCACCACGAGCGGAGCCGGCGATCAGCTGCTGCAAGACCAGTTGAAACAGGCCGGTATCGACCTCACTCTCGACGTGGTCACGACCGCTCAGTACACGCAGAAGACCGCCGCGGGCGACTACGACCTGGTGGGCACCTACTACACCCGGGCCGACCCGAGCGTGCTGGGATCGGTCTTCGATCAGGCCCTGACCAAGGCTCCGACCGCGGTGAACAGCCAAGACGCCGCTACGGCCCAGGCGATCAGCGCGGACTTCGCCAAGGGTCTGCAGACCACCGACGACACCCAGCGTGCCGCCGCCTACGCCGACCTCCAGAAGACGCTCATCACGGCGGGCGTGACCTTCCCGCTCTACGAGCGCCTTCAGGTCTCGGCGATCTCGCCGAAGGTGCACGGCTTCGCCTTCACCTCTGAGGCATTCCTCCGCGCGAACGATATCTGGCTGGAGCAGTAGAGACCATGTACGCACGTTACGTTTCCGGCCGCGTCTTGCAGGCGGTGCTTGTTCTGTGGGCGGCTTACACGGTGACCTTCATCGTGCTCTACCTCCTGCCGAGCGACCCGGTACAGCTGCTGCTCGCGGCCGGAAACGTCGACGTGACCCAGGTCAGCCCCGACCAGCTGGCCAGCCTCAAGCACCAGTACGGGCTCGACCAGCCGGTGTACGTGCAGTACTTCACGCAGCTGTTCAACTTCGTGACGGGCAACTTCGGCGAGTCCATCTCGAAGAACGTTCCCGTCACCCAGTTGCTCGGTCAGCGCCTGCCGTCGACACTGGCACTCGGCGCCTCTGCCGTGGCACTGGCCATCGTGCTCGGCGTGGGTACGGCATCTCTCGCCGTGTTCGCCCGGGTCAAGTGGCTGAAGGTCGCCCTGTCTCGGCTGCCCTCCATCGGCGTCTCGCTGCCGCCGTTCTTCGTCGGCCTGCTGCTGATTCAGGTGTTCGCTTTTCAGCTGCGCTGGTTTCCGGCCACCGGAGACAAGGGCCCGCAGTCGCTGGTGCTGCCGTCGATCATGATGGCGATTCCGACGGCGGCTCTGCTCGCTCAGGTGCTGACTCGCAGCCTCGAAGACGCGCTAGACGAACCGTATGTCGTCACGGCTCGGGCCAAGGGGCTGTCTCGTTCGGTCATCCAGTGGAAGCACGCGTTCCGCAACGCCGCGCTGCCCGCCCTGACTCTGCTCGGCCTGCTGCTCGGGGCGACTCTCACCGAAGCGGTGGTCGCCGAGACCGTGTTCACTCGCAACGGCATCGGCGAACTGGCGCAGGAATCGGTGCTGGCGCAAGACATTCCGGTCGTGCAGGCGATCGTCGTGATGGCTGCCGCGCTGTTCGTGGTCGTCAACCTCGTGATCGACCTCATCTATCCGCTGCTCGACCCGCGCATCGTGCACGGGCAGCGCGTCACCTGATCTTCTCCACCTGGATCTCGCGCACCTCGACCTCGCGCACCTCGACCCCCGCACCTCGACCCTCGCACCTCGACCCATTGTCGAAAGGCACACCATGGCACTCGATACCGCCTTCACCACCAGTCTCGAAGAGGCTGAGGAGCGCACCTTTGGCGCCCGTGACACTCCGGGCGCTCCGGATGTGCCGGGCGAGAGCGCGGCGAGCGATTCCGAGCGCCTGGCGAAGGCCGGGCATCCGGTCGCCGCTCGCAGCGCAAGGCGCGAGCGGTTGGCTTACACCGCGCACCGCGTGCTGCGCCGGCCCGGGTTGGTCGTCGCCATACTGCTGATCATCTTCGTGATCATCTCGGCGGTCTTTCCGTTCGTGTTCACGCATTACGACCCCTACGCGACGGTTCCGATCGACAAGCTCAAGGCGCCGAGCCTCGCGCACCTGTTCGGCACCGACGAACTCGGCCGCGACCTGTTCACGCGGGTTCTGTACGGTTCGACTCTCACCATTCAGGCGACGCTCGCCGCGGTGGCGATCGCCATCGTGGTCGGTCTGGCCCTGGGCGTGGTGACCGGCTTCTTCGGCGGCTGGATCGACGTGATCTTCATGCGCTTCGTCGACGTGATGCTGGCCATTCCCCGGCTGCTGCTGGCGCTGGTCATCGTGACGGCGCTGGGCTTTGGAACGATACCCATCTCCATCGCAGTCGCCGTGGGCATCGTGCCCGGGTTCGCCCGCATCACCCGCTCCGAGGTGCTGAAGGTGAAGAACCTGCCGTATATCGAGGCGGCGCGCACGGGCGGTGCGTCGTGGTTGCGCATTCTGGTGCGGCACATTCTGCCGAACTCGTGGGGCCCCGTGTTCGTGCTCGCGGTGCTCGACTTCGGTGTCGCCATTCTGGCGATCTCTGCGCTCAGCTTCTTAGGCTTCGGTGCTGCACCGCCCGCGGCCGAGTGGGGCACGCTGATCGCGAACGGACGCAACTTCTTGATCACGTCGCCGTGGCTCAGTCTGCTGCCTGGCCTCTTCGTGGGCCTCGTGGTGTTCAGCCTGAACCACATCTCGAAGTCGATCGAGGAGCTGCAGCGATGAGCGCGACCGAAGCGGTCACGGCGGTCGAGGCAGTGGATGCCCGGCAGACGCCCATCGTCGAGATCAACAACCTGTCGGTGACGTACAGCCGCGAGGGGCGCAAGTCTGCGGCCGTCTCCGACCTCACGCTGATCATCGCCGCGGGCGAGACGGTCGCGATCGTGGGGGAGTCCGGTTCGGGAAAGAGCACCACGGCGAACGCCCTGCTCGGGCTGCTGCCGAGCGGCGGCGAGGTATCGGGCGGGTCGATTCGCATCGATGGCGCCGATACGACCCGCGCGTCAGAGAAGGTGCTGCGCAGCATCCGGGGCCGCGTGATCGGGCTCGTGCCGCAAGACCCGATGGTCGCCCTCAACCCGACGCTGCGTATCGGGCCGCAGGTGGCCGAGGCGGTTCGCCGCCGCGGAGACGTGCCGAAGCGCTCGCTCGACGCCGAAGTGGTAGAGGTGCTCGAGGCTGCGGGGCTCGACAACCCCGTGCTGCGGGCGCGGCAGTACCCGCACGAGCTTTCGGGCGGTATGCGGCAGCGGGTGCTCATTGCCATCGCACTGGCCGGGCGTCCGCAGCTGATCGTGGCCGACGAGCCGACGAGCGCGCTCGATGTCACGGTGCAAAAACGCATTCTCGATCACCTGCAATCGCTGGTTCGGGATCGCGGCATTTCGCTGCTGATCATCACGCACGACCTCGGTGTCGCGGCCGACCGCGCCGACCGGGTACTGGTGATGCAGGGCGGTCGTGTCGTGGAGCAGGGCAGGCCCGCTGAGATTCTGGTGGCGCCGGCGGAGGACTACACGCGGCGGCTGATAGCTGCCGCTCCGGGGCTGAGCAGCGACGGGAGGGTGAAGATTCGGCACGCGGGCGGTTCGGCGGCGCGCGGCGGCGCGGCGACGGGCCCGGCGACGTCGGTGGCTGATCGCGCGGTTGCACCCGCCGGGTCGGTTACGGCCGGGGGCGACACCGCCACGCCGATTCTGTCGATCGTCGGCGTGACCAAGGATTACCGGCTGCCGCGCTCGCCCGAGGGGCAGCGCACGTTCCGGGCCATCGACGCGGTGTCGATCGATGTGCCCGCGGGCCAGACCGTCGGGCTCGTCGGTGAGTCGGGGTCGGGCAAGACCACCACCCTGCGTGTCGCGCTCGGGCTCGAGAAGCCGACGGCCGGCCGGGTGCTGTTCGAGGGCGTCGACATCACCGACGCGGGCTGGCGCGAACTGCGTCCGCTGCGCAAGCGGTTTCAGCTCGTGCACCAGAATCCGTTCTCGTCGCTCGACCCCAAGTTCACGGTCGGGCAGTCGATTCTCGAGCCACTCGTCTCGTTCGGTGTGGGGGATCGGGCATCCCGTTCGGCCCGCCTGCGCGAACTGCTCGACCAGGTCGCGCTGCCTGCGGCCTTCGCCGACCGCCGCCCCGCCGAGCTCTCGGGCGGACAGCGCCAGCGTGTCGCCATCGCGCGCGCTCTCGCGCTGAAACCCGACCTGGTGTTTCTCGACGAGCCGGTCTCGGCGCTCGACGTATCGGTGCAAGAGCAGATTCTGACGCTGCTGGCCACTCTGCAAGACGAACTTGGCCTGAGCTACCTCTTCATCTCGCACGACCTCGCCGTCGTGGCGCAGCTCGCCCATCGGGTCGCGGTGCTCAACCGCGGGGTGGTCGTGGAGCAGGGTGCCACCATCGACGTGTTCGCGAACCCGCAGAGCGACTACACGAAAGCGCTGCTCGATGCGATTCCGGGGCGGGCGACTGCCATCGCGCCGGTCGGCGGCAGCGCGGATTCCGCGCCGGTCGGCGATGGTGCGGATGCCGCCTCCGTCGTTGCGAAGAACGCGTCGTTGGCCACCGCGCCCTCGGCGAACGCGCCGGCGGCGAACGAGAAACTTCAGGAGGTCGCGTCATGACGCGGTACGTGGTCATCGGTGCCGGCGCGATCGGCGCGACCCTAGCCGCCCAGCTGCACCTCGCGGGTATCGACGCCGTACTCGTCGCTCGCGGCGAGAACCTCACGAGCATCCGGAGCCGCGGGCTGACCGTGCGGCGTCCGGCCATCACCGAGACCGTGCCGGTCGCCGTGGTCGGCTCGCCCGACGAGCTCGAGCTGCGGCACGACGACGTGCTCGTGCTGGCGACGAAGACGCAAGACGCCGAGGCGGTTCTCAGTACATGGGCCTGGCTGCCTGTTCTCGACGCCGACGGCGAGGCCACGCTGCTGGGCGCCGATCTGCCGATTCTCACCTTTCAGAACGGACTGAGCACCGAAGACCTGGCGCTTCGCCGCTTCGCCCGGGTGTACGGGGTATCGATCGGTATCGCGGCCAGCTATCTGTCGCCGGGTGAGGTCGTGTCTCCGTCGTATCCGACGGTGGGTGTGGCGTGGCTCGGGCGGTATCCGCGGGCCGATGACGAACAGGAGCGGTACGTCGCCGACCTCGTGAACGCCGGCTACGACGTGCGCAGCGTCGACGACATCCGCGCCTGGAAGGCGCGTAAACTGCTCGGAAACGTGGTCAACGGGCTCGATGTGCTCGACGCGACCGATGCAGAGCGCGCCGAGGCGCGCAAACTCGTGATCGCCGAGGCGACGGCGGTGCTTGCAGCTGCAGGGGTGGCGGTTCCGGATGCCGCGGCGGTGACGGCAGCGGGCGGCGACGGTTTTTCGCTCACGGTCGAGCCGGTGCCCGGGCACACCCTCGGCCGGCTGTCGACCTGGCAGAGCTTTGCGCGCGGCGCCTCGAGCGAGGTGGACTACCTCAACGGCGAAGTCGTGCTGGCTGCGCGCCTGGCGCGGGTGGATGCTCCCCTCAACGAACGGCTGCAGCGTCTTCTGGGTGCCGAATCCCGCGACGCCGCCGCCCCCGGCCGCGTACCGATCGCCGAGCTCTACGCAGCCGGGCCGGCGCTGGCGCCCGCCTCCTCCGCCGCCCCCGGGGTGGCTGCAGCCGCGTTGACCTGAATCGAGCTACGCACCATGCACGGTGTCGCGGCTTGACACCGTGCAGAACTCGTAGCTCGATGGAGTACGTGAGAAAGAGAAGTGCACGATGACGATAGACGTAGCAGTTGAGAGCACAGCCCGCGTGGCACAAGGGAACGAGCCCGGTGGCCGGGCGCCGGTGGCGCGCGATTTCGGAGGAGAAACCGAGGGTGTGAGCGCGTGACGAACCCACCCCCCACAAATCTCCTCGAAGACGCAGCCGCCGATGCGGGATTCGCGGCGGCCGAACGTGCGTTCTCCATCGACACCGCGACGCTGCAACAGCTGCTCGACGCCGTGTCGTCGGCGTCTGTCGGTGCGGCGCAGACGGCCGCCGTCGCGAGTGATCGTTCTGGCACTGCGGGGGCCGGGCATCCGGAAGCCGTCGTCTACGCGCACTCGGTCGACGACGTGGTCGCCACCCTCACGTTCGCGAACGAGCACCGCGTGCCGGTGGTGACGCGCGGCTCTGGCTCTGGCCTCACCGGCGGCGCCGTGGCGGGTGCCGGCGAGATCGTGCTCGACCTCAGCGCGCTGAACGAGATTCGCGACATCAACCCGGTCGACGGCACGGCGTACGTCGAGCCGGGTGTCATCACGGCAGACCTCGACCGTGCCGCGGCCGCCCACGGCCTCTTTTTCGCCCCCGACCCGGGCAGCGTGGAGCTCTCGACGGTGGGCGGTAACATCGCCACGAACGCCGGCGGCCTGCGCGGAGCGAAGTACGGCGTGACCCGCGACGCGGTGCTGGCGCTCGACGTGGTGCTGGCGGATGGCCGGCGCCTGCACCTCGGCCCCGGAACAGTGAAGGGCGTGGTCGGCTACGACCTGCTCTCGCTGTTCGTGGGCTCCGAGGGCACGCTGGGTGTGGTGGTCGGCGCGACCGTGCGGCTGTTGCCGCGGCCGGTCGCGCAGGCGACGGCTGCCGCCTTCTTCGATTCCGTCGCGACGGCGGCACGGGCATCCGTCGCCCTGGCGACAGCGCGCGTGCGGCCCAGCGTCGTAGAGCTCGTCGACGGCAAGACGCTCGGGGCCATCGACGACCTTCGCGGTACCGATCTGGCGAGCCGTGGCGGAGCTTTTCTGCTCGTGCAGACCGACGGATTCGGAGCGCTCGAAGAGATCGAGGTGGTGGCCGAGGTGCTGCGCCGCACCGCGCTCTCGGTCGAGACCAGCGACGACCCCGCGACCGCTGCGGCGCTGTCGGCGGCCCGTCGCGATGCGTTGCCGGCCATCGAGGCGCGTGGCTGGGCGCTCATCGAAGACATCGCGGTGCCGCGCTCCCGGCTCGCCGAGGCGTTCGAGGGCGTCGCCGAGATCTCGACGCGAACCGGGGTGGAGATCTACGCCTTCGCGCATGCGGGCGACGGAAACGTGCATCCGATCATTCTGGTTCCCGGCGCGCCGGGCGTTGCGGTGACGACCGTGCCGCCCGAGGCTCAGGCCGCCGCCGACGAGCTGTTCGAGCTCGCGCTCCGACTCGGCGGAACACTCACGGGTGAGCACGGCATCGGTCTGCTCAAGCGCGGTTGGGTCGAGCGTGAGGTGGGGGCGGATGCCCGGCAGCTGCTGCGCGAGGTGAAGAACCTGTTCGACCCCAACGGCATTCTCAACCCCGGCAAGGCCATCTAGCGTCGACGTCGATAACCAAGGTAAGTACGCAGCGCCGCTGCATATGTGGTGCTGCGAGCAGCTTTGCCCTATTTATCCATGGCTACCGGGCTGACAGGCCGGCGATGACGATGCCGATGAGGCGCGTGGCGAGCTCGCGCTGGTTCTCGTGCTGCGAGATCAGCGTGACGCCGCCGATGGCCATCATCACGTCGTCGGCCGCCACGTCGGGGCGCAGCTCGCCGGTTGCTGTGCCGGCGCGCAGAATCGCCGCGATCGCGTCGCGCAGCGCGGTACGGCTCGCGGCGCGCAGGCCGTCGCGCGACGAGAGCACCGCCGGCAGCGCCTCGGCCATGCCCAGCTTGGCGTGCATGTAGTCGACGAACGACTCCATCCAGAGCCGCAGCGCTTCGGTGGGTGGATGCCCGGCGAGCAGCGTCTCGCCCGACGCCGCCAGTCGTTCTGTCTCACTGCGGTACGTCGCCTCAATGAGGTCTTCGCGGGTGGGGAAGCGCCGGTAGAGCGTGCCGATTCCGACGCCCGCCTGCTGGGCGATGGACTTCATCGAGGTGTCAGCGCCGGGCGTGACGAAGGCCTGCGCCGCGGCGATCAGAATGCGGTCGTGGTTCGCCTGGGCATCCGCTCGCACCATGTCGAAGCACCCTTGTCTCTGTTCGTGGACGTCGCTTGTAAACGGACTCAAGTCCGCTTATAGTAAGAGCGGACTCGACTCCGCTTAGGAGTCTACCCGTCGAAGCAAAGGAACACATGAACATGAGCACTCTGATCAGTACGCCATTCGGGGCATCGTCGACGGCGGACGAGGTGATCGCCGGTGTCGACCTCACGGGTAAGCGGGCGATCGTCACGGGAGGCGCCTCGGGAATCGGGTTGGAGACTGCGCGAGCGCTGGCGGCGGCCGGGGCCGAGGTGACGCTCGCGGTGCGAGACGTGACGGCCGGCGAGGTCGCCGCACGCGAGATCGCGGATGAGGGTGCGCGCGTGCTCGTCGCCGAACTCGATCTGTCGAGCCCGGCCTCGGTGCGCCGGTTCGTGGAGGCGTGGAGCGGCCCGCTCGACATTCTCGTCGACAACGCCGGCGTCATGGCTACACCCGAGACGCACACCGCGGAGGGGCGCGAACTGCAGTTCGCCACGAACCACCTGGGGCACTTCCAGCTGACCGTCGGGCTGCACGACGCGCTGGCCGAAGCGGCGCGCGGGTCGGCTGGCGGCTCGGTACGCGCGTGGGCTGGCGGGCCGGCAGGCGGCTCAGCGCGCGGGCTGGCGGGTGCGGCAGGCCCAGGCGGCGCGCGGGTCGTCGTCGTCAGCTCGGTCGGTCACATCAACGGCGAAGTGCTCTTCGACGACGTCGACTTCGCACGCACCCCGTACGACCCGTGGGTGGCCTACAGCCAATCGAAGACGGCGAACATCCTCTTCGCCGTCGAAGCCGCGCGGGGCTGGGCGGCCGACGGCATCACCGTGAACGCGCTGAACCCCGGTCGCATCGCGGCGACGAAGCTGAGCCGACACCTCGCGCTGCCGCCAGCCTCGTTCGATCCGGCCGGCACCACCGGGGTCTCGGTGAAGACCGTCGAGCAGGGCGCGGCGACGTCGGTGCTGCTCGCCGCTTCGCCGCTCGTCGAGGGTGTCACCGGCCGCTACTTCGAAGACGCCAACGAGGCCGGCCCGGTTGTGGAGGGAGTGCGCCGGGGTGTGGCGTCGTACGCGCTCGACCCCGACAAGGCGCGGCGCCTATGGAGCCTGTCGGAGTCGCTGCTGGCAAAAACAGCGGAGTAATCGAGGGGGTAAGCGGATATAGGGCGTACGGTTTCGGATTCTCCTCCGTTTTCGCCCTCGGGCCACGCTGCAGGCGTGATGGCCGACGAGGTGGCCCCGGGGGCGGCCCGGGGCCCGCAACGAATGTGACAGTCACATCGATTTCTGAGAAATGTGACAGTAACATGCTGGGTATTCGCGTGGCTCGACGAGCCGCGCCATAATGGGGTTCATCACAATGTGACCGTGCACATGGCTAGACGACACCCAGACGGCATTCGCCGGCTCCGAACGAGAACGAGCAGATCGTGGCAGACGAGTCGCGTGCAGGCCGAGCGCCGAGCATCCGCGATGTCGCGCGGATCGCCGGTGTTTCGCACCAGACGGTCTCGCGGGTTCTGAACGACCACCCGAGCATCCGTGTCGAGACACGAGCTCGTGTGCAGCAGGTGATGGATGACCTGCAGTACCGCCCCAACCGCGCCGCCCGCGTGCTCGTCACCAGCCGGTCGCAAACCATCGGAGTGCTCGCGTCGGCGGCCTCGATGTACGGGCCCGCATCGAGCATTCAGGCCCTGGAGCAAGCCGCGCGCGCCGAGGGGTACTTCGTCAACACGGTCAATCTCGACGGCACCGATCGCGACTCGATCGAGCGCGGGCTCAATCACCTGCTCGACCAGGCGGTCGAAGGTCTTGTGGTGATCGCCCCGCAGGTGCGGGTCTTCGAGACGTTCCACGACATGAACATCTCGCTGCCCTTCGTCACCTTGCAGAGCACCGTGGCCTCGCAGAATGCGCTCTCGGTCGACCAGATCACCGGCGCACGCCTCGCCACCCGGCATCTCATCGACCTCGGGCATCGCAACATCTACCACCTCGCCGGCCCACAGGACTGGATCGAGGCCGAAGCGCGCATGCACGGTTTTCTCTCGGAGATGTCTGACCGCGATGTCGCCGCCACCGCACCTATTCTCGGCGACTGGACGGCCGAGTTCGGCTACTACGCCGGCCGCGAGCTGCTGCGGGTGCGTGACTTCACGGCGATCTTCTCGTCGAACGACCAGATGGCGCTGGGCCTCATCCACGCCATTCGTGAGGCCGGGCTCGACGTGCCACGCGATGTGAGCATCGTGGGCTTCGACGACATTCCCGAGTCGGCGCACTTCTGGCCGCCGCTGACCACCGTGCGGCAGGATTTCGCCGAACTCGGGCGGCGGGCCATCGCCCTGCTGCTGGGCACTCTCGACGATCAGATCGCCGGGCAGCCTGGGCTCGTGCCCGATCTCATTGTGCGAGGCAGCACCGCCCCGCCCATTTTCTGAGCGGGCTCGGGCGCGCCGCCTGTCGGCCGCGCCAACGCGTGGATGCCCAGCAGCTGCGTCTCGAACGCCAGACCACCGCGACCCGAGCGCCCGACAACTGTGCCGCGAACGCCTGACCGCACCGGCTCGAACGCCAGACCGCAGTCCCGGCCGCGCCGATGGGCGCGCTTTCACGCGGTTACCAAAACGTGACTAAGGCCCGGGTTGACATGTTCGATGAACGTGAGGCACCATAAGGGCAGCCCGATGTGACCGTTCACATAACGTTCGCAATCGGAAGGCATCGACACCGCACAGCGGTTGCTTTGTGCTGCCCAGACCTGACCAGACAAAGGAGTTTGACGCGTGAATGTCGTTTTCGCTCACAGCCAGAACTCCGTCGATGCAATCGCCGAATCTGGTTTCGACCGCGGCCGGCTCGTTGGTGGCCACGGGCTGGTCGCTCTCTTAGCGGGGGTTCCAGCGGGCATCCGCTCGCCGGATTCGGCGCCGCTCGTGGCGGAGTCGCCACGAGTTCACGGCGAGGTGACGGCGTGAACTTCGGAGCAGAGATCGAGGTCGCCATCGCGCGCACGCGGGCCGAAGTGGCTCGCCTGCACGACGAACTGGTGCGTTACGGCCTGGTCGTCTGGACGAGCGGATCGGTGTCATCACGCGTGCCCGGTGCAGATTTGTTCGTCATCAAGCCCACCGAGGTGAGCTACGACGAGCTGAGCCCCGAGAACATGATTCTGTGCGACCTCGACGGCGAAGTGGTGGTGAACACGCTCGGCAGTCAGCGTGCGCCGACGGCTGTCACCTCGGCGCATGCGTACCTGTACCGGCACCTGCCCGAGGTGGGCGGGGTCGTGCACACGCACTCGACGTACGCCACGGCCTGGGCGGCCAGGGGCGAAGCGGTTCCGTGCGTGCTCACCGCCATGGCCGACGAGTTCGGCGGCGAGATTCCGGTGGCTCCGCTGGCCGAAGTCGACCCCCTGGCTGTCGTCGACGGTGTCGCCATCGGGTCATCACTCGTCGCTTTGTTGACCGCCCAGCGGTCACGGGCGGTGCTGCTGCAAAACCACGGCGTCTTCGCGGTCGGTTCCACGGCAAAGCGGGCCGTTCGGCGCGCGGTCTTGGCCGAAGACTCCGCTCGAACGGTTCACATCGCGCGGCAGCTCGGCGATCCTGTCGTGCTGGCGGCGTCGACCATCGACGCGCTTTACGCCCGCCTGCCGACCACGGCGGGCCCGGCTGGCACATCGCCCTCGGCCGACCCCACGACTTTCACGCCGATCGGCGCGAGAAAAGCCCCCCGGAGCCGCAAACGCGCGGCGCCGGTGGAATGAGAAACACCTTCACCACAGCACACCTGCTGACAACGAAGTCATTCACACACAGAAAAGGACACACAGTGAAGAAAAAATTTGTACTTTCACTTCTGGCCGCCGGGGCCATGGTGGTCTCACTGGCCGGATGCGCGGGCGGTGCATCATCGGGAACCTCATCGAGCGGCGCGGCAGCCGCCGGCGACGGCAGCCTCATCGGCGTTGCGATGCCGACCAAGTCTTCCGAGCGCTGGATCGCTGACGGCGACAACATCAAGAAGCAGCTCGAAGCGGCCGGCTACACGGTCGACCTCGAGTACGCAGAAGACGACATTCCCACCCAGGTCAGCCAGATCGAGAACATGATCACCAAGGGCGCTAAAGCCCTGATCATCGCCTCGATCGACGGCACGACGCTGACCAACACGCTGCAGAACGCCAAAGACAACAACATCCCCGTGATCGCGTACGACCGCCTCATTCGCAACTCGCCGAATGTGGACTACTACGCCACGTTCGACAACGAGAAGGTCGGCGTTCAGCAGGCCACCTCGCTGCTCACCGGGCTCGGTGTGCTCGACGCGACCGGCAACAAGACGGGTAAGAAGGGCCCGTTCAACGTCGAACTGTTCGCCGGCAGCCCCGACGACAACAACGCGACGTTCTTCTTCAATGGCGCCATGGAGACTCTGAAGCCGTACATCGCCGACGGCACCATCGTGGTCAAGAGCGGTCAGACCGACTTCAACACGGTGGCGACGCTGAGATGGGATCCGGCTACCGCCCAGGCCCGCATGGAGAACATCCTCACCTCGACGTACTCCGACGGCTCGAAGGTCAACGGCGTTCTGTCGCCCTACGACGGTCTCTCTCGAGGCATCATCTCGGCGCTGACCTCGGCTGGTTACACCACCGCAGACATCCCGATCATCACCGGTCAGGATGCCGAGCTCGACTCGGTCAAGGCCATCAATGCCGGCGAGCAGTACTCCACCATCTACAAAGACACTCGCGAGCTCGCGAAGGTCGCCGTGGGCATGGCAACCGCACTGCTGACCGGCGGAACGCCGGAGACGAACGACACGAAGACCTACGACAACGGCGTGAAGGTCGTTCCGTCGCAGCTGCTGCAGCCGGTCGTCGTGACGAAAGACAACATTCAGAGCGTGCTGATCGACGGTGGCTACTACACCGCGGCACAGGTCAACGGCTAGTCAGCCCGCAACCACTCACTGAGCATGCCGGCCCGACCCGTCGAACGGTCGGGCCGGCATTCTCGGCCCCGAACATCCACACCATCCGCACATCAACACCATTGAAGGAGACATATTGTGACCACCAATATTCTGGAAATGCGTAACATCACCAAGACCTTTCCCGGCGTCAAAGCGCTGCAGGCCGTCACCCTCGACGTTGCTCGCGGTGAAGTGCACGCGATCTGCGGTGAGAACGGCGCCGGCAAGTCGACCCTCATGAAGGTGCTCAGCGGCGTCTACCCGTTCGGCACCTACGACGGCGACATCGTGTTCGAGAACGAGACGGTCGAGTTCCGCGACATCCGTGACAGCGAGGCCAAGGGCATCGTGATCATTCACCAGGAACTCGCGCTCAGCCCCTACCTGTCGATCGCCGAGAACATCTTTCTCAACAACGAGATCAAGGGCCCGTTCGGCCTGATCGACTGGAACAAGACCAATACCGAGGCCTCGAAGCTGCTCGCTCGCGTGGGCCTGCGCGAGAACCCCACCACGAAGGTGCTCGACCTCGGCGTGGGCAAGCAGCAGCTCGTCGAGATCGCGAAGGCGCTCTCGAAGCGGGTGAAGCTGCTGATTCTGGATGAACCGACCGCCGCCCTCAACGACGAAGACAGCGATCATCTGCTCGACCTGATTCTCTCGCTCAAGGGCCAGAACATCACGTCGATCATCATCAGCCACAAGCTCAATGAGATCAAGAAGATCTCCGACACCGTCACCGTCATTCGCGACGGCAAGGCCATCGAGACCATTCCGAAGCTCGACGTCACCGAAGAGCGCATCATCAAAGACATGGTGGGCCGTGACCTCGAGCACCGCTACCCCGACCACACGCCGCACATCGGGGAAGAGATTCTGCGCGTCGAGAACTGGACGGCCTACCACCCGCAAGACCCGACTCGCATCATGGTCGACAACATCAACGTGAATGTGAAGCGCGGCGAGATCGTCGGTATCGCCGGCCTCATGGGCGCGGGCCGCACCGAGTTCGCAATGAGTCTGTTCGGCCGGTCGTACGGCACCAAGATCTCGGGGCGAGTGTTCAAGCACGGCGTCGAAATCAAGACCCGAACCGTGTCGGAGGCCATCGCCAACGGGCTCGCCTACGCCACCGAAGATCGCAAGTACTACGGGCTCAACCTCATCGAAGACATCAAGCGCAACATCTCGATGGCGTCGCTTTCGAAGCTCGAGCGCGGTGGTCTGGTCGACGACAACAAGGAGTACGAGGTTGCCGACGGGTACCGCAAATCGATGAACATCAAGGCGCCCTCGGTGCTCTCGAAGGTCGGCAAGCTCAGCGGCGGCAACCAGCAGAAGGTCGTGCTGAGCAAGTGGATCTACTCCGACCCCGACGTGCTGATTCTCGACGAACCGACCCGCGGCATCGACGTGGGCGCGAAGTACGAGATCTATACGATCATCAACCGGCTGGCCGCCGAGGGCAAGGGCGTCATCGTGATCTCGAGCGAACTGCCCGAGCTGCTCGGCATCTGCGACCGCATCTACGCCATCGCCGAGGGCCGCATCACCGGTGAGGTGCCCATCGCCGAGGCCACCCCCGAAACGCTCATCAAGTACATGACCATGGAAAAGGAACGAATCTGATGTCCGATCTCGAGACGAAGCCGGCAGACGACACTGCCGCCGGCGGCCGGGTCAACCCGGTCGACAACAAGTTCACCCGTTCGCTCAGCCATGTTCTGTCAGACCTGGGCAAGAACGGCATCTTCATCGCGCTGATTCTGGTCGTCGTGGTGTTCGAGATTCTCACCAACGGCGTGCTCTTGCGGCCGCAGAACGTGTCGAACCTCATCGTGCAGAACGGCTACATCCTGATTCTGGCCATCGGTATGGTGATGGTCATCGTGGCCGGCCACATCGACCTGTCGGTCGGCTCGGTCGCCGCCTTCGTCGGTGCACTTTCGGGTGTGTTCGCGGTCAGTATGGGGCTGCCGGCCTGGCTCGCCATCGTGCTGTCGCTCGCGATCGGTGCTCTGGTGGGAGCCTGGCAGGGGTTCTGGATCGCCTACGTGGGCATACCGGCGTTCATCGTGACGCTGGCCGGCATGCTCATCTTTCGCGGGCTCACGCTCGTGGTGCTCGGCAACCAGAACATCGGTTCGTTCCCCGACTTCTACCGTGCTCTCGGCAACGGATTCATCACCGATGTGTTCGGCAAGCTGCAGGTCGACCCGCTCACCATCGGTGTCGCGATCATTGCCATCGTGGTGCTGGTGGTGCAGTCGATCCGCACGCGGCGGGGGCGCCAGAGTTACGGTCAGGCCGTGGAGCCGCTCGGCTGGTTCATTGCCAAGTTGGTGCTGGTGACTGCTGCCGTGCTGCTGTTCGCATACGCCCTGGCCACTTTCAAGGGCATCCCGGTCACCCTGATCGTGCTCGCGGTTCTCATTCTGATCTACGGCATCGTGATGAACCGTTCGGTGTTCGGCCGGCACATCTACGCCATCGGCGGCAACCTGCACGCGGCGGAGCTGTCGGGCATCAAGACCCGCATCGTGACGTTCTGGCTCTTCGTGAACATGGGCTTTCTCGCCGGTCTCGCCGGTCTGGTGTTCACAGCTCGCCTGAACCTCGCCGGGCCCAAGGCCGGAGACGGCTTCGAGCTCGAGGCTATCTCGGCCGCGTTCATCGGTGGCGCGGCAGTCACGGGCGGCGTCGGAACCATCGGCGGTGCCATCGTCGGTGGTCTGATCATCGGCGTGCTGAACAACGGCATGTCGATCATGGGCATCGGCATCGAGTGGCAGCAGGCGGTCAAGGGCCTCGTGCTGTTGCTGGCTGTGGCATTCGACGTGTACAACAAGCGTCGGTCGGGTGGTCGGTAGGCGTTTGCGGTCGCGCGTGCGTTCGTGTTCGTGCTCGTGTTCACGCGTTTTCGTTTAGCCTGAACGGATGCCCGTGCCCGATGTCTCGCTGCGGCTGAGTTCGATCTCAGCCCGGTCGAGCGCGGGCACGGGCATCCGTTCTGTCTCGTTCGAAGTGGCCCGCGGCGGCGTGCACGGAGTTCTCGGCGAGAACCTGTCGGGTGCGTCGGAGCTGCTCGCCGTCATCGGCGGGTACCTGCCGGTGACGGCCGGGCGGCTCGAGATCGACGGGGCCGCCGCGTCGTTCGGCGGGCACGCTGCCGCCGAGGCGGCCGGCGTCGCAGTGGTACGCGGCGAGCCGAACATCGTGCCGCACCTGTCGGTGGCCGAGAACGTGTTTCTCGGGCGGGAGAAGTCGCTCGGCGGCATCGTTCGGTTCGGTCGCATGTACGCCGAATCGGCCGCCATACTCGAGCGCCTCGGGTTGGCGGCCCTGCCGGTGCGCAAACCCGCGGGCGACCTCGATGCGGGCGAGCGCCGGGTGCTCGAACTCGCGCGCACGCTGGTGGCGGGGCGGCGACTCGTGCTCATCGACGAGCCGTTCAGCGGTCTGGATGCCCGGGGGCTCGCTGTGGTCGCGCGCGGCATCGCGGGGCTGGCCGCCGCGGGGCTCACGGTGGTCGTGGCGACCTACCGGGCGGACATGCTGTTGCGGGTTGCGGGGTCGATCACGGTGCTGTCGCGGGGCCGCGCGGTGGAGACGCTGCGGGTGGCGGGTGGCGGGGCCAGTGTCGAGGCGCGGCTGGTGGGGTACATGACCACGAACATCCATGTGGTGCGCCGCATTCGGCACGAGTCGATCGAACCCGGGCCGGTCGTGCTCGATGTGCGGGGGTGGTCGGCGTTTCATCCGCTCGATGCGACGCTTGCGGTGGTGCGTGACGTGTCTCTCACGGTTCGGGCCGGCGAGATCGTGGGGCTGGCGGGGCTCGACGGCTCGGGAATCAGCGAGCTCGCGCTCAGCCTGTTCGGGCGGTCGTACGGGCCAGCGGTGTCGGGCGAGATACTGCTGGGCGGTCATCCGTTCACCGCGCGCAGCCCGGCGGAGTCGATCGCGGCCGGCCTCAGCCTCGCGACCGACACGAACACCACGTACGACCTCGGGTTGCTCGGCGGGGTGCCGTCACGCATCTCGCCGTCGACGCTGGCGCGGCTGGCGCGGCTCGGGCTCATCGACCGCAAGCGCGACTACCGCACGGCTGCTCCTGCGTTCGGGCTCGGGGGCATCTCCGATCTTGTGCGAGGAGCACGCCTGCCCGGCGGCGGCGCTGGGCAGGCGGGCCTCGAGAGTCTCGAGGGCGCCGCGGGTGCCGATGCTGTGCCCGGTGCCGCTGCTGTGCTCGGTGCCGATGCGCAGCCCCGCGGCGCCGGCCCCGGTTCTCGGGCGCGGGAGGCGCTTGAGATCTGGCTAGGCCAGGCGCCCGAGCGCCGGCCCCAGGCCGTGATTCTCGATCATTCGACACGGGGTGTCGGCCCAGAGGCCGCCCAGCAGCTGCGCGACCTCACCGTTCAGCTCGCTGCTTCGGGAACGGGCGTTCTTCTCGTTTCGGCCGACATCGAGGAGCTGCTCATCATGACGACGCGCGTCTACACGATGGTCGACGGTCGCGTCACCGCCGAGCTCTCGACCCTCGACGCGTCGCCGCAGAACCTGCTCGCGCCCATGATTCGCCCGCTCGGCTGACTCGCGCGGCTGACCCGCACGCTACCCGCCGCGCGTGACTCCGCACGTGCGGTCGTTCGGCGCATCCGCCCCCCTCGAACTACGGTGGTCGTGCCGAACTACGGCGGTCGTGCCGAACTGCCGCAGATGAGCCGAACTACCGCGGTAGCGCCGAACTACCGCAGTTCAGTGGGTGACGATGCCGATGATGCCCGAAATGAGAAAGTAGAGCCCGACCGCGGCGACGCCCACCCACACCACGATGCGCCCGTTCGACGGCTTCTTGCGCTGGCCCGGTTCGCTGGGCTCTTCGGGCGGGGTGTAACTCACGGTAGGGCCTGCTTCGGTTCGGGAAGTGTCAATTCTCTCACGATGACCCCGCGGCGGTACAGGGGAGAGTGCAGTCGACCGCGTCGGGTCAGCGAGTCAGTGCTTGCGGTGTCCAGGCCGGCCAGTTTGTCGGGCCGACGGCGCGCCCGCGCTCGAATTCAGCGACGTGCACGAATGGCGTGCGTGCGCTGCTGTTGTCGTAGAACACGGTGCGATCGGCGAGACTCCGCGCCTCGGCGACGAGATGCCACAGTCGGCGGTATCGTTCGCGAATCTTCTGTTCTGGAACGGTGTGGCCGCCCCGGTGCACGCGGTAGGCGACGCGGTGAACCGTCACGTCTTCTGGCACGAGTATCGCGCGAAGGGTGACCAGGTAACCGACCGCCATGCTCCGCTGGATGAGCTCGACTTTGCTGGGATGGCTGAAGACCGTTTCGGTGATGAAAGAGGCGCGATTGTTCAGCGCGAGATCTCGCGCGACTGCGGCGGCCTCAGATGCGTCGTACGCGTGCCGCGACTCCTCGCCAGGCCAGCGTTTCGCGGCGATTTCGTCAGCATTGATGAAGGGCAGGTGCGTCGTGGGTTGCAACACGAGAAGCACAAAGGTCGACTTGCCTGCCCCGTTCGAGCCGGCGAGCACGTGCAGCGTAGGTGTGCTCACGCGGCGCCTGCGCCACCTCCGCGCAGTACGAGATGGCCGTCAGCGTCAGCCTCGGCCCAGGGCTCGCCGACAGCATTCAGATCGTTTTCGAAGCTGAGCCCCGCGATTCTCGAAGCGATCTCGTCGTGCCAGGCGACGCGAACAATGGCCTGAGCCGGATCGGAGAGGTCATCGTATGAGCCTTCTCCGGCCAGAACACGATTGATTGCCTCGTGCGTGACAGCCGACGATGCCTCCAGCTCGCGCCCGATGCGCGCCCAGTGATCGATCTGCTGGGCGGCGCTTCGGCTCTGAACGTCACCGACCGCCTTCGCGGCCTCGAACAGCTCTCCGTCGACGCGGGTCGGCATCGTCTTCATGATAGAACTGTAGCACTTCGCTACAGCCTCGTCATTGTGTCGACGCGTGGGCCTGGCGACGTCAGCCGATGCGAGTCGCGCGGGTGGTACGCGCGCGAAAGCCGCCGCTCACCTGGATGAGCGCGGGGGTGCTCTGGCCGAAGAGGGCGTCGAAGGCGCGCAGGCGGGCCGTCACGACCGCCACCGCGTCGCGCGGCGAAACGCCGCGTCGGCACGTCACCGAGATCTTGAGCATCGACTGCCGCGAGACCCGGTACGTCGACACGTTGGAGCTTACGAACTCGGGCCGGTCGCGTAGGGAGTCGCCGAGCGCGCGCTCCGCGACGGCGGCGTCGACGAGCGTCTGCCCGGCCGTCGTGGGGTTCTGTGAGTAGAGCACCCCGGTGTGGCCGCGCCCCTGCCGGCTGATGAACAGCACCAGCAACACCCCGACCACCACGATCGCGGCCAGGCCCACCAGCCAGAGCCAGCTCGTGCCGGGCCCGTTCAGCGGCGTCTGCTGCAGCCAGGAGATGAGGGTCGAGCGCGTCGATGCGTACCCCGACACCCAGGTGTCGCGAACGACGGTAGGTGTCGCGGCAAGGATGGCCACCGCCCCGAGCGCCACGAGCACGAGCCCGAACACGATGATCACGAGGCGGTTCGCGCCGCGATTGGTGCTGTTCATGCTCCGACCTTTCCTGCCGTGTTGATCTGAACGCTCGCAGCGATCGCGGGCTGGTAGTTCGCCGTGGCGAGCTCGCGTTCTGCAGCCGCGACGACCGCGGCACGGTCGACCGGATGCCCGGAGGCGGGCGTCAGCCGAACCTGAGCCCGGCGATGCGTCACGGTGACGAGGGTGTTGTCGGGGTCTACTTCGCCGGCGAGCGACGCGTGCCGCGCGACCGCGGAGGCGATGACCTCGTTGTCGACCACGACGACGGAACGATCATCCGGCAGCAGGTGCCGGGCGCGTCGCGCACCGGTGAGGCCGATCAGTACGAAGACCACGCCGATGACCGCCGCGGCGATACCGACGGCGAGCACGGTGCCGCTGTCGTCGTTCGTGACGTTGCCGATCGCGTCGGCGACCTGCGTGGGGCTCGCGACGAGCGCACGCAGCTTGAGCATGTTGAGCACGATCTCGGTGCCGCCGTAGAGGAGGAACAGCAGCACGAGAATCGCGAGAACGATCGCGGTTGTCGACCGCGGCGAATGCGTCTCGCGGCGTGCGACGCGACGGTACAGCTTCGCCGTGCTCGCGCTGGGGTCAGCCGACGGCGTTCGCGAGCGGGCGATCTCCGCCGGAGCTGTTGCTGCGCTCGGGGTTGTGGCGCTCACTTCACGCGCTCCTTCTGGGTGGTTTCAATGCCGGTGAGGTGAACGGTGACGCGCGAGATGCTGGCGCCCGTGAGGGTCGCGGCGACGTCACGAATGTGCTTCTGGGCGCGCTCGCACCGCTCGAGAATCGTTTCGCCAGGAGGCAGAACGGTACCAGCGCCAGCACCAGCGCCAGCGCCAGCACCAGCACCCGAGCGCGAGAGTGCGCTGCCCGCATCGACCAGGTCGTTCAGCGCCAGAACCCTGATGGGCCCCGAGACCGTGACCGCGAGCATGCCGTCGTCGTCGCTGAGTCGCACGCTGACGCTGCGCGTCGAGACGTCGAGCGCCTCGGCGCCGAGCGCGGTTGCGACCCGGGTGATCGCTTTCGAGGTGACGCGGGTGCGGCCGCGCGGCGTGGAGAGGGCGCTGCCGTCGGCCGAAGCTCGGCCGCCTCCTGGTGACCGCCCGGCGTTCGAGCCCGGGCCGAGCGCTCCGCCGAACGGAAGGCCCGGCGAACCGGCACTCGTGCCCGACAAGCCGCTGACCGCGTCGCCGCGCGCGCCTTGCGCGGACGTCACGACGAGGAGCGTTTCCCTTGGAACGCTCCGACGAGAGTGCCGACATCGAGTTTGCCGTCGACGAAGCGGCCGATGATGGCTCCGACGATCATGGCGATCAACACGAAGAAGAACGCCCAGAAGCCGAAGATGATCCAGACCAGGGCGAGAACCGCCCCGATGATGATGCCGAACTTCGTGCCGGTCACTGGACTCGCGCCTCGGCCTGGTCGTCGCTGCCGTTGTCTTCGCTGGCGATGTAGACATCGTTCACGGTCACGTTGACCTCGGTGACCTCCATGCCGATGATGGTTTCGACGGCCGCAATCACGGCGGCCCGAACATCTGCCGCCACGACCTGCAGCGGAACCGGGTACTCGGCGACGATGGCCACGTCGACCGCCACTTGGGTTTCGCCGACCTCGACGCTGATGCCCTGCGACAGGTCGGTGTTGCCCATAACGCCGCGAATGGCGCCGAGCGCGCGAGCCGCGCCGCCGCCGAGGGCGTGTACTCCGGCTGTCTCGCGGGCCGCGATTCCGGCGACCTTCGCAACGACGCCGTCGTTGATGACGGTCTTGCCGAAGGTGGTCTGCGAGTCGAGCGGCGTACCGATCGGGGTGGATGCAACGGGTGTGCTTGACGTGTTAGCCATGGTGGTGCTCCTGAACTGTGTTGATCGGCCCACGGTGATGGGCGATGATGAGGTGTTGCCAGTAAGACGCGGTCAGTAAGGCATTCGTCACACTAGGTGCAGAAGTTGTTTTGAGATGCGGCTATTCTTCTGGCGCGTTTCGTGAGAGGTGGTGGGGGTGGCACCGATCTCCGATGCCGATGACAGAACTCTCGCCGGCCGCGCCGCAGACGGCGACGTACGCGCTTTCGAGATTCTGGTGCGCCGTTACGCCGGCCTCATGCGCGGCTACGCGGGGCGGATGCTCCAATCGACCGATGAGGTCGACGACGTCGTTCAGGCCGCCTTCATCACGGCCTGGCAGCAGCTGCCCAACCTGGCCGACCCCAGTGTCGTGAAGAGCTGGATGATGCGCATCGTCAACCGCAAGGCGCTCGACCGCATTCGCGCCCGGCACCCGCACGACGAGCTCGGCTCCCCGGCCAGCCGCGGGCTCCCTGCGCCCGTGCAGCACTCCCCTGAGGCCGTCGCCGAACACCACGCGGTGCGTTCGGCGCTGTCGCAGGTGCTCGCCGGTCTGCCCGAGCAGCAGCGCCAGTGTTGGCTGATGAAGGAGGTCGCGGGTTACAGTTACGACGACATCGCCGACGAACTCGGCCTGCCGGTCAGTACGGTGCGAGGCTTGTTGTCACGAGCCCGAAAGCGTGTGATCTCAGAGATGGAGGCGTGGCGATGACCCCGATCGACGACCAGACGCCTCCCGACGGCCTCGGCGCAGCGGGCCTGCCCGGCGGCGCTGGCCTGCCCGCCGACGCTGGCTTGCCCGCGGACGACGCGCTCGTGCTGGGCGGCCTCGAACTCACCAGCTCCGACCTCAACGGCCACAGCATCGACGAGCTCGCGGACTACTACGACGCCGGGCTCACTCCGCCCGATGTCTCGATCGACGACTCCGCGGGCTGCCAGATCGCGCTCGCGGCGATCGCCCGACTGCGTGCGCTGACCGCCCAGCTGGCCGCCGACGACGAGGCGTCGCAGTCAGGGGTCGATGAGGGGTGGGTCTCGGGCATCCTGAACCAGATCAGCCTGCAGGCTCGAGCCGGGCGCGACATTCCGTTGATCGAGGCAGACTCGACGACATCGCACCTCGTTATCACCGAGGGTGCGGTGCGGGCCATCGTGCGGGCCGCGGGCGACCGTGTGCCCGGCCTGTTCATCGGGCGTTGCCGCTTCGTCGGCGACGTGACCGTTGCCGGCGAACCCGTTGTGGTCGAAGTCGACGCCAGCGTGTTGTGGGGGCAGAGCATCCGGCAGACGGCTGAGGCCGTTCGGCAGGCGATCATGACTGACCTCGCCCGCCACACCCGACTGAACGTGGTGGCGGTCGACGTGACGGTGCACGACGTGCAGTCGGCCGCTCCGGATGCCCGGGCCGATGGTGAGGGGAGTGCCGATGTCTGACGCCGTCGAGACGCCGAGCCGGGCTGCCGCTCTGGCGCTGGAAGAGCTGCTCCGTTCCGTTCCCGGTGTGGTGGCGGTGTATCCGAGCGCCTCGCTGCCGGCGGCTGTCGTCGGCCGGGTGCTCGCCGCAACCACCTCGCTCGAGGCGCCTTCGTTGGTGTCGGTGTCGCTGGTGGGTGCTGCGACCAGCGGTGACGGCGACGCTGTCAGTGCTGACGTTCGCGGCGCCGCTGTCCCTGCTGACGTTCGCGTCGCCGCCGACACCTCCGTCGCCGCTGACGCCGCTGACGCCGACGTCACCACTGTCACCGCCGTGATCGGGGTCAGCGATGACTCGTCGGCTCGCGACACCGCCCGAGCGGCGCACGAAGCGGTGCGGGGGCACCTCGCGTCGATCGGCGCTCTGCCCGCACACATCACGGTGCGCGTCGGCATGGTCGGTTAGGCACATGTACCTCTCGCAGCGTCGCGATCCCGACCGCCTTCTGCCGAGTGAGCCTGCCCTTCGGCGAACCGCTCGCGAACTCTACGACAGCGTGAGCGGGCTGCCGATCATCTCGCCGCACGGCCACGTGCCGGCCCGACTGCTCGCAGAGAATCGGCCGTTCGCGAACGCGGCCGAGCTGTTCGTCACGCACGACCACTACGTCACGCGTCTGCTGCATTCGGCCGGCGTCGACTTGGCTGCGCTCGGCGCGGGCGGCATCCACTTCGACCCCCGCGAGGCGTGGCGCCTGCTCGCCTCGAACTGGCACCTCTTCGCAGGCACGGCTTCGGGGTATTGGCTGGACGAGGAACTCACCGGAGTGCTGGGCATCGAGCTCGAAGTGAGCGCCGCCACCGCGGGCGACATCTACGACCAGGTCGCCGAGCAGCTCGCCTCGCCCGCGTTTCTGCCGCGTGTGCTGTTCGAGCAGTTCGGCATCGAGTTTCTGGCCACCACCGACGATCCGCTCGACGAACTCGAGTGGCACGACGCGCTGCGCGCCGAGCGCGCCGAGCGGGCTGAGCGGGCTCGGGCTGAGCAGGCTGCGAGGGCTGCGGG
>JAODBC010000081.1 GCA_025463765.1 Subtercola sp. | reverse complement strand
GTGCGGATGCACTTCTGCACACTGGTCGCACGCTTGAACGGTGCCGGTACCAGCCCCGACATGTACGGGATGAACGGAACCATGCCCGCGACCGTGAACAGCAGCGTCGGGTCTTCACTGACCAGCGATGCCGACGGAACGACCGTGTGGCCGCGGTCTTCGAAGAAGGTGAGCCAGCGCTGGCGGATGTCTGCGGTGAGCACTACTTCGTCGCGCCGCTGTTCGTGGAACCGCTCAGTGCCGAACGCAGCTCGGATTCACGCTCGTGGTACCCCTCGACGAAGGCGTCGGAGAAGTCTTTGACCTTCGCTTCGATGCTGCCGAAGGCCTTCTTGCCCTGGGCGGTCTGGTTGAGCTGGTGGGCGAGTACAAAACCCACGGCGATTCCGGCGCTGAACCACAGTACTTTTTTCACGAAGGGTGACTCCTTGAGGTGAGGTGAAAAGCGAATTTAAGTCTACGGGTGTTTCAGTACTCGGCTCGGCTGGCCTTCGAGGCCTTCTTGGCCGCGCTCTTCTCGCGCTTCGGCTTCGCCGTGGCGTTACGCAGCGAACGCTCAGCGCGCCCCGATGCGTCGTCGTCGAAGGCGTGGGTACCCCTGACGGCGGCACGCACGGCACCGCCGAAGCTGGCGATCGCAATCAGCGGCCCGCCGAGCGAGGCCGCGAAGAGCGCGACGAGCGAGTTCACATTGCCGGTGACTTCGGCGACGTTGGTGGTGATGGCGTCGACCCGCGCCAACTGCTTGTTGGCCTCCTGGATGGTCGTGGTCGACTCTTCGAGAATGGGCGCGATGCCCTTGCTGACGTCACGAATGGCCAGCGTGGTCTCATCGAACACTTTGCCGAGCTTCACCAGCGGCAGCGCGATGATGGCGACGAGAACGGCGAACACGCCTGCTGCGATCAGCCCTGCGATGTCTCCACCCGACATGGGTACTCCTTCGTTGAGGTACACGACCGGGTACAGGTCGTCACGAGGTGCGAAAAAAGGCGAGCCACCCGAAGGTGACTCGCCCCAATCGTAGCTTGGTAGCTGAGAACTCTGTACGAACTCTAGCGAGCCGCGTAGTACTCGACGACGAGCTGCACTTCACACGTCACGGGAACCTCGGCGCGCTTCGGGCGACGCTCGAGGCGTGCCTGCAGCTTGTCGAGCTCGACCGAGAGGTAACCGGGGGTCTTCGGCAGAACGTCGACGTGACCGCCGGCGGCTGCGACCTGGAACGGCTCCATGCCCTCGCTGCGCTGGTGCACGTGGATGAGCTGGCCCGGCTTGACGCGGAACGACGGGCGGTCGACACGAGCGCCGTCGACCATGATGTGACGGTGCACGATGAGCTGGCGAGCCTGTGCGGTGGTGCGGGCGAAGCCGGCACGCAGCACGAGCGCGTCGAGACGCATCTCGAGCAGCTCGACCAGGTTCTCACCGGTCAGTCCGCTCTGGCGACGGGCCTCTTGGAAGACGACCTTCAGCTGAGCTTCGCGAATTCCGTACTGGGCGCGCAGACGCTGCTTCTCACGCAGACGCACCGCGTAGTCGGAGTCGGTCTTGCGCTTGGTGCGGCCGTGCTCGCCCGGAGCGTACGGACGCTTCTCGAGGTACTTCGCCGCCTTCGGGGTCAGCGGAATGCCGAGGGCCCGGGAAAGGCGGGTCTTGCTGCGGGTACGTGACTTGGTAGACACAAACATCCTTCAAAATTAGAAAACAACAGAAATGGGAAAGTATTGAGCGGTCGCCCTCGCCGAAACGAGAGATCGATACCGGACGCGTTCGCCTGTCAGCGACAGGCGAAGCCATCTCGTTCGCCTGCCTTGGCAGGCGAAGCGACTAAATTGTGCGAGGGATGGGTCAGGCGGTTCGGCTACAGAACTCGCTTTTTCTCATCGGGGTCTCTCGCAGCCGCGCTAAAGACACCCAAAAGTAGGCCTCGAAAAGATTATCACAACTGTCGCCGCAATTCGGTGCGGTTCAGCCTTCTCCGCGCGTGATGCGGCGGATCTTCTCCAAGCGCGCCGACACGTCTCGTTCGTTGCCGTGCTCGGTGGGCCGGTAGTACTCCGTGCCCTTCAACTCATCGGGCAGATACTGTTGCGCGACGACGCCCACATCGGAGTCGTGTGCGTATTTGTATCCCTTGCCGTGGCCGAGCCGTTTCGCGCCCGGGTAGTGCGCGTCACGTAGGTGTTTGGGTACCCGCCCGAACTTTCCGGCCTTCACATCGGCGATCGCTTTGTCGATCGCCAGATACGACGCGTTCGACTTCGGCGCGGTCGCCAGGTACACCACGGCTTCAGCCAGCGGGATGCGCCCCTCGGGCATGCCGATGTACTGCACAGCATCAGCCGCAGCTGTCGCCATCACCAGCGCCTGCGGGTCGGCCATGCCGATGTCTTCGGCCGCCAGCACGATCATGCGCCGGCAGATGAACCGCGGGTCTTCACCCGCCTCGATCATGCGTGCCAAGTAGTGGATGCTCGCGTCGACATCTGACCCGCGCACCGACTTGATGAACGCGCTGATCACGTCGTAGTGCTCGTCGCCGTTGCGGTCGTACCGCAGCAGCGCCCGGTCGACCGCTTGTGCCACCGTCTCGCCGGTGATCTCGGGCACTTTGTCATCGTCAGCATCTGCGCCCGCAAGAACGGAGGTAGAAGCGGCCTCGAGCGCAGTCAGGGCGCGCCGGGCGTCACCCGACGACATGCGGATGATCGCGGCCCTGGCCTCGTCAGACAGGGTCACTCGCCCGGCGAGCCCCCGGGCATCCACTACCGCTCGGTCGATCAGAACCCCCAGGTCGTCATCGGTGAGCTGCTCGAGCGTCAGCAGCAGCGACCGCGAGAGCAAAGGCGAGATGACCGAGAACGACGGGTTCTCGGTGGTCGCCGCCACCAGAATGACCCAGCCATTCTCGACACCCGGAAGCAGCGCGTCTTGCTGCGCTTTCGAGAACCGGTGTATCTCGTCGAGAAAGAGAACGGTCGAGACGCCGTAGAGGTCGCGGCTGCGAAACGCTTCTTCCATGACCTGGCGCACATCACGCACACCCGCGGTCACGGCCGAGAGCTCGACGAATTTACGGTTCGAACTGTGCGCGATGGCCTGCGCCAGAGTGGTCTTGCCGGTGCCTGGCGGGCCCCACAGGATGATCGAGACCGAACCCTGCGACGGGCCGCTGTCGCTCGCCAGGTTCACCAGCGGAGAACCCGGGCGCAGCAGGTGCTTCTGACCCGCGACTTCATCGAGACTCTTCGGGCGCATACGCACCGCGAGAGGCACGGCGCCGGCGTGCAGCCCGGGCTGTGAAGTGACCATTCTCATAGGCTAGTCGCAGCCACCGACACCCGATTTCGACGTATTTTGATGATCGTGCCTTGTGCATCGTAAAGTTCTCGGGGGTCCGGTGCTTTTCGGCAGCGGAACAGGCACTACAAGTTCTGACCCGTTTCGCGGGCAGTGGAGGATCCGTGGCACCCAGTAATTCCGAGCGCGAGGCGCGTGAGTCGAAGCAGCGGCTGCGTAATTACCAGGCTCGCCAGACCGTTCACGCGAAGCAGATCACTCGTCGAAAGCGTGACAACCTCGTCTCGGTCATCGTCGGGCTCGTTGTGATCATCGCTGCCATCGTGGTGCAGGTCTTCTACTTCTCGAGCGGGCCGGGCATGCCCGTTCCGGAGGCCTCGGCTTCGGTCGCCCCGACCGCGGCAGCCACCCCCAACGCCTCTGCGAACAGCGGAAACGTTCCCTCGTCGAGCCTCGCAGAGGGTCGCCCGTGGACGGGCACGATGACGCTCAACACGAACATCCCGCTCGCCATCACGCTCGACGGCGCGGCGGCCCCGCAGGCCGTCTCGTCGTTCATCTCTCTCGCGCAGGCCGGTTTCTACACCGGGCTGACCTGCCACCGCCTCACCGTCACCGGCATCTACGTCTTGCAGTGCGGCGACCCGAACGGTGACGGCAGCGGCGGTCCGGGCTACTACTACGGCCCGGTCGAGAACGCGCCGGCCGACAACGTCTACCCGGCAGGCACCATCGCCATGGCACGTCAGTCCGACGCCGCTTACAGTCAGGGCAGCCAGTTCTTCATCGTGTACCAAGACAGCACCATTCCGGCCGACACCGCCGGCGGGTACACGGTCATCGGCAACGTGACGAGCGGAATGCCGGCGCTGCAGACCGACGTCATCGCGGCCGGAGTGCAGTCGGGAACCGAGAAGCCCGCCGTCGCCACCACTATCACCGGCCTCACCGTGCAGTAGGGTGAATTTCGTGATCAGTAGTGACCAGCACCCGTGGGGCCGCGTAGACGAAACCGGAACGGTTTATCTGCGTGAGGCTTCGGGCGAGCGTGTCGTCGGCCAGTTTCCCGACGGTACCCCCGAAGAGGCGCTCGCCTACTTCGAACGCAAGTACACCGACCTGGCCGGGCAGGTCACCCTGCTCGAGCAGCGGGTCAAGCGCGGCGCCTCGGCTGCCGATGTCTCCAAAGCGGTGTCGTCGCTCTCGGGCGCCATCGAGACGGCGAACGCCATAGGCGACCTCGCCGCGCTGAAGAAGCGAGTGGATGCTCTGACCGTCGTCGTCTCGTCGCTCACCGAGCAGCAGCAGGTCGAGACGAAGGCTCAGCTCGCCGAAGCGATCACCGAGCGCACCGCGATCGTCGAAGAGGTCGAGGCGCTGGCCGCCGAAGACGCCGCGAAAGCGCAGTGGAAGCAGGTGACCGCCCGCCTCGACGATCTTTTCGCCCGCTGGCAGAAACACCAGCAAGACGGCCCGCGGCTCCCCCGCGCCGAGGCCGGCGAACTGTGGAAACGGTTCCGCGATGCTCGCACCATCATCGAAGGGCACCGCAAGGCGTTCTTCGCCGAACTCGACAACGCCCACCGTGACGCCCGCAGCAAGAAGCAGCAGCTCGTCGAGCGCGCAGAAGCGCTCATCCCGCGCGGTGCCGACGGCGTGAACGCCTACCGCGACCTGCTTGCGGAGTGGAAGAACGCGGGCCGAGCCGGCAAGCGTGTCGACGACCAGCTCTGGGACAAGTTCAAGGCCGCAGGCGACGCGGTCTATGCCGCCCGCAGTGAGGTCGTCGCGAAAGACGACGAAGAGTTCTCTGAGAACCTCACCGCGAAGCTCGCCCTGCTCACCGAGGCCGACACGCTGCTCACCGAGAAAGACCGTACGGTTGCGCGTGACAAGCTCACGAGCATCCAGCGTCGCTGGGACGAGATCGGTAAGGTTCCGCGCGATCAGGTCAAGAACGTCGACGACCGGCTGCGCCGGGTCGAGGCCGCCGTGCGTAAGCTCGACGAAGACTTCTGGCAGAAGAACAACCCCGAGAAGAAGGCTCGCGCCGAAGGCCTCGCCGGTCAGCTCACTGACGCCATCGCCAAGCTGCAGGTCGAGATCGACGCCGCTTCTGGCGCTGGCGACGCCGCCAAGGTCGCCGAGCTGCAAGAGGCTCTGGATGCCCGCAAGATCTGGCTCGACGCGCTGAACTGACCCGTAGCCGTCTCCCGCCGCCACAGTTCGGAGCTTCCGCCCCAGTTCGGAGCATCCGCCCCTGCTCGAGCAGGCGCAGATGCTCCAAACCGCGCGTGCATGCTCCAAAGTGTGCGCGGTGCGATCTCGCGCATTACATCCGTTCCGCTCCGTTCCCCACAGGATCGTTCGTAGACGGGCGTCTATCCACAGATCGGTTCGGGCGGCCGCTCGACCCAGGCGACACGTTCGATCATGGATGCATGACAGCCCCACTCCCCCAGACCGCACATATCCCCAACCAGCTCGTCGCCTTCGTCGACGGCCTCTCGCTTGCCGAACTCTGCGCCGCGCGTCTCGACGGCGAGGTCTACGCCCTCGACGACGGCTTCGTCAGCATCGCCGACCCGCCGCCGTACGTCGCTGTCTAATGCCTCGGATCACAGGTGTGGTCTCGTCTCATCGCCTGCGCGACGCGTTCTGCCTCAGCCGAGGCTCGATCGTGGCGCGACGGTACTTGATTCCAGAGCACCGAGACTCTGCGCGGATTGCGAGGGTCGCTCGACACCCTAAGATCGCTACCGAACGGCCACTCTGCCCTCTCGCCAGGCTCGGGGTTGGGTCAGCCGCCGCTGACGCGGTAGACGTCGTAGACGGCGTCGATACGGCGAACGGCGTTCAGGACGCGGTCGAGGTGGGTGGTGTCGCCCATCTCGAAGACGAAGCGGCTGATTGCCAGGCGGTCGCGCGAGGTGCTGACCGTGGCCGAGAGAATGTTGACGTGATGTTCCGAGAGAACGCGCGTGACATCGGAGAGCAGGCCCGAACGGTCGAGTGCCTCGACTTGGATCTGCACGAGAAAGACGCTCTTCGACGACGGCGCCCACTCGACCTCGATGATGCGCTCGGGCTCCTGCAGCAGCGATTGCACGTTGTGGCAGTCGCTCTGGTGCACGGAGACGCCCGTTCCGCGCGTCACGAAGCCCACGATGTCGTCACCAGGTACCGGGGTGCAGCACTTGGCGAGCTTGACCAGAATGTCAGGGGCCCCGCGTACCAGCACACCCGATTCGCTGTGGGTCGAACGTGGACGGCGGCTGCCGACGACGACCTCGAGGTCGCTGTCGTCGTTTTCGACCTCGGCCTGAAGCGACTGCAGCACCTTCTCGATGACGGACTGTGTCGACACGTGGCCCTCGCCGATGGCCGCATAAAGGGCCTCGACGTTGTTGTAGCTCAGCTGCGACGCCACATCTGTGAAGGCGTCTTGGCTCATCAGCTTCTGCAGCGGCAGGTTCTGCTTGCGCATCGCCCGGGCGATGGAGTCACGACCCTGTTCGATGGCCTCGTCGCGGCGTTCTTTCGTGAACCACTGACGAATCTTGTTTCGAGCACGCGGGCTCTGCACGAAGCTCAGCCAGTCTTGGCTGGGCCCCGAGTCGGGGTTCTTCGAGGTGAAGACTTCGACCACGTCACCGGTCGTGAGCGTGCTCTCGAGTGGAACCAGCCGCCCGTTGACCTTCGCGCCCATGGTACGGTGACCGACCTCGGTATGCACGGCGTAGGCGAAGTCGACCGGGGTCGCTCCCGCGGGCAGACCGATCACTCGGCCTTTCGGCGTGAAGACGTACACCTCTTTGGCGCCGATCTCGAAGCGAAGCGAGTCGAGGAACTCCCCCGGATCGACGGTCTCGGCCTGCCAGTCGGAGATGCGGGCGAGCCACGCCATGTCGGCGTCGCCGCGGTCGTCTGCCCCGCCGGTCTTGCCCGAGTTGACGCGCTCTTTGTACTTCCAGTGCGCAGCGACACCGAACTCGGCCCGCTGATGCATCTCGTTGGTGCGAATCTGAATCTCGACGGCTCGACCGCCCGGGCCGACCACCGTGGTGTGCAGCGACTGGTAGAGGTT
>JAODBC010000061.1 GCA_025463765.1 Subtercola sp. | reverse complement strand
AGGACGTGCTTACCGACCTGAACAAGGTCCGCAACATCGGCATCATGGCCCACATCGATGCTGGCAAGACCACCACCACCGAGCGCATCCTGTTCTACACGGGCATCACTCACAAGATCGGTGAAGTGCACGACGGCGCCGCGACAATGGACTGGATGGCGCAAGAGCAAGAGCGCGGCATCACCATCACGTCGGCTGCAACCACGTGTTTCTGGAACGACAACCAGATCAACATCATCGACACCCCCGGCCACGTCGACTTCACGGTCGAGGTCGAGCGCTCGCTTCGAGTGCTCGATGGCGCCGTCGCCGTCTTCGACGGTAAAGAGGGCGTCGAGCCCCAGTCGGAGACCGTCTGGCGCCAGGCCGACAAGTACGACGTTCCGCGCATCTGCTTCGTCAACAAGATGGACAAGCTGGGCGCTGACTTCTACTTCACTGTCGACACCATCGTGAAGCGCCTCGGCGCTCGCCCGCTGGTCATTCAGCTGCCCATCGGTGCTGAGTCGAACTTCGAGGGTGTCGTCGACCTGGTCGAGATGCGCGCGCTGACCTGGCGCGGAGACTCCAAGGGTGACGTCGAGCTCGGTGCCAAGTACGACATCGAAGAGATCCCCGAAGACCTCAAGGAGCTGGCCGCTGAGTACCGCGAAAAGCTCATCGAGGTCGTCGCCGAGACCAGCGACGAGCTGCTCGAGCGTTACCTCGTCGGTGACATCGATTTCTCGGTCGCAGACATCAAGGCGGCCATCCGCAAGCTCACCGTCAACAGCGAGATATACCCGGTGCTCTGCGGTTCTGCGTTCAAGAACCGCGGCGTGCAGCCGATGCTCGATGCTGTCGTCGACTATCTGCCCAGCCCGCTCGACGTTCCGAGCGTCGAGGGCCACGATGTACGCGACGAAGAGATCATCATCTCGCGCGGCGCCAACTCGACCGATCCGTTCGCCGCTCTTGCGTTCAAGGTCGCGGTTCACCCGTTCTTCGGTCGTCTGACGTACATCCGCGTCTACTCGGGTCACGTCGACTCGGGTGCGCAGATCATCAACGCCACCAAGGGCAAAAAAGAGCGCATCGGCAAGATCTTCCAGATGCACGCGAACAAAGAGAACCCGGTCGCTTCGGTGACCGCGGGTCACATCTACGCGGTCATCGGCCTGAAAGACACC
This sequence comes from Subtercola sp., assembly GCA_025463765.1. Classification (GTDB taxonomy): domain Bacteria; phylum Actinomycetota; class Actinomycetes; order Actinomycetales; family Microbacteriaceae; genus Subtercola. Next base: position 11,254 of record JAODBC010000061.1, on the reverse strand, counting down.
ACCACCGGTGACACCCTGGCCGACCCGGCGCACCCCGTCGTGCTGGAGTCGATGACGTTCCCCGAGCCCGTCATCGAGGTTGCTATCGAGCCGAAGACGAAGGCCGACCAAGAGAAGCTGGGTCTGGCCATCCAGAAGCTGGCTGAAGAAGACCCGACCTTCCGTACCGAGCAGAACCAAGACACCGGCCAGACGGTCATCAAGGGTATGGGTGAGCTTCACCTCGATATCCTCGTCGACCGCATGCGTCGTGAGTTCAATGTCGAGGCGAACGTCGGTAAGCCTCAGGTGGCCTACCGCGAGACGATTCGTCGAACGGTCGACAAGCACGACTACACCCACAAGAAGCAGACGGGTGGATCGGGCCAGTTCGCGAAGATCCAGATCTCTATCGAGCCGCTCGAAGTGACGGCCGAGAAGGTCTACGAATTCGAGAACAAGGTATCGGGTGGTCGTGTTCCTCGCGAGTACATCCCCTCGGTCGACCAGGGCTTCCAGGCCGCAATGGCTGTCGGCGTGCTCGCCGGTTACCCGATGGTCGGGGTGAAGGGCATCCTGCTCGACGGCGCGGCGCACGATGTCGACTCGTCAGAAATGGCGTTCAAGATCGCCGGAACCATGGCGTTCAAAGAGGCGGCTCGCAAGGCGCAGCCCGTTCTGCTCGAGCCGCTGATGGCCGTCGAGGTGCGCACTCCTGAGGAATACATGGGTGATGTCATCGGCGACCTGAACTCGCGTCGTGGCCAGATCCAGTCGATGGAAGACGCCACCGGCGTCAAGGTCATCCGCGCCAACGTTCCGCTGAGCGAGATGTTCGGCTACGTCGGCGACCTGCGGTCGAAGACCTCGGGTCGCGCGGTGTACTCGATGACTTTCGACAGCTACGCTGAGGTGCCGAAAGCCGTCGCAGACGAGATCATTCAGAAGAACAAGGGCGAGTAGCGCGTAGCTGATCAGCGCAGTGCCGATCAGCGCAGTGCCGATCAGCTACACTATTGCGGTTGCCCAAACACGTAAAATAAAGAAATCCCCCCGTAGAAATCTGAGAACTCAGGTGTCTACAACGAAGTCCTGAGGAGGACCCAGTGGCTAAGGCCAAGTTCGAGCGGACCAAGCCGCACGTAAACATCGGAACAATCGGTCACGTCGACCACGGAAAGACCACGCTCACCGCGGCCATTTCCAAGGTCCTTTCCGAGAAGTACCCGGAATCCAACAAGACCTTCAACTTCGACCAGATCGACTCTGCGCCCGAAGAGAAGCAGCGTGGAATCACGATCAACATCTCGCACATCGAGTACGAGACCCCGAAGCGTCACTACGCTCACGTCGATGCCCCCGGCCACGCCGACTACATCAAGAACATGATCACCGGTGCCGCTCAGATGGACGGCGCTATTCTCGTGGTCGCCGCTACCGACGGCCCCATGGCCCAGACGCGTGAGCACGTTCTGCTCGCTCGCCAGGTCGGCGTTCCTTACCTGCTCGTCGCCCTGAACAAGAGCGACGCGGTTGACGACGAAGAGATCCTCGAGCTCGTCGAGCTCGAGGTTCGTGAGCTCCTCTCGAGCCAGAACTTCGACGGCGACAACGCCCCGGTCATCCGTGTCTCCGCTCTCAAGGCGCTCGAGGGCGACCCGGCGTGGACCGAGAAGATCGTCGAGCTGATGGACGCGGTCGACGAGTCGATCCCCGACCCGATCCGCGACAAAGACAAGCCGTTCCTCATGCCGATCGAAGACGTGTTCACGATCACCGGTCGTGGCACTGTCGTCACCGGCCGTGCAGAGCGTGGCACCCTCGCCATCAACTCCGAGGTCGAGATCGTCGGCATCCGCCCGACGCAGAAGACCACGGTCACTGGTATCGAGATGTTCCACAAGCAGCTCGACGAGGCATGGGCCGGCGAGAACTGTGGTCTGCTTCTTCGTGGCACCAAGCGCGAAGACGTCGAGCGCGGTCAGGTCGTCGTCAAGCCCGGTTCGGTTACCCCGCACACCGGCTTCGAGGGCACCGCGTACATCCTGTCGAAAGACGAGGGTGGCCGTCACAACCCGTTCTACACGAACTACCGTCCGCAGTTCTACTTCCGTACCACCGACGTCACCGGCGTCATCACGCTGCCCGAGGGCACCGAGATGGTCATGCCCGGTGACACCACCGACATCAGCGTCGAGCTCATCCAGCCCATCGCTATGGAGGAGGGCCTCGGCTTCGCCATCCGTGAGGGTGGCCGCACCGTCGGCGCCGGCACGGTGACCAAGGTCCTCAAGTAGCACCTGTCTCTATGGTTCGCCCTCCGGGCGACACCGCCTATGGTTCGCCCTCTGGGCGACACCGCCAGCTCTCGTAGCTGAGAAGGGCCGCACTCCTCCGGGAGGGCGGCCCTTCTGCGTTTCCCGCCTGCTCAACTGGCTCGCGAGACCGCCGCGCCGGGTTGAGGCGGGTACGCCGACCTCAAGGCGGCGTAGGTGGCTCACGAGACACCGCGTCCAGCTGCGTCCGGCAGCGAGCGAGCGGGTTCCGGCACGTTTCCACAGTGCTGTCTCGCCGGTGTTCTCCACACATCGGGCTGGTAGGCGCCCGCGTCGAAGGCTGCGTCGCATGCTGGACTAATGAACACATCTGAGAGCGAGCTGCCAGGGCTTCTCGTCGTCGGCGATGCGACCGCCGTGCACCTGGATGCTCGGCAGATTCGGCATTCTGCCGACACCGGTCAGCGCGTCAGACTGCGGCGTGGCGTCTACGTCGGCGCCGAGCAGTGGCACGCTGCGTCAGCAGCTGCGAGGTACCGGCTGCGAGTCGAAGCTGCTGCGAGCACGCGTCGGCGGCCTCCTGTGCTTGGATACTGGTCCGCGGCCGCAGTTTGGGGCTATCCACGAGTCGGTCCCTGGCCAGACGAAGTGCACGTGGTCGTGCCCCGCGGTACCGGGGCCCACAGCCGGTCAGGCATACGTTTTCACCGCGAGCAGCTCAACGACGACGAAGTGACCGAGGTCGGGGGGCTTACCGTCACCTCGCCGGCCCGCACTCTCGTCGATCTTGCCCGAACAGCATCGTTCCGTGACGCGGTAGTCGCCATCGACTCCGCGCTCGACGTTCGCCGAAATGCTGCGAGCGGTCAGGTGTCGAAGGAGCAAGTGATGAGCGCTATCTTCGCGCAGAGTCGAGGTGCAGCCAGAGCAACGCGCGCCGTGCAGTTCGCCAACGGGCGCGCGGTCAATCCCGGCGAGTCACTGAGCCGCATCCTCGTGCTCGAGAGCGGGTTTCCTTCGCCAGAGCTGCAGACCGAGCATGCCAACCCCGACGGGGGTAAGTACTTCACCGACTTCGAATGGCCTCGGCACCGAATAGTCGGCGAGTTCGACGGCCGTGGCAAATATCTGAAAGACGAGTTTCTTCAGGGGCGTGCGCCGGGTGACGTTGTCTACGCCGAGAAGCGGCGAGAAGATCATCTGCGCGCGGAAGGCAACACAGTGGTGCGCTGGGGCTGGCACGAACTCCATCATCCGGGGCTGCTCGTGGCGCTCCTCGGCTCAGCCGGGCTTCCTTTCCGCTCCCGCGAGCTGACCCTGCCGCCACGTGAGACAGGCGCGTCATCGTGAGGCAGGTGTAGCGACCTCAATTGGGCATAGCTGTCTCGCGAGACGTGGTGAAGCGCGGTGAGAACCAGCGGCGGGCGGTGGGCGGCAGGCGGTGGGCAGTGGGCGGTGAGTGGCGGCGTCAAGCCCCCGGGCGCGCGACACGAGCGCGGGGTGGCCAGCGGTAGCGTGGGGGAATGGTGAGGCTCAGGCGCAGCAACGTTGCGGGCAAGGGGTACCGGCGGGTACGTGCGGGAACGGGGTTCACGTACAAAGATCTGAACGGCGACGTGCTCAGAGACGATGAGCTCAGGGCGCGCATCCAGCACCTGGCCATACCGCCGGCATGGAACGATGTGTGGATCGCGCCTTACGTGAACGGCCATATTCAGGCCACCGGCATCGACGCCGCGGGCCGGCGCCAGTACATCTACCACCCGACCTGGCGCGAGCAGAAAGACCGTATCAAGTTCGACCGGGCGCTCATGTTGGCCGAGGCGCTACCGACGGCTCGCGGCAAGGTGACGAGAGATCTGCGGCACGAGCATCCCGATCGCGAGCGGGCATCGGCGGCGGCTTTTCGGATGCTCGACCAGGGCTCTTTGCGGGTCGGCAGCGAGCGGTACGCAGAACAGCATGGCAGCTTCGGGTTGAGCACCCTGCTGTGCGCGCACGTGAAGGTGAGCGGCGACGACGTGCACCTCAAGTTCCCTGCCAAGAGCGGGCAGCCCTGGGAGTCGGACATTCGTGACGCCGAGCTCGCCCACGTGATCGCGGGCCTGAAGCGGCGCGGGCCGAACGCGCACCTGCTCGCGTTTCATACGGAGACTCACCCGCACACGACGGCCGAGCATCCGCAGCCCGCCAGGCGCGCCGTCTGGCACCCGCTCGCCGCGACCGAGATCAACGCCTACGTGCGCGAGCAGACGGGGGGCGACTTCACGGCGAAAGACTTTCGTACGTTGCACGGTACCCTGGCGGCGGCCGTGAGTCTGGCCAACGCCGGCCCGCAGAAATCGGAGTACGCCCGCAAGCGGGCCATCGCGCAGAGCATGCGCGACGCCGCGGCGGTGCTCAGCAACACCCCCACGATCGCCCGCACCAGTTACGTCGACCCGCGCGTCGTCGACAAGTACACCGAAGGTGTCACCATCGACCCCTCCCGCCTCGCCTCCGCCGAGACCGAGCTGCGCAACCTGCTCTACGAATAGCCGCCCCGCCCCGCCGCCCCGCGCCCGGCCCTCGCGCGGCCCGCGCCCGCGCCCGCGAGAGAACCACTTGCGGTCGAGAGAAGGCGTTCTACCGCCTTCTCTCGACCGGAACAGCTTCTCTCGGCGAATCGATGGGCGGGGGCGAAGGGCGGGGCGAAGGGCGGGACGCGAAGGGCGGGGGCGCGAAGGTGCGGGCGGCCGAAGGTGCGGGGTCAGCATGGTGCGACACGCGTGACACGTGTCACACCGAATCCGTGACGTGAAGCCGCGACGCGACGGCCGAAACGCGCGATGATCGTTTCATGGCACATACAACCCTTGCAAACCCTCGAGTCGACACCGACACGAAGAGCGACGCCGTCGCCCTGCGCGGCCTCACCAAGAGCTTCGGCAGGGTGCAGGCCGTCAAGAACGTCGATCTGACCGTGAAGCCCGGCGAGGTCGTCGCCTTTCTCGGCCCGAATGGCGCCGGTAAGACCAGCACGGTCGACATGATCCTCGGCCTCAGCAAACCCGATGCGGGCGAGGTCACCATCTACGGCATGGCCCCGCACATCGCCATCGCCCGGGGTCAGGTCGCCGCGGTCATGCAGACCGGCGGCCTGCTGCGCGACCTGACGGTCAGAGAGACGATCGTGCTCACCGCCACGCTGTTCCCCGGTGCCAGGCCCGTCGACGAAGTGCTCGAGCGCGCCGGCATCCTCGACATCGGCGACCGTCGTGTCGGCAAGTGCTCCGGCGGCCAGCAGCAGCGCCTGCGCTTCGCACTCGCCCTGCTGCCCGACCCCGACCTGCTCATACTCGACGAGCCCACCACGGGTATGGATGTCGAGGGCCGCCGCGACTTCTGGAACGCCATCCGCGCCGACGCCGCCACGGGCCGCACGGTCATCTTCGCCACCCACTACCTCGAAGAGGCCGACGCGTACGCAGACCGCATCGTGCTCATTCGCGAGGGCGAGATCGTGGCCGACGGAACCGCCGCCGAGATCAAGAACCTCGCCTCCGGCCGCACGGTGCGCGCAACGGTCAGCAACCTCGACCGCGCCGCGCTGAGCTCCCTGCCGGGGGTCGACGACATCGAAGACCGCGGCGAGGGCGTGCTCATCCACGCCAGCGACTCCGACGCCGTGGCGCGTTACCTGCTCACCGAGACGGATGCCCGTGACCTAGAAATCACGTCGCACAACCTCGAAGACGCCTTCCTGACGCTCACGTCGTCGAAGGGCTCCACGCCGCCCGGCCGCAGCCGCAACACCTCGGCCGGCGGCACCGACTCGAACGGGAGCATCTCATGACCGCGAGCACCGCCGTCACCACGCCCGAAGACCGTACGCGCATCGAGCGCCGCATTCCGCCCTTCGGCGGCTTCAACTTCACATTTCTCGCCCTCGAGATACGTCGCATCGTGCGCAACCGCCGCACGCTCATCTTCACCGTGGTCATGCCCGTGGTCTTCTTGATCTTGTTCGCGCTGCCGAACAAAGATCAGCCGCTGGGTGACACCGGCTACAGCTACGCCGCCTACGTGATGATCAGCTTCGCGGTCTACGGCGCGATGCTCGCTGCGACCAGCGGCGGCGGCATGGTCGCCGTCGAACGAGCCCAGGGCTGGAGCCGCCAACTGCGCCTCACCCCGCTGCGCCCCGCCGCCTACATCACCATCAAGATGCTCTCGGCCATGTTCCTCGGGCTCATCGCGGTGGTCGCGGTATTCATCGCCGGGGCCATCATGGGCATCACGATGCCCTGGCAGGTGTGGCTGCTCTCCGGGCTCGTCGCCTGGATCGGCTCCATGGTCTTCGCAACGCTCGGCCTGTTCGTGGGCTATCTCGTTCCGAGCGAGAATGTGATGCAGATTCTCGGGCCGCTCTTGGCGTTCCTGGCCCTGTTCGGCGGACTGTTCGTGCCGCTCGAAGTGCTGCCGCAGGTCTTGCAAGACATCGCCAAGTGGACCCCGGCCTACGGCGTCGGCGCCATCGCCCGCAGCCCGCTGCTCGGCGACGGATTCGACTGGTGGGCGCTGGTGAACGTTCTGGCCTGGGGCGCGATCTTCGGCCTGCTGGCGGCGCGCATGTTCCGCCGCGACACCAAGCGGGTCTGAGCTGCCGATGCCTGGCGGCCCTGCTGGGCCTCGAACCCGATCTGAAGATCGTCGCCGAGGCAGAGAGCAGTGACGTCGTGGTCGAGCTCGCCCGCGAGGCCGCTCCCCATGTCGCTCTGCTCCATGGGCATCCGTCTGCTCACCAGCTGAACGTTGCCGCAGGCCCCGGCACGAGCGTCACGTCGGCCGCATCGAGTACAGACCCGTCATCGGCGACGAACCCGATCGAGGCATGCTGCCCCGTCACCACATCACGCGTGAGCGATACCCGCCCGCCCGGGTTGGGGTTGTACTCGTCGCCCCACTCCTGCAGCGCGATCAGCACGGTCTTGAGCGCCCGGCCTTCGTCGGTGAGGTGGTAGCTGTAACGCTCGCGTTCCCCGGGTTCGCGGTACGGGCGGCGTTCGAGCACGCCTGCGTCGACGAGCGAACTCAGTCGCGCCGTCAGCACGTCGCTCGGAACCCCGAGATTGTCGCGGAATTCCGAGAACCGGCTCTCACCGCGCAGCGCATTACGAACGATCAGCAGTGACCACTTCTCGCCGATCAGGTCGAGGCTCCGGTGAATAGAGCAGTGGTGTTCTGGCTTCGCGCGGGAATTGTTTTCGGGGGGCACGGCTTAAGGCTAGAACCAGTGAGCTGCATTGGCAATTCAAATCTAGATGAAGAGGCTACCGACATGACCACACCGAGTCACCGGTTCGCAAAACGGGGGAGCTTCTGGGCATCTGCCGCGGTTCTCGCCCTCTGCCTGTGGTCGAGCGGCGCGCCCTCTGTGCTCTACCCGACGTACGCCGCCGAGTGGCACCTCTCGTCGACGGTGATCACGACGATCTTCGCGACCTACCCCGTTGTTCTGCTGGTCAGCCTGCTCGTCTTCGGCAACGTCTCCGACGCCATCGGCCGGCGCCGCGCCATGCTCGTCGGTATCGCCCTCATTCTGGTGTCGGGCGTGCTCTTCGCGTTCGCCCCCGACCTGACGTGGCTGTACATCGGGCGCGCCCTGCAGGGAGTCGGTACGGCGTTCGCACTCGGCGCCGCGAGCGCATCGCTCGTCGAGAACAACACCTCGTCGAACCCGCGCTTGGCCAGCTCGCTGACCACCGCATCCACCGCCCTCGGTCTCACGCTCGCTCTGCTCATCTCGGGAACCCTCGCCCAGTACGCGGCCTGGCCCGAAGGTCTCAGCTTCATTGTGCTGTCGGTCTTGAGCGGGGTCGTCTTCGTTGCAGTCTTCTTCATGCCCGACGGGGCAGCGGATGCCCGCCAGGCCTGGCGCCCGCAGGCGATCCGTATTCCCCGCGGCACGGTGCGCGTGTTCATCGTGTCGACCCTGGCCGTGTCGCTGGCGTACGCGGTCGGGGCGGTGTTCCTCTCGCTCGGAGCCTCCATCGCGCGCGACCTCACCGGTACCACGAACCTGCTCGTCGTCGGCGCACTGCTCGCCGTCTCGTCGATCATGATCGGCGGCACGGCCATTGTGCTGCAGCGCATCCATGCCCACGTTGCGGTGATTCTGGGCGCAGCGCTCTCGATCGTGGGGCTGCTGCTGCTCGAGGTCGTGGCGAGTTCGGGCTCGCTCGGCCTGTTCTTATTGTGGTGCGTGGTCGGTGGCGCGGGGTACTCGCTCGCTTTCATGGGCGGGCTGCAGCTCGTCGGCCGGGTGACCAAGCCCGAGCACCGTGGTGCGACTCTCTCGGCCGTCTACCTCTTCTCGTATCTCTTTCAGGCCCTGACGGCCGTGGGCGCGGGAATCCTGGCCACCGGGATCGGCCTTGCAGCGTCGGTCGATATCGTGTCGCCGCTCGTGGGCATACTGGCTATTGCGGCGGGAGTGCTGGCGTTGGTGGACTGGCGACTGCGCGCGCGGGCTGCGGTCGTGCTGGTCTAATACCCTGGGATTCACCGAGGTCGCGACCCGACACATACGCTGGGATCCACGGCGGTCTCGACCCGACACGCCGCCGCGACACGCCCGGGTTGCACGAACCCCCTCCGGTGTGGCAGAATCTTCTAGTTCAGTACTTCGGGTATTTCTGCGTTCATTCGCGGGTCTCGCTCGATCACTACCAGGCAGTGCATAGCTATAGGTCCTTGATCTTGTAGGGCTAGGCCGCGGGTAGCAGAACGAAGCTTCAAAACCCCCTCTCGAAAAGCTCATACTTTTGTGCGCGCTCGAGCGGGGCTTTGACAGAAGAACAGTGTTCTAAGCGCGTCCAATGCAGAAACGGCCCACCGGCCGGGATGGTACGACGCAAGACAAGAGAGTGAGTCACACATGGCGGGACAAAAGATCCGCATTCGACTTAAGTCGTATGACCATGAGGTCATCGACAGCTCGGCGCGCAAGATCGTCGACACAGTCACGCGTGCGGGAGCAACCGTAGTCGGCCCCGTGCCGCTGCCGACCGAGAAGAACGTCATCGCGGTCATCCGTTCGCCTCACAAGTACAAAGACAGCTTCGAGCACTTCGAGAAGCGCACCCACAAGCGCCTCATCGACATCATCGACCCGACGCCCAAGGCTGTCGACTCTCTGATGCGTCTCGATCTTCCTGCCGATGTCAACATCGAGATCAAGCTCTGAGCCGGCTAAGGAGCTAAGTAAAAACATGGCTACTACAACCAAGACTTCCAAGGGCCTGCTCGGCATCAAGCTCGGCATGACCCAGGTGTGGGACGAGAACAACCGTCTCATCCCCGTCACCGTCGTTCACATCACCCCGAACGTCGTCACGCAGATTCGTACCCCCGAGGTCGACGGCTACGAAGCCGTTCAGATCGCCGGCGGTCAGATCGACCCCCGCAAGGTGAACCAGCCGCTGACCGGTCACTTCGACAAGGCAGGCGTCACGCCTCGCCGTCACGTCACCGAGATCCGCACCGCTGACGCCGCCGAGTACACGCTCGGCCAGGAGCTCACCGTCGATGCCGTGTTCGAAGCCGGCAAAAAGGTCGACGTCGTCGGCACCAGCAAGGGCAAGGGCTTCGCCGGTGTCATGAAGCGTCACAACTTCAAGGGTGTCTCGTCGTCGCACGGTTCGCACCGCAACCACCGCAAGCCCGGCTCGATCGGCGCCTCGTCGACTCCCAGCCGTGTGTTCAAGGGCATGCGTATGGCGGGACGCATGGGTGGCGAGCGCGTCACCGTGCTCAACCTCGTCGTGCACTCGGTCGACGCCGAGAAGAACCTCATCCTCGTCAAGGGCGCCGTTCCCGGCGGCCGTGGCCGTCTCGTTTTCGTTCGTACCGCAGTGAAGGGGGCGTAGTCCACAATGACTGACGCAACTACCAACACGGTTGACATCATCGACGCTCAGGGCAAGAAGGCCGGTACGGTCGAGCTGCCCGCTGAGCTGTTCGATGTGCAGACCAATGTTCCGCTCATCCACCAGGTCGTCGTCGCGCAGCTCGCTGCCGCACGCCAGGGTACCTCCAAGGTCAAGCGCCGTGGCGAGGTCTCCGGTGCCGGCCGCAAGCCGTTCAAGCAGAAAGGAACCGGTCGCGCTCGTCAGGGCTCGATCCGCGCTCCTCAGATGACCGGCGGTGGCATCGTGCACGGCCCGACCCCGCGCAGCTACGACCAGCGCACCCCGAAGAAGATGATCGCGGCAGCTCTGCTGGGATCGCTCTCCGACCGTGCCCGTGGCAGCCGCGTTCACGTCGTCGACTCGCTCACCCTCGGCCCGGTTCCGTCGACCAAGACGGCCATCGCGCTGCTCGAGCAGATCGCAACCAGCAAGCACGTTCTCGTGGTTGTCGAGCGCGGCGACGACATCGCCGTGAAGAGCGTTCGCAACGTTCCCGAGGTGCACGTTCTGACCTACGACCAGCTGAACGCCTACGACGTTCTGGTGAGCGACGACATCGTCTTCACCAAGGGCGCCATCGACGGCTTCATTTCGTCGAAGACCAAGGCTGTGTCCGCTAACAGCAGTGAGGAGGTTGCAGCATGAGCGGCAACAACAAAGACCCCCGCGACATCATCATCTCGCCGGTCGTCTCCGAGAAGAGCTACAGCCTGATCGACGAGGGTAAGTACACCTTCATCGTGGCACCCACCTCGAACAAGACCGAGATCAAGCTCGCTATCGAGAAGATCTTCGGTGTCGAGGTCAACTCGGTCAACACCATGAACAAGACCGGCAAGACCCGCCGCACCAAGTTCGGGCTGGGCAAGCGCAAAGACACCAAGCGTGCCATTGTCACCCTCAAGTCCGGCACCATCGACATCTTCACGGCTGTTGGCTGAGTCGGAATCCAGAGGATAAGAACATGGCTATTCGCAAATACAAGCCGACTACTCCCGGTCGTCGTGGTTCGTCTGTTGCAGACTTTGCAGAGATCACCCGCACCAC
>JAODBC010000048.1 GCA_025463765.1 Subtercola sp. | reverse complement strand
TCACTGTTACTCTCGCCCGGTTCTACGCCAGCCACCGAGGTGAGCTGCCGAGCGTTTTTCGAGCGATCAAGATCGCCCCGGTCTGGCGCGCCGAGCGCCCGCAGAAGGGCCGTAACCGCCAGTACGTGCAGGGCGACAACGAGAAGCTGAGCTTCAGCGTGCTCAAGCGCGCGATTCCGGCCGCGGAACTGACGGCGGCGGCGGAGCACGATGACCCGCAAAGACTCGCCGACCTGGGCCTCCGTTTCGACCTCACTGTTCCTCTCGCCCGGTTCTACGCCAGCCACCGTGGTGAGCTGCCGAGCGTTTTTCGAGCGATCCAGATCGCCCCGGTCTGGCGCGCCGAGCGCCCGCAGAAGGGCCGTTACCGCCAGTTCGTGCAGTGCGACATCGACATCATCGGCGAGTGGAGCCAGCTCGCCGAAGCCGAGATCATCACAGCGACCCTCGCCACGCTCGACGCGCTCGGGCTCGAAGGCTGCACGATTCGCATCAACGATCGACGGCTGCTGACCGCGATGCTGAACGTTTTCGGGTTCGCTGAGCACGAACATCCGCAGGTCTTGATCACCGTCGACAAGCTCGACAAGGTCGGCGCCGAGGGCGTCGTGGCCGAGTTGCGCGAACGCGGCGCGACCCCGGCCGCCGTCGATTCGCTCGACGCCTTCTTTCACCGCATCACCACCATGGAGTTCAACCCGTTCGGTGTGCGTGCCATTACCAAGGCGCTGCCGCACGGCATCGACCCGGCTCTCATCGCCGAACTCGCCGCCCTCGCCGACGTGATCGACCCCGAAATGCTCGTGTTCGACCCGTTTCTGGTACGCGGAATGGGGTACTACACCGGCACCATCTTCGAAATCGCCCACCCCGATCTCTCCTTCTCGCTCGGCGGCGGTGGCCGCTACGACGGAATGATCGGCCGCTTCTTGGGTCAAGACGTTGCCGCCTGTGGCTTCTCCATTGGCTTCGAACGCATCGTCGACCTCTTGCAGGCCGAGGCCTCCGGGGTAGCGGATGCCCTGCTGCTGCTGCACGAACCCTCCGCCACCCCGGCTCAGCTCGTCGGCCTCAAGACGCAACTCATCGCCGCCGGCACCCGCGTTCGTCTCGAGCGCCGCACCAAGAACACCCAGGCCCAGCTCGCCCGTGCCGCCGCCGCCGGCTTCACCTCCTTCGCGTTCGTGACCCCTGAAACCCACGACCTCGCAGAGCTCACCCCCAAACCCATCTGACCTGCGTGGCGGTTTGCGGCCGCGGGCGCTAAGTCGCACGCTCGGTTGACGCTTAAGAGCCGAGAATCTTGCCTTTTTGTGCCTCGAACTCAGCCTGCGTCAGAATGCCGCGGTCCCTCAGCGCTGCAAGTCGCTCGAGAAGCGGGGCCATTTCGGTGAGAGCGCCTGTGCCCGTCTTTTGCTGAAGGTCGCGAGGGAACGCGGCGGACACTTGAGGGGCAGCATTCGCCGCATCGTCTCTCGTCGCCCGAAACTCGACGGGCCGGCCATTCAACATCACAGTGCCATTGGGCGAGTGGCTTAACGGATAGCCGCCCGAACGCGAGCCGCGCTCCGCGGTTGACGAGGACTGCCTCATCACCCCTGCAGTGCCATTCGACACATCGCCCCACAGAATGCGAAACCGCGTCGGACGGGTCGGGTCGATGGACGCAGGCAGGTCCATCCCCACCTCAGGCCAGACGGTTGTAATGAGGGCGGCCTCATATCGCGCTGACGTCGGAGCCACCGAAGGGCCTTGAAGAATAACGTGCATGACCACCCGGCCGGTGCGCCTACCCTCGTGGTGACCGCGGCTGTTGATTGAGATGACCCTGGCGGTACCCATAACGCCATTGCGCAGTGGTTTGGGGCGTGCGCGGTGAGTTCCTGCCGTGGCCGCCCACCAGAACAGCACAACAAGACCCACAGGAATCCACACCCACCACGGAATCTGTTCAAGGACAGACATCGCTCAGCCCCCACTTTGCATCGAATAGAGGATGTGTTGCTTCTGTACGGCATACTCCGACTCGCTCACTTCGCCGCGATCACGCAGATCTGCGAGTTGTTCGAGTGATGCCACGACAGTCCCTGCCGGCGAGGCCGGGTTTGTGACGGGCTCGGTCGCCGCGACGGCGACCCCGCGCATCCGCTGCTGAAGCTCGTACGCCCGCTTTCGGGCGAGTTCAGCAGGATCGGGAATCGCGTCCCAGTCGATCACGACGTCTTTGATCTTTTTGGGATCGAATACGCAGGGCAACTCCATTTCTGGTTCTGGCCAGGTGTGGGTGAAGATCGACTGCTCGTATAGCACCGCGGTCGGCTGGATGCCCGGCCCACTGACGACGAGGTTCATCGTGCAGAAGCCTTGGGGACTGTCGGCCAATCGATTTCTCGTGTCGACCGACACGACGTGCGCGCTACCGATGACCCCATGGCGAACCGAGGAAGGTCGCCGACGGCTGATGGTGGTGATGATGCCGAGCACGGTCAGGGCGGGAAGCACGAAGCTGAGAACGTCGGTGAGGATCAAGTCGATATGCCTTTCGCGAATCTGTCTTGGATTAGATCGAGAGCTTGGTCATCTGCTCCGCGAACTCGGCAGTCGTGTCGGCGCTCAACGCGCCAGAGTTTCGGTCTCTCGCAGCGCTCGGAGTCTCCGCCGGACGTACGGCATCGATCGTTGAGCGTGGGCTCACGGGGTCTGCTTTCGTCTGCAGCGCGGCGGTCGCAGCAGCCAACTGCGCGCTCGCACAGTGCAACTGCTGTAACGCGGCGGTCAGCGAATCAGATGGATTTGACGTTGTCGTCTGAACGCCCGTGTTCTTCTCGTACAGTTCGGAGGCATTAGAGGCACCATCGAACCTGCGCTGTCTCCGCCGGGTTCGAAGGTCGTCAACTGCGGGAATGCCAAAAACAAGAACAACCGACAAGCCGATAACGACAACTGAGATGATCGTGATGGGAAGGGCTGATGGATGGCCCCAGTCCCAGGTATTAGCAAGTCGCACGAGTTATCGCCTCAGCTTGTAGGGCGGTCAGAACGCGGTAGAGGAGCGTTGTCGTCGACCTCAGTCGACTTGGCGAGCAGAGCCTGAGCGTTGTCTAACATCGACTGGACGCGAGCGCGTGTGGCGGCATCCAGATTGCGAACGTTCACGGTCTGACCGTCGAAGCTTGAAGCGCCAGCGCCAGCGCCAGCGCCAGCGCCAGCGCCAGCGCCAGCGGCAGGACGAGCAGCGGGCGAAACCTCGGTCGGATCGTGCGCTCCATGTTGGCGTAACCGCGACTGCAGATCGTCGGCTTGGGCGGCCGCAAATTTTGCGGGACTCGGCTGCTCGCCCCAACGGATGGAGTATTTCGTCGGTCGCTTCGGGTCGACGAAGATGGGCAGCGTCATACCGGGAGTCGGCCACACTTTCGGCGCGATGGCTTGTTTGAACTTGACCGTAGTTGCGAGCATGCCAGGCGCCTCGAGTACGAGCGTCATCGTGCAGTACCCCTGGCTGAGCCCCGAGCGGCGTCCGTATTCTGACACGGAGACCACATGGGCAATTCCCTCCACCGCCCTCTTGGATCGCCGTGGAGACCGAAGCCGATAATTTTGAAGTCGTATCAGCACGATAGTGACCCCGAAAAACGCCACGAACCACACCCACAGGGGAACTACGGCGAAGAATGACATCTCAATATCCTTTTGGGCGCTGATCACATCGAGAGTTTGGTCGTCTGTTCGGCGAACTCGGCATCGGTCAGGAATCCGCGATCGTGGAGGGCCGTTAGCGCCTTCAGCGCGTCTGCTGGCGGCACGTCGGTCATTCCGGTAACGATGAGGCGCCTGCCCGACCCCGTCGGCAACGGGCTGGCGAGACCGTCGCCGACATTCCAGCGCGGCGCTGATGGAGTCGATGGAGTCGCGTCGGGAGTCGGGCTCGGCGAACTGGCAGCGGCAGCGGCAGCGCGAGCCAGCATCCCGGTGGGGGCGACGAAGCGATCTGTGGGCGCCGAAGCAGCACGCAGCCGCGCCTCTAAATCATGCGCCCGCTGCTCTCCGGTGTCGGCGGCCGTCGGCGGGAGATCGTCCCAGAGAAACGCGAAGTTTTTCGGATCGGCCGGATCGATCAAGACCGGCACGATCATGCGAGTATCCGGCCAAATCGGGCTTTTGACCCACCGATCGACCCGAACGGCGGTAGGCGTGACGCCAGCACCAGTCAATACGAGGTCAAGTTGGTACTTGCTGGGTTCGCCGTTTGGCCCGCTGTTTCGTCCCGCGTGAAGCACGTGCACAGACACGATCTGCGCCGTGCCTTGCACCCAGCTTCGGCCAGGCCTGCGATCCGCACCCCGCCTGAACCGTCGAAGCGCTCTGGAATAGATCTTCCAAGCTACCGCGACGGCCACGCTGATCAGAATGATACCGAGAATGCCCGCAAGAATGAGCAGCGGTGAATGGGAGCCCGAGCTCGGAGTTGTGGTTTCCGTCATGGGGTGACCGAGCATCCACTCGCCGAGTGGCTGGTGAAGTAGCATGACGTGGCTCCCGAAGTTGAAGAGCACGGTGTCGAGTGATCAGCGGCTCATAATCCGAGAATACATCACAACCGAGCAAATCTCGATAAATTCGCCTGAGTAAGCGCTGAGCGAACCGTTTTGGAACATACATAGTTCGGCTATACAATAAATCAAGTGAACAGCGAACTAAGTGCACTACTGGGCGACCTCGTAACCGTCACCCACCGTCTTACCCGTCTCGCGGCCCAGGCCACGGGAGAAACCACCTCACCCGCCTCCTGGCGCACGCTGAGCGTTCTGACATCTGCCGGCCCCATGCGGCTCGGCGAACTCGCGGCCGCAAGCCGCGTCAGTCAGCCCACGATGACCAAGATCGTGCGCAACCTCAACGAGCTCGAGTGGATCAAGCGCATCGCCGACAGTTCGGATGCCCGCGCCTGGCTCATCGCCATCGCACCCAAGGGCGAACGAGCCCTCGACGACTGGCGCTTCCGGCTCGGTGTCGCCCTCGAACCCCTCTTCGCCGACCTGTCGAGCCGGCAGCTCGACGTTCTAGCCGAGGCGACCGACCTGATCGGCGACCGCATCGGAGTACAGGAGCTAGCAGCGTAATCATGTCTCTCAGGCCCTCTGAAAAAGGCTCCCTGACGACCCCCGCCTCACCATCGACGAAGGCCGCCCCAGCCACAACATCCACCTCAGCAAAGCGCACGAACTCAACAGCGCCAACCCCCAACGCACACAGCGCCAACGAGCACAGCCCCAACGCGCACAGCCCCAACTCCCACAGCCCCAACGCCCCGCACGGCGGCGGCGGAGCATCCATTCTGCACCAGCCCAAAGCCGTCTGGGCCGTCGCCTTCGCGAGCGTCATCGCCTTCATGGGCATCGGCCTGGTCGACCCGATTCTGCCGGCCATCGCCGAGAGCCTGAAGGCCACTCCCACCCAGACCAGCCTGCTCTTCACGAGCTACCTGGTGGTGACCGGCCTCGCCATGCTCATCACGAGTTTCATCTCGAGCCGCATCGGCGCCAAGAAGACGCTGCTCATCGGGCTCGCCCTGATCGTGGTGTTCGCCGCGCTCGCCGGCGCCTCGGGCAGCGTTGAGGCCGTCATCGGGTTCCGCGGCGGCTGGGGTCTAGGCAACGCCCTCTTCATCTCTACGGCGCTGGCGACGATCGTCGGCGCGGCCAGCGGAGGAGCCTCGAGCGCCATCGTGCTCTACGAAGCAGCCCTCGGCCTCGGTATCGCCATCGGCCCGCTGCTCGGCGGCCTGCTCGGCTCGATCAGCTGGCGCGGCCCGTTCTTCGGTACGGCCGTGCTCATGGCCATCGGTTTCGTCGCCATCGCGGTGCTGCTGAAGAAAGACAATAAGGCCGACCGCAGCCCGACTCGACTGTCGGCGCCCATACGCGCTCTCGGTGTGCCGAGCATCCGCCTGCTGGCCTTCACCGCGCTCTTCTACAACATGGGCTTCTTCACCCTGCTGGCGTACACGCCGTTTCCGCTCGGCCTGAGCGCCATCGGGCTCGGCCTGGTGTTCTTCGGCTGGGGCCTTGGCGTGGCCATCACCTCGGTGTTCGTCGCCCCGATTCTGACGCGCCGGATGAAGCGCACCACCGCCCTCACGGGAGCATTGGTGCTGCTCGCTCTCGACCTCGTGGCCGGCGGCCTGCTGATCGCGTCGACCACGGGATTGATCGTCACCATCGTGGTCGGCGGCCTGCTGCTCGGTGTCGTGAACACCGTGCTCACCGAATCGGTGATGATGGCCAGCGACCTGCCCCGAACCGTTGCGTCGTCGGCCTATTCGTCGGTGCGTTTTCTCGGCGGCGCCATCGCTCCGCCCGCCGCAGCCGCCCTCGCCGTAGCGATCTCGCCCGGCTTTCCCATGTACGCCGCCGCAGGTTCAGTCGTCGTCGCCGCGCTGTTCGTCGTGTTCGGGCGCAAGACGCTCGCCCGCGTCGACAACGGGGGAGAAGAGACCGAAATGGAGTCAGAACTCGATGAGGCCCAGGCCCTGAGCGTCGGCGAAGAGTGAGTTCTGCACAGTCACGGGCAGTGGATGATCATCCACACCCCTGAGCGCACGCGACATGCCTTCTCGGCCGTTGGTTAGACTGGGCGGCGGATGAACGCCTCACGCGTCATCCGTCATTTTGAACCCTGAGGAGACAATCCAGTGGCATTGATCGAAGCTGTAGGCGCTCGCGAAATTCTTGATTCGCGCGGCAACCCGACCATCGAGGTCGAGGTTCTGCTCGACGACGGCGTGGTCTCCCGCGCCGCCGTTCCCTCCGGTGCATCGACCGGAGCCTTCGAAGCCTACGAACTGCGCGACGGCGACAAGAGCCGCTACCTCGGCAAGGGCGTGCTCAAGGCTGTCGACTCTGTGATCGACGAGCTCGGCCCGGCCCTCGAGGGTTTCGACGCCAGCGATCAGCGCCTCGTCGACGGCGCCATGATCGCGCTCGACGGCACTGAGAATAAGAGCCGCCTGGGCGCGAACGCCATTCTCGGCGTGTCGCTCGCCGTCGCCCGTGCGGCAGCCGACTCGGCCGACCTGCCGCTGTTCCGGTACGTTGGCGGCCCCAACGCGCACGTGCTGCCGGTGCCGATGATGAACATCATCAACGGTGGCTCGCACGCCGACTCGAACGTCGACATTCAAGAGTTCATGATCGCGCCTATCGGCGCCGACACGTTCGCCGAGGCTCTGCGCTGGGGCGTAGAGACCTACCACGCGCTGAAGTCGCTCATGTCGAGCAAGGGCCTGTCGACGGGTCTCGGCGACGAGGGCGGCTTCGCGCCGAACCTCTCGAGCAACGCGGCCGCGCTCGATCTCATCGTCGAAGCGATTTCGAAAGCGGGTTTCACGCCCGGAAAAGACATCGCTCTGGCTATGGACTGCGCCGCGAGCGAGTTCTACAAAGACGGTGCCTACCAGTTCGAGGGCAACGCCACCACGGCGCAGGAGCTCAGCTCGTACTACGAGAACCTGCTCGCGAACTACCCGCTCGTCTCCATCGAAGACCCACTCGAAGAAGACGATTGGGAGGGCTACCAGCACCTCACGGGCGAAATCGGCAGCAAGGTTCAGCTCGTCGGCGACGACCTGTTCGTCACCAACCCGGCTCGCCTCGCCAAAGGCATCTCGCTCGGCGTCGCCAACTCGCTTCTGGTGAAGGTCAACCAGATCGGCACGCTCACCGAGACGCTCGACGCCGTCAGCCTCGCCCAGCGCAGCGGCTACACCACGATGATGTCGCACCGCTCGGGCGAAACCGAAGACACCACCATCGCCGACCTCGCCGTCGCCACGAACTCGGGTCAGATCAAGACCGGTGCGCCTGCCAGAAGCGAGCGAGTCGCTAAGTACAATCAGCTGTTGAGGATCGAAGAAGAACTGGCCGAGGCCGCCGTGTACGCGGGTCGCTCCGCGTTCCCGCGCTTCAAGAGCTGAGCCGCCTTCTTCTGTCACAGGGCCTGTGTCCGTGTGGTGTTCCTCGAACTGATCGCCTGAACGTTTGAGGAACACCATGCGGCCACCCGCCAAGTCAAGCACTCGTGGTTCGTCGCGCCGCGCAGCCACAGCCACGCCTGCGAACCGTGTCGCCGGTGCTGCATCGACGAACTGGTTGCGCAGCATCCGGTTCTCCGGATTCACCGTGCTGATGCTGGTCGTTCTCGTCTTGTTCGTCGTGGTCGTGGCTCCAGGCGCTCGCATCTTCATCGAGCAGCGCCAGCAGATCGCCGACCTGCAGAACAGTCTGCAGTCTGCTCAGGCACAGAATGTCACCCTCAACTCGCAGGTCGCGCGCTGGGGCGACCCGGCGTACATCCGGGCCGAGGCGCGTGAGCGTCTCTACTTCGTGATGCCCGGCGAAACGGCCTTTCTGGTGCTCAACGACACTCAGGCCGGCTCGGCGGCTTCATCGGCGCCGGTGAGCACGAGCATCCAGCCGACCCAGACCAACTGGATGGCCGCACTCTTCGCCTCGGGAATGACGGCCGGTCTCAGCACGCAGACGGCCGACCAGCTCGGTGCCGCGGGTCAGCTCGGGTCTGGCGCGTCGCAGACCGACCCGACTGCGACACCCATGCCGACCCCCACTCCTTAGGAAAGCCATGACCACCCCTCCGTTCGATGCCCCGACCGAGGCCGATATCGCCACCGTGTCGGCGCAACTCGGCCGGCCGGCACGCAACGTGCTCGGCATCGCCGCGCGCTGCGTCTGTGGAGCACCCACCGTCGTCGCTACGGCGCCGAGGCTTGACGACGGCACGCCGTTTCCGACGCTGTACTACTTGAGCCACCCCGCAGCCACCGCCGCGATGTCAGACCTCGAAGCCACTCAGGTGATGCCCAAGTTGCAAGACCTGCTGACCGCCGATGAAGCGGTTGGCGATGCCTATCGGGCCGCCCACGCGCAGTATCTCGCCGATCGGGAGGGCATCGCCGTTGTGCCCGAGATCGCCGGCATCTCGGCCGGGGGTATGCCGGTGCGCGTGAAGTGCTTGCACGCGCTCGCCGCCCACGCGCTGGCAGCCGGGCCGGGAGTGAACCCGATCGGCGACCTCGCGCTCGAGCGCGGCGACTGGTCGCCACTTGTATGCGAATGCATTCAATATTCGTAAGACATCCACAATTGGCGGGGCATCCGGTATCCTTGGTGCTGAGGCCAGTGCGGGCCAATAACCAGCTTCGTCACACAGTTCTCGGTGTGGCCGCCTTCGGCGGTCGTTCCGAGGGCGCCTGACGGAGGTAGTAGCCTATGGCTATACCTTCACTGAGGAGATCCTTTACTGTGCCCAAAATCCTGATCGTCGGCGGCGGTTACGCCGGTTTCTACACCGCCTGGAAGCTTGAGAAATGGCTTCGCTCGGGCGAGGCCGAGGTCACGGTTGTCGACCCTCTGCCGTACATGACGTACCAGCCTTTTCTGCCCGAGGTCGCCTCGGGCTCCATCGAGCCTCGTCATGCGGTCGTCTCGCTTCGCCGTCATCTGAAGAAGACCAAGGTCATCGCGGGCAAGGTCGAGAAGATCACCCATGCCGAGAAGACCGTCACAATTCTGCCGAACGCCGGCGAGCAGTACGACCTCGAGTACGACATCGTCGTGGTCACCGCCGGTGCGGTTTCGCGCACGTTCCCCATTCCCGGTGTCGCAGACGAGGCCATCGGCCTGAAGACCATCGAAGAGGCAGTCGCCATTCGCGATCGCATCCTCACCAACTTCGATAAGGCTTCGCAACTGCCCGAAGGCCCTGAGCGTGACCGGCTGCTCACCTTCGTCGTCGTGGGCGGCGGATTCGCGGGCATCGAGATCTTCGCCGAAATGCGTTCTTTCGCCAGCGCGCTGCTCGACCGCTACCCCGAGCTCGCGTTCGAAGACACACACTTCCACCTCATCGAGGCCATGGGCCGCATCATGCCTGAGGTTTCGCTCAAGACCGCCGACTGGGTCATCAAGAACCTCGCTGAGCGCGGCGCAGAGATCCACCTCGACACCCAGCTCAAGTCGGCCGTCGATGGCGTCGTCGAGCTGTCGACCGGCGAGAGCTTCGAATCCGACACCATCGTCTGGACGGCCGGCGTCATGGCCAGCCCGATGCTGAAGAACACCGACCTGCCCATCGAAGAGCGCGGTCGTCTGCGCGTGCGCCCCGACCTCCGTGTTCACGACGAGAACGACGAGATCGTCATCGACGCCTGGGGCGCCGGCGACGTGTCGGCTGTTCCCGACCTCTCCGGAGGCGGTGTCGGCGGGTTCTGTGTTCCGAACGCCCAGCACGCCGTTCGCCAGGGCAAGCGCCTCGCGAAGAACCTCGTCGCAGAGCTGCGCGGCGAAGACGTCGAGAACTACTTTCACAAGAACGCCGGCGCGGTCGCGGGCCTCGGCCTCGGCGTCGGCGCCTTCCAGAGCGGCAAGATCGGCGTCACCGGCCTTCCCGCCTGGTTCATGCACCGCGGATACCACGGCCTGGCCATGCCGAGCTGGGAGCGTAAGTTCCGCGTGATCTGGGGCTGGGTGCTCAACTTCTTTCTCGGCCGCGACATCGTTTCGCTCGAGGCACGCGTTCACCCGCGGGCAGCGTTCGAAGAATTCGCCTCACGGCCCCGGCCCGCTGCGGCCGGCGTTGCTGCGCCCGCGCCTGCTTCGGCCTCCGCATCTACGTCAGCCGGGCATCCTGGCCCCGCGGGCGCACCGGTACCGGTGGGTGGAGCGGTCTCGAAGGAGTAACCGTCGCGGCGCCCTGAGGTGCGTTCGTTCGCATCTCTGGGCGTCGCCACCCGCGAGGCAACAGCGTCAGCTGGCTTGCGCCCCCATAGCCCAATTGGCAGAGGCAGTCGACTTAAAATCGACACAGTGAGGGTTCGAGTCCCTCTGGGGGTACTCAGCTCGAAGGCCCTACCTCCCTTTATTTATGCGGAAGTGGGGCCCTTTGCTTGCCCCGAAAATCGTATTTCGGACACATTTTGGGCGCACCGATCGGTGGCCCGTCCGGGTCTGGGTTCGCCAGCGTCACACCTGCCGCGGATGCGACGTCTCGGCCGACGTGGAAGGGCAGACCGAGCACGTCAGGCACAGTGACCCGGTCAGCGAATTGTTCGGCCATGAACTGAACGGTACGCCGCCTCACCTCATTCGACTAGAGCCAGGGTTATATGTCTCTCGTGCGGCCTGAAAGCCGGTCATATCGAATATCAATATCTTTAACACGAACAACGATATGCTCGAAGCATGACTGGCATTGTTGATGTGCTTCTACGGGTGCTGCTTATTGTGCTGTTCGGTGCGTGTGTCGCCGCTCAGTTCTGCTCGGGCTTGCTTGCGGGGTCGGTCATCGGCGGTGCGTCGGGGGTTGTTCTGATCTGCCTGATCGTGGCCGGTAGCCTGTGCGTCGAGGCGGTGCTGATCAGCGTCTGGATGCTGGCGGGCATGGTGCGTGACGAGTCGATCTTCGACGGCCGAAGCGGCGCCGACCGATGGACGAACACCGCCATCGGAGCTCTCGGCCTCGCCGCACTCTTCGCGGCCGCCGGGTTCGTCTACTTCCTGATCACCCAGACGGGCTCCTCCGCCTCGACGGAGGTCGCGCTGGCCGTCGTCGCCGCAGCGGCTGCGGGTGTGGCCGCGGCGTTGGCGCTTCTGGTAGTGGTCATGCGGCGACTTTTGCAGACCGCTATCCAGTACCAGTCCGATCTGTCCGAGGTCATCTGATGCCGATCGTCATCAACCTCGACGTCGAACTGGCCAAACGAAAGATGTCGGTCACCGACCTCGCCGCAGCGATCGACCTCGCCGTGGCGAACGTGTCGATCCTGAAGAACGGGCGCGCGAAAGCCATCCGGTTCACGACCCTCGACGCAATCTGCGAAGTGCTGGGCTGCCAGCCCGGCGACATCCTCAGCTACGTGCCCGACGCATGACCCCGCGAATGAAGCCGGTCATCGCCGGCGTTGCTGCGGCCGCATTATGGATGCTCGTCAATGGTCTGAACATCGCCCTGACCTTCAACAGCACACTGCCATCACCTGTTGCGAATCTCGTTTTTCCGGCAGCGGTGCGCTCGGTGACGTGGGTCTCTGACTCGCCCTGGAATGTCGTCACACCCATCGTCTCCGCCCTCGCGGTCGGCGTTCTGGTCGTCTTCAGCTTGCACCTGATCGCAGACTCGAGGGCAGACGACGGGACCCGCCGGTGGACCCGCATGCTGGCCGCGTGGTTCACCATCCTTCTGGCGGCCGGCGTTGTGGGTTTCGCCCTCGCGCTCGGGCAAACCATCCACGACTGGCCGCCTGGCCGCATCTGGAACGCCTTCGACGGGTTCCCCGACATCATCGAGGCGGCCGTTCTCTGGGGCGTCGTCTGGGGATGGATCCCCGCCCTGCTCATTGCCCGGGCCACTTTTGGTGCCCCTCGGTCTCGACCATCTACCCGAAACCGCCCCGGCGCCTCACGAATTCTCAGCGGAGTGGTCGGTGCAGCGTTCGTTCTCGCAGTTGTCGCTTCCGCGTCCCTAACCGGATACACGGTGCCCTCTGACCCGTATGAGCCGGCCCCGGCTGTGCAGCCCACCGGTCCTGCGGTTCCCCTGACCGCTGACGGGGCACCTGCCGTCGATCCGCAGTGGTGCAGCAACGACCAACTCACCCTCGAAGCCGGCCCCACTGACGGGGCGACCGGGCACCGCTCGCTTCAGCTGCTGGCGACCAATCACACCGGGGTGGACTGCGTGTTAGACGGGTATCCTGACATCGCTTTCGCCGATGCCAGCAATTTTCTCCTCACCATGCACGTCGTGCACGGTGGATCTTTCATGACCGATGACCCCGGTGCTGCCCCCATCACGCTGAGCGGCGGCCAGTCGGTGAGCGCCAGGCTCGGCTGGGACGCGCAACCCCGAGATCCCGACCGCACCGTCGCCTACATCCACCTCGCTCCCTACCCCGGCGCGGAACGCGTACCCCTTCCAGTTCGCGGCGATCTCATCCAAGACGCCGACGTCGCCGTTACGGCGTGGGCCAGCTACGTCCCGGTCCCGGCAGAGGGAACCGGCTGACGTGTCAACCGATCGGAGCTGATCGCCGACATTCTCAGCCTCCGGCGAACCTGGTGTTTCGTGCTCGGCCCCAGTTCTGGTTCATCCCAGCTGGTAAATGAAGAAGAAGGCTGCTGCACCGATCAATGACACCGCTGCGGCCAGTGCGTTCATTCGCAACGATTTTCCGCGCCATGCTGCGGCAGCGAAGAAGCCGATCGATAGGGCGATCTGCAGAGACCAGTAGACGGGGCTAGTTTCGGTGTGCAGTGCAATCAGCCCGTAGATGCCTTCGCCCAGCAGTACTACACAAAGGGGTGTCACCCAGATGACTCGACGGGCGGGTAGGTCGTGGCGGGTGAGTGAGGCGCAGATTCCGATGACGGGGCCGACGAGAAGGGCGAGGATCGTCCAGATATTCGCGAAAGGGTCGCTGTAGAAGGCACCTCGCCAACCCGAGACGATGCCGTAGCCCTCGTTCAAACCTTCAAAGACGACTATTCCCAGCACGGCGGCGTAGAGGGGGCGGGAGCGGCCGAGCCACACGAGAAGAAAAGCGAACATCGTCCACGCGCCGGCCGAGTTGCTGAACGACCGAAGCGCTTCCGGAAGGAGATACTGCCCCCAGCTCGTGAGGCCACCGATCACCAATGCGGCCGCGGCGGTCGCAACTCCGACGATGAGCGCGTGAAGCCAGCCACTCGCACGGCGGCCGTCTCCTTGTGCCGTTCTTTCCGAAGGAGGAACGAGCCGTCTCGTACTCATAAAGATCAGCGTGTCCAGTTGAAGGGCGTGGTCGTAGACACCTTGATGAGACCGGATCGCTCGAGGATGGGCCTGGAGTCTTCGGTCGAGTCGCTGTGCACGAGCTTTTTGCCCTGCACTAACGCCGACCGGGCTCGAGCAGCTGTCAGTGCGCGATAGATTCCTCGACCTCGGTAGGCCTTGAGCGTCGCGCCGCCCCAGATGCCGACGAAGTCCGTGCCGGGCACGGGTTCGAGTCGACCACCGCAGACCATCACCCCGTCGGTTTCTGCGACCCACAACTCCATGCCATCGCCGCGACCGATGCGTGCCACCAGGGCGTCGGCAATGCGGGTGTCGACGGAGTCACCGAACGCTTCATCGACCATCGCACTCATCGCCCGCACCTCAACCTCGCTGGAGACACGCCGCACGGTCACGCCATCCGGCACAGGAACGTCTTTGCACAGTGCTTCCAGGGGGCCGATCATGATGGACTCTGGCTCGTCTGGAGAGAATCCGTTCGCGATCAAGGCCTCTGGCAAACCAGGAGCGCGATCGTGAGCACGGGTTTTCCACTCTACGCGGGTGATCTCGCGGTCGGCGCGAAAGTGGTTCAGGCCTCTCGTGACGAGTTCGAAGATCTCGCCAGCGTCAGCATCTCCCAGGTTGCGGTAGGTGATGAATCCGCGTCCGCCGGCGAACGTGACGAGGCGTAGCGGGCCGAGCGTAGTGACGCTGATAGCGCTAGGCGTTTCAGCATCCGTTCGGAGCTGTTCGTCGTATGCGCGAAGGTACTGTTCTGCAGAAGTCATGGGTGCCACGCTAACGGACGTATGCGAGGCACCCAGTGGCGGGATGAGAGTCCTGAGTCGGTTTGAAACGCTAATGTCTGCGTCCGTCAGGAGAATGCGGGAGCCCACTGTCGAAGCGGCAGTAGAGCTACAGGGCGACCGCGAGCATCCCGAGCCGTGCGGTGACGGCGGTGCGGTACCTGGAGCCGACCTCGGATTGGGTGACCCAGGTGCGGATGACACCGGCGAGAAAGGCCAGCGCGGCGACGATAAGGAAGTAGAACGCAAGCTGATGCTCAGCCTGGTTGAGCGTGGCAGCCCAGGGCACACTAATGCTGTTGATGCGCAACTCGTTCCTTCGTTCCGGGCTCGGCGGTGAAGAACAGCCCGCCGCCGCTGTTAGCCGAATGCATCAGCACGTCGATCCATTCGCGGTTGATCGCGGGAACACGGCTGCCGTAGTACCGGTAGAACAACGTGCTCGTGGGGTCCAGCCAGATGCTGCTGCGGCCACTGCCGATCTCCGCGGCGTCGTTCCAGGAGAACACGAAGCTCTCTTGCCGTCGAAGCTTTGCGGTGATCACGATCTGCAGGTGGGTGAGGGCGCGGTCATCGAAACTCACTTCGATGCTTGGGCTGCCGTACATCAGCATCCCCACCAGCAGCACCCCCCTGCATCTCGTTCGCACTGCTCGTATCGGTGCGCCGCTCAGGGTCGCGCGAAATGCTAGGTGACGTGCGCAGAAAGCTGGCTCACTGGTTCTGAGGCAATGGCTGGCCCTGAGTCTATGAACCAGCTGACGGTTTTGCGGCGCCTAGGTCGTGACTGTCCGTATTACGAAACGACTATCCGCATGTGTCACTCGTACGGACCGATGAGAGCTTTTCGGCTGCCTGACGGTAGAGCGCCGCGGCGGAGAGATTCGTTGGGCGACTCGCCGTACTGGGCTCGGTAGACCCCAGCGAACCGTCCGAGGTGCACGAAACCCCAGAAGCGAGCGATAGCCGCCACTGATGCCGTCTTTGGGTCCGCTGCGTGAAGCTCCCCGCGGATGCGTTCCAGCCGAACCGCTTGCAGAAGGGCTGTCGGGGTTGTTTCTCGGTACCGGCGCAGGGCGTACTGCAAAGACCTGGTGCTGAGGCCGACCGCTGCGGCGATATCGGCGGGCTTGATCGGAAGGTGAGCGTTCTGGTCGACGAACTCGACTGCAGCGCGAACGCTTGCCGGCTCGATGCCGACTGATCCCGGTTTCCTTTCGGTGGAGTCGTATGGAAACGTCGTCAGCATGGCGATGGCCACGAGCCGCGCCATCTCGGCGCGTAACAGCGGCGAGGATCCCGCCGCATCCGGGTTTAGTACCACCGACGCGACCAGCGCCATCGTCTTCCGCCAAGCTGCGAGGGCTCCGACAGATCTTGGCGGTGCCACCAGGAACGCAACGAAATGCACGTCAGTGAGTTCCTCTGCGACGCTTCGCAGGAAGGTTGGGTCGATGTGTACAACGCTCATGTCGGGATCGATTGCCTGCAACCGCATCGTCAAGCGTGCATTCGGTAGCATGATCGGAATCCCGATCTGGAACTCGACCGTCGTGCGGGCTGAAGTCAATGTCGTCAGGCCTCCTCGAGCCCACTGAACAATGATTTCTTCATCCGAACCGAGCGTGGTGTCCATGTCTGCCATGAACTGGTTCGACCGCAAAGTCATGGTCTCGTCTCCCGAGGCACGAGACCGCCACCAAAACGATTCGTCAGACGGGACAGCCACGAAACTAGGTAAGTCATAGTCGGCGCTAAATAGCGCCGCAGCTTGCTCGAAGCTGTCGCCTGACACGTTGAAAGAAATCACAGCGCTTCTGACTTCAGGCGGGGTCTGGGCCTGAGGGTGTCCTCGTCCCTCTCACAGCGAAGACCACACCATTGTGGCAGTTGGGAACTCACGTCTGCCAGAACCGGACTGAAGAGACTGAACGAGGAATCGACAGTGTCGGGTCAGCGATGGGCTTGAGAGCTACTTGAGTCAGTGACCATGGGCGGTACGTTTTGCGGCATCCGCACGAGTGATCTGCCTGATGAGACGGTGAGCCTCATCAGCAGGTTTGGCCTTCAGATCGATTCTCAGACCGCTGCTGCCGCCGCGCTGGCCTTCTCCAGCACCGTTTTCGGGCGAGTACCGTTGCGCACGTTCGTGCCATCACGGTCTTCTGGAGCGTGGTGCTTTTCGTGGCCGAGGTGCTCAGTGAGCTCCTGGTTCAAGGCAGTTTCCAAGAGACGCGATTCGCGGCGCTCGGCGGCCCGACTATCGATCGCCTTACGAGCCGCGAGGCACTGACAGATGATGCTGAAGGATCGGGGATAATTCGATTTATGCGATTCGAACCCAATTCACCCCTTCATAACGTCGGACCGCGTGGGCCGGTTGGCTCAATATTCAACGTCATCATCTGCGGTGTAATCCTCGTCGGTACCCTGATCTCGGGGTTCATCCAAGGTAATTCGGGGTTTTTCTTCGTCACAGCGATTGCCATCGTCATGGAAGTTCAGTTCGTGCGCATCATGATTCGGGCGAACAGGCGCTACCGCTTGGCCCGCAAGCAAGCGAACGGCCAGTCGACCGAGGCGACTGGTGAGTGACGTAGCTCAGATCGGGATCAGCGCCTTACCCATAGCGGTCGGCGTGTTCGTTTTCATCTTCCGTCGTCAGTTTGCGCTTTTCGCTCACCAGATGAACAGCGAACGGGAGATCAAACCGGGGGAGACGCCACCTTGGCGATATTCTCCGGCATGGATGGGGTTTGGTGGTTGTGCGTTCGTCGTGATTGGCATCATCATCGGGGTAAGCGGCGTCATCAAACTCGTAAGCTCCTAGCCATTCGGACTCAAGGTCAGGGACGAAGCCGTCTCGACGCGGAGAATCTACTCGAGCACTAGGTTGACGTTTGCCTGATTGCTGCTGACGCGCGCCCGAGCATCCGTTGCACAGCCTTTACGTTTGCTCCAGCCGAGATGGCGAGGCTCGCCGCAGTATGACGAAGACGATCTGGCCCGAAATGCACATCGAGGATTACGCCGAACGCACCACGCAGACCGTCGAAGCCTGGAAGAGCATCAACGGCAAACAGGGCGGTGACCCGAAGAAGCTCGCCCAGGCGCTTGTCGTACTCTCTGGTTCTGGCAGCCTGCCGCTGCGGTTCATCGGGCGTGCAGACGGGATGGAGGGGGAGGAGCAGAACCTCGCGACCATCCTGCGGTAAATCAGCGCTAACCGCGCTCTCTCGGCGTCTCTTTCTTATGACGTTGTGTAAACAAAACAATTTGAGATCGGTCAGCCCGATGCGCATTAGCGTGGATGCTGCTGACCGGCTCGACTGCCGGACGACGAGAGTGAGGATGCACGACATGTCTATTGCGAATTTGCGGGGTGGTCTGGGTGAGGTGCGCCTCGACGGGGAGCTTCCCCACCGCGCCGATGTCGGACTGGTGTTCGACGAACTCGACTACCAGATGGCGTGCCAGGCGTATCTGTGGGCGCTTCCTCTGGTGTCGTACGCGCAATGGAAATCGGTGCACTACGACGTCTTCGGGGCCACGAGTTCTGACCTCGTTCACTACGTGACCTACCAAGACCGGCTCGGCTTGGTCACAGCCAACGCGACGACGCCGTACATCCTGAACTTCTTCGACCTTGCCGAAACGGGCCCACTTGTGGTCGAGCTGCCCGCTGGGCCGGTTGCAGGAGGTGTTTCGGACTTCTGGCAGCGCGAGGTCGGGGTGCTGGGCGAGATGGGGCCAGACCGGGGCAAGGGCGGCAAGACGGTCATTGTGCCGCCCGGTGCCGACGCCCCTGCGGTCGACGAAGGCACTTTCGTCATGCACGCTCAGAACATGAACATCATGTTCGGGTTTCGCACTCTCGACCCCGATCCTGTGCGGTCGCAGGCTCTTGTCGAGGCGGTTCGCATTTACCCCTATACGTCACGAGAGAAGCCTGCACCGACCCGAATCGTGAGCCCCGGTGGTCGGCCTTGGAGCGGCGATCAGCCGCGCGGAATCGACTATTGGGCGTTGCTGCACCACATCTATCAGTCCGAGGTAGTGGATGAACGCGACCGGTTCTATCTCGCGATGCTGAAGCAGCTCGGCGTTGAGAAGGGTAAGCCGTTCGCTCCTGACGACCGGCTGCAGGGCATTTTGGTCAAAGCCAGCGCGGCGGGGGAGTTGATGGCACAGGCGAACACGTTCGTGAAGCGGTTCGAGAACGCCACATACTGGCCTGACCGGCACTGGGATCTGGCGATCATGCTCGACAATTCCGCGCAACGTGGCGAGTATTACGACGAACTGCTCGAGCGGGCATCGTGGTTCTACGAAGCGGTCAGCTTCTCGGCCGCGATGAAAAGCCAGACCCCGGGAGTCGGCCAGGCCTACCTCGGCTCGTATGTCGACGCGAACGACGCGTGGCTCGACGGCGGCAAGACGTACACGCTGCATGTGTCGGCGGATGTACCGGCGAAACTGTTCTGGTCGGCTACCGTGTACGACGCTTACACCCGCTGTCTGATTGACAACCCGCAGCAGCGCGGCGACCGCGGCTCTCGCGACGCAGACGTCGAAGTCAACCCTGACGGCTCTGTCGATCTCTTCTTCGGCCCCACCCCGCCCGCCGAGGGCGAAATGAACTGGGTGCAGACCCTTCAGGGCAAGCATTGGTTCTCGTACTTCAGGTTCTACGGGCCGCTCGAGCCGTATTTCGACCGGTCGTGGAAGCTCGGCGACATCACCCCGACCGCGACAGTGTTATCCACAGATTCTGAAAATCGGGCAGAATAATGAGTTTTATTCGAACATATGTGCGAAACTTGATTCATGACCGAACAGCACCGAGACCGAGACGACGAGCAGCTCACAGCTGACCTCGACGACGCTCGCGCGTGCTTACGGCGATTTCATTCCCGGTTGCGTACCTCGTTGTTGACCGACGACGAGCTCATGCGCCTTACGTGCGCGGCCGCCGAGGTGGGCCGCGAGAACGGTGCCATCGACGTTGCTCTTGCGGGCGAGATTCACGAGAGGTCCCGGCCCGCCCTGGGCGGCGAACGGCTGTGTGCGCGTAAGGGGTGCCGCACGGCGACTGAACTGTTGCAGCGCATCACGCGGGTGTCGTCTGCGACGGCGTCGAAGCTGCTTCGGGTGGGTGAGGCTGTTCGGTCGGGTATCTCAGTGACCGGGCTGCGGTTGCCTGCTCGGTTTGCTGTGCTCGGTGCGGCGTTGGGTGACGCTGAGGTCGGTGTAGATGCCGCGAACGCGATCGTGGCGGGGCTTACGGTGGCGTCGCTTCGAGCAGACCCGTCGGCAGTCGAGGCTGCAGAGGCTGAGCTGGTGCAGGCCGCGCTGGGTTCGAGCCCGGAGTGTGCGGTACCGGCAACTGCAGACGAGCTGCGAATTCAGGCTGCGGTGTGGCGCTCAGTCATCGACCCCGACGGTGTCGAACCTGATGAAGAGCGTGCAATGCGGCACCGATCGCTGACGCTGGGCCGTGCGACGTCGTCGGGAGTCCGGCTGACTGGGGAGCTGTTACCCGAGGCTGCGGCACGACTCCAGCGCATCTTCGACGCGTATCTGTCGCCCGTGACGAAGCCGGTTGCTTTTCCTACGGGCGTTCCTACGAGCGTTCCTGGGGGCGAGGTCGACTGCGACGGCGATGGAGTTGAGGGTGGCGCTGCGGAGCACGACGCGGCGCCCATCGACGGCAGGTCGCGAACACAGCAACAGCACGATGTGCTGCTGTCGATTCTCGATAGCGCGAGCCGGTCGGCTGAGACGCCGTCGATCGGTGGTGCTCCGGCGACGGTGGTGGTGAGTGTTCGTGAGTGCGACCTGGCAGATGGTAGTGGGGTGGGGTGGGTGGATGGTAGCGATGTGCCGCTTTCAGTGCGTACGGTTCGTCAGCTGGTGTGTGCCGGGGGTGTGCAGCGGGTGATGCTCTCTGACGAGGGGCGTATCGTTCGGCTGGGTGTGGAGCAGCGTTGTTTCGATGGTCGGCAGCGGCGGGCGATCACTCTTCGTGATCGTGGTTGTGTGATTCCGGGATGCCAGGTGCCGGCGTCGTGGTGTGAGATCCATCACGTCGACGAATACGCCGCGGGTGGCCCGACGCATACCGATAACGGGGTTTTGTTGTGCTGGTTCCATCACCGAACCATTGACCATTCCGGCTGGGAGATCCGTATGCACGCCGGGGTTCCGCAGATCAAGGCACCACCCTGGATCGACCGGCATCACCGCAGATGGGCGCCGGCAACCAAATCCCGAACCAGGCTGGCTCACACACTTCACGACAGATAACACGGCTCTGCCGAGCATCCTGCGAAGCGGTCGAGTAATGCCCCCACGAGGGGGCGCCACGCCCTACTCGGGGATAAACTCGCCTCATGCCCGGGCAGGTACTCGCACTAGACGATCCGCAAGGGTTTCTCGGCGGCCTCGTCGAGGCGGTTGAGAGAGTTCTTCCGCGAGATGTGGCTGCGTCGGCGCTGACGGTCGAGCGGCGACGGTCGATCGGTGATGTGGTCGCGTGGCGCAAGGGCGCGATCAGCTCGATCTGCCTCGCCACGCGGGGCTATGTGATGCAACTCGTGTGCACCCCCGATCAGCGATATACCGCTGAGACCCGTCGCGTCGTGCGCGGAATCGTGGTCA
This sequence comes from Subtercola sp., assembly GCA_025463765.1. Lineage (GTDB taxonomy): Bacteria > Actinomycetota > Actinomycetes > Actinomycetales > Microbacteriaceae > Subtercola. The sequence continues at coordinate 73,678 of JAODBC010000048.1, read as the reverse complement.
GCCGCCGCCCGCAGAATCTGGGGGAGTGGCTCGAGGCGTTCGCGGGGCGAGTCGCGGTTCTCGCGGGCGCCGCGCCCGAAGACCCTCTGCAACTGCTCGGTATCTCGGTGTCGGGCCCCCGTGTCACCGTCAGCGACGAGAACACGCTCGCCGACCTTCGCACCCTGCCGTTCAAGGTCCGTGGGCTGATTCCACCAGAATCGTCGAAGGTGTTGAGCCACATCGTCGAGTTGCTGGTCGACACGTTGCCGCGAGTCGTCGCCGGGTACGAACTGAAGATCAACGCCGAGCGCACTGCAACTGTGTATCTGCCCGAAACGCTGCAGGCCTATCTCGTGTTGCCTATCTCGTGGGCGCGCAGTCACGTTTACGCCGACGGCAGCACGCCGGCTGGTGCACTGTTCTCTCAGCTGTCGATGATCGAGCAGGCGGCGACCGAAATGCATGATGCGGCGCTTCGAGGTGACGCCGATGTGCTGTTGGTCAATGGCCGTTTTCTCACCTTCAAGTTCGGTGACCTGGGCCGTTAGGGTGTTCCGGGCCAAGAGATCTACGCTGAAGTGCACTCGATAGGAGAACTATGTCTGAACTCGACCTCAGCCAGCCGCTTACGCCGCCCGAACCGCCGGCGCAGAGCGAGATGGTGCTGACTCCGCCGGCGGCCGTGCCCGAGGTCGAGGGCGAGCAAGCGGTGGGCATGGTTCCGCTGGCCCCCGACAGTCGCGCCAAGCTGCGAGAAACCGCACGCAATTTCGTGGAGGGTCTTGCCGACCAGCCGCCGGGCAGCCCGGGCTTCGCGGCAAAGGTGAACGACATCACGCGAATGGGCGAGCAAGAGATTCGTGCCAGTGCCGAGACGTCGAACCGGATGCTCAGCAGGCCCTCCTCGTCACTCGCTGCCGCACGGGGCAAGGGCCCCGCCGCCGACCCACAGGTCAAGGTCGCCCACACGCTGCAAGAACTGCGTACGACGATCACCGACCTCGACCCGGCCCGCGCCGATCTGACCGGGGCGAAGAAGCTGCTCAGCCGTCTGCCCGGTGGCAACAAGCTCACGCACTATTTTGCTCGATACCAGTCGGCGCAGAAGCAGCTCGACGCGATCATCGCGGCCCTCGTCTCGGGGCAAGACGAGTTGCTGAAAGACAATGCGGCCATCGAGCAAGAGCGCGCGAATCTCTGGGTGACTATGGGCAAACTCGGCGAGTACACGGCGCTGGCCGCCGATCTCGACACGGCGATCTCGGCGCGAGCCGAGGCCGTTCGAGCGACAGACCCCCGTCTCGCCGACTCGCTGGTCTCCGACGCGCTTTTTCCCATTCGCCAGCGTCGGCAAGACCTGACCACGCAGATCGCGGTGTCGGTGCAGGGGTATCTGGCGCTCGACATGATCCGCAAGAACAACCTCGAGCTCATCAAGGGTGTCGAGCGAGCGCGCACGACGACGGTTGCAGCTCTGCGCACCGCCATCATCGTGGCTCAGGCGCTCGCGAATCAGCGGCTCGTTCTCGACCAGATCGGCGCGCTGAATGAGACGACGAACTCGATGATCGAACGCACGAGCGAGGCGCTGAAGCAGCAGACCGCGATGATCCACGAGCAGGCCGCTTCATCGGGGGTCAGCGTCGAGACGCTGCAGCGTGCCTTTGACAACGTGTTCGCCACGATTGATGCGATCGACGGCTACCGGGCGAAGGCCGTGGACTCGATGGCGGCGACGGTCAGTGCTCTTGAAGGCCAGGTGGCGCGGTCGCGCAGCTACCTCGACCGCTCGCACGCCGGGGACGAGCCCGACGCGCTGTCGCGCTGACGGCGCCGGCGCGGGCTGTCGGCTCAGGCGAGCGCCGACCTCACGAGAGGTCGAGGCTCGACACCGCGAATCGATCGGTGAGAAACCGCCCGTTGACGAGCAGCGCGGTCGCGTCGTTCGACACGGCGGAGTCGCGCAGCTTCTCGACCGCGCCGAGCAGCACGCCGAGCTGCACGGTCAGCGCGCCGTCGGGGGTCGAGCCGTCGGCGAAGACGTGCGTTCTGGCCCAGTCCGCGGGCAGCGCCACGTAGGCCCGCAGCGTGTCGGGAAGGTAGACGGTTGCGGCGCGCCGCACGACGACGTCGGTCTCTGTGCTCGAGCCGACCCGCGGCAGGGTGTCGAGCAGCAGTTCCACGATGCGAGCGACCTGAGCCTGGGCATCCACTGGCAGACGCCCCGCGACCCGAGCGGGAAGGCTGCGCAGATCGGTTTCAATACTTTCCGCGCTGACCGACACATCGGTGGCCGAGTGGATGCCGAGGGTCTGCAGAGCACGGCTCGACGCCGCGGCGTCACCCACGGCGTCACCGGCGACGGCGGCTACACGCCCGGCGAAGGCGCCCAGCCATTCGCCGAGCGACTGTGTGCGGCGCGCGATGACGACTCCGCCCGAGACCCGGTGCGTTTCGGCGACCCACAAAGAGCGCGCGGCGGGCCGCAACGACATGATCTCGCCGTCGGAGGCCAGCCGCAGTTCGGTGATCGTTCCGGGCCGGCCGGCGAGTCGGTCGCCGAGAGTCCGGTTGCGCTCGACGGTCAGCACACCAGCTGCGACGGGTTCAGAGAGGGCACGGGTCGCGCCGTCGATGAGGGAGGTCAAGAACGCCTGCGGATCGGCCGCGGCAGAGGCGACAGACGGGCCGGGCGTTGCTCCAGACTGTGTCAGAGGCGCAGATGCGAGCGGCGTCGAGGGCGCGGTCGGCTCGCTCACCATCGGCCGCCGTCGGTCAGCGGAAGCACGAGGCTCGGGGTCGCGATGACATGGTCGGGCCGCAGCGAGCGAACGGCGCTGCCGATGGCGAAGAACTCGGTGGTGTGCCCGCCCCAGCGATGCGGCAGTGAGAGCAGCTGAACACCGACGATGCCCTCGGCATCGAGAGTCTCGGCTTCGGTCTGCATGCGGCCCATCGCCAGTTCACGCGCATTGTAGAGCGCCTCGGTGAACTGGGTGATCTCGACGTTGGCGCCGATGTTGTTGAGCGACGACATCATGCCCTGGTGGGCGATGTGATAGACGCAGGTACCCATTACGAGGCCGAGGGGTGCGTAGCCCGACTGGATGAGCGTCCAGAAGTCTTGGCCCGACAGGTCGGAGGTGAACGGCAGCCCTTTGTTGTTGCGCCAGGTGCCGTTCTCCGGTGGATGTTCGCCGACGACGGCGGTGCCGACGGCAACGAACTCGGCAAGATCGTTGCCGTACTCCTTGAACTCGATCTCGAGCCGCACGCCCACGATGCCGTCGGCACCGAGGGCGTCGGCTTCGGCCTCCATGCGGGTCATCGCGAGCTCCCTGGCGTGATACATCGCGCCGCTCAGCTTGTCGAGTTCCATGTTCTTGCCCCAGCGGCGCGCCTGGATGCCGACGTGGTAGACACTCGAGCCCAGAACGAGCCCAACGGGGCGAAAGCCCGCCTGTTTCACGAGCAAGAACTCGTTCACCGAGAGGTCAGACGTGAAGAGGTTCTTCTTGCCGTCGGCCAGGCGCAGGCGGGCGTCTTCGGGAAGCGAGATTCCAGAGAAGGGGTCGGTCATCGAGAGATCTTTCTTTCGGAGGTCATCAGGCGGGTCGTCATGCGCCACCGCGCCGCGCCGGAGGTGGGGGAGCGTCGCGCAGGGGCAGAATCGTGAGCGCAGAGGGGCCGTTCTGGCGGCGCCGGGCGCCGGGTATCGACAGCAGCGTCGTGCCCACCACGATCGACTCCGCGTGCAGGTCGCGGCCGTCTTGACCGCCGCAGACGGTCTCGAATTCTGACAGGCCCATGCTCGTGACGGCAAGCTCCGCGCTTCCGGAATGGGTAGCGCGGGCCGCGAGCCGTTCCCGTGACTCGTCGCGTGCCGCCTGAATCAGCTGCGTCATGCCGGTAAATTCGCCATTCACCCAGCTCGAGCGCTGCTGGCGCAGCTGCCAGTCTTCGTGCTTGGTCGAGACCGAGACGCCGAGCACGATCTCGCGCGGCTGGTAACCCGACAAAATGGCCGCCGCGCAGTCTTCACCGCTGAGGTTGGTGCTCCACACCTCACCCTGAGTGCGCGGAATCGGCGAGAGCGACGGGTCGATCGATCGAACCGCCGTGCCGAGCGCGCTGAACTCCCACGAGCTGCCCTCGAGTTGTCGGCGAACGATGCGAACCCCGAGCACCCCGTGCGCACCGAGTGCGAGCGCTTCGGTCATCATGCGTTTCAACGATCCGTACCAGGCGCGTTCGAACGCATTGACGTACGGGGCAAAGCTGCCGTACTTTCCGCCGGAACCCGAGGTCGTGACGGGGGTGACCATTCCCATGTTCGACATTCCGAAGCCGCCGCTGTTCCACCACGCGCATCCGCCGCCCGTCCAGCCGAGGTTCATGACGACGCAGCCGAACACCTCGCCCACGGGCACCAGCCCCGCGCTCTGGATGCTCGCCGCAGCGGGCGTCGTGAGCAGCGACCCTGCGGTTCGGCTCGCCTTCTGGTGCGCGATTCGCTCGTGTGCTGCCGGCGGGAGTCCGTCGATCCATTCGTTCACACGTTCATCCAACCACTCGCTGCTGAGTGATGGCGGCGTTGATCGAAGCTGCGAGCTGGGCGAGGCCGTCACTGGTGGGATGCACGTCGTCGCTCTGCATGAGATCGGGATCCCCGGCCAGAGGCTGGCCGATGTCGATGTAGGTCGCGCCGGTCGCCGCGGCGGCGTTCTGCAGATCGGTGTTGATGTCGCTGAGCTGCGGGGGAGCATCGGTATCGCCCCAGAATGCGCTCAGGGCGATGATCTGCGCGTTCGGAAGCTCGGAGCGCAGCGAGGTCATCGTCGCGAGGGTCGCCTGAGCGAGCGTGTCGGGGTCTTGGCCGAGATCGTTGCTGCTCGCCGAAATGATCACGACCGTGGCATCCGCTTCGGCCGCTTCGATCACTTGCGACTCGAAGGTATTGCCGTCGTTGCCGACTTGCAGGAAGCCTGTGCCGTCGATCGAGAGATTCGTGAGCTGCCAATCGTTTGCCTCACTCACGAGAACCGGCCACGCTTGGTCGGCGCCGACACCGTGGCCGTCCATGATCGAGTCGCCGATCGCAGCGACGACCGGCCGTTGCGAAACCTCCGCCGGGGCCGTGACGGTCGGGGCGGGTGCGCTCATCTCCGGCGTGAACGCGGTGCCGGGTGTGCTGGGTGCGGGCGCGGTACTCGTGGCTGAGCCCGGCGTGCCGGCCGTGCTGGCGGTGCCGACCGTGCTGGCCGTGCTCGCGACAGCTGCCGCGGCGACCGGATGCCCGGGGCCGGGCTGTGCCGACGCCCCCGCATTGCCGGCCAGCGCGAGAACAGCGGCGATCACGATCGCCGAACTGATACCCGCCGTTCTGCGTCGCATGCGCATACCCAAATTCTACGTCGCCCTCGCGGATGCACGGATGCGCCCTTCCCGCAACCCCGACGAGGCCCGAGCCTTTTCTGCGAGGCTGCTGTGGTTGCCATGCGCAAACGGATTCTTTGTGCACAGAAAGGCCGTTCATGCCCCATCAACCCACCGTTCTCATCTCTGGCGCGAGCATCGCCGGGCCGGCTCTCGCCTACTGGCTGGGCCGATACGGCTGGGGCTGCACTATCGTCGAGCGCGCCCCCGAGCTTCGCCGCGGTGGCCAGAACATCGATATTCGCGGCGCCGCCCGCGAAGTGCTGCGCCGAGCCGGGCTCGAAGAGACCGTGCGCGCCGCGAACACCGGTGAGGTGGGCACACGATTCCTCAGCAAAGATGGGGCGATCGTGGCCGAATTCCCGGTTCGCGCGAGCGAGACGGGCGGGGCGACGGCCGAACTCGAGATTCTGCGCGGTGACCTCGCCGAAATACTGGTCGAGGCGAGCGGAGAACAGACCGAATACATCTACGGCGACCAGATCACGGCAGTCGATGACCTCGACGACCGTGTCGAGGTGACTTTCGAGCACGGCGATCGGCGCGAATTCGATCTTGTCATCGCCGCCGACGGCATGCGCTCCAGCACTCGCGAGCTCGTCTTCGGCGACGAGGCGTCGATTCGGCCTCTGGGCATGGAGATGACGTACCTCACGGTTGCGCGCACAGAATCCGACACCCCCTGGTGGAGCTGGTACAACGAACCCGGCGGCCTCGCCGTCACCCTGCGCCCCGACCGGTACGGAACCACCCGCGCTGTCTTGTCATCGGTCATCTACGACACGCGGCAGGCGGATGCCCGGGGCGATCGCCGCTCGACCGCCGAACAGAAGGCGTGGCTGCACAAGCAGTTCGCGAATGTGGGCTGGCAGGCGCAGCGCATCCTCGACGCCCTCGACGACGCGAGCGATATGTATTTCGAGACGATCGGACAGGTGAAGGCGCAGACCTGGTCTCGCGGCCGGGTCGTGCTCGCCGGCGATGCCGCGTGGTGTGCCTCTCCGGTGAGCGGAATGGGAACCAGCCTCTCACTCGTCGGCGCCTACGTGCTTGCGGGGGAGCTGGCAGCACATGTGCACCACGAAGATGCGTTCGCTGGTTACGAGCGGATCATGCGCCCGTATGTCGGGCAAGCTCAGCAACTCCCGCCGGGAGTGCCGCAGATCGCCAACCCGAGAACGCGGGCCGGCCTTGCCGCTCTGCACGTCGCGCTGCGGGCCGCATCCGCACCCCTCATCGGCAGGCTCGGCGCGAAGTTCTTCACCCCGCCGGCCGACAAGATCGACCTGCCAGACTATTCGCACCTGGGCTGACGGCCCGGGGTAGAGAGCGGAGGGTGCGGTGCCGACCGACCAGGCGATCAGGGCGATGATCGAGGAGCACTGGCGTGCTTCGGAACGTGGCGACATCGCTGCCGAGCACGCGTTGTACGCCGAGAGTGCGGTTCTCGACTATCCGCAGTCGGGCGAGCGGTTTCGAGGTCGGCAGACCATATCCGCTCAGCGGGGCGGACACCCCGCCGACCGCCATTTCACCGTGCTGCGAATAACGGGCGGCAGTGACGTGTGGGTGAGCGAGTGCATCATCACGTATGACGGGGCGCCGACGTATTCGGTGTCGATCATGGAGTTCGCCGCCGGCGAGGTGACGCACGAGACGCAGTACTTCGCCGACCCTTTCGATGCCCCCGAGTCGCGCCGGGCGCTCGCCGAGCGAATGCCGCGGGCTTGATGCTACGTCGACGTCAGGTCAGCGACGAGAGATGGCCTGTGATTCGCTGACACGTTGCGTGATCACGGCGACCGCGATCACGGCGATGCCGAAGAGCGCGACTCGGCGCAGAAAGCCGTGCGACGCGCGCTTCGGAGCCTTCTGATCGGCCTCGGTCGGCTGCAGGTCGCCGGTGAGTTCGCCGCCGGCCCTCGCCTCGGCCATAAATGCCAGGCGTTTCAGCGTCTCGACGTTGCGGATGAACAGGGCGATGTCAAGCGGAATGCGCGGAAGAAGAGTGCCCGGCCCTTTGACCGCGTTCTCGACGATCTTCACCAGGCAGCCCTTCGCGTGCGGCGTGACTTCGACGACGACGCGCGCTTCGCCGATGGGCCAGCCTTTTGGTTGCATCACGGCTCGATGCGGCGGATCCCACTGCAGGGAGGTGGTCTCGTCGTTGATCAGCACCGGCCAGACGCCGAAGGAGTGGTGCAGGTGCGAGCCGACGTGCGGCCAGGTCTCGTCGACGTCTCGCATGCGTGAGGCGCCGACGACCCAGGTGGGAAAGAACCAGCCGTTCGCAATGACAGTGAACACGTCTTCTGGGGCGCACTTCATGATGCGATGATTTGTAGACATTCCTCCACCGTAAGCATCCACGTCTCCGGGCGCATCGGCTTGCGTTACGACGAGATACCGCGTACGAGACGGCCGAGATGCGGGCCAGAGTGTCTTCTGCCGCGAGGCGCAGTCGTGAGAGCATCCACAGGCGTGTGAGTATGGTTCTATGTCTGTCGATTTTGCCTCCCTCAGCCCCCTGCAGGCGCTGGGGATTCCGATCGCGCTGATCGGGGCCGTGTTTCTCGCACTCGGGGCAGAATTCCAGCACCGTGGTGTGAACAAAGTGGATGCCGCAACCACGGGCAACGCAAAATCGGGCCTGAACGTCGGCCAGATGTGGGCGCTCGTGAAACGCCCTTCTTGGGTGATCGGCACCGTGATGATCACTCTGGCGATCATCTTTCAGCTCGTCAGCCTCTATCTCGCGCCCCTGACCGTCGTGCAGCCGCTCGGCGCCGTAGCCCTCGTCATCACGGCCATCGTGAATGCTCGGGTGAATAAGAGAAAGCTCGACAGAGCCACGATCAGAGCCGTTGCCTTCTGTGTCGGCGGAATCGCTCTGTTCGTGACGATCGCGGCCCTCACCACGTCGACCCTGCCGATCAGCGAGTTGCAGCTGGTGGTGGTGCTCATCATTCTCGCGGTGGTTCTGGGCATCGTGACGACCGTCTTTCTGCTCTACCGCACCCGTGCGACAACGGTGTTCTACATCGTCGGCGCCGGCATTCTGTTCGGTTTTGTGGCGACGCTGGCCAAGGTGGTCATCGAACGGGTGCAGACCCTCTTCATCGGCGGTTTTCACATCGGGCCGAACGACTGGCTGACCATTCTCTGCTTTATCGGCCTCATCGCCGCTGGTCTCGCCGGAACGTACTTCGTGCAGACCGCCTACTCGACAGGGCCGCCCGACCTGGTGGTAGCGGGCCTCACAGTAATCGACCCGATGGTGGGCGTGACCATCGGCATCGTCGTGCTCGGCGAGGCGAAGTCGGCGCCGTGGTGGGCGACGATTGTGTTCGTGATCGCGGGCGCGGCGGCCGTGTACGGCGTCTTTCAGCTGGCGCGGCGCAACAGTGCTCTCGAGACGGAACCCGCCGCGCCCGAACCCACCGACCCGGCGCCCAGCGAAGGCTAGGGCTGCCGCCGTCTTCGTCACGCCTGGAGCGGCGAGGCGCGGGGCGCCTCAGGCGGACGCGCCGGCCCGGGCGTTGAGGGCTTTTGTGGCGCGGTCGGCGGATCCACCGAGGTTGTAGCGCTTCGACAGCGCAGCGATGGCTGACCGCCGCTCGTCGGTCAGCGGGTGGATGCCCGCGTCAGCTTCAGCGTCGAATCCGCCGAGCGGGAGGTCGCGCACCACTTCGACGACCCGCGGCGCCACGGCGAGGTAGTCGGCTGCGGATGCGATCTTGGATCGCAGCGCCGCCGACAGCGGCGGCGCCTTCGGGCGAGCGGGCGCCCCGGCGGTGAGGCCGGCCAAGTGCTCGTCTGCCCCAGGAGCGGGCCGGGCATCCGCTGCTCCCGTTGCGGCCGAGACCATCGCGGCAACGTCGTCGTACTCGCGCACGAGCGTGGCTGCCGTCTTCTCGCCGACGCCGGCGACACCCGGCAACCCGTCTGATGTGTCGCCGCGCAGTACAGCGAAGTCGACGTAGCGTGCCGCGGGTATGCCGTATTTGGCATGCACGACTTCGTCGGTGACCAGTTCGAGCTTGTTCATGCCGCGCGCGGTATAGACGATGCGAACCTGGCGCTCGTCGTCGGCGAGCTGAAACAGATCGCGGTCGCCCGTCACGACGTCGACAGGCACCCCTGCCCCCGCCGACCTGGTGGCCAGCGTGCCGATCACGTCGTCGGCCTCGTGGTCGGGGGCACCCACGATCGGAATGCCGAATGCCTCGAGGGTGGCGCGGATGGTCGGGATCTGCTGCACGAGCCCCGGGGGAGTCTCTTCGATGTCGACGCCGCGATCAGCACTTGCGCCACCAGCGCCACCAGCACCACCAGCCCCGCCAGCACCGGGGTCGGCCACGAATTCGGCTACCCGGTGCAGCTTGTAGCTCGGAATGAGGTCGACCCGCCAGCGGGGGCGCCAGGCGTCGTCCCAGCAGGCCACGAGGGCGGTCGGCTCGAAGTCGGTCACGAGCCGAGCGATCATGTCGAGCAACCCCCGCACGGCATTGACGGGTGTTCCGTCGGGCGCGCGTACGGTGTCGGGCACGCCGTAGAAGGCGCGAAAGTACAGCGACGCGGTATCGAGCAGCATCAATCGTTGAGGCATGCCCCGATCATCCCACGCCCGCCACATCTACGAGTGGCACCATTGTGGTATGGCGATGACTGCATTCTTGACGCTTGACGATGCCGTACACGTCATCGACCGGTTCGGATTTCACATTCGAGATGCCGGCCTCGCGCTCGACGACTCGGAGAAGTCGATAGCAGCGCGTCGCGTCACGAGATAATTCCGGGCCGGGCCGGGCCGGGCGGGGCAGAGCCGGGCGGGGCCGGCCGGGCCGGGCGGATTCGGGCGGAGCTACGAACGCAGCGGTACCGGCACGTCGATGCCGCCTTCGACGGTGATGCGATCGCGCACCTGCACGATGGCGGGGGCGGGGCTGAAACCGCCGGCGAAGAGGGCCTCGCCCTGACGAAAGTTCGGCGATTGAGCCAGCAGCGCCTCGGGCGCGTATCCGAACACCGATCCGAGCTCGGCCAGGTCGAGCGGAGAGCTCATCTTCATGAGGGCGAGATTGTCGCACTGGGAGATGATGCTGGGGTGAATCTTCGAGGGCCGTTGCGTCGAGAGCAGCAGCCAGAGACCGAACTTGCGGCCCTCGGCGGCGATCTGCGTGATCAGCTCGCGGATGGCGACCTGCAGCGGGCTGGTGAGTTCGGGTGAGCACAGGTTGTGCGCCTCGTCGATGACGATGAGAACCGGGCGGCGCTCCTCGCGACGGGCCCACAGGTCGTCGAGCACCGACAGCGCCGCGATCAGCGGTTCTTCGGCGGCCTCGAAACCGCCGAGGTCGAGAACTGTCGCGTTCGGCCGTTCGACGACGATTTCGGTGGCGGCCTTCTCGTCGCGTGCCCAGACCTGCCAGTTCAGGATGCCCAGGTTCTCGATGCGCAGCGCGAGAGCCCGGTCGGCCGGGCTGGTCGATGCGATCAGCGACCGCATGAACTCCGCGGTGTCTTCGACCTGCAGCCGAGAGTCGAGGTGCATGAGCGTGTTGTACTCGTCACGGTCGAGCAGCGGATCGAGCCGCAACAGCGCCGCGCGTACGCGAAGCGGCAGCGAGAGAAAGCGCGCCCGCAGGTGTTCGCCGTCGCCGTCGGGTCGAAGCACGCGGATTTCGCGCGAGGCCAGCCGTTGCACTTCGGCGGGGTCGGCGGAGGGCACGGTCTGGTCGAGCTTCACGAAGTCGGAGTTCGGGTCGAAGATGACGATCGGCAGGTCGGTGTGTGAGAGCAGCTGCTCGATGAGCACACCGAGCGCGTACGTCTTGCCCGACCCGCTCTGCCCGCACCAGAACGTGTGCCGGTTGAACCGGTGCGGCAGCAGCTTCGCGGCGACCGCGGGTGCGCCGACGAGTGTTCCGATCTCGAGGCTCGCGCGGCTCGCGGAGTACAGCCGGTCGATGTCGTCGGCGGTCGCCTCGGTGACGAGGGCTTCGGCGAACGGGCGGGTGCCGCGCGAGATCAAGCGGTCGTCGGCGTCGACCACGCCGAGCAGGCGTCCGCTGCCCACAATGCTGCCCTGGGCATCCGGTGCGGTCTGCTCGACGAAGCCGAGCGCGCGGTGACCCTCTGGGTCGCTGAGCGACACGAGTTCGCCGGCCACGATGGGCGTCGCGTCGGCGAGGGTGAAGGTGAACGACCTGCCATCGAGCGAACGGGCCACAGACCGCGCCACAGATCGCGCTGCAGATCCCGTTGCAGAACGAGCGGCGGAACGGGCTTCGCCGGGGGCGGTCGGCGCGGCGGGCGCGGTCTCGAATTCGGTCACCTTCCACACCGTAGCCGAGTGGATGCCCGGCTCGTGCCGCTCGCGCCGCTGAAGTGTGCGGGTCGTTAGACTTCGAGTCAGCGACGTGCCGCTAGTAGGGGAGCAACTGCCGTGTTCGAAATCGTCATTCTGATCATTCTCGGCATTCTCTCTGCGCTCTTCGTGGGGTTCGCCTCGCGGCGAGTGCTCGGGGTTCCGATCGGCTGGCCGCGCAGCATCGTGGTGGGCATTCTGGTGTTCATCTGCGGGCTTCCGTTCGCTACCTGGGTGCTGCGCGAGACCGGTGCCATGAGCGGCACGCAGGCGGAAGCCTCTGACGCGGTCATTCTGACGCTCATCGTGTTGTCGATCGCCTGGGTGTTTGCACTCGGCATCGGGCTGCTCGTGATTCTCGAAGCGGTTTTTCCGACTACGAGCTTGCGTAACCCGATCGACGTGGTGCGCGCCGGGCTGCAGCGGCAGAAGCGCACTCGGCGCTACCTGCAGATTCTCGAGATCGCTTCGCGCAACGGTGCCGGCTGGCTGTTTCGCGGGCGCAACCGCACCGACGCCGAGCTGAACACTTCTGAACAGCGTGCGGCTGCCATCGTGCGCACCATCAACCAGTCGGGCGTGACGTTCGTCAAGCTCGGGCAGGTGCTCTCGACGCGGCGCGACATCGTGCCGGAACCGTATCTTTCGGCGCTCGCGTCGCTGCAGTCCAGCGCCACGACGATTCCGTGGCCCGCGGTTCGCGCTGTCATCGAAGAAGAGCTCGGCCGACCGATCGCCGACGTCTTTCAGGCCATCGACGAGTCGCCGCTCGCGGCGGCGTCGGTCGCGCAGGTGCACACGGGCATTCTTCTCGACGGTACACAGGTGGTGGTGAAGGTACAGCGGCCCGAGGCACGAGCACAGGTCGCGGCCGACGTCGACATCATTCTGCGACTGGCGAAGACGGCAGAAGTGCACACGCAACAGGGGCGCGACCTGCGGGCTGAGTCGGTGGCGCGCGGATTCACGCAGACGCTGCTCGACGAGCTCGACTATCGCATCGAGTATTCGAACACCGAGATGATTCGGCAGACTCTCGTGGAGATCGCAAAGCACGCCGACGAGAAAGACATCACGATCGACGTGCCGACGGTGTACGCGCAGGCGAGCACGCGGCGCATGATCACGATGGACCTGGTCGACGGCCAGCCGTTGAGCCGGGCATCCGCTGCTCTTGCCGAGATGACCACCGAGGCTCGGCACACGCTCGCTGTGGGGCTGATGAACGCGGTACTCGAGCAGATCATCGTGTGCGGGGTCTTTCACGCCGACCTGCACCCGGGCAACGTGATTCTGCGCGAAGACCAGAGCCTCGGGCTCATCGACTTCGGCGCGATCGGCATCATCGAGAAGAGCGCGCGCGAGAACCTGGCGGCGCTGCTGCTGGCCGCGTCGAGCGAAGACGACATCGCGGCGACGGATGCGCTCATGCTCATCGTGGATGTGCCCGAGAGCGCCGACATCGAAAGCTTTCGGCACGACATCGGGCTGGTGCTGACCACGGTGCGGTTTCGCCGGGGAGGCGGCGGGTCGATCTTCTCGCTCATGCTCGACGTCATTCGGCAGCACCACATCGCGCTTCCCGCGACGCTCTCGTCGGCCTTCCGCAGCTTCGCCACGCTCGAGGGCTGCCTCAAGGTGATCGTGCCCGACTTCGACCTCGTCACCGAGGCGTTTCCCCGGGTACCCACACTCATGCGCCGGATGCTCGACCCCAAGCGTCTCGCCATCGGAGTGCAGGCGCAGCTCGCCGTCGGCCGCGCGTTGCTGCGCAAGTTTCCGCGGCGCATCGACTCCATCATGGCCAAGCTCGACTCCGGCGATTTCGGAATCCGCATCCGCTCGTTCAGTGAGGGCGACGATCGGCAGTGGCTGAACGGCGTGGTGTCGGAGTTCGTCGGGGTGTTCGTGTCGGTAGCCGCGGTGGTGATCTCGATCGTTCTGGTGATCAACGGGGTCGGGCCGCTGATCGCGCCGAACCTGCACCTGTTCGACCTGCTCGGGGCCGTGGTGGGCTTCTTCGGCTTCTTGGGCGTCATGCGCTCGGTGCTGCGGGCGTTCTTCGCGAACCGGGGCAAGGTCGGGCGATGAGCGCCGATATCTCGACCGAGGCGCCGCCGCGGGCGCCGGCGAGTGTCATCGCGGTCGTGGTGCTCACCTACATCGTGGGGGTGCTCGACATTCTGGCGGGCATCCTCGTCATCTTGCTGCGCTACGCCGACGATGTCGATGAGATCGGCGGGCAGCTGCCGGTCACCCTCATCGGTGCGTCGACGCTGCTGCTCGGGCTACTGACGATTGCCGTCGCATCGGGGTTGTCGCGTGGCGATTGGATGGCGCGGGTGGCCGCCACCGTTATCTTCGGCATCACCCTGGTCATCGGGGTGCTCGCATTGGTGGTTGTGCTGATTGCGCTCGCAACCGGGTCGGAGGTCTCGGCGTCGACCCTCGTCGCGACCATCGTGGAGGTCGTACTCGTGGCCGGCGTGATCGCCGCGCTCTACGTCGGCCCCGCAGCGCGCTACTTCGCCCGTGCTCGTGCCGATGCCCGCGCCGACCGCGCCTGAGCGCTCGGCACGACCCGCGCCTGACTGCGGCGAACGTACCGCACGTGCACGAATCGCACGATCTCGATAGCGCCCACCGTGAGCGCCGAGATCAGGATGACCAGCAGCGCGGTCGTCAGTGACGGGTTCACCAGCTCGAGAAAGTTCGACACGAGCGGTATCGAGTACACCAGCACGAGGCCGATCATCATGGCCCCGATGATGAGCGTCTTGATGCCGTCGATGGGCCGCGACAGCACGATGAGAATCCACAGGCCGACGATGGCCAGAATGAGGGTCGACCCCGTGCGCAGCTCGGCCTCGCCGATGCCGGCGTCGGTGGAGAGTCGCACGTACAGCGCCAGAGCCAGGGCGATCACGATGCCGGCGGGAATCGCGAAGCTCAGTGATCGGCGCAAGAACCCCGGGATGTACCGCCGCGTGTTCGGCATCAGCGCGAGAAAGAACGAGGGCAGCCCGATGGTCAGACCGTCGACGACCGAGAGCTGGCGCGGCAGAAACGGAAACTGCAGCAGCAGGGCGCCGAAGATCACGGCGAGACCGGTCGCATAGGCGGTCTTGGTCAAGAACAGCATCGACACGCGTTCGACGTTCGCGATGACCTGGCGCCCCTCGGCGACGACGCCTGGCAGCCGCGAGAAGCGGCCGTCGAGCAGAATGATGCGGGCGACGGCCTTCGTGGCCTGCGATCCCGAGTCCATCGCGATGCCGATGTCGGCCTCTTTGATGGCGAGCGCGTCGTTCACCCCGTCTCCCGTCATGGCAACCGTATGGCCGGCCTGCTGCAGAGCGATGACGATGTTCTTCTTCTGCGCCGGCGTGACGCGGCCGAACACGACGTGCTCTTCGAGAACCTTCGCCAGGGCATCCAGATCGTCGGGCAGCTCACGTGCATCGAAGCCGCCATCACCCGCGACCTCCAGCCCGACCTCGCGAGCGATGGCGGCCACGGTGTGCGGGTTGTCGCCCGAGATGATGCGCACCTGCACGCCCTGGCTTGCGAAGTAGTCGAGCGTCTCGCGGGCATCGGGTCGCTCCTTTTCGCGAAAGGTCAGCAGCACGACCGGCTCGACCACGCTGGGCAGACGCTCGAGGTCGACGTCTTCGGAGGTCAGTCGCGTCGGCGTGTGCGCCAGCACGAGCGTGCGGCGGCCGGTGGAGGCCAATTCGGATGATCGGCGGCGCAACTCGGCATGGCCGGAGCCCGCGAACACCATCTCGGGCCCACCGAGCACCCAGGTGCCCTCGGCGGCCGCGCCGAAGCTCACGGCGCTCCACTTGCGCGCCGACGAGAACGGAATGCGCGCCTCGGGCTCGACCGGCTCGGTGACCGGGTACGGCGCAGTCAGGCAGCGGGCGGTGGCGTTCGCGTCGGGTTCGGCGCCGTACCAGGCGAGCACTCTCTGCCAGCCGGCTGCCTCACCGATCGGATGAACCTGGTCGAAGACGATCTCGCCCTCCGTCAGGGTTCCGGTCTTGTCGAGGCAGATGAGGTCGATGCGGGCAAGACCCTCCACCGCGGCGAGCTCCTGCACCAGAACCTTCTGCGTCGACAGCTTCACGGCGCCCACGGCGAACGCGATGCTCGTCATCAGCACCAGCCCGAGCGGAATCATCGCCACCACCGACGCGATGGTCGACACCGCGCCGTTGCGCCACGATCCCGACGAAATCGCCTCGGGCCAGCCGCCCAGCGCGACCATCTGCGCGTTCAGCACGAGCAGGGCGACCGGTCCGATGATCCAGGCGATCCACTTCAGCACGCGGTTGATAGACGACCGCAGCTCACTCGTGACGAGCGAGAACTTCTTCGCGTCGCTGGCGACACGGTTCGCGTACGAATCCGCGCCGACGTGCGAGACACGCGCGGTGCCCTCGCCGCCGACCACGATGGAGCCAGAGAGTACCCGGTCGCCGATCGCTTTGTCGACGGCATCCGACTCGCCCGTCAGCATGGACTCGTCGAGCTGCAGCCGCGTCTCGTCGATGACCACGGCGTCGGCCGACACCTGGTCGCCCGCGCGCAGCACGACGATGTCGTCGAGAACGAGACCCGCCACCGGAATGTTCGCCTCGGCACCGTCGCGCATCACCCGAGCGGTCGGCGCGTGCATGAGCGCCAGTCGGTCGAGCGAGCGTTTCGCGCGAAACTCCTGCACCGACCCGATGACGGTGTTGGCGATGGCGCTGAAGCCGAACAGCGCGTCTTGCCAGCGACCCAGAAAGAGCAGCACGAGAAAACAGGCCGCGATGATTCCGTTGAACAGCGTGAAGAGGTTCGCCCGCACGATGCTCCACGCACTGCGGCTCGATGCGGCGACGTACGAGTTGTCGTGCCCCTCGGCGACGCGTTGCGCGACTTCGGCGGCCGACAGGCCTGGCTCTCGCGTGGCGAGGTCGGTCATCGAAGGAGCCCCCATCTAGATGTCAGTGACTCAACGGTAGTCCCTGGCTCACGTCGCTCGTCGTGCGCAACCCCACCTGGCGCAATTCGAGCTGAGACACGACGAGTGCGGCGAGGTCGTTGAGGTTCTCGACCTCTTCGTCGCTCGCCTCGCCCGGTGCGAAATCCATCACCGCGAGCGTGCCGATCAGGTCACCGTTCGTGCGCTTGAGCGGAACCCCCACATAGAACCGCATGCCCACCGGCCCGGTCACCAACACGTTGTCTGAGGTGCGCGAATCGAGCATGCCGTCTTCGATGATCATCGGCTCGACCTGCGGGGTCATCAGCGAGGTGAGATCGATATCGCGGCCGAGGCGTGCCGCATTGTCGCTGCCCACATCGGCTCCGTAATGCGACTTGAACCACACCCGGTCGTGGTCGACGACACTCACGATCGAGATCGGCGCCGAGAACAGCCGGGCGGCCATCGCGGTGACGCGGTCGAGCGCTTCGTCGGGCAGGGTGTCGAGAATGGATGGTCGGAGGGCCAGCGCTGTGCGCTGTTCGCCGGGCGCGAAGAGTGGTTCCATCGCCTCGTCTTTGTGCCGCCCGCTCTCGGCGATGACCACCTGCTTGAGCGCCGCCACGAGCTCATGGCGCACCGGGCGCGCCTCGGGGTCGCGGGCGGTCATCGCGGCGAGAAGGTGCTGCCAGTAGTCGGGCAGATCATCCGGAATCACCGGATCGCGAGAAAGCCGGGCGAGGGCCGACTCGACCACCCCGCCACCGAATTCGAGGTGCCGCGTGAAGCATTCGAGCAGCACGAGACCGAGCGAGTACACGTCGCTGGCCGCGGTGATGGGTTTACCGGAGGCCTGTTCGGGGCTGAGGTACCCGGCCGTGCCGGTGGTGGTTCCGTCGACGGTCAGTCGCTCCATGTCGTCGGCGATGGCGATACCGAAGTCGGTGAGCTTGGCGCGAGCGCGCGGCGAGCCGTCGCCGTAGTCGACCAAGAGGATGTTCGAGGGTTTGATATCGCGGTGCACGACGCCCTTGGCCTGAATGTAGTCGAGTGCCTCGGCGAGGTCGTAGCCGATCTCGGCGATGTGCCGTGAGGTGAGCGCGGTGTGCGTGATGCGTTCGTGCAGGTCGCTGCCGTTTACCAGCGCCATCACGAGGTAACGGTTGTTTCGCCCGTACTCGTCCACGTCGACGCCGGCGTCGTGAATCTGCACGAGAGCGTGGTGGTCAAGCCCCGCGAGCAGTGTCAGCTCGGTCTGCTGGCGACCCGATTCGACGGCGCTGCTGTGGAACAGCTTGACGGCGACGTCTCGACCGAGAGTAAGGTCGTGAGCGAGAAAGACGGTAGCGAGGCCGCCCTGGCCGATCGGCGAATCGAGACGGTACCGCCCGCCGAGAACACGGTGCGGCGGCTCGGAGCGCGGCTCGCTTTGGGGAGTCTCGCCCACGTCGTCTGCCTTTCGGTTACTCATTCGAGAGCCGAATCAAGTGCCCTCAGAATACCTGGAGTGGGCGCCTGGCGGGTGGTGACCCGCTGCCCATTGACGAGTGGGCCGGTGATGTGTGAGCGATCATCCGACAGCCATTCCGGTGGATTTCGCGTTTTCGAGCGATGGCCCCTCTCGGCGTTCTGTCATAGTGGCAACCATGAGTTCACGCCCCAACACCTCCAAGAGCAGCCAGCACCACAAAAACGCGCAAGGCGGCGGCTCGACGCAGCACACCGCTCTCGAAGACGGGCGTCGCGGCGGCTGGGGTGCGTTCGCCGGGCTGATCACGTTCGTTCTGATCGCTTTTCCGCTGTCGGCGACCATCGCGTTCGCCACGAACCCGCAGACGCAGAAGCTATTCGGCAGCCACCTGGCCGACGCGAGCCAGTTCGGCTACCGGGCGTTCTGGTGGTTGCTCTCGCTCGCCCTTCTCGCGCTGCCGTTTCTGGTGGGCTATGGGCTCACTCACCTCGGCAGCCGCGGTATCAAGATCGTGGGCGCGGTCATCGCGCTGTTCGTCATCGCCGTGGTGATTCTGGGCCAGCTCTTCGTCTACTGAGCACACTGCACAGCGTGACCGGGCCGAACAATACGCTCGCCACCGCCGTTTGTCACCCCTCCTGACCGTGAGTTCGAACCGGTCTAGCCTCGAAACCGCGATCCTCCCAACATCATCGCTGGGAGCGGCGGAACGAGCGAGGAGACGATGGTGTCGAGTGCGAGTGACACGGCCAATAGCAGTGCCGAAGCCGTCAGCAGCCTGGTTCCCGCCCGAATGGATCGGCTGCCGTGGACGAGGTTCCACTGGTCGATCGTGGTCGGGCTGGGCTTCTCCTGGGTGCTTGACGGCTTAGAGATTCAGATCGTCGCTTCGGCCGGATACCAGTCTTCGCTGGGGATGTCGTCGGCGGAGGTCGGGGCCGCTGGAACCGTCTACCTGGTCGGTCAGATCGTCGGTGCGCTGTTCTTCGGGCGGCTCTCCGACAAGCTCGGCCGCAAGAAGCTGTTCATTCTGACGCTGGCGATCTACCTCATCGCGAGTGCAATCGCCGGTCTGTCGCCGACCATCTGGTTCTTCTACATCTTCCGGTTCTTCGCCGGAATGGGCATCGGCGGCGAGTACGCCGCCATCAACTCGGCCATCGACGAACTCATCCCATCGAAGTACCGCGGTCGTGTCGACATCGCCATCAACGGCACCTACTGGGCCGGCGCCGCGCTCGGCTCGTTCGCGAACCTGTTCCTGCTGAACCCCGACATCTTCGCCGAGAACATCGGCTGGCGCATCGGTTTCTTCATCGGCCCGGTTCTCGGCCTCGGGGTCATCTTCTTGCGCCGACACATTCCTGAGAGCCCGCGCTGGCTGATGACGCACGGGCGTGAAAAGGAGGCCGAGGAGACGGTCGACGACATCGAAGCCCGGGTGCAGCGCGAGGGTGGTGAGATCACCCCGGTTGACGAGTCGAAGGCCATCACGGTCAAGGCGACCGGCAACATCCCGTTCCGGCAGATCGCGCACGTGCTGCTGCGGCAGTACCCGAGGCGCACTCTTGTCGGTGCGACCATGATGATCACGCAGTCGTTCCTCTACAACGCCATCTTCTTCACCTACGCCCTGGTGCTGCAGAACTTCTACGGCACCAGCCCTAGCTCGACGCAGTACTTCTTCTTTCCCTTCGCCATCGGAAATCTGCTCGGCCCGCTGCTGCTCGGCCACCTGTTCGACGTCTGGGGCCGGCGCAAGATGATCTTTCTCACCTATGGGCTCGCGGGAGCTGTCTTGGCGGTCTCGGCGGTGCTGTTCCAGGCGGGCACGCTCAACGCGGCGACACAGACCGTCTTCTGGTGTGTTTCGTTCTTCTTCGCCTCTGCCGGAGCATCCAGTGCCTACTTGACGGTCAGCGAGATCTTTCCGCTCGAGCTGCGCAGCCAGGCGATTTCGTACTTCTTCGCCCTCGGTCAGATCGCCGGTGCTGGCGCACCCCTGCTCTACGGCGTACTGATCGGCGACGGATCCGACCGAGGCCCGCTCACCGTCGGCTACTTCATCGGGGCCGCCGTCATGATACTCGGCGGTATCGTGGCGCTCATCTTCGGTGTGGATGCCGAGCGAAAGTCCCTCGAAACCATCACCCAGCCCCTCTCGCTTGTCACCTCGAACAAACGCTGAAAAATATCGCCCGGCGCGATGCGTGCGGCCCTAAGCTGTGCGAAAAGGGGGGCATTCATGACGGGCAAGGTAGCGATTGTGACAGGGGCGAGCAAAGGGATAGGTCTCGCCATCGTGCAGGCGTTCGTGGCCGAGGGTATTCACGTGATCGCGGGCGCGCGGGCGTCGACATCGGCGATCGAGGAGCTGGTGGCGAGCGGGTCGGTGACCTTCGTGCCGGTGAATCTGGCCGAGGCGGATGCCGCGGCAGCGCTTGTCTCGGCAGCGCTTGTCTCGGCGGCGGATGGTCGCGTCGACATTCTGGTCAATAACGTCGGGGCGACCAAGACACGCGTCGGCGGGTTCTTGAGCGTCACCGACGAGGAGTGGCTCGCGTCTCTGAATCTCAACCTCATGGCGGCGGTGCGAACGACGAGGGCGGTGCTGCCGGGCATGATCGCGGCGGGGGCGGGCAACATCGTGAATGTGGCGTCGGTGAACGCGTTTCTGCCCGATCCGGCCGTTATCGACTACAGCGCGGCGAAGGCGGCGCAGCTGAACTTCGCGAAGTCGCTGTCGAAAGAGGTCGGGCAATACGGCATCCGCGTGAACAGCGTGAGCCCAGGACCGGTCGAGACCGATCTGTGGCTCGGCGCCGGGGGAGTGGCGGCGACGGTGTCAGCCGCAAGCGGGCTGGATGCGGCGGCCGTCGCGGCGTCGGCGGTCTCCGGGTCGGCGACCAAACGGTTCACGCGGCCTTCCGAGGTCGCCGACGTCGTTCTCTTTCTCAGCAGCGATCGCGCCGCGAACATCACCGGCGCGAACATCACCATCGACGGCGGCCTTGTCACGACCCTCTAGCTCGTGTTCGAGAGCGACTCGTTCGGACGAGAGCGTCCGCCGGGGCAGCTCGTCTCGTCTGAAGTGGTCGCTCCCAGCGCCACCACGGCGTGACTACGCGTCGTCGAGGCGGTGCTGCAGGGCATCGAGCACGGCGACCTGGCCCTCGACGAGCAGAGTCGCGGCCTCGGCGAGGGGAACCCAGCGGGCCTCCGCGATTTCGGGGAACTCCTGCTGCTTGCCCGAGCGGGGCGGCCACTCCGTGCTGAAGGTGTTGCTGCCGACGAAGGCGAGGGTCGCCGCCGCAGAGACCGAGCCATCGATATCGGCGCCGTCGGCGTCCGGCCTCTGGGCGCGAGGCTCATCGGCGCGCGCGGTGAACACGCGCACGATCTTGCCCGACTTCTGCCGAAAGTCGCCGAGCGGCGCGTAGGGGAGCGGTGGAGCATCCACCCCCACCTCTTCGCGAAACTCGCGTTTCGCCGTGGCGAGCGACTCTTCGTCGCCCTCGTTCAGACCCTTCGGCACCGACCAGGCGCGCGCTTTCGTGGGCGGCCAGAACGGCCCTCCCATGCGCGCGATGAACACCTCGGGAGCGTCGGCCGGGCCGCGATACAGCAGGATGCCCGAACTCACGATGGGCATACGACCCCGTTCGAGCGGCGGTGGCCGGGCATCCGTTTCGCCGACGGCACAGAAAGCACCGACAGCACCGGCGGCACCGAAAGCGCCAGCATCACAGGTTGATCATGTGGCCGACGAGCCCGTGGAAGGCGTCTTGCATCGACTCCGAGAGGCTCGGGTGCACGTGCACGTTGCGGGCGAGCTCGGTCGCGGTCAGATCCCACTTCTGCGCGAGCGTGAGCTCGGGCAGCAGCTCGGAGACGTCGTGCCCGATGAGGTGGCCGCCGAGCAGCTCGCCGTAGGTCGCGTCGGCGACGAGTTTGACGAACCCGCTGGGCTCGCCGAGGGCGTGCGCCTTGGCATTCGCCGTCATGGGGAACGTCGAGACCTTCACGTCGTAGCCCTCGTCGCGGGCTTGCTGCTCGGTGAGGCCGAAGCTCGCGACCTGCGGCTGGCAGAACGTGGCGCGCGGCATCATGCGGTAGTCGCCGAGCGGCATGGTCTCGGCGCCGCCGATGGTCTCGGCCGCCACGATGCCCTGCGCCTCGGCCACGTGGGCGAGCTGCAGTTTCGCGGTGACGTCGCCGATGGCGTAGATGCCGTCGACGTTGGTGCGCATGTACTCATCGATGGCGATCGCGCCACGGTCGGTGAGCTCGACGCCGGTGTTCTCGAGCCCGAAGCCGTCGACACGGGCCGCGAAGCCGATCGACATCAGCACCTTGTCGGCTTCGATCTGGCCGGGGGCACCGTTCTTGTCGACGTAGCTGACGGTGACCGAGCTGCCATTGTCGACCACGGTCTCGACCCGGGTCGAGGTGAGAATCGGCACCCCGAGCTTCTTGAACTGCTTCTCGACCTCTTTCGAGATGTCGGCGTCTTCGTTCGGCAGTGCGCGCGGCAGAAATTCGATGATGGTGACCTCGACGCCGTAGTTCGCCATGACATAGGCGAACTCGATGCCGATCGCGCCGGCGCCGACGATCGCGATCGACGACGGCAGTTCGCGCTCGAGAATGAGGCTCTCGTAGGTGACCACGTTCTCGCTCAGCGAGGTGCCCGGCAGCAGCCGCACGGTCGACCCGGTGGCGATGATGGCGTTGTCGAACGTCAGCGTCTCGGTGCCGCCCTTTGTCAGCTCGACGTTCAGCGAGTGCGCGTCGACGAACGTGCCGCGCCCGTCGTACTCGGTGACCTTGTTCTTCTTCATCAAGAAGTGCACACCCTTGGCGCGGCCGTCGGCGACCTTGCGGCTGCGGTCGAACGCGACGCCGTAGTCGAACGTGACGTCGCCCGAGATGCCGAACGTGTCTGCCTCGGAGTAGAAGATGTGCGCCAGTTCGGCGTTACGCAGCAGCGTCTTCGCCGGAACGCAGCCGATGTTCAGGCACACGCCGCCCCAGTACTGCTTCTCGACGATCGCCACACTCAGGCCGAGCTGCGCGGCGCGCACGGCGGCGACGTAACCGCCGGGCCCGGCTCCCAGAATGACGACGTTGTAGTGAGCGGCCACGGCTGATCCTCCTGGTTGGGTTTTCGAACGCCTCCTATTCTTCTCCTATTCGAGCAGGCACGGCGCCCATCGCCGATACCCGTGACGGATGCCCGGGGTTTCATTAGGCTGAACTGATTGCCGGTACGAAAGGGCGTTTGCATGGTCGTCGTACTCGCGTTCATCGCGAACATTCTGGTCGCGCTGGCGAAAACGGCTGCTGCCGCCGTCACCGGATCCGCTTCGCTCGTGGCAGAGGCGTCGCACTCGTGGGCCGATGCGGGCAACGAGGTGTTCTTGCTCGTCGCCGACAAGCGCTCGGCGCGTTCGAGTGATGACGAGCATCCTCTCGGTTACGGGCGCGAGGCCTACGTCTGGTCGTTGCTGGCGGCGGTCGGCGTGTTCACCGTGGGTGCCGTCATTTCGGTCATGCACGGTGTGCAGGAGCTGTTCGACCCGGAGCCGGCGTCGAACTTCGGCATCGCCTACGCGGTGTTGGGTGTTTCGGCGGTGCTCGAGGGCGCATCGCTCGTGCAGTCGCTGGTGCAGGTGCGGCGGGGTGCCTCGAAGTACCAGCGCGACCCGGTCGACTACGTGGTGAACGGGTCGGATGCCACGCTGCGCGGCGTCGTCGCCGAAGATTCGGCGGCCATCGCCGGCCTGGTGATCGCGTTCGTCGGCATTTTCTTGCATCAGGTGACGGGCGACCCCGCCTACGACTCGATCGGCTCGATACTGATCGGGCTGCTGCTGGCCGGAGTCGCCATCATCTTGATCAACCAGAACCGGCGCTATCTGGTGGGCCTGAACCCGCCCGAGCGGTTTCGGGTGGGCGCGGGCAGACAGCTTCTTTCCGTGCCCGAGATCTCCCGCGTGACGTACCTGCATCTCGAGTTCGTCGGGCCGGGCCGAGTGTTTCTGGTCGCGGCCGTCGATCTCACAGGCGACCTGCCCGAGGAACAGGTCGCGGTGCGCATCCGCCGCATCGAGAAAGAGATCGAGAAAGACGAGCTGATTCAGCAGGCGGTGCTCACGCTCTCGGTGAGCGACGAGCCGTCGCTGGTGTTCTGACCGATCGCCAGGCGACGCGGTGCGGCCGCCCGCGACATGGTCATGTCACGCCAAGGCTTGTGCCACGATAGACGCTGGGGGCGGGTCACGCCTTCACAATCGTGTGCGTGCCCTGGTGCTGTCGCTGTGGGTGCGCCGAGGGGGAGCATTCATGATGTTTTCGACGCGCACAACACGCGTTTTCAGTATTTCGGCCGCAACCACGGTAGTAGGCCTGTCGATCGCAGCGCTCACCGGATGCTCGTCGGGCACGTCGGCATCGACGCCGGCCCCGACGGTCACGGTGACTGTCACGCCGACGCCCACATCGACACCGATCACGTCGCCGACCTCGTCACCGACCAGCGCGGCTGCGACGCCGGTCGACATCGCCTGCAACCAGCTGGTCTTCGACTCCATCGTGACTGCCTTCAGCCCCGGGCTGACGGCCGACTCGTCGTACACGCCCACCTCCGGGTCGACCTTCCAGACGATGGCCGGTCTCGACGGCACGGTGTGCCACTGGGCAGACACCGACGGCGGCTCGGCGACCGTGACCGTGGGCGTAGCCAAGCCGTCTGCGGCTGACCTGGCGGCGCGAGAGGCGACGCTTTCTTCAGCGGGCTACGGTACCAGCGACCTGCCCGGATCGCCGGCGAACCGCGGCTATGAAGTGCGCACTGCTTCGGTTCCCGAGCTCGACATGTTCACCGAGTCGGGCTATTGGATCGCGGTGGCTTCACCGGGCTTCACGAAAGACAGCGACTCGAACACCTTCTTTCAAAACGTGCTGCAGACGCTGCCCTCGGGCTGACCGTCAGGCGTTTTCGGCGGAGATTTCGCAGGTGTGGCGGCTATACGGCAGCACACCTACGAAATCTCCGCTTTTTTGCGCGGCCTACGCGGCGGCCGTCGCGAGAATGTCGATGACGAACACGAGGTCGTCGGTTCCGCTGATGCCGGCAGAGGCCTGGCCGCCCGCGCCGTACCCCTGGTCGGGCGGAATCACCACGAGCACCTGCGAACCTACCGTCTGACCGACCAAGGCTGCAGAGAAGCCCTTGATCACCCCGCTGGTCGGGAATGTGGCCGGCTGGCTGCCCCAGCTCTGATCGAAGACCTTTCCGGTGGTCCAGTTGACACCCTGATACTGCACGGTCACGGTGTCGCCATCACCCACCTTCGCGCCCGTGCCGAGCTTCAGCGTCTCGAGCTGCAACGTGGTCGGCGGCGGTGTGCTCGGAATGGTGACGGTAGGTGTGCCGTCTGAGGCGATCGCTACGGTCGGCAGGCCGGCCACGGGTGGTTGATCGGCGCCCGTCGCCTTCAGGGGCATGTTCGGGTCGAGCGTGGGCGTCGGGGTAGCGGTCGCCGTCGGTGCGGCTGCGACCGCCTTCACGTCGAGCACGAATACGACCGTGTCGGTTGCGGCGACGCCGAGCGTCGTGTTGCCTGCCTCGCCCCAAGCGTCGGCCGGTGGAACGACCGCAACGATGCGCGAGCCGACCGTGGCGCAGTCGACGGCCTTCACGATGCCCGGCAAGAACTTCGCTGCGTCGACGGTGATGTCTTGAGAACCGACCTCGGCGTCGGTGGTGGTGAACAGCTGCTGGCCTGAGGTGCCGTTGTACAGAGTGAAGTCCACCGTGGCGACTGATCCGTCGGTGACCTGGTCGCCGGTTCCGTTGATGAGCACCGTGCGCTCGGTCGTCGTCGTCGTCATCGGCGCCGTGAACGTGGTCACAGGGAGGGTGTCGAGGGCGCCGGTGGCCTTCACCGCGGCGGAGTTCGCGCCAGGAGCGGTCAACGTGCATCCCGCCGCGGGCGTCGACGTGGCGGAGCTGCTGCCCGCAGAGCTACAGCCCGCGAGGGCGAGCGCGACGGCGGCTGCCGCGGCGAAAAGGGCGATTTTGCGCATGAATCCTCTAAAAGTCGGTTTATAACTGGGCCAGTCTGCCGTGCGCGGCTATGAGCAAGCTGTCTGCGCGCTGGGAGCAGGCCCGCCAGGTCAGACCCGAACCTGACTTGCCGCGATGATCAGGATGCTCACCAGTGCCACCGCGGCGATGCTGAGCATGAGCACGGCGAGCACACCGAGACGGGCGCGACCGCGGCGGGTGAGCAGCTGCGTGACGACCATGGCGGCGTAGAGCAGCACCACAACGGCGAGTGCGGCGCCGGCGAGGCCGTGCGGGGGCAGCGGGAGCAGCCAGATCAGCACTCCGGCAGCGATCAGAGCGAACAGACCGCCCACGATCAGCCAGATGCGCCCGGTGGAGCTGGTGAGTGCCGGCTGGTTGGTGACCTTCGTCGGGTCAAGCTCGGGGTCGCTCATGCGCCATCCTCTCTCTTCACCGTAATTGTCTTCAGCGTAATTGTTTTCACCGTATTTGCCTTCAGCGTACGCGGCCCGATGCCGAACGGGGAGAGCCGCGGGTGCGCGCGAATCGTCGATGCGGGTGAATCGCAGGGTGAAAGCGAGGCGCGTAATCGAGCTGTGGTCGTGCCACGGCGGTACGCTGAACGAAATGCGCAGTAGATTCGCCCTCACCGAGACTCCTGATCGACTTGCAGCCGTCTTCGGGGCGACCGCGTCGAGCACAACGGGATGGAAGCCCTCGTACAAGTTCGCTCCTGCACGCAAGATCATCATCGTGCGCGCGCAAACGCAGCCGCAACCACAGCCACAAACGCGGGCGGATGCCCAGGCGGGCGCGCGCGAGCTGATCACCGCCTCGTGGGGCTTCACCCCGACCTGGTTGAGCGGGCAAGTGCCGCCGATCATCCGTGTGGGCATGGAACGCATTCTCAGCAACGGCTACTTTCACGATGCGTTTCTGAATAGGCGCTGCCTGGTACCGATGCTCGGATATTACGACTGGCAGAGCACACCCGACGGCGGCTCGCAGTCGTACTTCGTTCGGGGCCCCGGTCAGGTGCTCGCCGCCATGGGTGTCTACAACGTGCGTGAGAGCGGATCGCGGTCGCAGCTCTCGGTGGCCTTGGTCACTCGAGACACCGGATCGACGGTGGATGATCGGGTGCCGTCTGTGCTCGACGAACCACTCTGGGGCGAATGGCTCGGGGGCGGCACGTCAGCCCTCGATGACCACGGCGCCGAAGACCTGCTGGCGCGCGTGGCGACTCGCTCTCACGACCTCGCTGAGACGCTGACTCGCACGCGGGTCGGCGACACCATCAACTCGCCGTACGCCCGCGACGCGGTGAGTCTCATCTCGCCGCTGCGCAAACGGGCGTAGCCCCGTTAGCACGCAAAAACCCCGGCCCTCTCGAAGAAACGAGAGGGCCGGGGTTTGAGGTAGTGCAGCGAGGCGGTTACGCCTGGCCGTGGCTGGCGCGTGAGCGCCGTGACAGCGAGTCGATGATGACCGCGAGCAGCAGAACCGCACCGGTGATCATGTAGCGGATCGACGAGTCGAGGTTGAGCAGGGTCAGACCCGACGAGATCGACTGGATGACCAGAATACCGAGCAGAGCGGAGTACGCGCTGCCGCGACCACCGAAGAGGCTGGTGCCACCGATGACGGCGGCGGCGATGGCGTTCAGGTTGGTGTCGCCACCACCCGACGACAGGCTGGCACTGGTCAGACGAGCCGACGCGAGCAGACCACCGAGGGCGGCGAAGCTCGAGCACAGGATGAACACGGTGATGTAGATGCGGTTCACCTTGATACCGGCGCGCCGTGCCGCTTCGACCGAACCGCCGACCGCGAAGACCGAACGGCCCCAGCGTGTGCGGGTGAGGAAGAAGTTCATGATGATCACGAGAAGCACGAACAGCAGGAACGTCGCACCCAGGCCGCGGTCGGTCGCGAGGTACGCGACGGCGGCGACCAGCACGATGAGCAGCAGAATCGCCTTGATCAGCGTGACCGACAGGGCGCCGGTCGACAGGCCGGCCTTACGACGACGACTCGCACGACGAACGTCACCGAAGAACAGGGCGGCCGCGGCGATGAACGCCAGTGCGTAGGCGGCCCACGGCGGCAAGAACGCCGAGGTGGCGAACTGCACGATCCAGGAGTCGTAGGGCAGGTTGATCGAGCCTGTCGGGCCGAGGATCTTCAGCTGCAGGCCGAGGAAGGCGAGCAGACCGGCCAGGGTGATGACGAAGCTGGGAACACCGAATCGGGTGAACAGCAGACCGTACAGGTAACCGATCGCAGCACCGACGACGAGCGCGACGATGATGGCGATGGCCACGGGCCAGTTCTGCTGGGTGAGACCGACACCGAGGATGGCCGCGGCCAGTCCGCTGACCGAACCGACCGACAGGTCGATCTGGCCGAGCAGCAGCACGAGCACGATACCGATGGAGATGGTACCGACGGCCGCACACTGCAGGGTGAGGTTGACCAGGTTGTTCGCCGAGAGGAAGTTCGGGTTCAGAATCTGGAAGATCGCGCAGATGACGATCAGACCGATGACCACGGGAAGCGACCCGAGGTCGCCGCCGCGAACGCGCTGGCGGAAGGCGAGTACGGCACCGCGCACGCCTTCGGTGCGTACGAGACGTTCGTCTTGCAGATCGGCTGCGCGCTCTGCCGGTGTTTCAGTGGGAGTGGTAGTCATCAGCGGGTCTCCTCGGTCTCGTCATCGATACCAATTGCGTTGTTCGGCAGGGGCTCGCTCACCGCTCCGGCGCTCGGCGCGGCGAGCGCCTCAGCAGCAGCGGTGGTCGCGGCGTTGTCGGCGGCCGCATCGACGGCGTGTGCGCTGGCGCGCCGGGTCACGACGTTGTCGGTGGCGCCGGTGATGGCGGAGATGATCTCTTCGTAACTCACGTCGGCGACGTGGAAGTCGCCGTTGTTGCGACCGAGACGCAGCACCGCGACGCGGTCGGCGACAGCCTGTACGTCAGCCATGTTGTGGCTGATCAACAGCACTCCGAGGCCGCGCTCACGCAGGCGCTCGACGAGGTTGAGTACTTCGGCGGTCTGGGCGACGCCGAGGGCAGCCGTCGGCTCGTCGAGAATGACCACGCTGGGCTCGCCGATCAGCGATCGGGCGATGGCCACGGTCTGGCGCTGACCGCCGGAGAGCGAGGCGACAGCGATACGCACCGACGGAATCTTGGCAGAGAGCTGGCGCAGCAGGCTCCACGAGCGCTGCTCCATTTCTTCTTCGTCGAGCGCGACGCCGTGCACGATCTCACGGCCGAGAAAGAGGTTCGAGACGACGTCGAGGTTGTCGCACAGGGCGAGGTCTTGGAACACTGTGGCGATGCCGAGCGCACGAGAGGCGGTCGGCGTCGGAATGTTGACGATCTGGCCGTCGAACTTGATGGTGCCGGAGTCTTGCGGGTGCACTCCCGCCAGAATCTTCACGAGCGTGGACTTGCCCGCGCCGTTGTCGCCCACGATGGCGACGACCTCTCCTGGGTAGATGTCGAGGTCGATGTCGGTCAGGGCGCGTACGGCGCCGAAGCCCTTCGAGACGCCCCTGAGCGAGAGAACGGGCTCACGCGTGGCACTCGTGGGTTCAGCGACGGCGGATTCCATCGTCACGGTTACTCCTTTTGTCTGGCGTTGGTCTTGTCTAGCGTTGGTCAAAATGTTTTGTGCGCTGGGCCCAAAGTAAACCCGGCCGGGGCGTGTGTACACACCCCGGCCGGGCCATACTCAATTTTTATCGACTCAGTTGTTACGTGATGCTGTATTACTTGATGCCGGCGGTGGCGCAAGCCGCTGCGTAGTCTGGCGTGCAGATCTGTGCGGCGGTGTAGAAGCCATCGGCGACGACGGTGCTTTCGATGTTGTCAACGGTGACGGCAACCGGCACCAGCAGGAACGAAGCGATCTGAGCACCCTTGGCGGTTGCGGTTTCGCTGGTTCCCTTGATGGCCTGACCCTTGGCCAGCGCGACAGCCAGAGTGGCCGCCTGCTCTGCTTCGGGCTTGAGGGCCTTGTAGACCGTCATGTACTGGTCACCAGTGAGAATGCGCTGGATGCCGGCGAGCTCGGCGTCTTGACCGGTGACGGGCGGCAGCGGGCTGACGTTCGCACCCTTGAGTGCTGCGATGGCGCCACCTGCGGTGCCGTCGTTCGCGGCGTACAGACCGGTGATCTGGCTACCGAACTGCGTGATCTGGCCGGCGACCCAGGTCTGAGCCTGTGCCGGGTCCCATCCGGGTGTGTCGTACTCGGCGAGAACCTTGTAGCCCGACGTGTCGATGACCGAGTGGGCGCCCTTCTTGAACAGGGTGGCGTTGTTGTCAGTCGGCGAACCGTTGACCATGATGATGCCCGATCCGGCGGGAACGCCGGTCTTCTTCAGGTCGTCGACCAGAGCCTGGCCCTGGAGTTGCCCGACCTTCTCGTTGTCGAACGAGATGTAGGCCGACGAGTCGGGGCTGTCGATGAGGCGGTCGTACGAGATGACCGGCACGTTCTTCGCCTTGGCTTCGCCGACGATGGCTGCTGCGGCCTCGCCGTCGAACGGGTCGAGAACCAGAACGTTGACGCCCTGCGTCAGCATCGATTCAGCCTGCTGCTGCTGCTTCGATGCGTCGCCGTCGGCGTTCGCGTAGAGAACCGTGCAGTCGGGGCACAGGGCGGTGACCTTGGCCTCGAAGTACGGCTTGTCAGCGCTCTCGTAACGAGCGGTGACGGTGTCGGGGAGCAGCAAGCCGATCTTGGCTCTTGATGCGGTTGCCGTCGCGTTCGACGAACCGTTAGATGATCCGTTCGAACATGCTGTGAGCGAGCCGGCTGCGAGCAGGAGCGCGGCCGTGGCAATGACCGCTCTCGTGGTGGCGATCTTCATTGAGAAACCTCCGTAATCGTGCCGCCCTCTTTGGCGGCTGGAGCGAGCTTGGCATCTTTCGATCTTGTCGTCAAGTCTTGAAGCCAACCGAAAGATAACAAGTTAAGCACTTCTGTCGTCAGGCACGATGTTCACGCTGTCGACGGCGTAAACCGCGGCCCCCAGAGTGGCAGCCCGAGCGCCGAGCTGGCCCTGAACGATTTCGGGCATCAGGTCTCGCCCGACGATGATCGACCGCTCTACCGCGTGCCGCAGCGGGCCGAGCAGCAGTTCACCGGCACGGGCCAGTTCGCCCCCGACGACGATGCGTTCGGGGTCGAGCAGATTGCACAGATTCGCTGCTGCGACGCCGATGTGCCGCCCTGCGTCGGCGATGGCGCGCATCGAGGTCGATTCGCCCGACATGGCGCGCAGCACGACGTCGTTGAGCTTGATGGTGCCGAGTTCTTCGCGCAGGTTGTCGAGCAGCGCCGGGCCCCCTGCGATGGCTTCTAGGCACCCTCGGTTGCCGCAGCGGCAGAGAGGCCCGTCTTCGAGGATGGTCGTGTGCCCGAATTCGCCGGCGACGCCGTTGTGGCCGCGGAAGATGGCCCCGTTGAGTATCAGCCCGGCCCCGATGCCGTCGCCGATGTCGAGAGTCACAGAGTTGCCTTTGCCTCGCGCGGCGCCGAGTCTGAACTCCGCGAGCGCCGAGAGATTCGCGGCATTGTCTACGTAGACGGGGCGCTTGAGCCGGCGCTGCATCACCTCGGCCACGTCGACGCCGTCCCACCCGCGCATGATTCCGCTGCGCGCAGTCGTTCCGGTCTCCCTGTCCATGGGGGCGGGAACCGCGATGCCCACGGCGAGAATCTCGGGCATCGTGGCATCCACTGACTCGAGCATGTCGGCCAGCAGCAGTGTGGTCTTGTCGAGCTCGTTGTCGGCGCGGTGGTCTTTTGCGAGCGGCATGTGGTGTTCGGCTACCACGGTGTGGGCGGCATCGGCGAGCGCGATGCGCATGTGCCTGGTCGAGAAGTGCACGCCGACGAAGAGCCCCAGCGAGTGGGCGAGGGTGACGTGCTGGGCCCTCCGGCCGCTTCGCGTGATGGTCGCGGTGTGCAGCAGGCCGGTACCGACGCCCTCTTTGACGATGTTCGACACAGTGGCTGGAGACAGGCCCGTCGCCCCGGCGAGTTCGACCTGCGTCAGGCCGCCGTGCTTCTTGATGGCGTCGACAATTCGAGCCCGGTTGGCTTCACGAAGTGAAGTCTGTGATCCCGGAGTGCGCCGTTGGTCTTCCACCAGAACAACATACAGCGCCTGTCAATGGGCATCTTGTGAGAAAAAGTTATGAGATCGTCACTCAGCCACGCGACACCCGGTATTCAGCTCGAGGGCATCGGGTGGCCCGATAATGAAGCAATGATCTCTCCTCAGCTTGCGCGTGCGCTTCGGGTCGCCGGTCTGCGATGGCAGCCGACCACGGGCGACAGGTTCATCATCGACCAGCCGGGCTTCGAGGGCGACGTGTTCGCCGTCAGCGACATGACCATCGAAGCCCACGAATTCTCCACCGGAACCATTCTCGGATTCAACGGCACCACCGAGTGGGCGCTCGACGAGGTCGCGCTCGACGATGCCCTCTGGCTGCCCGCAGAACACCAGCTCAGGGCCCTTCTCGCGGCCACCTTCACGGCGCTGCGCCGCACGGCGGACGGCTACGAAGTCGAAACCGTTCTGGCTGGTGAGACGTCGGTTTTCGCCGCCGACGACCCGGCTGACGCGTATGCCGGCGCGCTGCTCATGCTCATCGGGGCATCCGTCGACGAGTTCGACGCCGACTTCGGCTACTGACGACCTACAGACCTTGGAGGCGAAGGAGTGAACCGCTTGCAGAAGGCCGGGTACTGGATGCTCGACTATGCCTACACCGCGGCCGACGAACTCCGTGCGGCCGCCGACCGGCGTTCGGCCGAAGAGCGCTTCGCCGCAGCCTCGGCGAGCGGTCGCCCGGTCGTTCTCATCGCCGGGGTTTTCGAGACCTGGGCCGTGCTGCGCACTGTCGGTGCGGAGGCGGCGAGAATCGGGCATCCAGTGCACGTCGTCGAAGAGCTCGGCCGCAACACCGAAACCCTCGAGGCCTCGGCCCGAGTGATCGCCTCGTATCTCGAGTCGCACGATCTACGCCACGTGGTGCTGCTCGCGCACAGTAAGGGCGGGCTGGTCGGCAAGTATCTGATGCTGCGGTTCGATGCAGAACGGCGCATCGATGGCCTGGTGGCGATCAACGCTCCCTTCTCGGGGTCGCAGTGGGGGCGGGTGATGCGCGCGCAGAGCGTGCGTGCCTTGGGCCCGAGCGATCGGGTTGTGCAGTTTCTGCAGGCGACGCACGACGTCGATTCACGCATCGTCTCGGTGTACTCGACGTTCGATCAGAACGTGTGGGCGGGCAGCAGACTCGAGGGGGCGCGGCGCAATGTTCGGCTGAACGTGGCGGGTCATTCCCGCATTCTGGGCACGAAGGCGCTCGTTCCCCTGTTACCAGAGGCGATCAGCTGGCTGCCGCCGCGGCCAGCAGTGTCTCGAAGCGAGAACGTGACTCCAGGGCCATCACCGCACTGAGTTCTGTTGCCAGAGAGGTCGGCGGTGTGGCGAATTCGCGCCAGTCATCGCTGGCAAGCAGGCTCGGTGAGAATGTCTGCCAGAGCATGTCGGTGGCAGAGCGCAGGGCGGCGTCGAGCTCGGCGACCGCTGCAGCGAGCTCGACGCGGCTGCGCAGCTCGGGTACGAGCAGAAGGTCGGCCAGGTAGCGGTAGAAGATTCCCTTGAACAATCCGACGTCGCCCCCACCGCGGGCCGAGTGATTGACGTTCTCGTTCGTGAAAACGCCACCCTCCGTGAGGTGTTCGACAGTGCCGAGCGCGGTGTGAACGGCATCGTCGAGATGCGAAGCCTCGCCGGTTCGCCGAAAAACCTCGACCTTCACCCCGAGGTAGAGCCCTTGGTTGTAACTGAAGAGCCAGTCGGTGTCGATGCGCCCGTCGCCGGTGCGATTGATTCCGTCGGCGACGAGGCCGGTCTTTCGGTCGCGAAGCGTCTTTTCGAGAAAAGTGCGCGAAGTCTCGGCGAAGGTCGTAGCCTCGGCCGCTGCGAGTCCGCCGCGCGTGCTCAAGCGCTCGCTGACGATGGCGAAAGCGCCGTTCGTCGGGGCGTTGAAGTAGTCCGATTGGCCGACACGCCACGCCACCGCCCGTTCGTGCGTTGCGTCTGCCGCTGCGGTACCGCGCTGGGCGATGCGCTGCCAGAGGGCAGTCGCGTCACGTAGATACTGCTGCTCGCCTGTGGCGTCGAACAGCCGCAGCGCGGCAATGGCGAGCCAGCTCATGTCGTCGAAATAGGAGTTGAACAGCGAGCCGCGATTGCGCCGGCGGATGCCCGTGTAGGTCTGGCGGGCGAGAACGAGCCAGCCCGACCATCCGCTGCGCTCGTAGGCATCAACACGCACCTCGACGGCGTGCGCGAGCCACCAGTAGTTGAACGAAGCCAGCTGCGTCACACGCGGAGGGCTGCTGTAACGCAGCGAGCCCGGGCCGAGGCCGCCGAAATGCCGAGTGAGCCCGGCCTGAGCCCGGTCGGCGAAGCGCGCGAACGGAGTCGTCTGAAACGCGGTGGGGCGGCCGCTCATCTGTCGAGCCTGAGTTTGTCGACGGCCGGTTCGTCGTGCGCCGATTCGTCGAGGGCCGGTTCGTCGAGGACCGGATCGTCGAGGGTCGGCGCGATGAACCTGTACCAGACCCACACCGAGACACTGACGGCCGCGAATGCCACGGCTATCACGACGGTTTGAGCGAGCGCGAAGCTGCGGCCGGCCTGCTCGAACGATGGGGTTACGGCGGCGGCGAGCAGAGTGAACGAGACGAGCGTCAGGCCGAGCCAGATGGGTTTCGACCATTCGTACACCGCACGCCCGGCGAGGCTGCCGAACGGCAGCACCAGCACAGCGGTCGCACCGAACGCGCCGAGCACGATGGTGGTGAGCGTCTCGTTGGCGAGAGCCGCGACGGGGTTCGCTGTGGCGTTCGCGCCGGCGATGCCGGGCAGCCAGACGAGCGCGAGCCAGGCGACGGTGCCGAGGCCGAGCAGCGCGCCGAGCTGCAGGCCGGCGAGGCGGGCGGCCTGACGGCGGCTGAGGCCGACCGCTGTCACCAGTGACAAAACGATGCCGAACAGCAGTGCCGGCTGCAGGTCGAGCAGTCGCGAAAGCACGGCCAGGGCGCCGGCGACGAGCAGATAGCGCGGACTCACGACGAGCTGCACGGTGACACCCAGCCAGCGCTTCGCGAGAACGCGCGGAACCACCACCGACACCGCATTCAGGGCAGCGAACGCGACGCTGATCGCCACGAAGAGTCGCAGATATGCGGGCTGACCGGCGACGGGCCCCGAGAGCAAACCGATGGCGGCGCTCAGCAGCACGCAGACAGAGGCGACCAACCACGGGCTGAACGTGATCTCGAACGCGGAGTCGAAGTCTCCGGCCGGCCGGTTACGCCCCGTGAAACGCGAGCGCTTCAGCGTGGAGCGCAGCAGTCGTGTGCGGGTCGCCGCGTCGAGTGCACCGCGGGGGCGGCCGGTGGGAAGGGCGAGGCCGGAGAGGCGCGGAATTCCTCGTGTGGGCGCCGGTGATACTGGCATCGGTGATGCGGAAACCGGCGATGCTGACGCCGGTGACGCTGACATCGGTGATGCTGACATCGGCGATGCTGACATCGGTGACGCTGGCCCCGGCGATACTGGCGACCCGAGCATGCCGGCGTGGGCGATGTCGGAATCGCGCTCGCGCCGGCGGGCGAGTGCGGCGGCGAGCAGGCGTCCGGGCGCCGCGATGAGCAGGATTGCCGCTAGTGCGGCGGCGAGGGCGACGAGCCAGGTGGTGAGGGGAGAAGACGCCAGCACGGGCTGCAGGGCCGCGGTGAATCGTGTCGCGCTCGCCCAGGTGTCGGGAGCGGGCGCGGCCGGGGCCACGATGGTACCGCCGCCGCCGGGGGAGTTCTGGCCTCCGGAGGAGCCGCCGCTTCCGCCGGCCGATCCGTCACCGTCGCCAGGGTTGCCGCCCGTGGATGCTCCGCCCGAACCCGAGGGGCCCGAACCCGAGGAGCCCGAACCCGATCCGCTCGCCGCACCGCTCGGTGGCGGTGATGACGACGCGTTCCCGCTCGGCGCCGGGCCGGCTGTGCCGGCAGAGCCGCCCGAACCGCTGCCAGAGGCACTCGGCGTGGGAACACCCGCCGCGCCGAACCTCACCGTAAAGGGTGCACTCTCGTCGCTCACGTTGCCGGCGGCGTCTTGCTGCATGGCCGAGACGCCGAACGAGCCCGCCGGCACGGTTCCAGTGGTGCACGACCATGCGGCGCCCTGCACGGTGGCGGTGCAGGCGGCGAACGTGCCGGCGAACACGGTGACGAGGGCCCCGTTTTCACCCGTACCCGAGACCGAACCGACCTGAGCCACCGTCGCGCCGGCGTTCGGGGAGGTGATCACAGGCGGCGATGGCACCGTGGAGTCGATCTGCAGGGTGAGCGTGTCGCTCGCCGAACTCGCGCCGTTACTCCAGCCCGTGGTCTGAGTCGCGCTGACCCGCAGTGTGCCGCTCGGGATGTTCGTGCCCAGGTTGCACGCCCACGATCCCTGCCCGTCGGCGACGCCCGAGCACGAGTACGACGCCGCGGTCGCATTGACGGTGGCGCCCGGATACGCCGTGCCGCGCACGGTGCCGTACCCGGTCGACATCGGCCCGTTCGATCCTGACGACAGGGTCGGAGAATTCAGCACGTTCACAGTTATCGCCGCGTGCTTGTCGTCGTATCCGCCGACGAGTTGCACGACCGAGAGCTGCACATTCGGCCCGCTCGGAAGCCCGGAGGTCGAGCAGACGAACGATCCGTCGCTGTCGGCGCTCACCGTGCACAGCGGGTCGGATTGTGTCGAGCTTTGCACCTGGATGTCGCTGCCCGGCTCGGCGGATCCGCGTATCGAAACAGCGCCTGCCAGGGTGTCGCCCGACGCCGGGCTCGCGATTTGCGGGTCGGCGATCGGCGGCTGGCTCGGCGGCGGTGTCGTGGTCGGCGGGTCGGTCGGCGCGGTCGTCGGGGGAGCGGCGGGCGGCGGCGCGACAGAAGGGCTGGCAGAGGGCGCCACGAGGTCGGGCGCTGCAGAAGCTGCAGAAGGTGACGGGGTGGCGGAGGGCGCGTCGGCAGAGGGCGCGTCGGCGGAAGGTGTCGCGGCAGAGGCGGCGCCAGCCCCGAATCCGGCCCCGACGACAAGACCTGCGCCGAGGCTCAAGCCCGCTGCCAGCATCAGCACGAGCGGCAGTGCGAGGGCGGGAGAGGCCCGCCCGGGCATCCGGACTCGCGAAACTCTGGTGGCCGACCCCCTCGGCACACCCCGGTTGGTGCTCTGTTTCACGACTCCCACGTTCTTCCATTTAGCAAGCAATACCGGGCGATGTCAAAGCCCCATGCGGTTGTATGTAGTGATTGGTCATGCGCGAGCCCGCAAAACGATAGACAAAGCGCTCGTTCGCGGGTCATAATCTCTCAACTGGGTCAAATGACCCACATGGAGGACCGATGACCAGGCTGCCCGTCGCCGAACGACGCGAGTTGCTGCTCGACGCCGCTCTTCGCGTCGTGGCCGAGCACGGCATCCAAGGAGCGACGACCCGCGCCATCGTCGCCGAGGCCGGTGTGTCGCTCGCGAGTTTTCATTACGCCTTCGCCAGCAGAGACGAGCTGATCGCCGAACTGGTGAACTCGGTCATCGCAGGGGAGCAGTCGGTTTTTGCGCGCCTCGAGCTGCGCGGGGGCTCGATGCGCGACACCCTGCGAGAGGGTCTGCTGCACTACTTCGATGTTCTGCGCCGTGATCCGCTGAGAGAGAAGGCCATGTTCGAGCTCACGCAATACGCCATGCGTTCCCCCGAGCTGCAGCCGCTCGCACGGGTGCAGTACGAGCGCTATTACGCGCTCGCCGAACAGGCCCTCGATGTGGCCGCGGCTTCGACCGGCCTGCGCTGGAATCGTCCGCCGGCCGAGATCGCGACCTTTCTCGTGGTGCTGACCGACGGGCTCACCATCGGCTGGCTCGTCAATCGAGACGACGCGGCGGCGCTTGCCATCATCGACTTCGCCGCAGACTCGCTCGGCGCGCTGGCGGTGGCGGCATGAGCGGCACGGGCGGCTCGGGCGGCATGAGCGGCTCGGGCGCCCTCGGCGGCGTCGGTGTGCTGGGCGTCTTCAGCGAACCGACCCAGCGCCTCAAGGGCGGCTGGGTCGCCCTCTTCGCCATCGCCTGGCTCGGCATCTGGATGGCGCAGCTCACCCCCATTCAGCTCTTGCTGCCGCTGCAGGTCGCGAACCGGGTCGACACGGGCAACTGGATCGATACCGTGGTGGCGTTCGGTGTGATCTCCGGTATCTCGGGCGTTGCCGCGCTGCTCACCTTTCCGCTGACCGGCGCCATGAGCGACCGCACGACCTCGCGTTTCGGCCGCCGCCGCCCGTGGATCGCCGGCGGCACGCTGCTCTTCGCCGTGTCGCTCGCCCTGCTCGGGCTGCAGACGTCTCTCATCGGCGTCGGGCTGTTCTGGACCCTCGCCATCATCGGCTTCTGCGTTCTCACGGCGGCCCTGACGGCCACGATCTCCGACCAGGTGCCGGTCGGTCAGCGCGGATACGTCTCGGGCTGGCTCTCGGCACCTCAGTCCATCGGCATCATTCTCGGACTCGTGCTGGTGAGCGTGCTGTTCACGACCCAGCTCGCGGGCTATCTGTTCGTCGCGGTCGCGCTGGTCATCCTGGTGGCCCCCTTCTGCATCTGGATGCCCGATGCGGTGTTGCCCAAATCCGAACGGGCTCGGGTCACGGCCCGCGCGTTCGTCGACGGGTTCTGGATCAGCCCGCGGCAGTACCCCGATTTCGGATACACGCTGCTCAGCCGCATTCTCGTGAACGTCGGCAACGCGCTCGGCACGGCCCTGCTGCTGTACTTCTTGCTCTACGGGCTGAACGACGCCGATGCCGAGAACGACCTCATCGTGCTGGTGCTGATCTACATGGTGTTCGTAATCATCGCCTCGCTCGGGGCGGGCCTGCTCTCCGACCGGCTCGGCCAGCGCAAGGTGTTCGTGCTGGTGTCGGCGGTGCTGCAGGCGATCGCCGCGCTGCTGCTGGCGTTCGTGCCGGCCCTGCCCGTGGCGATGGTGGGCGGCGCACTGCTCGGCCTGGGGTACGGCTGTTTTCTGTCGGTCGACCAGGCGCTGGCGACGCAGGTTCTGCCCGACCCGGCCACTCGGGGTAAAGATCTCGGAATCATGAACATCGCCACCGCTGTTCCGCAAGCCATCGCGCCGCTGCTCGGTGCCGGTGTCGTTGCCCTGTTCGGCGGTTTCGCCGCCCTGTTCGTTCTGTCTGGTCTCTTCGCCATCGGCGGCGCTGTCGCCGTGGCCCGAGTGAAATCGGTGCGTTGATGAATGCCGCCCTGCCCTCCGCTGAACCCGCCGCTGTGCCGGCCACCCGGCGCGCCGCAGTGAATGCCACACCGCCGTTCGAACTCACTCGCGAAGCGGCCGCCCCCTGGCGGAATCCGGCGCAGTTCTGGGGCGACCTCACCCGCGCCACGGCCGACGTCGACACCCCGCTCGCTGCGATCAGCCTGCAGGCGCTCGCGCACAACGCCTTCTCGATGCTCGATCGCGCCGCCGGAAAACCCATTCGCGTGGCCAGTAAGTCGGTACGAGTACGTTCTGTGCTCGACGCGGTGCTCGCGCTGCCGGGCTATCACGGTGTTCTCGGCTACACGCTGCCCGAGGCGCTGTGGCTGGCCGAGACCATCGACGACGTCGTGGTCGGGTATCCCACCGCCGACCGAGCGGCCATCGCGCGCTTGGCAGCGGATGATCGGCTGGCCTCTCGCGTCACGCTGATGGTCGACTCCGTGGCCCAGCTCGACCTGATCGACTCGGTCGTCGCGCCGAGGGCTCGGCCGAGCATCCGTGTCTGCCTCGAACTCGATACGTCGTATGTGACGCGTGCGCTCGGGCACATCGGGGTGTGGCGCTCGCCGGTCTTCACGGTCGACGAGGCGCGTGTGCTGGCGCAGGTCATCGCGTCGCGGCCGGGCTTCACGCTCGTGGGCATGATGGGCTACGAGGCGCAGATCGCCGGGGTGGGCAATCGGCCGCGCGGAAACCCGGCCCGGGCGCGGGTGCTCGACTGGATGCAGCACCAATCCATTGCGGAACTCGCCGACAGACGGGGCGCCGTGGTGCGGGCGGTTCGCGAGGTGGCCGACCTCGAATTCGTGAACGGCGGCGGAACGGGGTCGCTCGAGAGCACCTCTGCCGATGCATCCGTCACCGAGATCGCCGCCGGCAGCGGGCTGTTCGGCGGGCACCTGTTCGACACCTATTCGCGCTTTCAGCCGGCCCCGGCCGCCGCGTTCGCACTCTCGGTGGTACGCAAGCCGACCCCGAAGATGGCCACGTTGCTCGGCGGCGGCTGGATCGCCTCCGGGCCCGCTCAGCCCGACCGGCTGCCCGAAATCGTCTGGCCGCTCGGCCTGAAGATGCAGGCTCGCGAGATGGCCGGCGAGGTGCAGACGCCGCTCTCGGGCGCTGCTGCCGAAACACTGCGGGTCGGCGACCGGGTGTGGCTGCGGCACACCAAGTCGGGCGAGCTGGCAGAACACGTGAACGAGATGCAACTCGTCGACGCCGCCGCGCCGGGCGGCCCTGCGGCGGTGGCCGCGTTGCCCACGTATCGGGGCGAAGGCAAGGCGTTTCTGTGAGCGGAGTGTCACACCGGGTCGCCCGCGCCGTCGGCAGCTCCGTCGCCTACGCCGTCGGCAGCGATCTGGTCGGCGAGGCAGCGCAGTGAGCGGCGCCGCAGCGACGGGAGCCGTCTGGCGCAACTGGGGGCGCACCGAAGCCGTGAAACCTGCCCGCGTCGAGCGGCCGGCGAGCATCCCGGCGGTGCAGCGCGCGGTCGTGGCGGCAGCCAAGTCGGGAATGCGCATCAAGGCGGTTGGCGCGGGCCACAGTTTCAGCGGCATCGCGGTCGCCGGGGGAGTGCAGCTCGACCTCGACGGCCTGCGCGGGCTCTGGGCGGTCGACACGGCGCGGCTGCAGGTGACGCTCGGCGGCGGTACGTATCTGCATGAGATTCCGCGACTGCTCGAGCCGTTCGGGCTCGCCATGCAGAACCTCGGCGACATCGACCGGCAGACCATCAGCGGCGCCATCTCGACAGGAACGCACGGCACGGGCTCGAGGTTCGGCGGCATCTCGACGCAGGTCGTCGGGGCGACACTTGTCATCGGCGACGGATCGCTGCTGGTGGTGAGCGAGACCCAGAACACCGAGCTGCTTCCGGCCGTCGCGCTCGGGCTGGGTTCGCTGGGCATCCTGGTCGATGTCACCGTGCAGTGTGTTCCCTTGTTCGTGTTGAACGCGACCGAGGCCGCCGA
Organism: Subtercola sp.; assembly: GCA_025463765.1. Classification (GTDB taxonomy): domain Bacteria; phylum Actinomycetota; class Actinomycetes; order Actinomycetales; family Microbacteriaceae; genus Subtercola. The sequence goes on along the minus strand of JAODBC010000048.1, from coordinate 31,979 downwards.
GCCGCTCGCTGACGTGCTTTCGAACCTCGACGCGCGTGTCGACGGGGCCGACCACTTCGAGTTCTACTGGTTTCCGCACACGACGACGGCGTTGACGAAAACGAACGAGCGGATGCCCGGGCACACCCCGCGCAAGCCACTGACGCCCTGGCGGCGGTTCGTCGACGACGAACTGGTTGCGAATCAGGTGTTCCGGGCGACCTGTCTGGCCGGACGCGCCGTGCCGGCGCTCATCCCGCGCGTCAACCGCGCGGCCGAGAAGCTCACCGGAACGCGGCAGTTCAGCGACTTCTCCGCTCGCGTGTTCGCCACCAAGCGCACTGTGCGGTTCGTCGAGATGGAGTACGCGGTGCCAGCGGCTGACATTCCGGGGGTGCTGCGCGAGATCGACGAGCTGATCGAGGGGCGCGGCTGGCGCATCTCGTTCCCCATCGAGGTGCGCTTCGCTGCGCCGGACTCGCTCTGGCTGTCGACCGCATCCGAGCGCGAAACGGGGTACATTGCAGTGCACCGTTACTACCGAGACGACCCGGCAGAATACTTTCGGGCGGTCGAGGAGATCATGATGGCGCACGGCGGAAGACCGCACTGGGGCAAGATGAACACACAGCATGCCTCGTCGCTTCGCGAGGTGTATCCGCATTTCGACGAGTTTCTCACGGTGCGCGACCGGCTCGACCCCGAGCGGCGGTTCGCCAACCAGTACCTCGAGCGGGTGCTCGGGCGATGAACGCGTGCACTGTGCTGTTTGGACTCGGGCGATGAACGCCCGCACTGTGCTGTTTGGTGGCGGACGATGAACGCCCGCACTGTGCACTCTGGTCGCGGGCGATGAGCGCCCGAGACAATGCGATGGCCGAGGCAGAGGCGTTCGCCACGATCATCCCGCCCGGTTTTGTCATCGGTGCTGCGACGGCCGCCTTTCAGATCGAGGGCGGCGTGCACGACGGCGGCCGCGAACTCTCGGTGTGGGACGAGTTCACGCACCAGTCGGGCCGAATCCTGGGCGGCGCGAATGCCGATGTCGCCGCCGACCACTTTCACCGGGTCAGTGAAGACGTCGCGCTCATGGCCGACCTCGGCATCGACTCGTACCGCTTCTCGTTCGGCTGGCCGCGCTTGCAACCGGGCGGCAGCGGCGGCCCGAACCGCGAGGGCATCGCGTTCTACGATCGGCTGCTCGACGAGCTGCTCGCCGCGGGCATCAGCCCGATGGCGACGCTGTTCCACTGGGATACTCCCGTCGAGCTGCGCGGCAGCTGGCTCAACCGCGACACCGCAGGCCGATTCGGCGATTACGCCTACCAGGTGGGTGAGGTGTTCGGCGATCGGGTCGACCGCTGGGTGACCATCAACGAGCCGGCGACCGTCATGCTGAACGGGTATGCCCTGGGCATCCACGCCCCCGGTACGACGTTGTTGTTCGATGCCGTGCCGGCGGGCCACCACCAGTTGCTGGGGCACGGGCTGGCCGTGCAGGCGCTGCGCGCGGCATCCGTTCGCGGCGAGATCGGCGTGACGAACGTGCACTCGCCCGTGTCGGCTGCGACGAGCACCGACGAAGACGAGGGGTTCGCCGCGCTCTTCGACATCGTGCACAACCGCATGTTCGGCGACGCGGTGCTGCTGGGGCGGTACCCCACGATTCCCGAGGAGTTCGCGGTGGCGCTGCGCCCGCTGGTCGAGGTTTCGCCGGAAGATCTGGCGATCATCCGTCAGCCCCTCGACTTCTACGGGCTCAACTATTACTTTCCGACCCGCATCGCGGCCGGAACGGGTTCGTCGTCGTCGCCCGACGGCGAGGCGCCGGCGCTCAGCGCGCTGCCCTTTCACCTCGAACCGTGGCCGGAGTTTCCGCGCACCGGATTCGGCTGGCCCAACGCTCCCGAGTTTCTGGGCGTTGCGCTCACGGAGCTCGCCGCGCGCTACGGCGACGCTCTGCCGCCTGTCTACATCACCGAGGGCGGCGTCAGCCTGCCCGACACGGTGCTGCTGGATGCCGAGACCGGCGTCGCCCGCATCGCCGACTCGGCACGTATCGACTATCTGTCGGCGCACCTTCAGTCTGCGCTCGCGGCGACGGCGCCGGGCGGGCCGGCCTCGGCCGTCGATCTGCGTGGATACTACGTGTGGTCGCTGCTCGACAACTTCGAGTGGGCGGCGGGCTACAGCCAGCGCTTCGGGCTCGTACACGTCAACTTCACGACGCTCGATCGCACGCCGAAAGAGTCGTTCGGGTGGTTGCGGCGGGTGCTCGAGGCGCGTTCGTAAGGCTTTTTCGGCGCGCCGCCCGGCTCTCGATGTACGTCATACGCGGGTCGGGCATCCACTCGCCGTTGATGCTGCCCGATGGCTGAGAGCTTGCCTCGACAGCGCTGTGTGAGGGTCGCTCACTCGTTATAGTTATCGCATGGGCTGGCTAATCGCACTGATCGTCGTTGTTCTTCTCGTCATCATCATCGGTATCTACCTGTGGGCGACCTACAACTCGTTAGTGACTCTCAACGTTCGTGTCGACGAAGCGTGGAGCGACATCACCGTTCAGCTGAAGCGAAGAGCCGACCTGCTGCCCAACCTCATCGAGACGGTGAAGGGCTATGCGGCGCACGAGAAGGGCGTGTTCGAGGCGGTCACCAAGGCCCGAGCAGAGACGCTGAGCGCACAGAACCCCGCCGAAGCATCTGTAGCCGAGAACCACATGCAGACCGCCTTGAAGAGCATCTTCGCCGTGGCCGAGGCTTACCCGCAGTTGCAGGCGTCGCAGAACTTCTTGCAGCTGCAGGCCGAGCTGGTCGACACCGAAGACAAGATCCAGGCTTCGCGCCGGTTCTACAACGGCGGCGTGCGCGAGCTGAACACCAAGATCAAGGTGTTCCCGAACAACGTCTTCGCCAAGCGCCTCGGCTTCACCGCCCGCGACTTCTTCGAGGTGGCCGACCTGGCCGCCATCGCCGAGCCGCCGCGCGTGCAGTTCTAGTCGCTGCCCTCCACCCCCTCCCGCGTTAACCGTTTTCTCGCTGACCCGAAACAGGCATGTACAAAGCAATAGCGGCGAACAAGCGCAACACCGTCATCATTCTGGTGCTGTTCGTCATCATCATCGGTGCGCTCGGCTGGCTCGCGGGGTACCTGTACCGCAGCACCGGGCTGACGATCGTCATTCTGGTGTTCGCCATCGGGTTCGCCATCTTCCAGTACTTCTTCGCGGGCGGCCAGGCCATTGCGCAGAGCGGTGCGGTCGAGATTCAGAAGTCCGACAACCCCAGGCTTTGGCGCGTCGTCGAGAACCTCGCCATCACCACCGGGCAGCCCATGCCCAAGGTCTACATCATCAACGACCCGGCGCCCAACGCCTTCGCGACGGGGCGCGACCCGAAACACTCGGTGGTCGCGGTGACGACGGGTCTGCTCGACATCATGACCGACTCCGAACTCGAAGGCGTCATGGCGCATGAGATGGGGCACGTGCAGAACTACGACATCCGTGTCGCGCTCATCGTCTACGGCCTCGTCGTCGCGGTCGGTCTCATTGCCGACATGTTCTTTCGCATGGCGTTCTTCGGCCGCAACAGCAACAACAACAATCCGCTCGTTCTGGTGCTCGGGCTCGTGGCGGCGGTCATCGCGCCCATCATCGCCACCGTCGTTCAGCTCGCCGTCTCACGCCAGCGCGAGTACCTCGCCGACGCCACCAGCGCCATGACCACGCGGCATCCGGATGCCCTCGCCTCCGCCCTCGCCAAACTCGAGGCCTACGGCAAGCCCATGCAGAAACAGTCCACCTCGATGGCCCACATGTGGATCGCCGACCCCCTGCGCCCCGGCCTCATGAACCGCCTCTTCGCGACCCACCCGCCCATCCCCGACCGCATCGCCCGCCTCGAGAAAATGGGCGGCGAGTTCTGAGTTTATGACGCGCCCTTCGGGCGCCGCCGTATGAAGCTCTGCGGTGGCCGCGCTGGCGGCTGCGCCGCCCTCGCCCTTCGGGCGGCACCGTATGAAGCTCTGCGGCGCTTGAGGGTGCGGCTGCGCCGCCCTCGGCTTGCACTTCGGGCGCGGCCGCATGAATCTCGGTGTTTATGATCCGCCCTTCGGGTGGCACCGTATAAAGCTCTCTAGTGGCCGCGTCGGCGGATGCGCCGCCCTCGGCTCGCCCTTCGGGCGGTACCGTATGAAGCTCTGCGGCGGTCGCGTCGGCGGCTGCGCCGCCCTCGCCCTTCGGGCGGCGCCGTATGAAGCTCTGCAGAAGTTGTGGGCGCGTGTCGGCGCGTGTCGGCTCGTGACGCCCGGGGTGTGCGACTGCACCGCGTGGCGGGTCGCGACGCTGGGGTGCGGGTCGCGACATCCCGGGGGTGGCGGCCCAGCGGGCGTTGTCACGGCTTCATGCAAAACGTAGGAGATATCGAGGGGGTGACCCCGTATAGCGCCCACCGGGGCGCTGTCTCCTACGTTTCTGCGTTTCTGCGGGGTGTGCGGCCTGCGGCTGGTGTGTTGCAGCAGGGGGTGGGTGCTGTGACGGCTGGCGGCCACCTCGAAAACGTAGGAGGCTTCGAGGGGGTGTCGCCCTATTGCGTCCACGGAGGACGGACCTCCTACGTTTTCACGGAACTGGTTGTCGGGGCGGCGGCAAGTGTGCTTCGCCACCCGGCGCGCCCGCCACCCGCCGCGCCGGACGCGCCAGCCACGAGGGCTCGCCGCGCGCCACCCGCCGTGCCGGCCTTGCCAGCCACGAGGGCTCGCCCCGCGCCACCCACCGCCACCCGGGCGCGCCGCCCGCCGCGCGCCTGACACGTTCGAACCCGGCCCGCGCGTTATACCCGCCGCTGTGCACGACGAGTTATGCACAGAAGGGCGGGTGCGTGCATCCGAGGCCCGAGTGGCCGGGCACGATGAACGACATGGATGTTCCCGCGGCCATCACGAGTCTCGGCGGTGTCGCCGACTATGCGGCGCTCGCCACTGTCGACGTTTCTCGCCTGCACGTGCGCCGTGCCCTCGCGAGTGGCGCGGTGTTCCGCGTACGAAACGGGTGGTTCGCCGTGCCAGAAGCGGCGGAAGACCTCGTGGCGGCGGTGCGCGTGGGTGGCACTCTCTCGTGCGTCTCTGCCCTGCGTCGAGCAGGCGTCTGGTGTCTCGACGATACTTTGCTCCATGTGTGCGTTGACCGCCATGCTCCGTACGTTGCGTCGCCGCGCCACCGGCCGACACCTCTGGGTGATCCGACCGCGTACGCGGTCGCGCTTCACCGCGGCCATCGTCATCGGGGCGGCACTTCGACGCCGGCCTGCGAGACGCCCGCACTCGCTCTCTCGCACCTGTTCGCATGCCGGCCCCGAGCGGAGGTCATCGCTTGCCTCGACTCGGCGCTGAACAAACGGCTCGTGACGGGGCACGAAGTACGGCAGCTGGTGGATGCTCTGCCCCAGAAATACGCCCCGTATCTCTTGGCCGTCGATGCTTCGGCGCAATCGGGCACCGAGACGTTTGTGCGGTTGCAGCTGCGCCGACTCAAAATCGCGTATCGCACGCAGGTTGAGATCGAGGGGGTGGGGCGCGTCGACTTCGTTGTCGGGCAGCGCTTCGTCGTCGAAGCCGACAGCACGGCGTGGCACACGGGCATGGCCGCATTCGCAGAAGATCGGCGCCGAGACCTTCAGCTTCACGCGCTCGGCTACATCGTGCTGCGGTTGAGCTACTGGCAGGTGATCGACCTGCTCGACGATGCTGTGGCCGTCATCCGCGGTGTCGTAGCGCGTGGTGAGCACCTGTGGGCCGCGCGCCACCGTCATCGCGGGCTGGGACTCGCGCCGACGCCTGGCCCGGATCGGTGATTTCAGAGGAGCTATCGACACTGTGTCGCCTATACGGGCTCACCCTCGCGAATCCACCTATTTTTCTGCGACGCGAGCGAAGCCGGTGGCGTGCTACGAGGCCGCGAGGGCCGCCGCCAGGGGAGCTGCGAAGGTGCCGCGGGGCACGACCTCAACGTCGGTGAGGTTCTGCCAAGCGGCGGTCTGGCGCAGCACGGTGGCGAGACGAGCCGCGGCTTCGGCAGAGTCAGGCGCAGGGGTGGCGCGGCGACTGGCGCCGTTGCGATGCCCGGAGCCGAGCGCGCGGGCTCCGGAGGCGAGCAGATCGGGCTCTGCCCAGGCGGCCTGAACCCGCAGCACGCCGGCCTGGCGGTCGTTTTTGAGGTCGACGCGGCCGATGATGCGGTCGTCGAGCAGCACGGGCAGCACGTAGTACCCGAACACCCGCTTCGGCTGCGGGGTGTAGATCTCGATGCGGTAGTGAAAGTCGAAGAGGCGCTCGGCCCGATCCCTCTGCCAGACCATCGGGTCGAAGGGCGAGAGCAGCGCGGTGGCCGCGATGCGGCGGGGCAGCCGGGCGTCGCGGTGCAGCCACGCGGGCTTGCTCCAGCCCTCGACCGAGACCGGCAGCAGCTCGCCCGAGTCTTCGAGTGCGCGGATGGCCGGCAGAGCATCCACGCCCTTCAGCCGAAAGTAGTCGGCGAAGTCGGCGGCCGTGCCGATGCCGTGTGCCCGTGCCGAGATCGACACCAGCGACCTCATGGCCTCGTCACGCGGCACGGTTCGCTCGCGCACAGAGGCGGGTAGCACCTGCGAGGGCAACGCATAGACCCGTTCGAACCGGGTGCGCCCCGCGGCCACCACGTCTCCCCAGCGGAACAGCGTCTCGAGCCCGATCTTCACGTCTGACCAGCCCCACCACGAGCCCTTGCCCTTGTTCGCCTCGTGCTCGACCTGGCTCGCGGCGAGCGGGCCCTTGTCGGCAAGCTCTGCCAGTAGCCACCGGATCATTTCGGGGTTCGCAGCGGCCCACGAATCGTTGCTCGCCAGGCTGCGGGCCCGAAAGTCATCCATTCGCCAGCGCAGCAGGGGCAATGTGTCGATGGGGATGAACGACGCCTCGTGCGCCCAGTACTCGATCATGCGCTTGCCGTAGGTCAGCCGGTCGAGGTCGGCCTTCGCGTACGGCCCGAGGCGCGAGAACGCCGGCATGTAGTGACTGCGTTCGAACACGTTGACCGAGTCGATCTGCAACAGCGCGAGACGATCGACGAGAGACGTCAGCTGCCGAAGACCCGGCGAGGTCGACGCGCGGATGCCCGTGCCGAAGCCCTGGGCGCCGAGGGCGATGCGACGGGCAAGGGCCGCGCTGATTGCAGAAACCACCCTCGAAGCGTAGCGAACACCACCGACACGCAGCCCCGTCGCCGCAACGCCGCAGCCCCACCGCAAGGCACGCGCGCCGCGCCGCACGCCCTGACGAAAGCTCCAGGATCGGGCCAGGGCCGCTGTTTAGACTGAGAGCATGTCAGATCCTGCAGCGCCGATAGACCGTTCCAGCTTCTTCGCCCGTCGGCGGGCCGCTGTTGTGAAGGCGCAGGCCGCGCAAGACCTCGCCCAGGCCGAAGCGCTCGCCCGCGTCGCCGACGATTCCGTCGGCGCATCCGGTTCGGGCACAGCCGATGGCGGCGCGTTGGTACCCCCCGCGATGCAGGTCGCCGGCGCCTGGGCCTGGCGAATCGTGGTCATTCTGGCGGCCCTCGCTGCCTTGCTCTGGGTAGTCGCGCAGTTCAGTCTCGTGGTGATTCCGCTGCTCGTCGCGGTGGTGCTCTCGGCCCTGCTCGTGCCCTACAAGAACTTCTTGCTGCGGCACCACTGGCCGAAATGGATGGCCATCGTCGTTCCGCTGCTCACGGTGTTCGTCATTATCGGTGCGCTGGCCCTGCTCGTCACCACCCAGATCTCCTCGGGCTACGACGACCTCAAGACGCAGAGCACGGCGTCGTACAACGCGTTCATCGAGTTTCTGAAGACCGGCCCGCTGCACCTCACCGACGACCAGATCAACAGTTACATCGGCCAGGCCTGGACGGCCCTGCAGAACGACAGCTCCGCGCTGTTCAAGGGCGCACTGAGCCTCGGCACGACGGTCGGTCACGTGCTCACCGGCGTTCTGCTGGTGCTGTTCTCGACGCTCTTCATTCTGATCGACGGCAAGGGCATCTGGGGCTGGCTCGTGCGGGTCTTTCCGAAGCGTGCCCGTGCTGCCGTCGACGGTGCCGGCCTGTCGGGCTGGAACACCCTGCAGAGCTTCATCAAGGTGCAGATTCTGGTCGCGTTCGTCGACGCCGTCGGCATCGGGCTCGGTGCGTTCATCCTGCAGGTTCCGTTGGCCATCCCGATCGCCGTGCTGGTATTCCTCGGGTCGTTCATCCCGGTCGTCGGCGCCGTGCTGACCGGCGCGCTCGCCGTTTTCGTGGCACTGATCTACAACGGTCCTGTCGTGGCGCTCATCATGCTCGGGGTTGTGCTGCTCGTGCAGCAGATCGAGGGGCACGTGCTGCAACCACTCGTTATGGGCACGGCCGTGCGCGTGCATCCGCTCGCCGTGGTTCTCGCCGTGGCTGGGGGCAGTATTATCGCTGGTATCCCGGGTGCGTTTTTCGCCGTACCGATCGTCGCCGTGCTGAACGTCATGATCACCTACGTCGCGAGTGGCGCCTGGCGAGGCAGACCCGACGTGAAAGAGCCCATACCCGATGCCTGATTCACCCGTACAGACCGTCTCCGCCATCCCGCCGTTGGCCGATATCGAGTCCGCGCGGATGATCGTGGCTCGCGTTGCACAAGAGACACCGATGGAGAGCTCGCGTTTTCTCGCCGAAGTGCTCGGTTCAGAAGTGCTCATGAAACTCGAGAACCTGCAGCGCACCGGGTCGTACAAGATCCGCGGCGCGTACTACCGCATGTCGCGGCTGAGCGCCGAAGAGAAGGCGCGCGGCGTCGTCGCGGCCTCGGCCGGCAACCACGCCCAGGGCGTCGCATTCGCCGCGCGTGAACTCGGCATCAAAGCCACCATCTTCATGCCGCTCGGCGTCGCTCTGCCGAAGCTCCAGGCCACACGCGATTACGGGGCGGATGTTCTGCTCCGCGGTCACACGGTCGAAGAACCGCTGCGAGCCGCCGCCGAGTACGCTGCGTCGACCGGTGCGGTGCTCATCCCGCCGTTCGACCACCCCGATGTCATCGTGGGGCAGGGCACACTGGGCCTTGAGATCTTCGACCAGGCCGACGATATCGACACGATCATCGTGCCGATCGGTGGGGGCGGCCTCATCTCGGGCGTCGCCAGCGCCGCTAAACAGCGCGCGGCAGCCGAGGGGCGCAGCGTGCGCATCATCGGTGTTCAGGCCGCCAACGCTGCCGCCTACCCGCCCTCGCTCGAGGCCGGGGCCGCCACGGAGATTCGCACCACGGCGACCATCGCCGACGGCATCGCCGTGGCCAAGCCGGGATTGTTGAACTTCGAGATCATTCGTGAACTCGTCGACCAGATCGTGACCGTCACCGAGGCGGATATCGCCCGCGCGATACTCGTGCTGCTCGAGCGCGCGAAGCTCGTCGTGGAGCCTGCCGGCGCCGTCGGTGTCGCGGCGATTCTCGCCGGGCAGATCACGAACACCGGTAAGACGGTCGTGATCCTCTCGGGTGGCAACATCGATCCGTTGCTGATGCAGCGGGTGATCAGCCACGGGTTGGCCGCGTCAGACCGCTACCTCAAGCTCAAGATCATGCTGCCCGACCGACCCGGTCAGCTCGCGCGCACGGCCGAAATCGTGGCCGAGGCCAACGCCAACGTCATCGAAGTGCTGCACACGCGGCACGGCGGCGGCATGCAGCTGAGCGAGGTGGAACTCGAGCTGAGCGTCGAGACCCGCGGCCCCGAGCACCGTGCCGAGGTCATCGCGAAGCTGCGCGACGCCGGTTACGCCGCGCGCATCTCGACGGACTGAGCGCGCCTCGCCCGTCAGCCGGTGTAACTCCTCAGCCGGTGTAGTTCTCGACCGCGGTGACCTTGACCGTGATGGCGCGCCCGTTCGGTGCTTCGTACGTGGTGGATTCGCCTACCGAGAGGCCCATGATGGCGGTGCCGAGCGGGCTTTTCTCCGAGTACACGTCGAGGTCGCTCTGCCCCGCGATCTCGCGACTGCCGAGCAGAAATACCGTCTCGTCTCCCGCGATGTCGGCGGTGATGACGGTTCCGGGAACAACCACTCCGTGGCTCTCGGGGGCCTCGCTCACCTGCGCGGTCTTCAGTAGGTTGGTGAGAAAGCGGATTCGCGCCTCCTGTTTTCCCTGCTCGTCTTTGGCCGCGTGGTAACCGCTGTTCTCCTTGAGGTCGCCTTCTTCGCGCGCCGATTGGATCTTGTCGGTGATCTCTTGACGCCCGATCGTGGTCGCGTACTCGAGTTCATTCACCAGACGGTCGTACGCCGCCTGCGTCAGCCAGCTGACTTCTGCTTCGCCTGCCATGGATTTCCTTACGTCGTGACAAATACGTCGTGGTAATACGTCGTGATGGTTCGTCGTGGTGCGCGTCTCAGGTGAGCCAGCAGCTGTCGAGCACGCCCGTCACCGCTGGTTCTGTGGTCAATACAGTAGTGGTGATCTGCTGCGAACGCTGCGTCGAGGCGGGTACGTCGATCACTTTGAAGCCCACCACGGCGTGCGACTCGTTCTGTGCTTCGACCGCACACGACACCGTCTTGCCGCTCGCGACCGAGACGTTCAGCGTGAGGTCGACACGGGTCGGGCCCACCACCGTGTAGGCCTGATCCTGAGCATCCACTGTGGAAGCGGTGCCGTCGAAACCGGCCCAGATCACCCAGGTTCCGATCACGATCACCACCGCTGCGCCGAAGCCGATGGCCACTGCACGCCCACGCTTGCGCGAGTTCGGCGTGCGGCCATAACGTTCGGCGCGCACATCTGAGGCCGGTGCCACCGTGGAGGCGGGCGCAAGGGGCGCGCTCGTGGCGGCGAACGGGCCGTCTTCGCTCAGCTCGTCATCGTTCACGTGTTCGAATCTCTCTGGTTCTAACGATTAGTCTTGGTCAGTGCAGAAATTCCCCGCACAACCCATTTCACTAGGGTAGTTCGCTTACCTGAGGAGTTGAGACACCTGGCTTTACGTCTCATGGCCGTGCACGCCCATCCCGACGACGAGTCGAGCAAGGGTGCAGCGACCTATGCCTATTACGGCCACCGCGGCGTCGACGTGATGGTGGTCAGTTGCACCAGTGGCGAGCGCGGCAGCATTCTGAACGAGAACCTCGAATCCCGCTTTTGGGCCGAACGCGACATCGCGGGGCTGCGCCGGTACGAGATGGCGGCGGCGCAGGCAGCCGTGGGCTTTCAGCACCGCTGGCTCGGGTACGCCGACTCGGGTCTGCCCGAGGAGGGCGACCCGCTGCCGGCCAACGCGTTCGGCGCGATTCCGACGCACCTCAGCGTGAGGCCGCTCGTCGCCCTCGTACGTGAGTTCAAGCCGCAGGTGCTGCTCACTTATGACGAGAACGGCGGCTACCCGCACCCCGACCACATTCGCTGCCACGACATCTCGGTGCTGGCCTACGACCTCGCCGCCGATGCCTCGTACGCTCCCGAACTCGGGCCGGCCTGGCAGGTGTCGAAGCTGTACTACGACCGCATCTTCAGCTACCAGCGCATGCAGTCGATCTACTCGCTGCTGCTCGAGACCGACCCCGAGAGCCCGTTGCTCGAGTCGTTCACCGAGATGAAAAGGTGGATGACCGAGGCGCCGTTCTTGGCAACGACGCAGATTCCCGCGGGGGAGTACTTCGAGTCGCGTGACGCGGCACTGCTCGCCCACGCATCTCAGGTCTCACCCGAGAGCTCGTTCTTCTTCTGGCCGAACGAGTTGCAGCGCAAAGCCTGGCCGTACGAGGACTACCAGCTCATCGACTCGAAGGTGCCGCTGCCCGAGCGCGGCGAAGCACTGGAGTCCGACTTCTTCGAGGGCATCGCCGACGACGAGTCGGTACCCAGCGTCGCTGCGGGGGGCGATGACGACGCCACGAATGCCGTCAGCGTTGACGGGGTGCCGGCCTCGTGATGCACTACGCGGCGGCGCACCTGACGACCGCTTTTCTGTGGCTGGCCGACGACTCGACACCGACACCCTCGGTCGCTCCGACCCCCGATCCCGATTCGGTCACCCCGGGCATCCTGGGCTTCGTGATCACCCTCGGCGTGACGCTCGGCGCGGTGGTGCTGATCATCGACATGGTGCGCCGTATTCGCCGCGTGAACCTGCGCCAGCAGGCTAAAGAGAAGGTCGACGCCGAGGTTGCGGCCGCGGCCGCTGCGTCGAGCCGCCCGGGCGGCAAGGGCAAGGGCAAGATCACGCGCGGTGCTGACGATGAGCCGCCCGACAGTTACGTTTTGTAGCTGCGCAGTTACGTTCTGTAGCTGCGCGTTTACGTTCTGTAGCTACGCGTTGTAGGGCGGGTTCACCGCCAGCAGCATGATGCCCGTCCAGTGGCAGGCGAACGCGATCAGCGTCAGCGCGTGAAAGATCTCGTGAAAGCCGAAGACCCCGGGAACCGGGTTCGGCCGCTTCAGCCCGTAGCACAGTGCGCCGATCGTGTAAGCAAGACCGCCGACGAGCACAAGGGTCATTGTTGCGGCGTTGGCCGCGAAGATGTCGCCGGTGAAGATCAGCGCGGCGAACCCCATCAGCACGTACAGCGGCGTGTAGAGCCAGCGCGGCGCGTCGATCCAGAACACGCGAAATCCGATGCCGAGCCCGGCGGCGATCCAGACGAGCACGAGCAGCAGGGTGCCCTTCGAAGGCGGCAGGGCGAGCACGGCGATGGGCGTGTAGGTGCCGGCGATGAGCAAGAAGATGTTCGCGTGATCGATGCGCTTCAAAATGCGCTTGGTCGTCGGCTTCCAGTTGAAGCGGTGGTAAAGCGCCGAGTTGCCGAAGAGCAGCATCGAGGTCAGCGCGAAGACCGCGCAGCTCCACTTCGCTGCCGGCCCGTCGGCCACGCATACCAGCACGATGCCCGCGGCGATGGCCAGCGGAAAGGTCACCGCGTGAATCCACCCGCGCCAGGTGGGCTTTACTTCGAGGGGAGGGATGTTCTCGCCTGCCTCGAGCAGAGGCAGGGCATCTGGATGTTCGGGCATGACCTCAGACTAAACCGTGTCGCTCAGCCGAGCCTGGGCAGCCCGCTGTGAGTTTGGCCGCGCTGACGGTAGCGTAGCTTCGTGGCAAACAGGCAGGGCTCACCGGCACGGGGGTTGCTTTACGGGCTCTACCAGAAACGGTTGCGCCGCGAACTCGAGACCGGCGACATGCCGCATCACGTGGCGATGATCATCGACGGCAACCGGCGCTGGGCGAAACAGAACTTTCTCGCCACCGCCGCCCACGGGCATCGGGCCGGTGCAGCGAAGGTCGCCGAGTTCCTCGAATGGTGCGATGACCTCGGAATCTCGGTTGCAACCCTCTACCTGCTCTCGACCGACAACCTGAAGAGCCGCAGTACCGACGAACTCACCGAGTTGATCGAGATCATCGCGCAATTGGCAGAAGAGCTCGCCACCTACCGCGACTGGCGCATCAAACACGTCGGCAGCAATGAGGGGCTGCCGCAGCGATTGGTCGATGCGTTGGCCGACGCCGAAGCGAAGACCGTGAACAACACTGGCTTGCACGTCAATCTCGCCGTGGGCTACGGCGGTCGCAGCGAGATAGCGGAGGCCGTGCTCAGCATCATCCGTGCGCACCAGGCCGCGGGCGATTCGCTCGAAGATCTCGCCGCCAACCTCGACGAAGACCTCATCAGCGCGCACCTCTACACCGGGGGGCAGCCCGACCCTGACCTGGTCATCCGAACATCCGGCGAGCAGCGTCTCAGCGACTTCATGCTCTGGCAGAGCGCGCACAGTGAGTTCTACTTCATGGAGGCGCTCGGGCCCGACATTCGTGAGGTCGACTTTTTGCGCGCGTTGCGCGACTATTCTCGCCGACACCGCAGGTTCGGGTCGTAAACTCACAGTGCTCAGCCGATCGAAGACTCGGCTCGACAGAAAGGTGTACGTCATGAAGGGCAAAATTCTCATCGCTGCGGGTTTCGGCGTCGGCTATCTGGCCGGATCAGCGAACGGACGCCGTCGAATCGCCGAACTCACCAGCAAGGCGAGTGAAGTTCTGAACGACCCGAAACTGAAGAAGACCGTGAAAGACGCGGCTTCGAAAGTGCGTGGGGGCGCCGAAGACGCGGCCTCCAAAGTGCGCGAGGGCGCCGAAGACGGGTACAAGAAAGCGACCTCGTAACACGAAGTTAATCTGGGGCGACGCGTGTCGTCACCCAACTTGCAGCTGAGGGTCGTAGCTTGGTGGCATCAGGTATGGCACCTGATCGAAGCGGCCACATAAGTACGTTTCGATACCAACCGGGTCTTGAAACAGACTCAGGGGCCGCTTCGCCGGAAAGAGATCCGGCGCCGCGTCAGCGGGCCGGGGTTGGAGTACTTGTGCCCGATCAGAAAACTCAAAAGTCCGTCACCACCAGTCAGAAATTGACTAACAGCGCAAATCAAGCCGAGCGTACCTACGTGTTAGATACCTCGGTTTTGTTGTCTGACCCGAAGGCGATCTTCCGGTTCGCCGAGCATCCGGTCGTCTTGCCAGTGGTGGTCATCTCTGAACTCGAAGCGAAACGCAACGACCCGGAGATCGGATATTTTGCGCGTCAAGCACTTCGAAACCTCGACGAGCTGCGTGTACTGCACGAGCGACTCGACTTTCCTATCTCGGTGGGCGAATCGGGCGGCAGCCTGCGCGTCGAGCTGAATCACTCGAACATGTCGGTGCTGCCGTCGGGCCTGCAGCTGAACGACAACGACTCGCGCATTCTGGCGGTGGCGCTCAACCTGTCGAACGACGGGCTCGACGTCACGGTCGTCTCGAAAGACCTTCCGTTGCGCGTCAAGGCGGCATCCATCGGGCTCGCCGCCGAAGAATACCGCGCAGAACTCGCGGTCGACTCCGGATGGACGGGGCTCGACGACATCACGCTGAGTGCTGCCGACATGTCGAAGCTCTACGAGCAGGAGCGATTAGAAACCCCGCTCGTAGAGAAGATGCCCATCAACACCGGCCTGGTCATCCACTCAGACCGAGGATCGGCGCTCGGCCGCGTGACCGGCAAGCACGGTTTTCAGCTGGTGCGTGGTGACCGAGACGTGTTCGGGCTGCACGGGCGTTCGGCCGAGCAGCGCGTGGCGATCGACATGCTGCTCGACCCCGAAGTCGGAATCGTGTCGCTGGGGGGCAGGGCCGGTACAGGGAAGTCTGCCATTGCCCTCTGTGCGGGCCTTGAAGCTGTGCTCGAGAAGCAGCAGCACAAGAAGATCATGGTGTTCCGGCCGTTGTATGCGGTGGGCGGCCAGGAGCTCGGCTTCTTGCCCGGTGACGCGTCGGAGAAGATGAACCCGTGGGCGCAGGCGGTGTTCGACACACTCGGGTCGCTGGTGTCGCAGAACGTGCTCGACGAGGTGGTGGAGCGGGGCATCCTCGAGGTGCTGCCGCTCACGCACATCCGTGGGCGGTCGCTGCACGATGCGTTTGTCATCGTCGACGAGGCCCAGTCTCTCGAACGTAATGTTCTGCTCACCGTTCTCTCGCGCATCGGGCAGAACTCCCGCGTGGTGCTGACGCACGACGTGGCTCAGCGCGACAACCTGCGCGTCGGCCGGCACGACGGTGTCGCCTCGGTCATCGAGACGCTGAAGGGTCACCCGCTGTTCGGGCACATCACCCTGACGCGGTCGGAGCGCTCGGCCATCGCCGCTCTGGTGACTGAAATGCTCGAGTCGAACGAGCTGACCTAGCCCGCGGCCGGGTCAAGCCGTCGAAAGAATCCGAAGCGGACGAGAGAATCCGGCGCACCGCCTTCTCTCGTCCGCTTCACCTTCTCTCGGGTGTGCGGGCGTGGGGCTGTGGATAAGTTCGGGGTGCGCGTGATTCGGTGAAGTAGGTTCACGGAATGACTCTTCCTGTGCTGCTCTGGGCGTGCATCGCCGCGATCACTCCGCCGCTGTTCGCTGCCGATGTGCGGTGGCTGTGCCTGCCGAATCGGCTGCTTCTCGCCGGTGCGCTCGGTGTTGTCGTGGTGACGGCGGTCGGTGGGATTGTGGCGCCGGCGCTCGGCGATGTCGGGTTGCCGTGGGCCCGTGCCGCACCCTTCACGGCGGGGGTTGCGGCGCTGATGGGGTTCGGCGGCTTGCGGATGCTCGGGGCGATCGGCATGGGTGACGTGAAGCTTGCCGGGCTGCTGGCCGCATGCCTCGGCTTTCTGCCGTCGGCCGACGTCGTGCCCGCTCTCGAGCTGGCGCTCGTTGTGGCGGGTGCTGCGGCCGGAGCAACGGCGCTGGCGCTCCTGTCGACGATGACGGCCCGCACCCAATCGATTCCGTGCGGGCCGTTTCTCTTGGCAGGGTTCTGGTTCGCCCTGCTGCAATCGTGATGAGGCCGCTGGCGCTATACGCCTGCGGCCAGGTGACTACTTCGCCTGCGGCCGGGTGACTACTTCGCCTGCGGCGGACGCGTCATCGACAGCACGTCGAGAGCGCTGTCGAGCTGTTCGAGGGTGACCTCGCCGCGGTCGACGAAACCGAGGTCGATCACGGCCTCGCGCACGGTGATGCCCTTTGCCACGGAGTGCTTGGCGATCTTCGCCGCAGCCTCGTAGCCGATGATGCGGTTCAGCGGGGTCACGATCGACGGCGACGACTCGGCGAGCGCGAGCGCGCGCGCGAGGTTCGCCTGCAGGCCGTCGACGGTCTTGTCGGCGAGCAGCACCGATGAGCTCGACAGCAACCGGATCGACTCCAGCAGAGCGGTACCCATCACCGGAATCGCGACGTTCAGCTCGAACGCGCCCGAGGCGCCCGACCAGGCGATGGTGGCGTCGTTGCCGATGACTCGTGAGCAGACCTGCAGCACGGCCTCCGGGATGACCGGGTTGACCTTTCCGGGCATGATCGACGAACCCGGCTGCAGGTCGGGGATGTGCAGCTCGCCGAGCCCCGTGTTCGGGCCCGAGCCCATCCAGCGCAGGTCGTTGCAGATCTTCGTCAGGCTGACGGCCAGAACACGCAACGCACCAGAGGCCTCGACAAGCGAATCCCGGGCGCCTTGCGCCTCGAAGTGGTCGCGGGCCTCGGTGATGGGCAGCTCGGTCTCGGCCGCGAGCAGCTCGATGACCAGCTGTGGAAAGCCCGCCGGAGTGTTGATGCCCGTGCCGACGGCGGTGCCCCCGAGCGGAACCTCGGCTACGTGCCGCAGGGTGCCTTCGACGCGCTCGATGCCGAGGCGAATCTGCGAGGCATACCCCCCGAACTCCTGGCCCAGGGTGACCGGCGTTGCATCCATCAGGTGTGTACGGCCCGATTTGACGGCCGTCTTCCACAGCTCCGCCTTCACCTCAAGAGCTTCGGCGAGATGGGAGAGCGAAGGAATGAGGTCGTTGATCAGCGCACCGGTGACGGCTACGTGCACAGAGGTCGGAAAGACGTCGTTCGACGACTGCGAGGCATTGACGTGGTCGTTCGGGTGCACCTTCGAGCCGAGGCGGGTCGAGGCGAGCGACGCCAGCACCTCGTTCATGTTCATGTTCGTCGACGTGCCGCTGCCGGTCTGGTAGATGTCGATGGGAAACTGGTCGGCGTACTTACCCGCGATCACGTCGTCGGCCGCGGCGGCGATCGCCGCTGCGATCGGCTCGTCGAGCACGCCGAGCTTCTCGTTCGCCAGCGCTGCGGCCTTCTTGATGCGCGCAAGAGCGGTGATCTGAGCAGCTTCGAGCACATCGCCCGACACGGGAAAGTTCTCGACAGCGCGCTGGGTCTGCGCGCCGTAGAGGGCGTTTGCGGGTACCCGCACTTCGCCCATCGTGTCGTGCTCGATGCGATACTCGGTTTCTGGAGCGTTCTCCACCACTTCGTGGCCTTTCTTCGTAGTAAACAGGAGTTTCGTGCGTTCGGGAGTTCGGGAGTTCGGGAGTTCGTGAAGCGTGATGTGCTTTCGACGCGACGAATCGAATCGGCAGCGCAGAGATCAGGGGGTGGTCAGTCCGACTGCCATGTCGGGAACGGCGCGCCCTTCGGAGAGCCGGTAATTGGCTCCCACAATGCCCAGGCGGCCTTCGGCGATGGCCTCGGTGACGATCTCGGAATTCTGCAGCAGCTCTGCCACGGTGTCGCGCAGGTGATACCGACCCACCTCGTAGGGGTCGAGGTCTGCAGGCTTATTCACGCTGCCCGGGTTGCGCGCTTCGGTCACGTCGGCGACCTGCCGAATAGCCGGGATGATCTTGTCGACGAGGTGCGCGATATGCGGTGGCAGCGGGGGAGTCTCCGGGTCTTGCGAGGCGATGGCCGCGGCGACCGCACCGCATTCGTCGTGCCCGAGAACAACGATCAGCTGCACCCCGAGCACGCTCACGGCGTACTCGAGACTGCCGAGCACCGACTCGGAGATGACCTGACCGGCGTTACGAATCACGAAGAGGTCACCGAGACCCTGGTCGAAGATGATCTCGGCCGCGAGCCGGGAGTCGCTGCAACCGAACAGTGCTGCCCGCGGGGCCTGCCCCAGGGCGATCTGGTGCCGTCTGTCGACGTCTTGGCGTGGGTGTCTCGGTTCGCCGCGGATGAAGCGCTCGTTTCCCCGCACCATTTCGGCCCACACCGTTGCGGGGGTCTGCGCGGTCTCGAGTTCGACGACCTCGGCTTCGGCTTCCTCGAGCTCGTCGGCTGACGCCGTCTCGTCGACGGGCTGAACGTCAGAAATGCTCACTGAGAAACCTCCGCGGTGGCCGGCTGCGCCTGGATGTTCGTGCTGATGGCCGAGGCGACCTGATCGAATTCTTCGGTGGTGGCCGTGCCTAACAGCACGTAAGTACTGGCGCCCGACTGCGTGGTCAGGGCGTAGCTGGCGTTGCCCACGTCGTTCGCGGTCTGCCGGTTGTCGTAAACCGTCCATTGGATGCCATCGATGGTGGTCACGTCGATTGCCGCCGTGTTGTGCACCTGCTGGGCCACCCAGTCGTCGATGTTGCCGGTACTCGCCGTGCTGACCGCCTGCTCGAGACCGAGGTACGCGCCTGACGGTGTGGTCAAGCCGATGTACCAATACGGAATCGCGGTCGACCCCGATCCGCTGGTGCGAATCTCGGCCGCGTTCGCGCTGTAAGTGCTGGGCAGGTCGGGCGACGCGACCGGCACCGGGAACGCGGCCTGAGCACTCGACGCGACCGACCGGTAGTCGACCGTCTGCAGGTGCGACGTATTGTCGCGCGGAACGAGCAGCACGATCACGACGACCACAGCAATGCACACGATGAGCGAGAGCCAGAGGTTGTTGATGGTCTTGTTCGCTCGGTACTTGCGTGAATTCTCGGCTTTACGGGCCGTCGTCTCTTCGTGTGTCTCCGGGCGCCCGAGTTCGGCGACTACGGCGGGTGGCTTCTGCCGCCCTCCACGTGGGCCGCCTGGCATCGGGCCGCCTGCCATCGCGCCACCTGACATCGGGGCTACTCCGCCCGTTCCGATTGTGAGCTCGCCCCGGCACTCGCCGCGCGTGCCGCATCGAGCCGTGTCTTCGCACCGATCAACCACTCTTCGCAGCGCGCAGCGAGCGCTTCGCCGCGCTCCCACAGGCCGAGCGACTGCTCGAGTGTCGCGGCACCACGCTCGAGTTCGGCCACGACACGAACGAGTTCGTCTCTGGCCTCTTCGTAGCTGAGCGAGCCGACTTCTGGCTCGGTTGATGACGATGGCATGATTTCGATCCTATCGAAAGCCGGGGGAGAGAGTGATGCGCGCCGTAACCTGTGGAGGGTTCTCGGGGCTCAGCGATTGTGCAAACTGTCGAGCTCTCCTTGCGACAGCGCCTTCAGTGCGCCGCTGGCCAAGGTGATGGTGAGCTCGGTGTCGAGGGGAGCATCCGCTGGGCTTCGCACGATGTGCCCAGAACCCTGCTGGTCAGAACCCTGCTGCCCTGCACTCGCGCCCTGCTGCACGATGGCATACCCGCGGTCGAGCGTGCTCTGCGGCGACAACGCTCGGAGCCTGGCACTCAGCTCGCTGGTTGTGGTGCCGGCGCGTTCGAGCACCCGGTTCATCAGCTCGACACCCCGCGACACGTATCGGGTGAGGTCTTCGGCACGGGTATCAACGATCCAGGTGGCGTTCGAGAGCACGGGCCGCGAGCGTACCTGCTCGATGCGGTCGATCTCGTGCCGTACGAACGCGGTGACACGCAGGCTCAGCCGCGCCCGGGCCTGGTCGACCTTGTTCAGCTCTTCTGACACGTCGGGAACGACGCGCTTGGCGGCGTCGGTGGGGGTGGATGCCCGCAGGTCTGCCACGTCGTCGAGAAGTGGCCGATCGGCCTCGTGGCCGATGGCGCTCACCAGGGGAGTGCGGCACGCCGCTGCAGCCCGAAGCACCGACTCGTCGCTGAACCCCATCAGGTTCTGAAAGTCGCCGCCGCCGCGAGCGATGATGATGACCTCGACTTCGGGGTCGTCGTCGAGGGCCGCCAGGGCCGCCACGACTTCGCGCGGCACCCGATCGCCCTGCACCGCCGTGTGCACGACGCGGAACGAGACCGAGGGCCAGCGCAGCTGAGCGTTACGCAGCACGTCTTTCTCGGCGTCGCTGTCTTTGCCGGTGATGAGCCCGATGCGGCCGGGCAGAAAGGGCAGGCGCTTCTTGCGCGACGCGTCGAACAGCCCCTCTGAGGCGAGTTGGCGTCGCAGCCGCTCGAGCCGCTCGAGCATGTCGCCGAGCCCCACATGGCGCATTTCGAACACTTGCATCGTGAGCGTGCCGCCCTTGAGCCAGTAGTTCGGCTTCACCAGCGCCAGCACCCGATCGCCCTGCTTGAGGTCGGCGGGAATCTTCGCCCGAACGGACGACCAGATGTTGAACCCGATGGTCACATCTTCGGTGGTGTCTTTGAGTTTGCCGTACACATTGCCGCCGCTGACACCCCACTGGGTGATCTCACCCTCGACCCAGGCGGTGCCCAAGCGGTCGATGTACGCCTTGATCTTGCCCGAGAAATGGGCGACCGGCCAGGGGTTCTCGAAGGTCGGCGGCCCGTCGATGGTGCGGTCGGCGACCGTGCCGGGCTGATCGGCACTGCGTTGATCGGCCATGGCCGTACCTCCTGCCCGTAGAATCGAAAGAGTGAGCGACACAACCATCAGCCTGCCCATGCCGAGAATGCCCGGCGTTCGCAACAGGCTAAAGGATACCCCCGTCATCGGCGCCAAGCGGGTGCTGCTGGCGGCGCCCCGCGGCTATTGCGCGGGTGTCGACAGGGCCGTCGTCGCGGTCGAGAAGGCCCTCGAGCGTTATGGCGCTCCGGTGTATGTGCGCAAACAGATTGTGCATAACAAACACGTCGTGGCGACTCTGGAGAAAGCCGGTGCCATCTTCGTCGAGGAGGTGGACGAAGTGCCCCTGGGCTCGCACGTCGTCTTCAGCGCCCATGGCGTGTCGCCTGCCGTCGTGCAGGGCGCGGCCGACCGCAATCTGCAGGCCATCGACGCCACCTGCCCGCTCGTCACGAAGGTGCACCGCGAGGCCGTGCGGTTCGCACGCGACGACTTCGAGATTCTGCTGATCGGCCACGAAGGCCACGAAGAGGTCGAAGGTACGGCCGGCGAGGCGCCCGAGCACACCACGCTCGTGGGCAGTCCCGACGAAGCAGACACCATCGTCGTGCGCGACCCCGACAAGGTCGTCTGGCTCTCGCAGACCACTTTGAGCGTCGACGAGACCATGGAGACCGTTCGTCGCTTGCGCGCACGCTTTCCGAACCTGCAAGACCCGCCGAGCGACGACATCTGCTACGCCACCCAGAACCGGCAGGTCGCCATCAAGAAGGTCGCCAAAGACAGCGACCTGGTCATCGTGGTGGGGTCGGCGAACTCGTCCAACTCGGTGCGACTCGTCGAAGTAGCACTCGAGTACGGGGCGAAGGCCGCCTACCGGGTCGACTACGCGCACGAGGTCAAGCAGGAGTGGCTCGACGGTGTCAACACGGTCGGCGTGACGTCAGGGGCATCCGTACCCGAGGTGCTCGTGCAAGAGCTGCTCGACGACCTGGCAGGTGCTGGTTACGGCGACATCGAGACGGTGCAGACGGCCGAAGAAGACCTGATCTTCTCGCTGCCGAAAGAGCTTCGCCACGACCCGTCGGGCAAGACGGATGCCCGTGCGATAGGCGGTCGTACCCGACCCTGAGCGTTCACACACGATAGCCTTGCAGTGCGCCCGCCACCCTCGAACGGGGGTGGGGTGCCGACGACAAGGAGATCGGTTTGACGTCAGACCTCCCGGTTCCAGCCACCGAAACCACACCCACCTCGGGGCCAGTTGCCGCCCTCGAGCTGCGCGGCCTCACCAAACGGTTCGGTGAGAAGCTCGCCGTCGACGACCTCAGTCTGAGTGTTCCGGTCGGGTCGCTGTACGGTCTGGTCGGCCCGAACGGTGCGGGCAAAACGACCACGCTGTCGATGGCGACAGGCCTGTTGCGGCCAGATGCCGGGCAGTCGTTCATCCACGGCGTCGACATGTGGCAGAGCCCGCTCGAGGCGAAGCAGCTCGTGGGCAACCTCTCTGATGGCGTCAAGCTGTTCGACCGCCTGACGGGCGAGCAACTCGTCACGTACAACGGACTGCTCTTCGGAATGGATCGGCAGACCGTCGCTGAACGCGTGGGCGACCTGCTGCGGCTACTCGATCTCGAGAGCGCCGCCGGCACCGCGGTCGTCGACTATTCGGCCGGTATGACGAAGAAGATCGCGCTCGCCTGTGCTCTCGTGCACGCGCCCAAACTGCTGGTGCTCGACGAGCCGTTCGAATCGGTCGACCCGGTGTCGGCCGCGAACATCCGCGACATGCTGACCGAATACGTCACAGGCGGGGGAACGGTCATCGTCTCGAGCCACGTGATGGATCTCGTGCAGCGCATGTGCGACCGCGTCGCCGTGGTCTCGGCCGGGCGTGTGCTCGCGGCCGGAACCATCGACGAGGTGCGCGGATCGGCCTCGCTCGAAGACCGTTTCGTCGAACTGGTCGGCGGGCGGCACCACTCCGAAGGGCCCGAATGGTTACGGCACTCCTGAGGCTGCGCTTTCGCGTTCTCGGCAACACGCTGCGGCGCAGCCCCTGGCAGCTGGTCGCGGTCATCATCGGCGGCCTCTATGGCCTCGGCGTGCTGTTTCTCGCGGTGGTCGGGCTCGTTGCGCTCGGCTTCGCCCCGATCGAGCTGGCGAGCACCGTCGTCGTGCTGGCCGGTTCGGCGCTCATCTTGGGCTGGATTCTGGTGCCGCTGGTCGCGACGGGCATCGAACAGACGCTCGAACCCGCCAAACTGGTGCAATTTCCGTTGCCGATGTCGAAGCTGCTGCTGGGGCTGACGCTTGCCGGAGTGCTGGGCATCCCGGGCATCATCACGTCGATCGCGGCGCTCGCGACGGTGGGCACGTGGATCCGGTATCCACTCGCCGCCGTTGCAGCGCTGGTCTGCGCAGTGTTCGGCGTGCTCATCTGCGTCGTCGGTTCGCGACTGGTCGCGGCGCTCAGCGTGTCGCTGTCGTCGCGGCGCCGGTTCAGGGAATTGTCGGGCATCCTGATCTTCATTCCGTTGATTCTGCTCGGGCCGATCATCTTCTTCGTCGCTCAGGGCGTTCGCACGTCAGCCGATGCGCTGCCCGCGCTGGCCGCAGCATTGAGCTGGAGCCCACTCGGCGCACCTTGGTCGGTGCCCGCTGACATCGCACGGGGAGACTCCGGCGCGGCGGCTCTCAAGTTCGTCATCACGCTGGTGACACTCGCGCTGCTCGCCGTGCTCTGGCGGCGTAGCCTGGCCATTGCTCTGGTGACGCCCGCGTCGAGCGCGCGCAAGAGAGTGGCCCGGGGAAAGATCGGCCTGTTCGGCGTTTTTCCGGCGACGCCTGCGGGGGCCGTCGCTGCCCGCTCCCTCACCTACTGGTTGCGCGACCCGCGCTACGCTCGCCAGCTCATCGTGGTTCCGCTGATACCCATCTTGTTGTTGTTCTACTCGTACAACTTTCATTCGCTCACGCTGCTCAACCTGACCGGGCCGCTGATAGCGTTTCTGCTCTCGCTCAGCACGTACACCGACGTCTCGTACGACGGAACCGCGTTCGCCACCCATGTCGCCGACGGGGTGCGGGGCAGAGATGATCGGCTCGGCCGTGCCGTTGCGCTCGGCATCATCGCCCTGCCGCTGGTGCTGCTCGCCACCCTCATCACCGTGGCCGTCACCGGCTCGTGGGGGCTGCTGCCGCCCATCGCGGGTATGGCCATCGGAGCGATGCTCTCGGGCATCGGCTTGTGCGCTGTCTCGTCCGCGCGCATCGTGATTCCCGTGCCGGCCGCCGGCGACAACCCGTTCAAATCCGCACCCGGCGCGGGGTTCACCACGGCCTTGAGTGCGTTCGCCATTTGGGGAATTCTGCTGTTGCTGACGCTCCCCGAGATTCTGCTGGCCGGGGCGAGCATCCTGTTCGGCATGCCGGTGCTCGGCTGGCTGGCGCTGCTGGTCGGCATCGTGCTCGGCGCGGTGTTCGCGGTCGTCGGCATCCGCCGAGGCGGAGCACTCTTCGACCGAACCGCCCCCGAGCTGCTCGGCCGTCTCAAAATGTTACGCGGCGCCTGACTCGCTCGAGCCGCACCTGGTGAGATCGACGGTTTACGGGGCGGTAGTCGACATGACCTGCTGCATGAAGGCGGGGTCGTTAAAGAACGCGAAGACGATGGCTGCGATCCACACCGCGAACGTCAGGATGCCGAGGCCCAGCACGAAGGGAAAGGCGAGCCGTCGGCGCTGAATGCGGCGCACGCCGATCACGATGGCGAGCAGCTGAAGCACGATCGTCACGACGGCCGCGATGATGCCCGCCGTGCTCGACGCCGACGACGCCTCGAACCCGGTGTATCCCTGCGCCGTCGCTGCCTGAGCGAGCACGCTGTTGAAGTCGAACAAGGCGGGAAGCATGCTCGCTGACAGCAGCACGCCGAGGAACAGCAGGATGCCCGTTACGGCGACATCGACCGTGTTGACGGGCTTGGGCGCTGTGCTTCCCGGGCCGGCGCCGGGGGGCAAGCCTTGCCCGGCGCCCGGATACGCACCCGGATGGCCGCCGGGCGGGGCGTAGGGCTGTGGCGGCGCGCTGTACGGCGCGGCAGGGCGCGACGAGCCGTCAGAGCCCCCGTGAGTTGTCGGGGCCGACGGCGTACCGGTAGCCGGACCAGGCTCGCCGTAGGGGCCCGCGCCAGAGGGAGTTGGAACGTCGGAGTCGTTCGCCGGAGGCGCCGGCGGCTGCCAGCTCCAGCCCGGGGGCGCCAGTTCGCCGTACTTCGGTTTGGGTCGTTCGTCGCTCATGTTCGATTCACCGGGCCGAGGCCCTTGTCTTCGTGCTCGTGTGTTGCCCGCAGGCCGGAACGAAACGTCGATCCGGCCCGAAGGTCTGGGCGTTTCTCCGGTTACCGGGCTATCAAGCTGCCCGGGCGACCGGCTTACCCGGCTACTTGCCCGAGTGGCCGGCGGAACCCAGTTGCTCGGTGGCCTCGATCACGCGAGCCGCCATGGCGGTCTCGGCGATCTTGCCCCAGGCGCGCGGGTCGTAGATCTTCTTGCTGCCGACCTCGCCGTCGACCTTGAGAACGCCGTCGTAGTTCGTGAACATCGTGCCCGCGATCGAGCGGGTGAAGGCGTACTGCGTGTCGGTGTCGATGTTCATCTTGATGACACCGTTCGACACGGCTTCAGAGATCTCGGCGTCGCTCGAGCCCGACCCGCCGTGGAACACGAGATCGAACGGCTTCGTGTTGTCGCCGAGCACCGAGGCATACTTCGCGTACACGCCGTCTTGAATCTCCTTGAGCAGCTCGGGGCGCAGCTTCACGTTGCCGGGCTTGTACACGCCGTGCACATTGCCGAACGTGAGGGCCGCCATGTACCGGCCGTTCTCGCCGAGTCCGAGCGCCTCGACGGTGGCCAGAGCATCTGCCACCGAGGTGTAGAGGTGCTCGTTGATGTCGTGGCTCACGCCGTCTTCTTCGCCGCCGACCACGCCGATCTCCACCTCGAGAATCGCGTTGATGGCCTTCGTGCGCTTCAGCATGTCTTCGGCGATGACGAGGTTCTCGTCGAGGGGAATCGCCGAGCCGTCCCACATGTGCGACTGGAAGATGGGCTCGCCGCCGGCCTTCACGGCCGCCTCAGACGCTTCGATGAGCGGCAGCACAAAGGTGTCGAGCGCGTTCTTCGGGCAGTGGTCGGTGTGCAGGGCGATCGTGATGGGATAGTTCTTCGCGACCTCGTGCGCGAACGCGGCGAAGGCGAGAGCGCCGGTCGCCCGCGCGCTGCCGGTGGGCGAAACGGCGCGCTGGCCGGCGAAGTAGTCGGCACCGCCGGTCGTCACCTGGATGATGCCGTCGGAGCCCGCGTCTGAGAGCCCCTGCAGCACCGCGTTCAGGGTCTGCGACGACGAAACGTTGACGGCGGGGTAGGCGAAACCGCCGGCCTTTGCTTTGTCGAGCATCTCAGCGTACTGATCGGGCGTGGCAATGGGCATGTCATCTCCTTTGGTGGGCGCGAGGGCAGCGCCGGCCTGCATACAGCACCGAGTCTAGCGAAAGCGCGTGGTAGCACCCGAGCGATAGGCTGGGAGCCGCATTGGTGGCGTACAGCCTCCGCTCGGCGCCGCCGAATCGCTGGGGCCTGAGCATCCTGCATTCCCCGGAAGGAACGTTTCCATGACCGCTGACAGCTCCCCCCTCTACGAGCACCCCGACCGTAACCTCGCCCTCGAGCTGGTGCGAGCCACCGAGGCGGCCGCGATTCGAGCACAGCCGTTCATCGGAAAGGGCGACAAGAACGCGGCCGACGGCGCCGCGGTCGATGCGATGCGCGCCTTCCTCGGCACGGTGGACTTCGACGGTGTGATCGTCATCGGCGAGGGTGAGAAAGACAAAGCCCCCATGCTCTTCAACGGTGAGCACGTCGGCACTGGCCGGGGCCCTTCGTGCGACATTGCTGTCGACCCGATCGACGGCACCTCGCTCACCGCTGCCGGCCGCCAGAACGCCATTTCGATGCTGGCCGCCTCCGACCGTGGCACGATGCTCGACGCATCGTCGGTCTTCTACATGAACAAGATCGTGACCGACGCCTACGGCATCGGCGTGATCGACATCGACCGGCCGATCGGCGACAACATCCGGGCGCTCGCGAAGGCCAAAGGAAAAGCGGTCGGCGACATCCGCGTGGCAGTGCTCGACCGGCCGCGGCACCAGCAGCTCATCGAAGACATCCGCGCGACGGGTGCCGGCACCCGGCTCATGCTCGACGGCGACGTTGCGGGCGGCATCAACGCCGCGCGATACGGCACCCGTATCGACATGTGCGTCGGCATCGGCGGCAGCCCCGAGGGGGTGGCCACGGCGTGCGCCATCAAGGCGCTCGGCGGGTTCATTCAGACGCGGCTCGCCCCGAAAGACGACGACGAACGCCAGAAGGGCATCGACGCCGGCCTCGACCTCGACAAGCTCTACGAGGCGAACGACCTGGTCTCGAGCGACAACACGTTCTTCGTGGCCACGGGTGTCACAGACGGCGGCCTCGTCGCCGGTGTCAAGCGCCTCGGCCCCATTCTGCGCACCGAGTCGATCGTGCTCCGTTCGCACTCGGGCACGATCCGCCGTATCGAGGCCGACCACCTCGCCGAGAAGTGGCTCTAGAACCGCAGGTCAGATGAAGCGGGCCTGGCGAGGTGGGTCTGCTGAGGCTGGCCTGCTGAGGCTGCTCTGGCCTAGATGAGGCGGGGTTGCGGTGAGCGGTCGTCGACGCTGTTGAGGTCGTCTTCAAGTTCGAGCTGGGCCACCAGCTCGGGGCTCGTGAGGTCGCGGGCCTTCTCTTCGATGGGCTCGAGCGGCTTGAGCACGATCGACTCGTCGAGCGAGTTCAGCTTGCGCGCGGTCGAGTACACGTTGCGCTCGAACGAGCCGATGAACGCGTTGTAGTGCTTCACCGTGCGGTCGATTGTGCTGCCCAGCTTCTCGATGTGCGACGCCGTCACGGCGAGGCGCGAGTACAGCTCTTTGCTGAGGTCGAACAGGGTCTTGGCCTCATGAGTGAGCACGTCTTGCTGCCAGCTGAACGCCACGGTCTTCAACAGCGACCACAGCGTCACGGGCGACACGAGCGCCACGCGTTTGCTGAACGCGAAATCCATGATGCTCGGGTCGGCCTCCATGGCCGTCGAGATGAGCGACTCGCTCGGGATGAACGCCACCACCAGCTCGGGAGACGCATCGAGCCCCGCCCAGTAGCCCTTCGTGCCGAGCGTCGTGATGTGGTCGCGCACGGCCTTCACATGCGCCTTGAGCAGCTCGGCCCGGCGCGCACCCTCGGCGCCGGTCGCGGTCGCCGGAATCTGACTGGCCTCAAGATAGGCGTTGAACGGCACCTTCGCGTCGACGGCGATGTTCTTGCCGCCCGGCAGGTGTACCACCATGTCGGGGCGCCCAGCGCCGTTGTCGCTGGTGAGGCTGGATTGCACCTCGAAGTCGACCCGGTCGAGCAGCCCGGCCGCCTCCACTACGTTACGGAGCTGCGTCTCGCCCCACACCCCGCGGGTGCTGTTCGAGCGTAAGGCCGAGGCAAGCGACTCCGCGGTGTTGCGCAGCCGCTCTTCGGACTCCGTCGCCGACTTCAACTGCTGGCTCAGCTCGCCGTGCTGTTGTCGGCGCTGCTCTTCGAGTTCGGTGACCTTCGCCTGCACCAGTCGCAGGCTCTCTTGCACGGGGCTCAAGGCCACAAGCACCTTGCCGTCGGACTTCACCCGCTCGGCTTCGGCGCGCTGCACATCGGCAAGGCGCTGCTGGAATTCCGCCAGCCGCTCTTCTTGCTGGGCGATCTGGTTGCGGTACTGGGCATCTGCGGCACTGATCTGCTCGCGGAACAGCAGTTCTTGCTCCCGCAGACGAGCGGCGAACTGCTCACGGGCCGAAGCGAGCTGGGCTTCGCTGTTCTCGCGCGCCTCAACCACTCGCAGGCGGGCATCGGTGAGCTGGGCATCCGTCTGCTCGCGCAATTCGATCGCACGCCCGCGGGCCTCCTCTGCCTGCGCAAGAGCCCGGGCCTCTGCCTGGGCGAGCTGTTCGCGTAAGCCTGCCGTCGTCACCTCGGCCGTCGCCTTCAGCGTCTGCAGTTCGACGAGCTCGGCCAAGCCGGCGGCGGCCGTCGCGTCGCCCGCCGCGCCGCCGGCGGAACGCCGCGCCCGCAGAAGCCAGCCCACGAGAAAGCCCAGAGCGAGCCCGATGGCGAGGCCGATCAGAACGGTTACCAATGCATCCATGTTTTCAGTGTCGCAGCAGCCTCCGACACTAGCCCGCAACGAGGTCGGCCAGCCGTCACGAATGCGTATTAGGGTGATCGAGTAACCGTCAGAAAAGGAACGCCACAGCCATGTCAGACACCGCTTTGCCCGTCGTCAACCATTACATCAACGGCGCCGAATCCGTGAGCGGCAGCGGTCGCACCGCGCCCGTGTACGACCCCGCGCGCGGTCTGCAGACCAAGAGCGTTGCGCTCGCGAACGCTGCCGAGATCGAGGCCGCCATTCTTGCGGCCAAGGCCGCGTTTCCGGGCTGGCGCGACACTTCGCTGGCGCGGCGGCAGCAGATCATGTTCCGGTTCCGGGAGCTGCTTTCGCAGCGCACGGGGGAGTTGGCCGAGATTCTGACCAGCGAGCACGGCAAGGTGCTCTCTGACGCGGCGGGCGAAATCTCCCGCGGTCTTGAGGTCGTCGAATTCGCGACAGGTTTTCCGCACCTGATCAAGGGGGAGTACTCAGAAAACGTCTCGACCGGCGTCGACGTCTACTCGACTCGCCAGCCGCTCGGCGTGGTCGGAATCATCAGCCCGTTCAACTTTCCTGCCATGGTTCCACTCTGGTTCTTTCCGATCGCCATCGCCGCCGGAAACACCGTGGTGCTGAAGCCGAGCGAGAAAGACCCTTCTGCGGCGAACTGGCTCGCTGCGCTCTTCACTGAGGCGGGCCTGCCCGACGGGGTGCTGAACGTGCTGCACGGCGACAAAGAGGCGGTGGATGGTCTGCTCACCAGCCCCGATGTGAAATCCATCTCGTTCGTCGGTTCGACCCCGATTGCGCATTACGTCTACGAAACCGCTACCCAGCACGGCAAGCGCGTGCAGGCCCTGGGTGGCGCGAAGAACCACATGCTCGTGCTTCCCGATGCAGACCTCGATCTCGCGGCAGACGCCGCCGTCAACGCCGGATTCGGCTCTGCCGGCGAGCGCTGCATGGCGATCTCGGTCGTCGTCGCCGTCGAACCCGTGGCCGACGACCTCATCGCCAAGATCACCTCGCGAGTGGCCGGGCTGGTCGTCGGCGATGGCCGGCGCGCCTGCGACATGGGCCCCCTCGTCACTGAGGCGCACCGCGATAAAGTCTCGTCTTACCTCGACATCGCCACCGCAGACGGCGCGACGGTCGTCATCGACGGTCGCGGCATCGAGGTCGACGGCGACGACGCCGGCTTCTGGCTCGGCCCGACCCTCATCGACAAGGTGCCGACCACCTCTCGGGTCTACACCGACGAGATCTTCGGCCCGGTGCTCTCCATCGTGCGCGTCGCCTCCTACGACGACGGACTCGAACTCATCAATGCCTCCCGCTACGGCAACGGCACCGCCATCTTCACCAACGACGGGGGAGCGGCCCGCCGCTTCCAGAACGAAGCCGAGGTCGGCATGATCGGCATCAACGTGCCGATTCCCGTGCCCGTCTCGTACTACTCCTTCGGCGGGTTCAAAGACTCCATCTTCGGCGACACGAAGGCCTACGGAGCAGACGGCTTCCACTTCTTCACCCGGCAGAAGGCGATCACGTCGCGTTGGCTCGACCCCTCCCACGGCGGCATCAACCTCGGTTTCCCGCGCAATTAATATTTGTGCGCCGCCGCCTCTGCGGCGCACCGTGCGAGTGGATGCTCGGGTTTGAGTGTTGGCCGCTACCAGCAGAGAAAGCGACGAGTGCGGTCGCCGCTTTCTCTCGATTTCGTTGGGTGCGCCGCCGCCTCTGCGGCGCACGCGTGCGACTGGATGCTCGCGCCCTTAGTGTTGGCCGCTACCAGCAGAGAAAGCGACGAGCGCGGTCGTCGCTTTCTCTCGATTCCGTTGGGTGCGCCGCCGCCTCTGCGGCGCACGCGTGCGACCGGATGCTCGCGCCCTTAGTGTTGGCCGCTACCACGAGAGAAAGCGACGAGTGCGGTCGCCGCTTTCTCTCGATTCCGTTGGGTGCGCCGCCGCCTCTGCGGCGCACGCGTGCGACCGGATGCTCGCGCCCTTAGTGTTGGCCGCTACCAACAGAGAAAGCGACGAGCGCGGTCGCCGCTTTCTCTCGATTTCGTTGGGTGCGCCGCGGTGCCAATTGGTGCGCCGCCGCCTCTGCGGCGCACCGTGCGAGTGGATGCTCGTGCCTTGAGCTTTGGCCGCTACCGACGCGGAACGCGACGAGCGCGGTCGCCGTGTTCCGCTGGCCTCGTTGGTGCCCGCGGTATAGGTCGGTGCGCCGCCGCGAGGCCCGCCTGGTGTGATGCAGACTTCGCCGTCGCGCGGGCCGGAGGCGCCGGATCGTGCGAGAGAAGCCGGGGCGGACGAGAGAAGCCGGCGCACGGTGTTCTTTCGTCGCGAGGGGGTTCTTTCGCTGGAGGGCGAGGGGTGAGCACCCAATCGTCGCCGAGCGGGTCGGCGCCGGCTCGCAAGACAGTTGCGCCGATTTGAGGCCGGTGCACGCGCCTCAATACGGCGCAGCAGTCTTACGAAGGGGCACGGGCATCCGGATGCCCGGCGGGGCACTGCGCTACCCCCGGTACGATAGACCCTCGTGGCTCTAACTATTGCGATCGTCGGGCTGCCCAATGTGGGCAAGTCCACCCTGTTCAACGCACTCACGAAAAACCAGGTTCTGGCGGCGAACTACCCGTTCGCCACCATCG
>JAODBC010000096.1 GCA_025463765.1 Subtercola sp. | reverse complement strand
TTTGATACAATCGCCGCCGCACCCAAGGCCTTTCAGGAATATATGGCGATGTATGCCTACGTTTCCCCGCAGGTGGGAGGCGGCATGGTGTTGTCCTGCGATCACGCCAAATTTCTGAACCACAGTGACGACGCAAACACCGAGATAAGGAGTGAGACGACCTTCGCTGCGCGGGCCATCAAGCAAGGTGAGGAGATCACGTGCGATTATCGCATTTGCTGCGTGGATTTTACGGGGCAGTTCTAAGCCGGGCGACAGGAACGGTGCCCTATTAGGCGGGTCATGCGGTTGCGGGCTTATCGCCGAAAGGCGAGGTGTGGACGTTTTCAAACAAATCCTGCACGCTTCCGAAGATGGCCAACGGCCCTTCGCGGCTGAGCGTCTCTTGCGAAAACCCGCCCGAGCGTAGCGCTATGGTTCGAATTCCGCATTTGGTCGCCGCGATAATGTCATAGGGGGTATCGCCGACGGCGACAGTATCCCGGGCCTCAAGCGGAAACACACTGCCCAAAGCGGTCTGAAAGATATCGGCCGCCGGCTTGGACTTTTCCACATCGTCCGCGCTGGTCGACGCTACCAGCAGATCCTTGATGTTCAGCAAGTCAGTATAGAAATCGAGCTCGCGTTTCTCAGCCGAGGAGGCCAAAGCAACTTTGATGCCGCGTGAATGTAACAAGGCGAGGAGATCTGCGGCATGGGGAAAGGGACGCACTTGGCCTAGGTATCGGGCGCGGAAGATCTCGCCATGCCGATCGCCGATTGTTTTTTGCTCGGTTTGGGTCAATTCAGGGACCAACGACGGCAACAGCATATCCGCCCCCTTGCCGATCTGGCTCCTGATGGCCGTTTGTTCAACTCTGTGGCCCCCGTCCCGTAAGGCCTCGTCCCAGGCCATCACATGGAATTCGTTGCTGTCGACCAGAGTGCCATCGATATCGAAAAGTGCTGCCTTTATGACCAATTCAAACTCCTCAAACCTGCCCCGCCCTTGTCCTTTCAAGTCGCCGTCTCAGCGACTTCGCATCAAATGGGGCGCGCACTTTCGCGTCATTGTCGAACAGGACATAGACATCGCGCTTGGTTCGCCGCTTGGCCGACGTCCCGGCATGCTGGCCCGGCACCTCCGCACCCTCTGACCAGGCTGCGATCCGGGTGGCCCAGTTTTGCAATGCCTTGGCGCCATAGCCGCTGCTATAAAGCTGGGTCGATCCGTGCAGCCGAACATAAACAAAATCGCTCGTGACATCCATGAGCAGGGGCCACTCTACAGTATCGGCGACCACCAATCCGATCTTCTGCTGGCGCAGCAATTGGACAAAAGCGGGAGTGATGAAGCTGTCGTGGCGCACTTCAATCGCGTACCGGATTGGCCGCTCGGCTCCCACTTTCAGCCAAGGCGTGCTTCTCAACTTCTCGTCGTGACAGCGCGCCAATGTTCTCGCTTCATGGCTCGTGCGCGGGAGAATATTGAAAAACTCCGTGAGGACTTTTGGGTCGAACGCGAAGGTGGGCGGGAGCTGCCAAAGAATGGGGCCGAGCTTGGCGTCCAACGCGAGCGGACCGGTGGCAAAGAAGTTGGCGAGGGCGGCGCGACAATTTTTCAGCCGTAACATATGGCTGATATAGCGTGGACCTTTCAGTGTGAATACGAAGTCAGACGGCGTTTCGGCCGACCAACGCAGAAAGCGCGCCGACTTTTGCTGGGAGTAGAACGTCCCGTTGATTTCAATTGTCTGAAATTGGGTTGCTGCGTAAGCGAGCTCTCTTTTCTGAGGCAGATCGGGCGGGTAGAATACCCCTCGCCACCGCGGATATTGCCACCCGGAGATGCCTACGCGGATCATTCCTGCCATGATCAAGCCGCCGGCAGAAGGTCACCTTCTAAAATATCGCGGACCCGCAAGCATCCAACGTTAAGGCCATCACCATCTGTGACTTCAATTACTGAGTCGGAGATGCGCACGCCCTGCCGCAAATCGTCAATCGCCATATCACGCGCCATCTCGCGAACGTCCTGCAAGGCGGTCAAGAGATCCGAATGCGTAGACCCTTCGCCATCTGGGGTATAGATGGCACCGTTTCGAACATTAAAATAGAACATCGGCACCGTTCTTCTCTCAACCGGTGGTCGCATCGTGATACCTACCACGATGGCGCCATAATTTCACCTGCGGTAGATCGACCGCCAACCTGTTAATCGTTCCTGCTCGGCCTCGGTAACACCGTAGAACCCGCCAGCAATAGCTTCCAGGCCCTCACGATTTTTGATTTGGATCACGTTCCGGTGGGTCTCAACCAAACCGCTCGCCTGCAGCTTTTGCAATGCGACGGTCACGCCGGGTCGGCGAACACCTAACATGATAGCAAGGAAGTCATGGGTGAGCGGTAGGCGCGTGTTCTCGACGCGATCATGTGCCATAACCATCCAGCGTGCCAACCGGGTTTCGAGCGTGGCGCGGCCGTTGGCCAAAGCGGTTTGAGACGCCTGCTGCAAGAATGCTTGCACGAATTTCAGTAGGGAGGTGCGCAAGGTCTCGCTTTTGCGCATCGCCTCGCGAATATGGTCTGCTTCTATCCGAAAGCCGCTTCCGGCAACTTGCATATGAATGGTGTTGGGCGACCGATCGGATCCCAACAATACTGCACATCCCGTCAAACCGTCGCGGCCGATGATTCCAACTTCGATGATTTGGTCGCGCACCCCGCAGGCGACGACCGATGCCAAACCGGAATTGGGGAAATAAACATGAGTGACAGGACGCTGCGCCAACTCTATCGGAAACCGAAATGGCAGGTCGATGGCCTCGAGATGGAGCTCTAAGAGGCTCCGATCGTTGGGAAGCAAATTTGTAAGAATGTGGTTGTCAAACAAAGCCAAAATATCTCGCAAGCCCGAGCGCTTATCGCTTCACCACTTGCCTGCGCCCAAAGATTCGGCAAACGACGGTCATTGGTACGCCCGGCAGCCCTCCAAGCCTAACGCAACATGCGTCTGAAACAAGACAAAGGCGAACAATTTCTGTCCGTTTTCGGACTTAAGTCATAAATTCCAGCAGCTTACGCGGCCAGCGAATATATATTGAACCAGAGCCGCTTCAGATGTGACGGCGGGCAGTTCGTTCGATCACGGGTTTGTCGATGCCGATCTATTTCTTTCACGTACGCGATGGGGAGCTTCTCTTAAAGGATGGCGATGGGACTGATCTGCCAAGCCTGGACGCCGCCGTGGTGGAAGCCCGGGAGAGCGCGCGCGAGATTGCTGCCGACAGTCTGCGCTCCAAGGAGCGCGTAGACGGACGCACAATTGAGATTACGACCGCCGAGGGCCAGATCTTGAATACCGTCTGTATGCGCGATGTGCTCGACATATAGATTTGAAGGCCGGCACCTGATGCCCATGAACTCCGGTTTTGCGCGGATGGCCGATCGTCGCTGGCCACCGCAGCCCGATGTGGATCGCGTCTAGCGCGTATCACGCACAGTCCGGTCTTGCTCTCCTTTGGGTGTTAAGCCGCAGACCGCGACGCCCTTGGCGGGGCGCGGTACACGCACACGCTATCGCGCCAAACCTCGACCGCGCGGTCCCCCGCACAGTTTTTGGCAAATGCCGTTGCAGCGTCATCGGACCGGTATTCGCCGTTGACACTGAATGTCG
>JAODBC010000028.1 GCA_025463765.1 Subtercola sp. | reverse complement strand
CGGTCGCGCAGGCGGCCGATGAACAGGTCGACGATCTGCAGCAGTTCGGGCTGCGACAGCTGCGGGAACACGATGGTGTCGTCGACGCGGTTCAGGAACTCGGGCTTGAAGTGCTTCTTCAGCTCTTCGTTGACCTTGCCCTTCATGCGGTCGTACGACGTTGCGGTGTTGGTCTGCGACTGGAAGCCGATCGGCGAACCCGTGATGTCTTTCGTACCGAGGTTGGTGGTCATGATGATCACGGTGTTCTTGAAGTCGACCACGCGGCCCTGGCCATCGGTCAACCGGCCCTCTTCCAGAACCTGGAGCAGGGAGTTGAAGATGTCGGGGTGCGCCTTCTCGATCTCGTCGAACAGCACGACGCTGAACGGCTTGCGGCGCACCTTTTCGGTGAGCTGGCCGCCCTCTTCGAAGCCGACGAACCCGGGAGGGGCACCGAAGAGCCGCGAGACGGTGTGCTTCTCGCCGTACTCCGACATGTCGAGCGAGATGAGCGCGCCCTCGTCGTCGAACAAGAACTCGGCGAGCGCCTTGGCGAGCTCGGTCTTACCGACACCCGTGGGGCCGGCGAAGATGAACGAGCCCGAGGGGCGCTTCGGGTCTTTCAGGCCCGACCGCGTGCGACGGATCGTGCGCGAGAGAGCCGCGATGGCCTCCTCTTGCCCGATGACACGCTCGTGCAGTGCCTTCTCCATGAACATGAGGCGAGAAGACTCTTCTTCGGTGAGCTTGAACACGGGGATGCCCGTGGCCTGAGCCAGAACCTCGGCGATCAGCCCCTCGTCGACGATGCCCGACGCCTTGACGTCACCCGACTTCCACTTCTTCTCGAGGCGCAGACGCTCGCCGAGTAGGTTCTTCTCTTCGTCGCGCAGCGACGCTGCCTTCTCGAAGTCTTGCTCCTCGATCGCGGCTTCTTTACGACCGCGCACCAGGGCGATGCGCTCGTCGAACTCGCGAAGCTCCGGCGGGGCCGAAAGGATCGAGAGGCGCAGACGTGCGCCGGCCTCGTCGATCAGGTCGATCGCCTTGTCGGGTAGGAAGCGGTCGGCGACGTAGCGGTCGGCCAGGTTCGCCGCTGCGACGATGGCGCCGTCGGTGATCGAAACTTTGTGGAAGGCCTCGTACTTGTCGCGAAGGCCCTTCAAAATGTTGATCGTGTGGGGCAGCGTCGGCTCAGCGACCTGGATCGGCTGAAAGCGGCGCTCGAGAGCGGCGTCTTTCTCGAAGTGCTTGCGGTACTCGTCGAGCGTGGTCGCACCGATGGTCTGCAGTTCACCGCGGGCGAGCAGCGGCTTCAAGATGGAGGCCGCGTCGATAGCACCCTCGGCCGCACCGGCACCGACGAGCGTGTGGATCTCGTCGATGAACGTGATGATGTCGCCGCGGGTGCGGATCTCTTTCGTGACCTTCTTCAGGCGCTCTTCGAAGTCACCGCGGTAGCGCGAGCCGGCGATGAGCGAACCGAGGTCGAGCGTGTACAGCTGCTTGTCTTTCAGCGTCTCGGGAACGTCGCCGCGAACGATGGCCTGGGCGAGGCCCTCGACGACGGCCGTCTTGCCGACGCCCGGCTCGCCGATGAGAACAGGGTTGTTCTTCGAACGGCGCGACAAGATCTGCATCACACGCTCGATCTCTTTCTCGCGCCCGATGACCGGGTCGAGCTTGTTGTCGCGCGCAGCCTGCGTGAGGTTACGCCCGAACTGGTCGAGAATCTGCGACCCCTTGTCGGGAGCCTGGTCGTTGCCTCCCACAGCAACCGCCTCCTTGCCTTGGTAACCCGAGAGAAGCTGAATGACCTGCTGGCGCACGCGGTTGAGGTCGGCGCCGAGCTTCACGAGAACCTGAGCTGCGACGCCCTCGCCCTCGCGAATGAGACCGAGCAGAATGTGCTCGGTACCGATGTAGTTGTGGCCGAGCTGCAGAGCCTCGCGAAGCGAGAGTTCGAGCACCTTCTTGGCGCGCGGCGTGAACGGAATGTGACCCGTCGGCTGCTGCTGGCCCTGGCCGATGATGTCTTGCACCTGCTCGCGCACTGCGTCGAGCGAGATGCCGAGCGATTCGAGTGCCTTCGCGGCGACCCCTTCGCCCTCGTGGATGAGACCGAGCAGAATGTGCTCGGTACCGATGTAGTTGTGGTTGAGCATCTTGGCCTCTTCTTGGGCCAAAACGACGACGCGACGGGCTCGGTCTGTAAATCTCTCAAACATGCGCACTCCTTCGGTACCGGGGCAGAAGCGGTATCCGGTACATAAAGGTTAACGACACCGGTGCGCTGAGGGGGCTCTGTTCGCCCTCGGCATACAGGCCAAATCGGATGCCCGATCATCCGCTCGCCCGAAGCGACCAGCCGAAGCGGCCGATGTGCTCGAGCGCGGCTCAGAAGAGTGGCGTGCCCTCATACCTGGCCGAGCCGAAGCCGAGCACCGGAAAGCCCACGAACGGAAACAGCCACAGCCCGAACACGCCGAACAGCACGCCCTTGCCGAACGACGCGGCGACGTCGAGCACCACCACGATGTACATCACGATATTCACCAGCGGAATGATGAACAGCAGCAGCCACCAGCCCGACCGCCCGGTGATCTTGATCAGCGTGTACAGGTTGTAGACCGGGATGATCGCAGCCCAGCCGTGGCGGCCCGCCTTCTGAAACGTGACCCACATGCCCACGATGGTGAGCAGCCCGAGCACCAGAGCGATGACCTGGCCGGTGGTCTGCCCCGGGTTGGATGCACCCCCGGCGGCCTCGACGACCTGGCGGGCGAGAACGATTGCGTCATGACTCTGCACGGTTCCTCACAGTACCCGAGCCGCGCGACATCACGATTTCTGTTCGGGCGAATGCGCGTTCTAAGCTTGCCCGATTCGTTGTCGAATGCGAATGACCGGGGGAATCACAGTTGAATACACGTTCGCGCGCGCTGCGCCTTGTTCTTGCCGCGACGCTCACGCTCGGCATGACCGCACTAGGTCTCGGCCTTGCAGAATCGGCCTCGGCCAACACCGGCTTTCCGTCGAGCAGCCCGGTCACACCGATCGCCGGCCATGAGGTCGACACCGGAGTCATCGTGCTGAAGTTCGAGACGTCGCAGGCCGGGCTCACTGCGGCTGTTGCCACACCGGATCCCGCTGACTCGACCGCCGTTTCGACCGTGACGGGCGTCATCGGCGCCGACGGCTCGGTGAGCATCCGCGACTTCGCCGGACCCGCCGCCGTGTACATCAAGGCGGCGGATGGTCAGGTGCACGAATTGGGCGGTGCTCCGCTCTCTGGCACTGTCACCCACCGCCAGGCCGCCTCGATCTATCGTGGCGAGACCGGCTCCTACTCGTACTCGCCTGACACCGACACGTTCACCGGCAGTGCGGGCGGCCTCCCCACGCCACCTTCGGCTACAGACATCGTGAACGAGATTCCTACAACGCACTCCGTCGAGACAACCCAGGGTCTCGAGGCCGGCAATTCGGGTACCCTCACGTACAGCGTGCTCAGCCTCAACGGCACCGGTGACCCGAACTTCTCGTCCAACGCTGTGAGCTACGCCTACGGCCCTCTGACGCAGCGCCCCGGCATAGCTGACCCCATTGGTTCTGTAATCATTCGCCGCGGAACGCTGCACGTGATCGTACCCGCCCTGTATTCCTACGGCATCCACCGCGTAGCGTCGTTCGACCCTTACGGGCGGCTGCTCGCGATCACGACGGTCGGCGACCCGACACCGGTCGCCGCTCCGGCCGGTTCGAGCGCGGCTGCGCATCCGCTGGATACCGGCACCGTGATCATCCAGGTCAGCAATGTCATGTTCGGCACCGTCTTCACGTCGACTGTCGCCGACCCGACCGCGCCTGGCACGTCGAGCGTTGTCAGTGCAACTGTGGGACATGGTGGCCTCGTGGCCCTGACAAACTTCGCGGGCTATTCCAGGGTCGACGTCGGCGGCGGTAGTGGCGATGACAACCAGAACCCCGCGACGTTCAGATCTGATGTGAACTTCTACCGCGCGCAGACCGTCGTCTACGGCTACCCGAGCGTTTCGAACACCAGCGACGACCCGTTCGGGATAAACGGCGGCGTGGCACCCGCGCCGGTCATCCCCACCACCGCGGCCGAGGCCGAAGCACTGACGCCTGTCGCCACATCGACCGTGTCGCCGACGTCATGGCAGGCCGGCTCAGACCTCACGCTCGACTTCGCCAACGTGACACCGACGTCGATCGTGCCGAACGATTCGCTGACCGTTCACAACTACGTATACAGCGACCCGACGTCGCTCGGCAGCTCAACCATGGCTCTCATGAATCTGCCCGAGGGCGGCGGATTCGCGTATTCGTTCACCATTCCGGGCGCATTCACCTCGGGCGGCCACATCGCTGCGTCATTCGATCAGTTCGGGCGTCTCGTCGCGCTCGACCGGCTCAATGGAGCGACCTCGACCTCGATACCGCCGAGCACGACGCCCGCTGGGCCGATCACTCCGATAACGACGCCAGGCACGGGAGGGACACCGGCCAGCGCCTCGTCGGCCTCCACCCCGGCGGCAACCACAGTTGCGGCGCTAGCCAACACGGGCCAGACTGACGTAGTTCCAGCAGGGATCGCAACGCTCGTACTTTTCTGCGGCGGGGCACTCCTGCTGATCGTCTCAGGGCGGCGCCGGGCATCCCGCGACTAGACCGCGAACTGCGGCCGACCTCGTCGCAGAAGGCTGAGACCTGACTGGCGGCTTTCTACGATGAGCCCGCACGAATCCTCACAGTACCGGAGCACCGCATGACCGCACCGCCGACCTTCGGCCGCCGCGCCGTCGCGGTTGTCGCAGCCGTCGTGGTGCCCGGCAGCGGTCACCTGCTGCTGGGGCGTCGCCGAGTCGGTCTCGCGCTCACCGCTCTGAGCGTCGTTGTCATCGGCGCAGGCGCGGTAGCAGCACTCTGGGTTGCCTCCGACCCGTCGAACGCGGCCGCACTGCTGCTGAGTTCGGGTGCCCTCCTCGTCGCAGCGATCGCGCTCATCTCGTGGGCGATGCTGATCGTCTTCTGCTCCTTCGATCTTCTTCGGGAACCCGCCCGCGAGCCTCGCCGCGAGCCCGGCGCACAGCGAGCCGCGCTCACTGCTCTGACCGTGGTGCTCGTGGCAGCCCTCAGCGGCTCTCTGCTCACGGCCGCCGGGCTCGCGACCACCCAGCGCACCACTATCGACACGATCTTCGCCGGCGGTGCCGGGCTCGTTCCCGTGAACGGACGGTACAACATCCTGCTGGCCGGCACCGATGTCGCCCCCGACCGCAGCATCGTGAGTCCCGACAGCATCGCCGTGGCGAGCGTCGACGCGATAACCGGCCAGACCGTCATCATAGGAGTCGCCCGAAACACGCAGAACTTTCCTTTCGCGCCCGGCTCCGCTCTCGCCACGGCATTTCCCGAAGGCAACTATTGCGAGAGTGGATGCTCGCTGAATCACGCGTACGAATACGGGGTCGAGCATCCGCAGCTCTACCCTGGCTCCTCGACGCCCGGCGTCGACGCTCTCATCGACGCCGTCACGGGGTACACCGGCCTCACCATCGGCGGCTACGTCATCATCAAGATGCAGGGCTTCGTCGACCTGATCGACGCCATCGGCGGCGTCACCGTGCAGGTGAACAAGGCCGTTCCGCGAACGGGTGTGCCCAACAACGGCGTGGGCGGACTCGTTGTTCTCGGCCCGCCCATCGAACCGGGGCTGCAGCACATGGACGGCGCGACGGCCCTCTGGTTCGCCCGCTCACGACTTGACTCGTCTGACACCGAACGGATGATTCGCCAGGGCTGTCTGCAACAGGCTCTGTTCACACAGCTGACTCCGGATGTTCTGCTCACGAAGTTCGATGCCATCGAGTCCAGCGGTGCGGGCCTGATCGACACGAACATCCCGAGCGCCTCGCTCAGCGAGTTCGCGCGTCTGGCGGTGGGGGCCCAGCGGTTCGGATTCACGCGCATCGACCTCTCCCCGCCGTTGGTCGTACCCGAGCAGCCCGATCTCGACACGGTTCACTCGATCATCACAGACGCCCTGGAGCCGGCCACGGCGAGCCGCCCAGAGCACACTTCACCACCTTCTGAACCCCAAACGGGGGTGGATTCGACGCCCGTTCCGACGGTATCGCCAGCCGACGGCTCGGGTTCCGACACTTCGCTTTCGCCGATCTGCTCAATTCCCCTAAGCTGAGCGAATTCATAGGAATGGGCCTATGAGATTGTGGGGGAACACGAAGTAATGACGCTTTATTCGCGCGCGCTGCGCATCACGCTCGTTTCGGGCTTGGCCGTCGGCCTGACGGCTGCCGCTCTCGCCGCAGGTGCGGCATCCGCTTCAGCCGACACCGACAAGTGGGGCAACCAGATTCTGACCCCTATCGCCGACCACCCGCAGGACACCGGTACGGTGCGCATCAACTACGGTGTCGAGTTCGCCGGACACACGATCGATGTGACCGTGTCAGACCCGGCAGACATCGAATACCCCGCCCTGCAGTCTGCCGACGTCGGCTCAGATGGTTCTGTGCAGATCACGAACTTCGCCGGACGAGCGGAGGTTCGCATCGAGCTCTACAGCGCACCATCGGCACAGCTGGGCCCGGGCGCACCTCTGACGAATCCGTGGGTCGACATCTATCGCGGGCAGACAGTCACCTACGACTACAACGCAGAGACGTCGAGCTATACCCTCGAAGGCGCGGCGCCTGCCCCACTGATCCCCGCGACCGCGGCCGAGGCTGCCAGCCTCATCCCCGTCACCAATTCCACGGTCAGCCCGGCCTCCTGGACTCCCGGACAAGACGTGACGCTGTCTTTCACTCGAGTGACTCCCAACGGGGTCGGCGATTACAACGAGTTCGCCGAGACGGTTTTCAACTACGTCTACAGCTCACCGACCTCTTTGGGCAGCACTGACATCGTGGCCAGTTCCTACTCGTTCACGGTTCCGGGCGCGTATACGTCGGGCGGCCACACGGCGGCGTCATTCGACCGCTTCGGCCGCCTCGTCTCGATCGTGCCGTTGGGCGCTGCACCCGCAACGACCGCCCCAGTCACCACGACCACGGCCACGGCAGTACCCGCCTCCGCGGCTCTGGCGAACACCGGCCAGAACGACGTGCTGCCGCTCGGCATTGCCGTCTTCGCGCTGCTCGCACTCGGCGCCACCGTAACCTTCGTCGCACGAAAGGCGGCCCGCGCATGACCCCTCCAGCCCGCTCCCGAATACGAGTCGCCGTTGCCTTCGCCGGTGCAGTGACCCTCTCTCTCGCAGCTCTCGGCTTCGGCGCAGAGACGGCATCCGCCGCGCCGGCGACCCTGACGGCAGCGTCGACGAGCATCGACTCCCACCCGCAAGACACCGGAACGGTGCACATCGACTTCGGTACGAACCTCGCGGGGTTCACCGTGACGTCGACCGC
This sequence comes from Subtercola sp., assembly GCA_025463765.1. Taxonomy (GTDB): domain Bacteria; phylum Actinomycetota; class Actinomycetes; order Actinomycetales; family Microbacteriaceae; genus Subtercola. The sequence continues at coordinate 44,225 of JAODBC010000028.1, read as the reverse complement.
TGCCGACCCGACTGCTCCCGGCACTTTCAGCGTGGTGAGCGGCGACATCGGTTCCGATGGATTCGTGACGCTCACCAACTACGCGGGCTGGGCCGACCTCGAACTCACTTCGCTCAGCGGTCCTTCCGAGCAGCTCGCCGGGCCTGTGAGCTCGACCTTCCGGTATGACATCGGCATCTGGCGCGCGCAGACGGTCGACTACACCTACAGTGAGACCCAGTACGGCCCGCTGTACACCCTCACCGGTTCTGTGCCGCAGCCCATCATCCCTCCGACCGGCGCAGATGCAGAGGCGCTCACCCCGCTGGCCACAGCAACGATGTCGCCTGCCACGTGGCAGCCGGGCTCTGATGTGACGCTGCAGTTCAGCGACGTCACACCGACCGGCGTCGGATACCCCATGGACTCGGTCACGGTAGGCAACGTTGTCTACAGTGACGCGACCGTATTGGGCAGCTCGACGATCCGGCTGATGAGCGGCGGATTCTCCTACTCGTTCACGGTTCCTGGCGCCTACACCTCCGGCGGTCATGTGGCAGCCTCCTTCGACCTGTTCGGGCGACTGTTTCTGATCGACCCGCTCGACGTCGCCACACCGACTCCGACGCCTGCGCCCTCCACTCCCGCCGCGACCACGGTCGTCACCACGAGCGCAAGCTCGACCCTCGCCAACACCGGGCAGAACGACCTGGTTCCGGCAGGCATCGGCGCGCTGACCCTGTTCGGCGCCGGAGCGATCGGGCTGGTCATCGCGCGACACCGTCGCCGGGCATCCGGCAACCGCAGCTGACGCATTCCGCGTCAACTGAATCACCTAGAGGCCCCGCGCCGGCACATCTGCCGCGCGGGGCTTCTACGATTGAGGCATGAGCAACCTCGAACGCGACCCTGCCGAAGTGACGGAATGCTCTAACGGGTTGCCAGTCGGAAGTGCGACACTGCTGGCCGACGGCGATGTCTCACTCACTCCGGCTGTTCAGGTGCTCGAACCGCGCGAAGTTCCCCTCGGGGGCCCCCGCGCGATGACCGTGCGGCGAACGCTTCCGAGCAAGCAGCGCAGCCTCATCGGAGCGTGGTGCTTTCTCGACCACTACGGCCCCGAAGCGGTCGAGGCGACCGGCGGAATGCGGGTGCCGCCGCATCCGCACACCGGGCTGCAGACCGTGTCGTGGCTGTTCGAAGGCGAGATCGAGCATCGCGACAGTGTGGGCAGCCACGCCATCGTTCGGCCGGGCGAGCTCAACCTCATGACGGCGGGGCGTGGAATCAGCCACTCCGAGGTGTCGACGCCAGAAACGACCATGCTGCACGGCGCCCAGCTCTGGGTCGCGCTGCCCGAGGCCGAGCGGCACCGGCTGCCGTCGTTCGAGAGCCACGTGTCGCAGAAGGTGGCCGTGGGTGACGCGCGCATGCAGGTATTCATGGGTCGGCTGGCGGGCGTCGAGGCCGAGGCGCTGATGCTGACCGAGCTCGTCGCGGCGCAGATCGACCTGCCCGCCGGCGGCACGGTCGAGCTCGAGGTGTCGGCCACGCACGAGCACGGGGTTCTGGTCGATTCTGGCCGGGTGAGCATCCTGAACCGCGTCGTCGAGCAGCACGAGCTCGCCTATCTGGCACCCGGATGCCCGACCATCGCCCTGAGCGCCGGTGACGAGCCTGTGCGGCTGCTGCTCATCGGCGGCGAACCGCTCGGCGAGAAGATTCTGATGTGGTGGAACTTCGTGGGCCGCACCCACGACGAAGTCGTCGCCTATCGCGCGGCCTGGCAGGCGGAGGCGCTCGGCGAGCCCGGCACCCTGGCGCCCGAGGGTCTGGAGAACTTGTTCGTGCCCACCCTGCCCGGCACCGAGCACTTCTTCGAGGGTGGCCCCTTACCCGCCCCGACTCTTCCCACGGTGCGCCTCAAGCCCCGCCCCTAGCCGGCGACGCGTGAGGGTTGCACAAAAGCACCTTCGCGACGCGCTGGAGGTGCATGTGCGCAACCCCCACGCGTCATCGGGGAAGTCGCGAGATCGGCGCGGGGCCCTGAGCGTTTACTGCAGGCCGGAGGTGAGGCGCGCGAGGTTGTCGAGAATGGTCGAGCGAAGCGGCTGGCGCTCCCACTCGGCGAGGGTGAGCTCGCGGCTTTGGGCGCGGTAGCCGTCTTCGACCACGCGCAGGTCGCGCACGAAGGATGCCCCGCGAACCATCATCGACACCTCCATGTTGAGGCTGAACGAGCGGATGTCCATGTTGCTCGACCCGATGACCGCCACGTCGTCGTCGATAGTGAAGTGCTTGGCGTGCAGAATGTACGGGGCCTTGTACATCCAGATCTGCACACCGGCGCGAAGCAGCGCCTCGTAGTACGAGCGCTGCGCGTGGTAGACCAGTGCCTGGTCGCCGATCTCCGATACGAACAACTGCACCTCGACCCCGCGCTGCGTGGCGGTCGTTATGGCGTAGAGCATGGAGTCGTCGGGCACGAAGTACGGCGACGTGATGATGATGCGCTCTTGCGCGTAGTAGAGCAGCGCCAAGAACAGCCGCAGGTTGTTCTCACCGTCGAACCCCGGCCCGCTCGGCACCACCTGGCAGTCGAGCGCGTCTTCGCTCTCGAATACCACGCCGGGTGTGATCGCCTCGGTCTCCCGCACCAGAAGCTCGTTGGTCTCGCTGTACCAGTCGGTGATGAAGATGGCGTTGAGACCGTTCACGATGGGGCCCTGCACCCGCGTCATGATGTCTTTCCACTGCAGCCCGCGGCGCTTGTTCGCGCGCTTGTTGTAGCTGCGGTCGATCATGTTCTGCGACCCCATGTAGCCGATGCGCCCGTCGATCACGAGCACTTTGCGGTGGTTGCGCAGGTCGGGCCGCTGCCACTTGCCCTTCAGCGGCTGCACCGGAATCATGAAGTTCCAGCTCACGCCGATCTTCTTCAGCTGCCGAACGGTCTTGCGGTGTCCGGGTGACCGAATGGATGCCACGTGGTCGAGCAGCACGCGCACCGTGACCCCGCGCAGCACGGCCTTCTCGAGCGCATCGAAGAAAAGGGCCGTCACCGTGTCGTACGACATGATGTAGAACTCGCAGTGCACGAACCGCGTCGCCGTGTTCACGTCGGCCGTCATCTCGGCGATGGATTGCGCGTAATCGCCGATCAACCTCGCCTTATTGCCGCCGACCAGTGGCATCGCCCCGAGCCGGCGGTTGAGCTCGACCACCGAGCGCAACCACGCGGGCCACGGATGATCGTTCGACACCTGATCGATACCCTCGGTGGTCTCGATGATGAAGTCGTTGATCGCCTGCTGCTTGTCGCGCCGCTTCTTCGGCAGCTTGTAACTGCCGATGATGAGAAAGACGATGAGGCCGAGGTACGGAATCAAGAAGATGGCGAGCAGCCAGGCCATCGCCGAGCTGGGGCGCCGGTTTCGCGGCACGACGATGATGGCGGTGATTCGCACGCCGAGATCGAACAGAAAAAGCACAACGATGACGATGGCAACCATCTCAGACCCGTCGATGGGCTGCACCTTCCGTTGACGCTACGACACAGTGCGCCGCAGGAGCGGCGGCGCACAACACACCACTCTCAACCGTATCGCCTCATAGGCGGGTCACAGGCCGCACACGAGCGTTCGCGCTCACGGCCGGCGCCCCCGAGCTTTTGCGCAGGCCGGGCGGGGACCGGCTTGCACGATATTACAGCCCGCGCTTCGCGCGTTCTTCGGCCTCGTACTTCGCGAGCACCTTGCGTTCGGTATTATCGGCACGAAACACCGAGCGCATGATGAACCAGAAGAGCAGCCCGACCGCGATCATCGGAAACAGCGCGGAGAAATCAGCCCAGAAGTCCATGATGCGTCGATCTTACGCCGATCATCCGCGAGCCGTCGTCAGGTTGACGGCTGCACGGTTCCACACCCGGCCTCAGTGCGACTTCGTGATGAAGTCCACAAAGCCCACGATGAGAAACGTCAGGCCCACGCCCGCCACGATGAGGCGCGCGGCGACGAGGCGCTGGCGTTTCTGCTTCTCTTCGGCTTCTTTCTCTTCTGGCGTCTTCTCGATGCCACCGTCATCGGGAGGGCCGCCCAGCCCGAAGAAACTCATTACTTCACCAACGGAAAGAGAATGGTCTCGCGAATGCCGAGCCCGGTGAGTGCCATCAGCAGCCGGTCGATGCCCATGCCGAGACCGCCCGAGGGCGGCATGCCGAATTCGAGCGCCCGCAAGAAGTCTTCGTCGAGGCGCATGGCCTCGTCGTCTCCGGCCGCGCCGAGGCGCGCCTGCTCGATGAAGCGCTCGCGCTGGATGACCGGATCGACCAGCTCGGAATACGCCGTCGCGAGTTCGAACCCGCGAATGTAGAGATCCCACTTCTCGACGACACCCGGAATCGAGCGGTGCGCCCTCGTGAGAGGGCTGGTCTCGACGGGAAAGTCCATCACGAAGGTCGGCCGCACCAGGTCGCCCTTTACGAAGTGCTCCCAGAGCTCTTCGACGTACTTGCCGTGGTTGGCCAGGTGCACCTCGAGGCCCTCGGCCTCGGCGAGCGCCTTCAGTTCGTCGGTGCCGGTCTCGGGCGTGATGACGATGCCCGCGGCCTCGCTCAGCGACTCGTACATGCTGATGCGATCCCAGTCGCCGCCGAGGTCGTACTCGGTGCCGTCGGCCCAGGTCACGACGTGCGACCCGGCTACCTCGAGAGCGGCGTTCTGAATGAGCGTCTGCGTCAACTCGGCCATCGTGTTGTAGTCGCCATACGCCTCGTAGGCCTCGAGCATCGCGAACTCGGGGCTGTGCGTCGAGTCGGCGCCCTCGTTGCGAAAGTTGCGGTTGATCTCGAACACGCGGTCGATTCCGCCGACCACGGCGCGCTTCAAGAACAGTTCGGGCGCGATGCGCAGGTAGAGCTCGGTGTCGAATGCGTTGCTGTGCGTCGAGAACGGGCGGGCCGAAGCGCCGCCGTGCATGGTCTGCAGCATGGGCGTTTCGATTTCGATGAAGGCACGGTCGGCGAAGGTCTTGCGCATGCTCGCCACCGCCGCGGCACGGGTGCGCACCATCACGCGAGCCTCGTCGCGCACGATCAGGTCGAGGTAGCGGCTGCGCATGCGCGTCTCTTCGCTGAGCTCGGAGTGCAGGTTCGGCAGCGGCAGCAGCGCCTTCGAGGCGATCTGCCAGTCGGCGACCATGACGCTCAGCTCACCCCGCCGTGACGAGATGACCTCGCCGCTCACGAAGAGGTGGTCGCCGAGGTCGACGAACTCCTTGAAGGCGGCCAGCGACTGCTCGCCGACAGCCGCCAGCGAGACCATGGCCTGGATGCGCGTGCCGTCGCCCGACTGCAGCGACACGAAGCACAGCTTTCCGGTATTGCGCAGGTGAACCACGCGACCGGCGACGCCGACCGTCTCGCCCGAGACCTCGTCTGCTGCGAGGTGACCCCACTTCTCACGCACGGCAGGAATCGTGGTGGTCACCGGCACACTCACCGGGTACGCTTCGAGCCCGGTTTCGAGCATCCGCTCGCGCTTGGCCATGCGAATGACCTGCTGCTCGTTCGCGGCGGCGGCTTCTGCGGCTTCTTCGGCGGCGCGCTCTTCGGCGGCGGCGTCGGCGGCCGTCGCCTCGGCCGCACGAGCGGCCTCACTCAGCTCGGCATTCGCCGGCGGCTGCGCGAACGGATGCCCGGCGGTGGGCCCGGCGGGCGTAGTGGGATGTTCGGGGTTGCTGCTCATGCGGCGGGTACTCCTTGAAGTCGCCCCAAGTTTACGCGAGCCGGCCTCCGGGCAGGCTCGCCCCCTTGCCCGCGCCCATTCCACTTTGCGAAAAGAGCCCTAAGAACCGCTTTTTGGGGGCCCTTTCGCAAAGTGGAATGGATGCGGGTGCTGATCCGCGCGCACGGAATCGGCCTTCTGCGAGAGCCTTGGGTCGCTCTTCAGCTTTCACAGGAGACCACGATCATCGACGACCCGCGATTTGTGGATTGGCCCGAATTCGTCGCCTCATCGTTAGATGGCACTCGCTATTCGGCGGTGACTTCCGAGGAACGCGAGGTGTGGATTCTCGCCGGAGCCATACCTTCGTCGTAGGCCGAGGGCGTCAGCCGCCGAGGTAGACGGTTTCGTTGTCGATGAGACGGGTGGAGCCGACGCGAGCGGCGACGAGAACGATGGCCTTGCCGTGGTAGCCGTCGTCGACGGGAAGGAAGGTCGTGGGGTTCACCACGGCGAGGTACTCGAGGTCGACGAGCGGTTCGCCCATGCTGGCCGACTGGGCGGCGGCGATGACGGCGTCGATTCCTGCATCGGCGGCCGAATCGGCGGCCTCGAGCGTGTGCGAGAGCACCCGGGCGGCGAGGCGTTCGCGCTCGTCGAGAAAGCGGTTGCGGCTCGAGAGAGCGAGTCCGTCGTCTTCGCGCACGGTCTCGACGACCTCGACGGTCACCGGAATGTTCAGGTCGGCGACCATGCGGCTCACCACGAAAACCTGCTGGGCATCTTTCTGGCCGAACAGCACCGCGTCGGGCTGCACGATGTTGAGCAGCTTGTTCACCACGACGAGCACGCCGTCGAAGTGCCCGGCGCGGCTGCGACCTTCGAGCAAGTTGCCCACGTTGCCGGCGGAGACCTTGGTCTGGGTCTTGCCGTCGGGGTACATCTCGGCCACGCTCGGGGCGAACACGATGACTGGGGCGGCGCTGGTAACGGGAGCGGCGGCGTCGGTGCTGGTAGCGGCGGCGTGGGGCGGTGCCGCGATGGCGGCGGAGATCGTGGCGAGGTCGGCCTCGACGTCACGCGGGTACCGCTCGAGGTCTTCGGCCTCATTGAACTGCAGTGGGTTGACGAAGATCGACACGACCACGACATCGGCGATCTCCCGAGCACGGGCGAGCAGCGCGAGGTGCCCGGCGTGCAATGCCCCCATCGTCGGCACGAGCGCGACGCGCACAGGGCCATCGGATGCCCGGGTCAGCGCCCCGCGCTCGCCCTCCGCCCCTGGCGCTTCGGTGAGCCCCTCGACACCGAAATCCGCCCCGACGACCGCACGGGCATCCTGAGCGTTGCGCTTGGCGCGGGCGATCTGGGCGCGCACGTCGGCGATCGTGACAGCGAGTGTCGGCACGGGTTCTCCTTCTCTGCGCGAAGCACTCATTGCTTCGCGGGCCGCTGCGTCGAGCGGACTCACGTTCGGGTCGAGCGTGCCGGGTCGCTACCGGGAATCCGGCACCGCGGCCAGCACGCCGCACCACCCGATGTTACTCGCTGCTCACCCGCTTCTTTCCCCGCTCCCCGCCAATCGAGAAGGCGATTACCCTCCAAAACCCGACATCAGGGGAAACAAATCGCCCTCTCGATTGGTGTGGGGTCACGCGCCAGGCGGCAGTTGGCGGCCGAGTCCGAAAGCGTCGGGGCCGAGATCGTCGGGGCCGAGGCCGAAGGGGTCGTCGGCGGCGGATGCCCGCTGCAGGGCGTTCTCGACCGAAGACCGCACGAGCGGGGCGAGTACGCGGCCGGGCGACGGCACGCCGATGGAGCTCAGGATGCCCGTGGCCTGGTCGACGATGGCCGTCGAGAAGGTCGTGGCGGTCTCGATGGCTTCGGCGTAGGCCGCCCGGTCGCGCTCCGCGATCACGACGGGCTCTCCACCCATCTCCACGACGAGCGCCTGCCCGATCGGCAGCACGGGCGCCGGCGCCGTGACGGCGAAATACGTTCCGGCGAGCCGCGCGACGTCGATGCTCGACCCCGTGAACGCCATCGCGGGGTGAAGCGCGAGCGGAATCGCACCGGCTGCGAGCGCCGGGGTGAGCACCCCGATTCCGAACCCCGGCGCCGTGTGCACTACGAGCTGACCGGGCTGCCACGCGCCGGTCGCCGCCAGCCCCTCGACGAGCGCCGCGAGCTCCCCCGACGGCACGGCGATCAGCACGAGTTCGCTGCGTTCGATGAGCGAGGGAATGTCGAGGATCGGGGCCCCCGGAAGCATCACCTCTGCACGCTCCCGACTGGCTTGCGACACGGCCGCGACCCCGACGATCGCGTGGCCGGCTCCCGCGAGCGCGGCACCCAAGACCGGCCCCACGCGCCCGGCACCGATGATGCCGATTCCGAGCCGCCCCGACTTCTGCTGCGCGGGCCGCGCTCCGAGTGGCTGTTGCCCGATCGGCTGCTGCCCACTCATGCGTGCCGCCCCACCCGCGCCAGCGGAGCGCCATGCAGCCCGCCGGGGCCCTCGACGCGACCGGCTGAATCCGTCGTTTCGGTCGTTCCGGTCGCTTCGATCGGTCCGCTTGCTCCCGTCGCTCCGCTTGCTCCGGTCGCTCCGCTTGCTCCGCTTGCTCCAGTCGCTCCGCCAGCGACCTCCGCCGCCAGAGCGTGCGCCGCCACGGCCTCCGCCGCCACGACGTGCGGCGGCCTCGCAGACGCGGGCGCCGCCCAGCGGTGCGAGCCGTCAGCGGCGGCAGCTGCGACCGTCGCGGCCGACAGCGATTCGAACGCCGAGACGGCGAGCCCGCGATCGATGACGCCCAGACTGGCCCGCACGGGCCCGGCGATGGTATTGAAGTGCAAGGCAGCGAGTCCGAGCATCCGCCTCACCGGCCCCTGCGCCACGTGCAGGCTCTGCAACCGGGCCAGCGGCACCACCATGAGCCGTCGCCAGAAGAACCCCGACCGCAGCAGCACCGCGTCGGGCGTGGTCGCGTATCCGGTGCGCCGCCAGGAGAACGGGCGAAGCACAACGGCCCGCAGCGGAGCATCGGCGAAACCGGCACCGTGCGACGCCGAGAGCCCACCGACCACGAGAGCCCGCGTCTCGGCCCCGCCCAAACCGGGAAGCACCAGTGAGAGCACCGTCGACACATCGGATGCCCGCCCGACCGGCAGCAACAACGTGTGATGCTGCCCGGCCGACCCGTGAGACGAGGCGTGCCCGGCACGGTTGATGCGGATCATCCACCACCCGAACGGACGCCACAGAATCGGCTGCGTGACCTCGAGGGCGTGGATGCGACCCGGCGGCAGCGTGTCGTTGCTGGTCGTGAGCAGCCCGAAGCCGACGCGCACTCCGTCGGGAGTGGCCGCGATCGAATACCGCGCCGCCTTCGTGAAGCGCCGCACGTAGAATCCCAGCGAACCGAGCAGGCTCGGCAGCAGCAAGACGAGCACGAGGGCGTGGTGCACCCACGTCGACGACAGGATGAGCGCCGCCACCACGAGCAGCAGAAACACCGTGAACTCACTCAGCACCAGCGACCCGAGCAGGCGCAGTGGGGGTATTTTCACCACCGACTCCGGCGGCGCGGCGTCGGGGTCGAGCTCGGGCGCGAGCAGCTCGTGCACCCGCCGGTTGACGAGGCCGGGAGCGGTGGAGGCGGCCTCCACCGCGGCGACGGCCTCCTGCGCCTGAACACCCGATGCCCTAAGCAAGATCTCGCGCCGCAGCTCGTCGACCTGCCCAGACCCCAGGTACGCCAGGTCGACCTTCGCGTCTTGGCCGGCCACGCTCAGCTCGATCTTCGCTGCTCCGAACAGCCGCGCGAAGAACGGCCGGGTGATGTGGATGCCCTGAATCCTGTCGAGCCGCGCCTGCCGGTTGTGGCGAAAGAGTATTCCACTGCGCACCTGAACCGCGTCGGCGCTGATGCGGAAGGTGTGCATGCGCCAGGCCACCGAGAACGCGACGATCGAGAGGACGAGCACGCCGGCGATGATGAGCAGCGCGATGCCGGTCTGCCCGTGGTCGTACACGAGCGCAACGATGTCGCCGCCGTCACCCGGCCCCGGTGCGCCGCCGTTACCTGGCCCGGGGCCGGGACTCGACGGCAGAAAGAGATCGACCAGGCGCTCGCGCAGGTTCGCCAGAATGAAGCCCAGAATCGCGATGAGTGCGAAGCCGCCCTTGAGCAGCGGCGAGGCCCAGTACAGCCGATGCCACTCCCCGTCGGCGAGCCGCACGGCGCCTGAGCGCAAGGGCGGCATGCCTGCCAACCCGCCTACGGGCGCCCCGGCAGGCACGGCCGCCGCCCCCCGCGCCGGCTCGCTCACAGCCCGGTCCTCCGGGTCTCGGCGAGCGCCACCAGCCGGTCGCGCAGCGCGTCGGCGTCGGCCTCTGGCAGCCCCGGAATCGACACCGCCGTCGTAGCGGCGGCGGTCACGAACTTCAGGTCGCTCAGCCCGAGCACCCGCGCCAGCGGGCCCCGATTCACGTCGATGAGCTGCATGCGACCGTAGGGCACCGCAACGATGCGAAAGAACATGATGCCCCGTCGCAGGAGCAGGTCGTCGGCGCGAAGTTGGTAGCCGATCGCGCGGGCCCGCCGGGGCGCCACAACGAGCAACACGATCATGATGACGATCGAAGCCCCCAGCATCCACCAGCCGAACCACCAGCCGACCACCACGATGAAGAACACGCTGATGGCCGCGAGAATCACGCCGGTGATGATCGACGCGGAGATCTCGACGGCGACGTACTTCGGGCTGACCCGCATCCATTCGCCGTCAGACACAAGTGCGCCAGACAGCCGCCGCGAATCAGGTGTTTCGCTCACCTCGTCAGCTTAACCGGCGGTCGGGCAGCGGTTCCCGACGGTCTGGATCTTTGTCTTCGGGCGGAAGCGTGCAGAGTTTCTCGGCGACAAGGCCGCAGGCGAGCAGGATGGCACCCGCCACGGCCGCAGCGATGCTGGTCCAGAGCGACGAGACGGCCGGCACGACCGAACGCGACAACAGGTACACCACGATGCCGAGGCCGAACCCGGCAATGAGCGAGCCCACCATACTCGAGGCCTTCGCCAGCACGGCGACCCGCATCGCCCGGAACGGGTTGATCGGGTTGGGGTTCGTGCCGCGGATGGCCCGGGCGATGGGCACCGCCAGCACCACCACGATCGCCCCCGCGGCGACGAGCGTGATCGACAACGACAGCGGAAGCGAGATGATCGGCTGCCCGGCGGAGGCCAGCCCGATCTCGAGAAAGAACCCGATGAGGGCGCCGGGAATGCCCAGCAGCACCAGGGTCAGCGGTCTGGTGCGCTTCATCGCGACCACCGCGAATACAGGCGCGGGCTCTCGTACGTCGCCGCGAGCAGCGTGGCGATCGGCCCGCGACCGGGCAATTCGGCGTTCGGCTCGATCTCGTGCCAGGGCGCGAGCACGAAGGCTCGCTCGTAGGCGCGCGGATGCGGCAACGTCAGCGTCTCATCGTGCTGCTGCAGCCCGCCGAACGTGATGATGTCGAGGTCGATCGTGCGGTCGCCCCAGCGCTCGGCACGCACCCGGTCGTGCGCCTCTTCGATCGTATTGAGTACCCGCAGCAGAGCGTGCGGGTCGAGCGTGGTGTGCACCGTCATCACGGCGTTGAGGTAGGCCGGGGCGGTGAGGTCGACGCCATCGGGCTTCAGGGCATCCGTCTCGTAGAGACTCGAGACACTGTCGACGACGATGCCGCCGGTGGTGCCCAGCTCGCCGACCGCGGCGCGCAGGATGGCCTCACGATCGCCGAGGTTGCTGCCGAGCGCGATGGTCGCGGGCAGGCCCGATGACGCTCTGTCTCTGGTCACGCCCGGCTCCTCGTGATGGTGATCGACACATCGGTGAAGGGCACGCCGATCGGGGCCTCGGGCTTGTGCACTGTGACGCGCACCTTCTGCGCGACGTCGTGCGCCAGAACCACCTGAGCAACCCGCTCGGCGAGAGTCTCGATGAGGTCGACCGGTTCGCCGGCAACGGCCTCGTTCACCTCGACGGCCAGCTCGCCGTAGTGCAAGGTCTGAGCCAGGTCGTCGTCGGCCGCGGCTCCGGCGGTGTCGAGCCACACCGTCAGATCGATCACGAACGGTTGCCCGTCGCGGCGTTCGAAGTCGAAGACTCCGTGGTTCGCCTGCACGAGCAGGCCGGTCAGTGTCAGGGAGTCGGGTTCATCGGGCACAAATCGCACCCTAGCGGATGCCCGTGCGAGGTCACTCATCGGCGCCCCGCTTCCACTGCTCTGCCACCGAGAGAGCCGCCTTCGTGCTCGTGATGTCGTGCACCCGAACCGCCCAGGCACCGGCCCGGGAAGCCAACGCCGCCGTGACCGCAGAAACGAAGTCGCGGTCTTCGAAAGCAGCGCCCTGCGGCACGAGTTCACCCAGAAAGCGCTTGCGCGAGGCACCGATCAGCACCGGCAGCCCGATTCGGGTGAACCGGTCGAGGTGCCCGAGAATCTTCCAATTGTGCTCGGAGTTCTTCGCGAAACCGAGGCCCGGATCGATTATGAGCTTGTCGGGGTTCATACCGCGAACCACCAACTCGGCGACGCGGTACTCGAGCTCACCGCTCACCTCGGCCACCACGTCGCGGTACACGGCGTTGCCGTTCATCGAGTCGCTGTGCCCGCGCCAGTGCGAGACGATGAAAGGGGCGTCCAAACGGATGATCGTCTCGGTCATCAACGCATCGCTGAGGCCACCCGACACATCGTTCACGATCACCGCGCCCGCGCCGATGGCGGCTTCGGCGGTGCTGGCGTTCATCGTGTCGACGCTCACCGCGACGCCGCGCCGGGCGAGTGCTTCGATGACGGGAATCACCCGATGCTGCTCTTCTTCAACCGGCACCCGGCGTGCGCCGGGGCGCGTGGACTCTCCGCCGACGTCGACGAGGTCGGCCCCTGCAGCAGCCAATTCGAGGCCGTGCGCGATGGCGGCCTCAGAGCGCAGCCAGCGGCCACCGTCACTGAAGGAATCGGTGGTGACGTTGAGCACGCCCACGATGAGCGTGCGGCCCGCAGGAAGCGCCTCGAACGTCGGCGCCTCACCGACGTCGACGGGCCGGCGCCGGCGGGCGAACGCCGCGCCCACATCGGTCACAGCGAGACCCCGTGCGGGGTGTGCGCGGTGTGCGGGGCATCGGGCGCGGCGGCTTCGGGGCGGCCGATGAGCGCCATGAGTTCGGCGCGTGCGGCGGGATCGGAGAGCGAGCCTCGGCTGGCCACGGTGACGGTGGTGCTGTCGGTCTGCCGGGGACCGCGCGTGGTGACGCAACCGTGACTGGCTTCGAGCACGACGAGTACACCCCGGGCATCCAGCCCGTCGGCGAGCGTCTGGGCGATCTGCTCGCCGAGGCGCTCTTGCAGCTGCGGGCGCGAGGCGAGCACGTCGACGATGGCGGGCAGTCTACCGAGGCCTGCCAGCCGGTCGCTCGGCACGTAGGCGATGTGCGCGAAACCGACGAACGGCAACAGGTGATGTTCGCACATCGATCGAAACCGGATGCCGCGCACCAGCACGGGTTCGGCGTTGCCACCGGAAACTCCCTCGAACGGGAACGTCTCGCCGAGCACGCTCACCGGGTCGATGCCGACGCCGGAGAAGAACTCGGCGTACGACTCTGCGACCCGGCGTGGAGTACTCGCCAGCTCGGGCCGACCGGGGTCTTCTCCGATCGCCTCGAGCAGTTCGAGCACCGCCGCCTCAATTCGTGCCTTGTTCACGAGAGAACCCGTCACTGTTGAAATCAGCCCAGTTGAAGTCAGCCCTGTTGTCAGCTCTGTCACCGAATTCGGCACCGAAGTGTCAGGGCGCGTCAGGCCGTGGCAGGCCGCGGCGGAGCCTGCGGGGCGCGCTTCGGTTTCGTCTCGACTTCGGGCTCACTCGAGATTCCGCCGTCGGTCGCACCGAGGTCGATGGGGGCCTTCGCGGTCACGAACTCCACGGGCGGAATCGACGAGACCGGGCGCCGCTCGCTCGAGAGCCACTGCGGGCGCGGCGGCAGGTGGCGAACGTCTTTGAAGATCTCGGCCAGCTCGTGCTGATCGAGCGTCTCTTTTTCGAGCAGCTCGGTCGCCAGACGGTCGAGAATGTCGCGGTTGTCGTTCAAGACCTGCCAGGCCTCGTCGTGCGCCGCCTCGATGAGCGTGCGCACCTCGGCGTCGACCTGCTGGGCGACGCTGTCGGAGTAGTCGCGCTCGTGGCCCATGTTGCGACCCAGGAACATCTCACCGGATGCACTGCCGAGCTTGACCGCGCCGACGTTCGATGACATTCCGTAGTCGGTCACCATCTTGCGCGCCGTGTCGGTGGCCTTCTCGATGTCGTTCGATGCACCCGTCGTCGGGTCGTGGAACACGACCTCTTCGGCCACTCGACCACCCATGGCGTACGCCAGCTGGTCGAGTAGTTCGTTACGCGACACCGAGTAGCGGTCTTCGAGAGGCAGCACCATCGTGTAACCGAGCGCACGGCCTCGCGGCAGAATCGTGATCTTGGTCACCGGGTCGGTGTAGTTCATCGCGGTGGCGACCAGGGCGTGACCGCCCTCGTGGTAGGCCGTGACGAGCTTCTCTTTGTCTCGCATGATGCGAGTGCGACGCTGAGGGCCGGCCATGACACGGTCGACGGCCTCATCGAGCGCCCGGTTGTCGATCAGCTGCGCGTTCGAGCGAGCGGTGAGCAGAGCGGCCTCGTTCAGCACGTTCGCCAGGTCGGCGCCGGTGAAGCCGGGCGTCTTGCGAGCGAGCACTTCGAGGTCGACACCGGCAGCCAGGGGCTTGCCGCGGCCGTGCACCTCGAGAATCTGCTGGCGACCTTTGAGGTCGGGCGCATCCACGCCGATCTGTCGGTCGAATCGGCCGGGGCGAAGAAGTGCGGGGTCGAGAATATCGGGGCGGTTCGTCGCGGCGATCAAGATGACGTTGGTCTTGACGTCGAAGCCGTCCATCTCCACCAGAAGCTGGTTCAGGGTCTGCTCGCGTTCGTCGTGCCCGCCGCCCATGCCGGCGCCACGGTGACGGCCGACCGCGTCGATCTCGTCGATGAAGATGATGGCCGGCGAGTTCTGCTTGGCCTGTTCGAACAGGTCACGAACACGGCTCGCGCCGACACCGACGAACATCTCGACGAAGTCAGAACCCGAGATGGAATAGAACGGAACGCCTGCCTCGCCGGCGACGGCCCGGGCGAGAAGGGTCTTGCCGGTGCCGGGGGCGCCGTAGAGCAGAACGCCCTTCGGAATGCGCGCACCGACCGCCAAGAACTTGGTCGGGTCTTTCAAGAAGTCTTTGATCTCTTCGAGCTCTTCGATGGCCTCGTCGTTGCCGGCGACGTCGGCGAAGGTGACCTTCGGGGTGTCTTTCGACACCAGCTTCGCCTTCGACTTGCCGAATTGCATGACCTTATTGCCGCCACCCTGCATGCCAGAGAGCATCAACCAGAAAAAGGCGCCGATGAGGATGACCGGAAGCAGAATGCCCAGCAGCGACACGAACCAGTTCGTCTGCGGAACCTGGTCGTTGTACCCGTCGGCGGGGGCCGCAGCCGTGACGGCGTCGATGACCTCGGTACCGCGCGGAGTCACGTAGTAGAACTGCACCTTCGAGCCGTACTTCGCGTCGGGGCTGGTCAGCGTGAGGTCGACACGCTGCTCGCCGTCGACGATGAGCGCTTGCGAGACCTGCTTGTTCTGCAAGAACTGAAGCCCCTGCTGAGTGGAGACCTGCTGGAAACCCGAGCCGGTGATCAGGCCGAAGCCGACCCATAACGCGATGGCACCAAGGATGATGTACGGAATCGGAGACCTGAAAATACGCCTCAGGCTCATGTCTTTCTTCGGTTCTTGCGGCAAAACCGGCACCTTTCTGGTCACCAAGTACTGGCTAAGGTTACCCGTCGGCGACTGGGCGTGCCCTGCGTGTTCCCCGTGGGCTTAACGCACGTCGCTTAAATCGTGCGCAGGGGCGACGCAGGGGCGAGTTCCGCAGCATTCCGCCGAAGCGGGAATGATCGGCCACTCGTCGCGGTTGCCCATTTCGGCGATCATCCCTCTCCCGTCAGGCGTATGTTTCGATCGGGTAAATTCAGGAACTGTTCATTTCCGAAACTCGTCAGTACCGTATAGGCTCCTGGGTATGTCTGAAGCCTCACCCGAAATCACCGCCGCGCCATCGCGCCGCTGGTGGACGCTCGTCGTCGTCGCCCTCGCCCAGCTCATGGTCGTGCTCGATTCCACCGTCGTCAACATCGCCCTCCCCGCCGCCCAAGCCGACCTCGGCTTTTCGAACGCCGACCGCCAATGGGTCATCACGGCCTACTCCCTCGCCTTCGGCAGCCTGCTGCTACTCGGTGGCCGCCTGTCTGACCTGATGGGGCGCAAGCGCACCTTCATCATCGGGCTGATCGGCTTCGCCATCGCTTCGGCGTTGGGCGGCGCAGCCGACAGCTTCGGCACCTTGGTCGCCGCACGCGCCCTGCAGGGAGCCTTCGGCGCTCTGCTCGCACCCACGGCCCTCGCCGTGCTGACGACCACCTTCACCATTCCCAAAGAACGCGCTCGCGCCTTCGGCGTGTTCGGCGCCATCGCCGGAGCCGGCGGTGCCGTCGGACTGCTTCTCGGCGGTGTGCTCACCGAGAACTTCAACTGGCGCTGGAACCTCTATATCAACGTCTTCATCGCCATCATCGCCGTGATCGGCGCGGTCATCTTCTTGACCACCGTCGCACGCACCGGGCCTCGCCCGAAGCTCGACATCCCGGGAACGATCTTGGTTTCCGCCGGTCTGTTCTCGTTGGTCTTCGGTTTCTCCAACGCCGAGACCGACGGCTGGGGCTCCATCTCGAGCTGGGGCTTCCTCGTGGCCAGCGGTGTGCTGCTCGTGGCCTTCGTGCTCTGGCAACGCATGGCGAAGCATCCGCTGCTGCCGCTCGCCGTGGTTCTCGACCGCAACCGCGGCGCCTCGTTCCTCTCGGTACTGATCGCCGGCGCCGGAATGTTCGGCATCTTCTTGTTCGTCACGTACTACCTCGAGGTCTCGCTGCACTACTCGCCCATTCAGACCGGCACCGCCTTCTTGCCGATGATCGTGATGCTCGTCATCGCGGCACAGCTGTCGACGAATATCTTCGTTCCGCGGTTCGGGCCCAAGGTCATGGTGCCGACCGGCATGGTGATCGGCGTCATCGGCATGCTGCTGCTAACCAGGCTCGACACGAACAGCAGCTATGTCGGAGACATTCTGCCGGCGCTGCTCGTTCTCGGTTTCGCGATGGGCTCGATCATGCCCGCAGCGATGCAGACCGCGACGCTCGGCGTGAACCGTCAGTTCGCGGGCGTGGCCTCGGCCAGCGTGAACACCAGCCAGCAGGTCGGCGGCTCGATCGGCACCGCACTGCTCAACACGCTCGCGGCGACCGCCGCGACGAGCTATGTCGCGTCGCATCTGCCGGCCTCGCCCGAGGTCATCTCGAACGCCGCCATCGCGAGCTACAACACCGCCTACCTCTTCAGTGCGATCTTCTTCGCCGTCGGCGCAGTCATCGCGGCGTTGCTCTACACGCGTCGCTCGACCGTCACAGCGACGGCCCACGCCGCGCACGCTGAAGCCCAGGCCGAAGACGCTGCCGACGACCTCCCCCTGGTCGCCGCGCACTAGCTCTCACCCCGCAACAGAAAGTCGCCCGGCCGTTCAGGCTCGGGCGACTTTCTGTTGCGTCAGGCGCGGCTAGACGAGGAGGCTACCCGGCGGTGGGGCGGATGCCCAGGGCCGGCATCAGCACACCGTCGATGATCGACAGCAAGAACTCTTTGTCGACCGGCTTCTTCAGCACGAGAGTGCGATACGCCGCCATCGACGACGTGATCATGGCGAGGGTCTCGATGTCGGCGTCGGCTGAGATCTCGCCTCGCGCGACGGCCCGTTGCATGAACATTCGGTTGACACTCGCCCGAGGCTCGACGATCGCCGCGTTCACCACGTCGGCGAGGCCCGGGTCCCGCGAGAGCATCGACATGACGCCGGCCATGATCTGCAGCTTGCGCTCACCCTCTTCGATCGAGTGGGGCTTGATCATGGCGACCATGTCGCCGCGCAGGGTTCCGGTGTCGGGCAGGGCCTCGAGATCGAAATGGCTCTGCTTCATGCAGGCCACCGCGTCGATCACCAGGTCGGCTTTGGATGACCAGCGGCGGTAGAGCGTCGCCTTACCCGCCTTGGCGCGGGCAGCCACCATGTCGATGGTCATACCGTCATAACCGGTCTCGGCGAGAACCTCGAGTGCAGCATCCAGTATCTCGGGGTCGCGGGTGTGGTCACGCTTGCGGCCGAGCTTCGGAGCAGTGTCGGTGGTCGCTGGCACAGTGATGTCAGGGGCGTCGATCTGCGTCATTACAGCGGCTGCCTTTCTGTGAAGAACGTGTGAAGAATCATCCGATTTTCAGAAACTCTCAATATCCGAAACTGGTGAGTACCGTATATGCTATCAAACATGTCGGAGAAAACGGCGGCTGAAACCGCATCTACTCGTCGCTGGTTCACCCTAGCCACCGTCGCTCTCGCGCAGCTCATGGTCGTGCTCGACGCGACGGTGGTGAACATAGCCCTGCCGGCGGCCCAGGCCGACCTCGGGTTCAGCAACGGCGACCGGCAGTGGGTCGTCACCGCCTATTCGCTGGCCTTCGGCAGCCTGTTGCTGCTGGGCGGCCGTGTATCCGACCTCATCGGGCGCAAACGCGCCTTCATCATCGGCCTCATCGGGTTCGCCGCGGCATCCGCTCTGGGCGGCGCAGCCGACAGCTTCGGCACCCTCGTCGCTGCGCGTGCCCTGCAGGGCGTGTTCGGCGCACTGCTCGCGCCCACCGCTCTGGCCGTGCTGACCACCACCTTCACCATTCCGAAAGAGCGTGCGCGGGCGTTCGGCGTGTTCGGTGCCATCGCCGGTGCCGGTGGCGCTGTGGGGCTGCTGCTCGGCGGGTACCTCACTCAGGATTACAGCTGGCGCTGGAACCTCTACATCAACGTGTTCTTTGCCATCATCGCGGTCATCGGCGCCATCATCTTCGTGCCGGCGCTCGGCAAGCGCGTCGGCGAGCGTCCTAAGCTCGACATCCCGGGAACGCTGCTCGTCTCTGCGGCTCTCTTCTCGCTCGTCTACGGGTTCTCGAACGCCGAGACCAACGGCTGGGGCGACTTCTGGACCTGGGGCATGCTGGTGGCCAGCGGCATCCTGTTCGTGGCGTTCGTGCTCTGGCAGCAACGCGCGAAGCACCCGCTGCTGCCGCTGCCGATCGTTCTCAACCGCAACCGCGGGGCGTCGTACCTGTCGGTGTTCGTCGCCGGCTCGGGAATGTTCGCCGTGTTCCTCTTTCTCACCTATTACCTGCAGACCTCGCTCGGGTTCTCGCCGATCACCACGGGGCTCTCGTTCCTTCCGATGATCGCCTGCCTCGTGCTGGCCGCCCAGCTCAGCACGAACATCTTCGTGCCGAGGTTCGGCCCGAAGGTGCTGGTTCCCACCGGCATGGTCATGGCCTCGATCGCCCTGGCCTGGATGACCCAGCTCGACCTGGCGAGCACGTATGCCGCGAACATCCTGCCGCCCCTGATGCTCATGGGGCTTGCCATGGGCACCATCATGCCGGCGTCGATCCAGACCGCCACGCTCGGAGTCGACCGGCAGTACGCCGGTGTCGCCTCGGCCATGGTGAACACCAGCCAGCAGGTCGGCGGCTCGATCAGCACCGCCCTTCTCAACACGCTGGTCGCCACGGCCGTGACGAACTTCATCGCCTCGAACATCGCCGGGGCCACGACGCCAGCCGAGCAGGCCGCGGTTGCAGCGCAGGCCGCGGTGAACGGCTACCACGTGGCGTACTGGTGCGCATCCGCGTTCTTCTTCGCCGGCGCCATCATGGCCGCGCTGCTCTACAAGCGCAAGGCGTCGATTCAGGCGACGCTGCACGCGGCGCACGCCTCGGCCGAGCAGCACCGCGAGAACGACCGCGCCTCAGATGCGGCCGGCGCGCCCGCGACGGCGTAGTTCGCGCTTCCCTCGTCCGTTCGCGCTGACCGCTTCAGTTCGCGCTTCCCGCCTCAGTTCGCGCTTCCCGCCTCAGATCACAAAAGTCCCCCAAGATTCGATTCTTGGGGGACTTTTTGTGATCTCGTGTGGCAGAACGTGGGTCAGGAGTACATGTGCGGCGACAGCACGCCGATGTCTTTGAGGTTGCGGTACTTCTCGGCGTAGTCGAGGCCGTAACCCACGACGAACTCGTTGGGAATGTCGAAGCCGACGTACCGAACATCCAGTTCGATGTTCACGGCGTCGGGCTTGCGCAGCAGCGCACACACCTCCACCGACGCCGGGCCGCGTGAGCGCAGGTTCGCGAGCAGCCACGACAGCGTCAGCCCTGAGTCGATGATGTCTTCGACGATCAGCACCGTGCGGCCGTCGAGTTCGGAGTCGAGGTCTTTCAGAATGCGCACCACACCGCTCGACTGCGTGCTGTTGCCGTAGGAGCTGACGGCCATCCAGTCCATGCTCACCGGCAGGTGCAGCTCGCGCGCCAGGTCGGCCATCACCATGACCGCGCCCTTCAGCACGCCCACCAGCAGCAGGTCTTGCCCGGCGTAGTCGGCCTCGATGCGGCGGGCGAGTTCGGCGATCTTCGCGTGGATCTCGGCCTCAGTGATCAGAATGTTTGACAGGTCGGCTTCGACGTCGCTGGAATCCATGCGGCCAGCCTACCTAACGCGGCCTGGGCGCCGGGTCGCGGTCTCGCGCGGCATTTGCGAGGAGAATTCGACCCCGTAAGCCCCATGGCGGGTCACCCCCTCGAAATCTCCGCTGTTTTGAGGCGACGCGATTCGAGGTGGCACGGTTTGAGGCGGCGCGGTTTGAGGTGGCACGGTTTGAGGCGCCACGGTTTGAGGCGGCACGATCAGGCGCGACGGTTTGAGGCGGCAGGGTTTGAGGCGGCGCGATCAGGCGCGGCGGGCGAAGAGCAGTCGGCCGTCGGCGCGGGTGACGCGGATGCCCGGCAGATCAACGCCGGCCTGCCCGTGCCAGTCGTGCACGAGCCGCATGGCCGCGAGGGTCTGCGTGCGCGAGAGAGTGGCGCCGAACTCGGCGGCGACCACGTAGCGCAGGATCCGCTGCGCGAGTGCTGGCGGGTTCGAGGCGAGGCCGTGCACATCGATGGCGATGCCGGCCTCGGCGTGCTCGACGATTTCGGCCGCCCATTCGGAGGCCAGGGCATCCAGTGCCTCATCGTCTTCACGCAGCAGTTCGGCGGTTCGCGCGAGAGCCTCGGCGATTCCGGGGCCGAGTTCGGCCTCGAGCAGCGGCAGCACGGTGGCCCGCACGCGCACTCGAGCGTAGGCCGGGTCGTCGTTCTGCGGATCGTGCCACGCCTCGAGCCCCTGGTCGGCGAGCGATTGGTGCAGGGTTCGCCGGTGGATGCCCAGCAGCGGCCGCACGTAGACTCCGTTGATGCGGCTCATGCCGCTCAGGCTGCTCGCTCCGGAGCCGCGGGCGAGACCCAGCAGCACCGTCTCGGCCTGGTCGTCGAGGGTGTGGGCGAGCAGGATGTGGCCTGCGCCCGTGGCCTCCCGGGCGCGCTCGAAGGCCGCGTAACGGGCCGTGCGGGCGGCGGCCTCGGGGCCGCCCGTCGGCGGGCGAGATCGGTCGGCGTCGGCACTGCTCGCCCCGGGGCCGGGGCCGATGTGGCGTTCGCCGACGGCTTCGGATAGCCCTGCTCTGAGCCCTGCTCCGAACCCTGCTCTGGTCCCTGCTCTGAGCCCTGCTCTGCTCGCGCCCGCGACCACCACCCGTTCGACGATCACCGGGTCGAAGCCCAGCTCACGAGCCTGGGCGGCAGCGTGGGCGGCGACCTCGGCCGACGCGTCTTGCAGGCCGTGGTCCACGATGATGGCGCCGGCGCGGAGGCCTGCACGCGGCGCCTCGAAGGCGAAAGCGGCTGCCAGGCCGAGGGAATCGGGGCCGCCACTCAGGGCGACGAGCACGAGCCGGGCATCCGGAGCCGGCGGCGGAGCATCGACGGCGTCGGGCTGCCGGGCATCCACTCCCGCCGACGCGGCCGCGGGCGGCAACACCTCGGCGAGCACCTCACGAACGGCGCGGCGCACGTCGGCCATCGCCGGGGTGAGGCGGGGGCGGCGTTCGAACGGATGCATCCAGTAACGTTATTGCAGTTTGAGCAGACACTAATGAAGGAGCAGTTTCGTCATGGCCAGTTACGACGCCGTCATCGAGATTCCCAAGGGAAGCCGCAACAAGTACGAAGTCGACCACGAAACCGGCCGGGTGTACCTCGACCGCGTGCTCTTCACCTCGTTCGTCTACCCCACCGACTACGGCTTCTTCGAGAACACCCTCGGCCTCGACGGTGACCCCGTCGACGTGCTGGTGCTGCTCGAGTACCCCGTCTTCCCCGGCGTGGGCGTGAAGGTTCGACCCGTGGGCGTGTTCAACATGACCGACGAGGCCGGTATCGACTCGAAGGTCATCGCTGTTCCGGCGAAAGACCCGCGCTGGGCTTCGATTCAGGATGTCTCGGACATTCCCTCGCAGTTGCGTGGTGAAATCGAGCACTTCTTCGAGCACTACAAAGACCTCGAGCCCGGCAAATGGGTCAAGACCGAGGGCTGGGGCTCTGCCGAAGATGCCGAGCAGATCATCCAGAACGGCATCACCAAGCTGGCCTCCGAGGGCGCGCACTAGGCTCCCGTCGCGCACTTTGTGCCACAGGCGCCGGTGTCGCCGCTCGCGACCAGCTGTCGCCAGCATCCGCCCCACTTCGGAGCATCCGCACCCTTTCGAACGGGCGCGGATGCTCCAAAGGGTGCGTTTGCCGACCATGACGCCCTCGGCGCCGCAGCCGCCTCGCCCGGCGCGTAAGCGAATTGGCGGCGGCCCCGGCGATGTGGCATACTCGTTGAGTTGTCAAAACGGCCCCATCGTTTAGCGGCCTAGGACGCTGCCCTTTCACGGCAGTAGCACGGGTTCGAATCCCGTTGGGGTCACAGCT
This sequence comes from Subtercola sp., assembly GCA_025463765.1. Lineage (GTDB taxonomy): Bacteria > Actinomycetota > Actinomycetes > Actinomycetales > Microbacteriaceae > Subtercola. The sequence continues at coordinate 21,432 of JAODBC010000028.1, read as the reverse complement.
CGCGTAGGGTAGGCTCTTCTGGGGCCACCCGACAACGGATGGTCAGCAACACAATTTCACAAGTTTGGCCCTGTAGCGCAGTTGGTTAGCGCGCCGCCCTGTCACGGCGGAGGTCGCCGGTTCAAGTCCGGTCAGGGTCGCAAAGGTTCGAGTGCCCTTCCTTCGGGAAGGGTTTTTCGGCCTCTGGAGGGCCTCGCGCTCTTCGGCTCTGTAGCTCAGTTGGTAGAGCGTTCGACTGAAAATCGAAAGGTCACCGGATCGATGCCGGTCGGAGCCACTGCCTCGCCTTGCGGCTTCTACGCAGGGTGAGGCTTTTCTGTACCCGCCCGCTCCGCTAGGCGGGGTCGATCAGGTCGGCGAGCGAACCGGTCGGCAGGGCTACCCAGCCTTCGCGGTGGGCCTGCTCGAGCATCCGGAGCGGAGCGACGGTCGAGCGGCCGAGCGCGGCGGCGCGCGTGGCCAGGGCGGCGATGACGGCATCGAAGGCATCGGTCGAGGCACGCATCAGCGGCTCGAATTCGGCCAGATCGAGCCACGGGGCCTCGCCCTGCACCGCGACGACGAGCTCGGCGCGACGGGCAGGTTCGGTGCGATAGCCTGCCGTCGTGAATCCCCAGAGCCGCAGGGATGCCGCGGGGTAGACCTCAGCGATGCGGCCGGCACCGGCCCGGTCCACGTCGATTCCGGATGCCCGCAGGCGCTCGAGCAGACCCGCACACCTCATCGCGGTGAGGCCGAGCCGATCGGTCGAGACGCTCAGCGGCCAGCGCCCGGTGACCTCCCGAACCTCGCGGTCGGTCGCGCGATAGGCGAGTGTGCGGCGCCAGGCCATCGCGCCGTCGGCGTCGGCCGCGAGCACATCATGTGCGGCGTGCCCCGCAACGAAGGCGACGAAATCGTCTGGCCAGCCGAGGGCGCAGTCGATTCCGAGCTTGTCGCATCGGGCGGCCACCAACACGATCGCCTCGTCGGCGACGCCTAAGCGAAGGGCGCGCAGAACCGCGGAGCCGGGCATCCACTCAATGACGGCGAGCGCCGTTCCCTTCGGCTCGGCGGCGAGATCGACGCCGGCGGTGATCACGGGCATCCTCGGCGCATCGGCATTCATCAAGGGTAGGCCGGGCATGACCAGACCACCGACAGTCGAAAGCCGCCGATAGTGAACTTCAGTCGGCGGAGAGCGGCGTCATTCGGCTCCGATGATCTGCACGTGTGGCTGATGAGTTCGAAGTTTTTGACATTACGAGTCATCAGCGGAACGCCGAGCGAATAAGCCTGAGCGGCGATCATGATGTCTTTGCTGCGCGCGTGGCCGGGTCGCGTGCGCGAAACCGTGGCGGCGAATACGCCGTACGCCTCGGCCGCGTACTCATCAAACGGCACCCAGTCGAAGGCGCCTCTCAGGCGCGACAAACGGCGGGTGCGGTCAGCGCGAGAAATAGCGTCTGGCGCGGCCTCGACACCGAAATGGAGCTCGGCCAGGCAGATCATGCTGGCGCCGAACGTGTCACTCTCTCACGCCGTGCTCGACTTCTTGGCGGGCGTCGACGCACGATGATGCCGCCCCAGCGGCACGATGAGCGGAGTGCCCGTCACGGGGTCGTCGAGCCGCAGCGACTCTACGCCGAACACCTCACGCACCAGCGAAACCGTCACCACGTCGCCCGGCGGCCCCTCGGCGACGATCGCACCGCCAGACATCGCCACGAGGTGATCTGCGTACCGACACGCGAGGTTGAGGTCGTGCAGCACCATCACCACGGTCGTGCCGCGGGTGCGATTGAGGTCGACCAGAACATCCAGAACCTCGAGCTGGTGGCTCAGGTCGAGAAAGGTTGTGGGCTCGTCGAGCAGCAGAATGCCGGTCTGCTGCGCGAGCGCCATGGCGATCCAGACTCGCTGACGCTGGCCGCCTGAGAGCTCGTCTATCGACCGCCCAGCGAGGTCTGCGGTGCCGGTCGCCGCGAGCGCCTCAGCCACGATCGCGTCGTCGGTGGCGTTCCAGCGCGAGAACAGCCCCTGATGCGGGTAGCGGCCGCGCGCCACGAGGTCGTTGACCGTGATGCCTTCGGGCGCGGTGGGTGTCTGGGGCAGAAGCCCGACTTTGGTCGCGACCGTCTTCGTTTTCAGGCTCCGGATGCTCTCACCGTCGAGCAGCACAGCACCACTCGTGGGTGCCAGCAGCCGCGCCAGGCCGCGCAGCAGGGTGGATTTTCCGCAGGCATTCGGCCCCACGATGGTGGTGATGCGCCCGGTGGGAATCTGGAGGCTCAGGTTGTCGACGATCAACCGCTCGCCGTAGCCGAGCGAGACGCCGGCTGCCGCGAGCGCCGACGGCGACGCGGAGGGAGCGGGAGTGGATGCAGATGCGAGTCGAGTATCCATGTCAGCCTCCCAGGCCACGGCGGTTGGTTCTGGTCAGCAACCAGAGCAGGTAGGGGGCGCCCACGATTCCGGTGACGACGCCGACCGGAAACGAGGTGCCGGGCACGGCGAACTGCCCCACCAGGTCGGCCGCGAGCATCACGACGGCTCCGAGCAGGGCGGCCGGCAGCAGCGCCAGCCGGCCCGAGCCGACCAGCCCGCGAGCGATGGGAGCCGACACGAGCGTGACGAACCCGACCGGGCCGACCACCGAAACGGCTACCGCCGCGAGCGCCACGGCCGTGACGATGAGCAGCAGCCGCGTTCGCTCGAGCGAAACCCCGAGCGCCGCGGCGGAATCGTCGCCGAGCCGCAGCACGTCGAGCCGGCGGGCCTGCGCGAAGGTGGCCGGAACGAGCACGACCATCGTGGCGCCGAGCACAACCACCTCGGCCCAGCCGGCGTTGTTCAGGCTGCCGGTGATCCAGACCAGGGCCTGTTGCACGTCCGTGATTCTGCCGCGGGTGAGCTGCAACGAGACGACGGCAGTGGCCAGCGCCGCGATGCCGATGCCGACCAGCACGAGGCGATAGCCGCTGACCCCGTCGCGCCAGGCGAGCAGGTAGATAGCGGCGGCGGCCACGAGAGCGCCGGCCAGCACAACACCCGAGAGCGCGAATCCACTCAGCCCGAGCACGAGAATCGCCGTGATTCCGGTGGCGCTCGCGCTCGAGGTGATGCCGATGATGTCGGGGCTCGCCAGCGGGTTGCGCACGATCGACTGAAAGAGGGCACCAGAAAGCCCGAGGCACACCCCCACGAGCAGGGCTTCGGATGCCCGGGGCAGGCGCACCCCGTTCACCACGAACAGTGCCGACCGCGAGCCGCGCCCGGCCAGCGCGCCGAACACGTCGGGCACACTCAGGGTGAACGCCCCGAGGCAGAGCGACACCACCACGAGCGCGAGGATGACGGCACCGAGCACGAGGGTGACCCGCAGTTCGCGGGCGGAGCCGTGGCGGCGCAGCGCTGCGGGTCGGCGCGCGTCTGCAGGAGTGCTCCCCGCGGCGGCGCGGTTGTCGCGGACACCGTTCGCGGCGAGGCCAGCCGGCTCGCTGACACCGTTCGCGGCGCGGCCGGCCGGCTCGCGGTCACCGTTCAGCACGCCGCCGGCCGACTCGCGGTCGCTTCGCATCTGGGGCGTCGGCACGCTGCCGCTCACAGAGACGCCAACCGTCTGCGCCGCACGAGGGCGATGAACACCGGAGCGCCCACGAAGGCGACGACGATGCCGACCTGCAGCTCGCCGGGCAGCGCGATGACCCGGCCGATCACGTCGGCCCCGAGCAGCAATATCGGCCCGAGCACCAGCGAGAACGGCAGGATGAGCCGGTAGTCGGGGCCCGTGATCGCCCGGGCGACGTGCGGAATGACGAGCCCCACGAACACGATGGGGCCGACGGCCGCCGTGGCCGATCCGCAGAGCAGAACGATCGCCACGGCACCGAGCAGCCGCGACAGCGCGACGCGTTGTCCGAGACCGCGGGCGAGGTCGTCGCCGAGGGCCAGTGCGTTCAGGCTGCGGCCCAGGCACAGGGCGAGCACGATGCCGGCCAGCGCCAGCGGGGTGACGGAGGCCAGAACATCCACGCCCCGGCCGGCGAGCGAGCCGACCTGCCAGAAGCGCAGGGTGTCGAGCGCCTCGGTGCTGGTGAGCTGGATGGCCACGATGATCGAGCCGAGCGCGGCCGAGACAGCGGCTCCCGCCAGCGCGAGTTTGACGGGCGTCGTGCCCTCGCGGCCGCCCGAGGCGACGACATAGACGAGAACCGAGGCGAGCGCTGCGCCGGCGAAGGCGAACCAGAGGTATTGCGAGGGGGCAGTGATGCCGAAAACCGAGATCGCTACGACGATGGCCAGGGCGGCACCGAAGTTGACGCCGAGGATGCCCGGATCGGCGAGTGGGTTGCGGGTCAGCCCTTGCATCACGGTGCCGCCGAGGGCCAGGCAGATTCCGGCCAGCAGGCCGAGGAGGGTGCGCGGCAAGCGCTTGTCGATCACGACGATGGCATCGGTCGCGGAAGGATCGGCGCCGACCGTCGGGGCGCCCGAACCGGTGGCGCCGCCCTGCATCCAGTGCACGAGCGCCGACCACACGACGTCGGGCGCGATGTAGCGGGAGCCGACGGCGAGGCTCAGCATGCACACGGCCGCCAGCGCGACGAGCGCCACCACGAAGCCGATGACGAGCCGGCGGTTCGGGGCGCGGCGGCGCGGGTCGCGGGCGGCTGCGGTAGTGGTGGCGCTGGTGGTGGCCACCCCGACGCCACCCGCCCCGGGCCGCGAACCGCCGCCGGCGGCCGCCGGGTCGGCGGTTCGCGTCACGAGCGGGCTCCGTTTACTTCGCTGCCGCGGCGGCGAGTTCGGGAACGTATTGGTCGAGCATCCACGGAATCGACAGCACGCTCGGCGCGCTGGTCGCCATGACGAACGACTGCCCCACGATCGGTGCGAACCGGCCGGCCTGCACCGCCGGCATGGCGGCGACGAGTGGGTCGGCGGCAAACGTGTCGGCGGCCGCCTGGTCGTCGAAGTAGGCGACCAGAACGTCGCTGGTGAGCTGGTTCACGTTCTCGAAGCTGACCGGAAAGAAGTAGCTCCCGGCACTCGACCCGTTGTCGACCGTCGCCACGCTGGGCGCGACCGTCATGCCGAGCTGCGTCAGCAGTTGCACCCGCGGGTCACCCGCGGTGTACACGTTCAGCACGTCGGGCGTGTTGTTCGCACCATAGACGAAGCTTTTTCCGGCGAGAACCGGGTTGGCGGCGGCGAGCGCCGAAACCTGGTCGTTCGTCTTGGTGAGCAGCGCATCTGCTTCGGCCGTCTTGCCGAGCGCCTTTCCGACGATCGACAGCTGGTCTTGCCACGACGTCGACCACACCGCGTCGGGGTAGGCCACGACAGGGGCGATCTTGCTGAGCGTGTCGTACTGCTCTTGGGTCAGGCCTGAGTACGGCGCGAGAATCACATCGGGCGCCGCCTGGGCGAACTGCTCGATGGGCGGTTCGCCGGTGTCGCCACCGTCGAGCAGAATCGGGGTCTGGCCGCCGAGGTCGGTGATGGCGATCGCATCCCAGGGCAGCACGCCGTCGGCGTTTCCGCCGTAGGTCATCTTCGGCATGGCGACCGGAACCACCCCGAGAGCAAGCACGGCGTCTTGCGCCGACCAGCCCCAGACCGCGACACGTGTCGGCTGCGATTCGATAGTGGTCGCACCGAGCGCGCTCGATATCGTCACCGGAAAGGCGTCGGCCGACGCTGACGCACCGGTCGCTGCCGCGCTGCTCTGCGCATCGGAGCCGCTCGGCGACGAGCTGCAGCCCGTCAGCACGAGCGCCGTGGCCGCGGCGATGGTGGTCGCAAGGAGGGTGAGGCGGCGGCGTGCACCGTGTGAGTGGATGGTCGGCAAAGGGGTTTTCACGAATCGTGCTCCTCATCGGGGCGCACTGCTGTGGCGCCAGGTCAGGTTAGCCTAACCTAACTATCTGGCCGAAGCGACTCGATACGACGACGTCCTTGCCGAGATGCGCTCAGCCCATCACGTCGAGCACGGCCCCCACAATGCTGTCGGTGTCGATGCCGTGGTACCGGTACACGTCTTCGACACCGCCGGCCTGCCCGAAGTGGCTGACGCCGAGGTTGCGGCTTTTGACCTGGTTCACGCTCGCCAAGAAGGCGAGGGTGTGCGGATGCCCGTCGAGAACGGTCACGAGCGGCGCCGCCTTTTCATGCGGCAGTATCTGGTCGAGAATCCAGGTCGATGCGGTGGTGTCTTGACCGTTGCGGGCCTGCAGCGCCTCGTAGAGCAGACCGGGACTCGTGACGCAGACGACGTCGACAGCCGTGCCGAGTGCGGCTAGACGGTCGGCTGCGGCCAGGGCATCCGGAACCATGGCGCCCATCGTCACGATGGTCGCCGCCGGCTGGGCGACCGAACGCAGCAGGTAGCCGCCGGCGACGACCTGCCGACGGCGGCGATCGCGCGCGGCCGGGTCGGCCGGAATCGCCGCGAGCTGCTGATTCACGGGCTTGGTGGAGAGCCGGAGGTACGCCGATTTGCCGCCCTCGCGGCCCAGCTGTGCCATGGCGGCGAGCAGGGTCCACTCGACGTCGAGCGCGAACGCGGGCTCGTAGCTGATGCAATTCGGCTGCTCGAGGCCGATCGACGGGGTCTTGATCGACTGGTGTGCACCGCCCTCGGCGGCGAGGGTCACGCCCGAGGGCGTGCCGATCAGAATGCTCTGACCGCCGGCATAGATGCCGTACGACCAGGGTTCGAGAGCCCGCTCGACAAACGGGTCGTAGAGCACGCCGATGGGAAAGAGCGGCTGACCCCAGCGGCTCCAGGTCGCGCCGAGCTCGCCGATCAGGCTGACCAGGTTGACCTCGGCGATGCCGAGCTCGATGTGCTGGCCGGTGGGCTTCTCGCTCCAGTGCATGATGGTTTCGGCATCGTCGCTGAACCAGTCGCGGCGCTCTTCTGTCGACCAGACGCCGACCTTGTTCAGCCAGCCGGCGAGGTTCGTGCTCGAACTCACGTCGGGGCTGACCGTCACGACGCGGCCCGCGGCCTCGGGTGCGGCGCGAGTGAGGTCGAGCAGCGCCCGGCCGAGGGCGGCCTGCGTGGTCGCGGTACCCTGCGGGGTGCGCCCGAAGTCGGTCGGCACGGTCGGCGGCGCGACCGACGGCGACGGCTCGCGCGCGAGCCGCTCGGCCGTCGCGGCGCAGAGAACGCCCTCGGCGGTCGCCGGCGCGAATCGCCGCCACGGCGCATTTGGACTCTCGCCGAGTTTCTCGCCCAGCGTCTGGTACTGCTCGAGCGTGAGCAGCGACGAGTGGTTCTGCGGGTGGCCCTCGGTCGGCAGACCGTGCCCCTTGATCGTGTAGGCGATGATGACGGTCGGTCTGGTGTCGTCGATCTGCGCGTAAGCGGCGCGCAGTGCCGCGAGGTCGTGGCCGCCCAGGTTGCGCAGCGCGCGCAGCAGAGTGTCGTCGTCGATCGTGTCGAGCAGGGCCGAGATCGTGGCAGCGTTCGCCCCGCCGCCGGCGCCGGGCAGCCGGTCACGCACCTCGCGCGCAGTGCAGCGCAGCAGGCGCTGGTACTCGGCGTTCGACATCTCGACGATGCGCTCGCGCAGCGCCGCGCCGCCCTCGCGTTCGAACAGGCTCTCGAGCAGACGACCGAAGCGAACCGGTATCACTTGCCAGCCGACGGCCTCGAACATCCGCTCGATTTTGCCGGCAGCGATGTTCGGCACCACACGGTCGAGCGACTGCCGGTTGAGGTCGACGATCCAGACGATCTCGCCGAGGTCGGCCACGCTCGGTTCGAGCAGCGCCTCCCAGATTGCGCCCTCGTCGAGCTCGGCGTCACCGACGAGCGAATACTGCCGGCCGCGGTTCGGCGTCGCCGTGACCGCCTCGACGTAGCGGCGCGAGATCGCACCCCAGATCGGCGCCGTCGCCCCGATGCCCACCGATCCCGTGGAGTAGTCGACGGGGTCGGGGTCTTTCGCACGGCTCGGGTAGCTCTGCAGGCCACCGAACTCGCGCAGTGTCGTGAGGTACTTCTCGTCGAGTTCACCGAGCAGGTAGTTGATGGCGTGCAGAACGGGCGAGGCGTGCGGCTTGACCGAGACCCGGTCTTCAGCGCGCAGCTGACCGAACCACAGCGACGTCATGATGGTGTTGATCGAGGCGCTCGAGGCCTGGTGACCGCCGACCTTGATGCCCGAGGTGTTCTGGCGCACCCGGTTGGCGTGGTGGATCATCGAGGTCGCCAGCCACAGCACCCTGCGCTCGATCGCGGCCATGGCGTCGAGCTGCGGGTCGCCGTACCCGGTGTCGGCTTTCACCGGCACGATCGCATTAGCGGCTGGTGGGGCGGTCTGACTCATGGAACGACCTCTATTTCGTTGCTCGGCGCCCCGAGTCGATCACATCGGTGCGCTTTGCGCAATCGGTGGCATTCCATATGATCAGAATGCGCAATCGAGCCAGCATGACTCACGCGAAAGGTGATCAATATGCGACAGAAGCTTCGTGCAGACGCAACGGATGCGGCGCTTCTCCAGGCGCTGATCGCCGAGCCCGACGCAACCACTCTCGCCATCGCCGAGAAGACACGCCTCGCGCGCAACACCGTTCGGGCACGACTCACCCGCTACGCCGAGCAGGAGGTCTTGCGCTCGTTCGAGCGCCGCATCGACCCGGCCTTTCTCGGCTATCCGCTACGCGCCTACATCGTCACGACGGTAGTGCAGAGCAAGCTCGACCGCGTCGGTGCCGCCCTCGCCGAGATTCCCGAGGTGCTCGAAGTGCACGGCCTGACCGGGGTCAGCGACTTGCTCGTTCACGTCGTGGCGCGTGACGCCGACGACCTCTACCGGGTCGCGGGCAAGATCCTCAGCATCGGCGGGGTCGAGCGCACGAACACAGGCCTCGTGATGAGGGAGCTGGTGGGCTACCGCGTCGCCCAGCTGATCGACGACGGCGCGGCCGCGGGCTCGGCATCCGGATGATCGCCGACCGCCTCCGGCTCCGGCTCCGGGTCCGGCTCCGGGTCCGTCTCCGGCTCCGGATGCTCGCCGACCGGCTCCGGCTCTGGATGCTCGCGGTGCGCCTGCGGCTCCGGATGCTCGGCCACGTCGTGGGGCCCGCATACGTGCACCAGCGAAAACCGGTCTTCCCGGGCATCCACCCTCAACTCGGCCGTGCACCCCGGCCGTAACTTCAGCAGCAGTGCGGCAGGAGCAATCGACGTAATCGTTGCGCCAGAGCCGGTGATCGTGACGGTGATGCCCGCGGCGCCACCGACCTGGCGATTCGGCTCCCAGCGCGTCACCCCCAGCCCCCACGCCACCGGGCGAGGCACGCGCAGCGCCTCTCCCCCGAGAAGCGAGTCGTCGACGACAAGGCGCAGAGTTACGGGCTGTACTGTCGTCACCGCACACCCACCCCTCCGCTTTTCGACGAGCGTATAACGTGGGTCGGCAGCGATGCGGTTTGTTACGCCGCGACGCCGGCCCGCACCTCCAATTCGAGAAGCAAGCGCTCTTCGGGCTTGGCCAGGCTCAGCTGCGTCACGTCTTCGATACGTCGTAAACGCTGGCGCAGGGTGTTCGGGTGAACGTGCAGAAACTCGGCTCCCCGCCTGATGTCTGCATTGGTCTCGAAGTACACCAGCAGTGTTGCGCGCAGAACGTCGCCGTCGGAATGCGGCAGGCTCCGCAGAGCGGCGAGACGCGGGGGGCCGAGCAGGTCGTTGTTCACGAGGGCTTGCAAGACCCGGTTCAGCGTGAGGTTCGTTTCGAACTGTTCGTAGGAAACGACCTGGTCGCTGGCCTTGCGATGCACAGCGAGCAGAATGTCGTCGACAGCCGCCCGCGACTCCGTTAGATCGGCCGACGACGCCGCCACCGGTCCGATCGCGGCTCGCACCGTGGTGGCCGTGTGCCGGCTCAGCATGCTGACGCAGGTCTGCGCCCAGCGACGCACAGCGTCGACCGGCGGTGCATCGGGAATGACGCAATACAGGGCATCATTGCCAGCCGCCACGCGCGCCAAAGGGCGCAGCCCCACGGCCTGCAGCGAGAGCGATCCGAGTGAGGTGGCCGTGAACGACGGGGGCAGCACCTCTGCACCGGAGCCGGGCGCCATCGATGCCGATGCCGACGCCGATGCCGACGCCGACGAGAAACCCACCACCGTCCATCCGCGTTTGGCTTGCAGGTTCAGGGCGCCCACCAGCTGTTCTGACGAATTGATGCCCTGTTTCAGGCCCAGCAGCTGCTGCAGCAGTTCAGACTCCTGCGACGGGATGCGCCGGCTGCGGTCGATCAGCCGCGAGGCCATGATGCCCCCGGCCTCGAGGGTGCGGCGGGCACGTGGCCGAAACGGCCGAGCCCCCTGCTGCACCCAGATCGCCCCGAGATACTCGCTGGTGAGCTCATCGTGCATTCCTACCGCCAGCCGCGCCTTGGCGGTCTCGGTCGCCGGAAGTACGAATGCCTCGGTCGATTGCCTCAGCCGGCTCAGCACACCCTGCTTGCGCAGCAGCTCGACGTGCTCCGGCGGCGCCGATCGCCCCATGATGCACTGCCGACGCAGATCGTCGGCAGACTCGTCGAGCGGTGAAAAGGCCATCACTCGATTCTGCGGGTCGTCGATCGACACCATTCCATCCATCATCGCGGCGAGCGTGTTCGCCAGACCGAAGAGGTCGGTGTGGCTGCCCACCACACTCAGGCCATCGCGCTTCGCCTGCTCGCGCACTCGTCCGTCGACGATGACGCGGTCCACGATTCCGTGCAGCTGCCCCCATCCCACCTCTGGATGCACGACCGCCACCGCGACCGGAATGCCGGTGAACTGATCCGGCAGACCCGCGTCGGCTTTCACCATGATGAGCGAGGGACCCGTTGCCGCGACTCTGCCCACCAATTGCCGGATGCGACGGGGGTCGGCGCCCAGCAGAATGACGACGTCGGTGGCGCGGTCGATGTCTGTTGCAAGCTGGTGCACGTCTTGGGCGTCGACGATCGAACACGAGCCGACCGTCACCTCGCTGCCCTGTGGGGCGTGCACGAGAGACGCCATGGTGCCGATCAGATCGACCAGGTGGCCTATTGTTTCCATCGTTTAATCCCTGTGTTTCGTCGTCATTTCACGAGGTGATTCGAGGAGAGAACTGTGTTCAACTGAACATCTGGGTCGCGCTTTTAGTGTCCGACTGTACTCCGAGATCGGTATTTCAGTCGCATAGCGTTGTCTGCACCAAGCGCCACTTAACCCGACAGTTCCGTTAGGACGAACCTTGAAAACCACAGCTCGCCGTAACATCTCTGCACTTGCCTTCGTCGCCGCCGCCACACTCGTCATGTCTGGCTGCGCCGCCTCCTCCACCTCAGCCGACAGCACGTCGAGCACTGCAGCCTCGGGCGGCGAGGCCCTCCTGATTCCCCAGCAGACCGGTGCCGCCCCGGGTAGCTACATCGACGACTCGAACAACCTTGTCGGGTTCATGCCCGATCTGTCGACGGCCGCCGGCGGCCAGATGGGGGCCACCGTGACGAACGAAGCGACCACCTTCGAGAACGCGCTGCTCGGCCTCTCGAGCGGAAAGTACGCGACGGTGCCGGGCGCCGACGTCACACCCGAGCGCTTGCTGAAGTTCGACTTCGCCACGATGTGGGATGACAGTTACACCTTCGCGGTACCGGCGAGCAGCACGCTCACCATCGACAACAGTATGGATGCGCTGTGCGGTCTGTCGGTCGCGGCGGTCGCGTCGTCGAGCCCGATCGTTCCGCTGGATGCCCAGTCGACCACCTGCACGAGCGCCGGCAAGCAGCCGATCAACGTGATGACCTTCCCCGACTTCGCCAGCGCCGAACTCGCCGCCACCAGCGGTCAGGCCAATACGTGGACCAACACGGTCGGCAGCCTGCAGTACGAAGACTCGACCACTCCCGGCAAGCTGAAGATCACCGGCCCGCAGTACCAGAAGGTTCAGATCGGCTTCGCCGTACCCAAGGGCAGCGACCTCGGGCCGAAGCTCGTCACGGCCATGAACGCCCTCATCGCGAACGGAACGTACGCGTCGATCTTCGCCAAGTACGACGTTCCCGGTCTGTCGTCGATGGCTACCTCTGAATTGGTCACCAAGTAACGCTCACCATGAAGAATCTCTCCGAAGCATCCCCCGCTGCCAGCACGACCGGCTCCCGCCAGGCGGCTACCGACTCCTCGGTGGCCGCCTGGCGGGAACGGGCGCTGCGATTGGGGTCGACGCCGCACACGCGGCGCGGCGTCTCGACCCGCGTGATCGTGGCGGTGGTCGTTCTGCTCATCCTCGTGGTCGCGTTCATCGATTTCATTCAGCGCCCCGCTCTTCAGCTCGACGTCGCGGCGAAGTACCTCTTTGCGCCGTCGGTGCTCGAAGGAATCGCGAACACTCTCAAGCTGACCGTCTTATCGATGGTTCTGGCGTTGGTCGTGGCGCTGCTGCTGGCCACGATGCGTCTGTCGAAGAACCCGGTACTACGCGGAATCAGCGGCCTATACGTATGGTTCTTCCGCTCGATTCCCCTGCTCGTGCTGTTGATTCTGTGGTTCAACATCGCCATCATCTATCCGAAGATCCAGCTCGGCATTCCGTTCGGGCCCGCCTGGTTCACGACCGACACTCAGCAGATCGTGAACGGGTTCTGGGCCGCGGTGCTCGCGTTCGGTCTGCAGCAGGCGGCCTACACCTCGGAGATCTTCCGTTCGGCGTTGCTGGCGATTCCCGCCGGCCAGAGCGAAGCGGCCGCCGCACTGGGCATGACTCGCCGGCGCACGTTCTTTCGCGTCTTGCTCCCTCAGGCGCTGAAGATCGCTGTTCCGCCGATCAGCAACGACACGATCAACTTGCTGAAGGGAACGTCGTTGGCCGCCTTCATCGCCGTTCCCGACCTGCTCTATTCGGTGCAGACGATCTACAACCGTACGTACACCATCGTTCCCCTGCTGATGGTGGCGGCCTTCTGGTACGCGTTGTTCGTCACGGTGCTCTCGATCGGGCAGTACTACCTCGAACGAGCGCTGCGGCGCGAACGACGCTACGTTCCACAAGCGCAGACCGCTGATCTCACGGCGGTCGTCACTGGCTCTGCAGGCGCCGCCGAGGCGCTCGAGCCCGAACCTATCCGAGCCAGCAGAGAGGAAAGGTTCTGACCATGCCGATCGACGAAATCCCTCTGATCAGTGCCGTGAATCTTTCGAAGTCGTACGGCAGCCATCAGGTGCTTTCGGCCGTCTCGCTCGACGTTCCGCGCGGCGAGGCGCTGTGCATCCTCGGCCCGTCAGGCAGCGGAAAGAGCACACTGCTGCGCTGCCTGAACATGCTGGAGCGACCGGATGAAGGCGCCGTCTTTCTCGACGGTGCCCTCATGGGCTACGAAGAGCACCGCGGCAAGTTCCGCGAGCTCTCCGACACGCTCGAGTCGCGCCAGCGCAGCCAGCTCGGAATGGTGTTTCAGCAGTTCAACCTCTTTCCGCACATGACGGTGCTCGAGAACGTCATCGAGTCTCCACGCCGGGTCTTACGCCGCCCGAAAGGTCAGGTACTCGCCGAGGCGCACGTACTGCTCGACCGGGTCGGGCTCTCGAGCAAAGCGATGTCGTTTCCCGGCCAGCTCTCGGGCGGTCAACAGCAGCGTGTCGCGATCGCCCGGGCCCTGGCGATGAAACCCAAGGCGATTCTGTTCGACGAACCGACCTCGGCGCTCGACCCGGAGATGGTCACCGAAGTGCTGCAGGTCATCCGCTCGCTCGTCGACGACGGCATGACGACCATCATCGTGACCCACGAAGTCGGCTTCGCACGCGAGGTCTGCGACCGGTTCGTCTTCATGGAAGACGGCCGCATCGTCGAAGAGGGCGCGTCTGACCTGCTCGGCGGGGCGGCCGCTCACGCTCGCACCCGGGAGTTTCTCGCGAAGGTGCTCTGACCCGAAGCCCAGCCGGGCATCCACCCCGCCACCGCGGCCCACGCACCGCGCACGGCCCCACGCCGCCCACGTTTTTTCCTCGACCCGCCGGCAGTCTTCGGCGTGCCCGCAGGCCACACCTCGTCGCTGCTTCGCGGCTGAAAAGAAAAGAAAAACAGTGAACACTCCACACCCCGTCACCGCCGCCCGCGTCTGCGTCATCGGCGCCGGCGTCAGCGGACTCTCGGCCCTCGCTGCGCTGAAGGCCGAGGGCCATGAGGCCGTCGTGTACGAGAAAGACGGCGTCGTCGCCGGCCTCTGGAACAACGGCTACGACTCGCTGCACCTCTTCACCTCGAAGACCATGGCGAGTTTTCCCGGCTACCCGATGCCCGAGAGCTACCCGCTCTTTCCGACCGGAAAGCAGTTTCTCGACTACATCAACGACTACGCGCGCGACAAGAATCTACTTGAAGACGTGGTGCTGAACACCGCGGTGACCCGAATCGAGTCGTTCGAAAACGGCACGTGGATGGTCACTCTCTCTACCGGCGAATCCGAGCGTTTCGACGCCGTCGTCGTCGCGAATGGGCACCTCTACAAGCCCAAGCCCCGCCCCGTGTACCCCGGCGAGTTCACCGGCATGCAAAAACACACCGGCGACTACCGCAAACCCGACGAGCTCGTAGGATCGAGCGTTCTGATCGTGGGCGCCGGGCCGTCAGCGACCGATATCGCCGCCGATGCCGTGAGCGCGGGCAAGCAGGTGTTCATGTCGGTGCGCAGCGGGCGGTACATCGTGCCGGCGTCGATCGGCAGCCGCACCCGCATGGACTTCACGCTGCCGAGGGTCACCCCGCGCTGGGTCGCCGACCTCGTGAGCGACTTTCACATGAAGTACAGCACGGGCCGGCCCGAAGATCTCGGGCTGCCCAAGCCCACCGGCAAGATCACGGCGTCGAAGATCACGCTGAGCACGCTGGTTCCCTATTGGATTCAGCGCGGGCGCATCACGGTCGTGCCCGAAATCCGTTCGTTCGACGGCACCACGGTGTGCTTCGCCGACGGCAGCTCGCGCAGCATCGACACCCTCATCTGGGCGAACGGATTCGACGCCGAGATGCCCTTCGCCGACGACGGACTCATCACGTGGATCGCCGGCATGCCCGCACGTATTGTCGGCGGCACCCTCTCTCCTGATGCGCCGAACCTCTACTACAACGGATGGGTCTCGGGCATCGGCGCGTCGTCGCAGCTCTACAGCTCGAGCGCCGAGCTCATCGCGAAGATGGTCTCGACCCAGCTCCTGACCGACGAACCACTCAATCGCGGGGTTTTCGGCGATCAGAAGCCATCGGGGCAGCTCAAGTTCGACATCTTCGAGTGGCGGCGGATGCTCGCTGGCGCCGAGAAGCGACTGGCGAGCGTTCGCGGCGAGAAGCCGCCCCGTCGCGCGGATATCGCACGGCGCTACGCGTGGGCCCGGGTTCGCCTCGACCGCTGAGGGCGCTCGCGAGCCCTGCCAGGCCTACGCGGCGAGACGCATGGTGGCACCGGCTCGAGCGGCGAACTCGGTCGCGGTCGCGGCGATCGTGCGCTGCATCACCCTCACGGCGGCGGGCGGTGCGACGTCGGCGGGGCGGGCGAGGCTGATCGTGCGCGTGATGGTGGGGCCGTCGAGTCGCACCGATCGGAGGCCCGGGCGATCGATGAGCACCATCGCGGGCACGATGGCCACACCGAGTGAACGTTCGACGAAGCGCAGCACGGCATCCATTTCGGCCCCCTCGAGCACGACCTCGGGCGAGAGGGCGGCGTCAGCGAAGGCTGCGTCGGTCGTGCTGCGCAGGTCGTAGGTCTTGCTGAAGACGATCTGCGGAAGCGCCGCGACCTCGGCGAGAGTCATGGTTGCTCCGGGCGCGACGGCTGGTGCAGTCGCCGAGGAGATGACCACGAGCTCTTCGACGAGCAACGGCGTCACGGTGAACCGCTCGGCCGATGACGCGTCAGACGTCGTGATGAGGGCGAGGTCGAGTTCGCCACCGGCGAGTTCGTCGAGCAGGCGGCGCGATCCGTGCTCGGAGAGATGAAGTTCGATGGCCGGATGCGCGGCGTGAAACGCGCTGAGCACTTCGGCGACGAGGCTGATGCAGAGCGTGGGCGTCGCGCCCAGCCGAACCCTGCCTCGCTCGAGGCCGGCCAGTTCGGCCAATTCTCGGCGTACGGATTCGGCGTCGGCGAGCATCCGCTTCGCCAGAGGCAGCAGAGAGTCGCCCGCGGTCGTGAGCGTGCTGCCGCCGCGGGTGCGAACGAACAGCTCGGCGCCGAGGTCGTGTTCGAGCGACGCGATCTGGCGGCTCAGTGAAGGTTGCGCGAGATGCAGCTGTTCGGCGGCCCGGGTGAAGTTGCCCACACGAGCGACCTCGACGAAGCCGCGCAGTTGTTCCAGGTTCATACTCATAGCGTATTCGCATGATCGCCACGATTTATATGCATTGGAGTAATCGGATGCTCGTGCCTAACGTGAAGGAATGACTACTTCAGAACGGCAGATCTCCACCACAGTTCTCGTCATCGGCACGGGAGGATCGGGCCTGCGCGCCGCTATCGAGCTCGCCGAAGCCGGGGTCGATGTGCTCGCCCTCGGCAAGCGCCCCAAAAGCGACGCCCACACCTCCCTCGCGGCCGGCGGCATCAACGCCGCCCTCGCCACGATGGATGCAGACGACAGCTGGCAGCAGCACGCAGCCGACACGCTGAAAGAGAGCTACCTGCTCGCCAACCCGCACACGGTCGAGATCGTGACGTCGGGCGCTGCGCGCGGCATCGAAGATCTCGAGCGCTACGGCATGCCGTTCGCCCGCGAAGACGACGGGCGCATCTCGCAGCGCTTCTTCGGCGCGCATACCTACCGGCGCACCGCGTTCGCGGGCGACTACACCGGCCTCGAGATTCAGCGCACGCTCATCAATCGTGCTGCGCAGCTGAACGTTCCCATTCTCGACACCGTGTACGTGACGCGCATTCTGGTGAACGACGACGGGGCGGTGTTCGGCGCATACGGCTTCGACCTCGAAGACGGCACACGGTATCTGATTCACGCCGACGCGGTCATCCTCGCCGCCGGCGGGCACAACCGCATCTGGCGGCGCACTTCGTCGCGACGCGACGAGAACACGGGCGACTCGTTTCGGCTGGCGGTCGAGGCGGGCGGGCGACTGCGCGACCCTGAGCTGGTGCAGTTTCACCCGTCGGGCATCATCGAGCCCGAGAACGCCGCAGGCACGCTCATCTCCGAGGCGGCGCGGGGCGAGGGCGGCATCTTGCGCAACGGGCTCGGCGAGCGCTTCATGCAGAACTACGACCCCGAGCGGCTTGAGCTCTCGACTCGTGACCGGGTGGCGCTGGCCTGTTACACCGAGATCAAAAAGGGGCGCGGTACGCCCAACGGCGGGGTGTGGCTGGATGTCTCACACCTGCCCCGCGAGACCATCATGACCCGGCTGCCGCGCGTCTACCAGACGATGCTCGAGCTGCAGATGCTCGACATCACGACAGACCCCATCGAGATCGCGCCCACCGCGCACTACTCGATGGGCGGGGTGTGGGTGCGGCCAGAGGATCACTCGACCGACGTACCCGGGCTGTACGCCATCGGTGAAGCGTCGTCGGGGCTACACGGGGCGAACCGGCTCGGCGGCAACTCGCTGATCGAGCTGCTGGTGTTCGGGCGCATCGTGGGCCAGGCGGCAGCGGCGTACTCGGTCGGCCTGACAGCGCAGACGCGCTCGGCCGCCGCCGTATCGAGCGCACGAGACGAGATCGCCGAGCTGCTCGCAGCCGACGGCCCTGAGAACGTGCGCGCCCTGCAGCGCGCCATTCGCAACACGATGACCGAACACGCGGGCGTGGTACGCGACGAGCAGGGCCTGCGGGCCGGCCTCGCCGAGCTCGACGCCATCGAAGCGCGCATCGCCGACGTGGGCATCCACCCCGACATCGCGGGCTACCAAGACCTCGCACACGCCTTCGACCTCAAGTCGGCCGCCTGGCTGCTCGGGCGACGATGGAGGCGGCACTCGAACGCCGCGAGACTCGGGGCTGCCACAACCGCAGCGACTACCCCGAGCTAGACCCGGCGCTGCAGGTGAACCTCGTCTGGTCGCCGGGCGGTGGTGTCGTGCGCGAGCCCATCCCGGAGATTCCCGCCGAGATCGCCGCACTCATGCGCGAAGAGGTGTCAGTGGCGGGCAAGCTCGTGGAGTAGCCGGCGGGCGCGGTCGTTCGGCGCTTCTGCGGTAGTTCGAACCACCGCACCTGCGCCGAAGTTCCGCGCCCGCGTCGCTTGCACGGATGCCCGTATTGCGCCACCGGTTGCGCTCGCGCCGCCGCGAAAATACGGTGGGTCCAACCGTCAGAAAGGCACCATTGTGGCATCCGACCAGTATCACGAACCGCCCGAAGAGCTGAGCGCCGAAACGCGAACGTTCGCCCGCATGTGTGCAAGCCTCAGCGAAGAGGCCGAGGCGATCGGCTGGTATGTGCAGCGCATGTCGGTCGAGGCCGATGCCGACGCGAAGGCCATCATGGAGGATTCGCTCGGCGAAGAGTTCAAGCACTTCAGCATGGAACTCGAGTTTCTGCTGCGCAAGACTCCGAAGTGGAGAGAGATCGCCCAGGGCATCCTGTTCACCAGTGGCGACATCGTGCAGCACGGCGAAGACGCCGAAGAGGCTGCCGGATGATCGGCGGCGCTCAGCCAGCGGCCTGCTGAACCCGCAACCGTTCGAGAGCGCCGACCAGAAGCGTCACGTCGTGGGCGACGACGACGGTGCCGAGTTTGCGGCCGTCTGGCCGCTTGACTGTGCGTGAAATGGCGGTCAGGGCTGTGCGATTCTCGGCATCGCCGATCCAGACCACCTCGTCGCTCTGCAGCGCGCCGCGAAGCGCCTTGGCACGAATCTGGTCGTTCTCGCCGAGCACGGTGACGCCGTCGGCCGCGTAGACGTCGTCGATGCGGCCGTCTCGTCTGGCCAGGTCGACGCCGAGCCGCGCCGCGAACTGCCGGGCCGCTTCGTTGGCGATCACCGTCTCACCCCGGTCGTTGTACATCACGATGGTCGAGTCGACGGTGTCGATGAGGGCTTTGAGGGTGATCTCGCGGTCCACTGCCTCGGCCAGCGTTCGGTTCAGCTCCATCAGGGTCACCTCGAGGCCGAACTGGCTGCGGCGCAAGGCGTTCGCGGCGATCCAAACCGTGACCGCGATGAAGCAGATCGCGATGGGCACGAGGATGACCGCGGCCCACTCCGGCGCAGACCTCGGTGCCACGCCCCCGACGGCGAACGGGGTGAGAAACACGGCGAACGTCAAGACCATCGAGAGGATGAGCTCGCGCACGCCGAACGCATAAGAGAGCCAAATGACCGGAAACACGATGAGAATGCTCACCGACGGAAAACTCGTGTAATCGGCCTGCCGAAAGAAGGCGACGATCACCACGTCGAGCAGCGGAATGACGATACGCCAGGCCACGTTCATCCGGCGCCAGGGCAAGAAGAAGGCGAGCAGGGTAGCAACGACCGTCAGCGCGATGCCCGTCGTGAACCAGGGCAGCACCAGAGTGTCGGGCGATGTGCTCGCCACGAATACCGCCATCGTGCCGACCGCGCCCACAAAGGGCAGCTGGGTAAGGGCGAAGTCGGATGCCCGGGTGCGCGGGCCGGAGCCGGCTACCGCGGCCGCTGCGGCTGCTGCGGCGGCTGCGGCTGCGGCCACCTCGGCCTCGGGATCGGGCGCTGGGAGCGACGAATGTGCACGAGTTGATGCCATGACCGAAGGCCCCCGGGTTCGAACTCCCCCAAATGGGGGCGCTCCTTGCCTCACGGTAGCACTCGGGGCGCGGAGGGCCGCAGCGATATCGCGACAGATCTGCCCAACTGAACGCCATCGCCGTGTTCGCGCGCCGGAAACATTGGCGTTGCAGACTGTCTGCATGACGGATGCCCACGAAGACGCCCGCGCGGAGACCACCAGGTATGGCGGCCCGTCCGATGGCACAGGTCACTCTCGCGCGACCACCAGTTCTGGGGCGGCCGCTCCGAGCTCCGACCCGAGCCGCGTCGGCACTGGTGCCGGTGCCAGTAGCCCGATCACCGTGGCTGTGACGCGAACGGTCTCACCCGATCGCGCGCGGGAGGCCGCGGCCTGGGCGCGATCGGGCCAAGACCTGATCAGCACCTACCCCGGGTATCTGGGGTCTGGCTGGATCAGGCCCGACCCGGCATCCACCGACTGGCACATGCTCTTTCGCTTCGCCGACGCGGCGAGCCTCGACGTGTGGGAGAAATCAGCAGAGCGGGCCTGGTGGATGTCGACCGGGCAGGGGCTCGTTGAGCACGGCGACCAAGAGCGCCGCACCGGAATCGAGGGCTGGTTCGACGAACCGTCGAGCGTCGAGGTGATCAGCGCTCAGCCGCGCACTCCCCCGCGGTGGAAGCAGATGATCTCGATCTTCATCGTGTTCTATCCGCTGAGCGTGCTGGCGAACTATCTCGCCGCCCCGCTGCTGGGAGAGTGTCCGATCTGGGCGCGGGTGCTCGTCACGGTGTTCGTCTTGACGCCGGTGATGACGTACTTCGCGCTGCCGTTCGTGACGCGCGCGCTGCGGCCGTGGCTGCTGCGGGGGCGGTGAGGCGGTTGCGGTTGCGGTGGCGCGGTCGCGGTGAGCCGGCGGCGGTTGCGAGTGAGGCGGCCGCGCGGCGGTTGCGGTGAGGCGGTGGCCATAAGGCCGGGCTGTGAGGCGGTTGCGGTTGCGGTGGCGCGGCGGTTGCGGTTGCGGTGAGGCGGCAGCGCGGCGGTTGCGGTGAGGCGGTGGCGGTGGCGCGGGTGCCGCCGGGCATCCGCTCGCCCGGCTGCGGGAGTTTCGTCGGAGCACAGCGAACATGCCGACTATACGGCCGCATGACGGCTCTGCTCCGACGAAAGTGACGCCGCAGCTCAGCACAGCCGCCGCAGCTCAGCCGCCGCTCTCAGCCGCCGCAGCTCAGCCGATAGCGGCCTCGCAAGTGAGCACGAGCAGATCCATGCGGCCCGACTGCACGACGTCACCGTCTTGGTTGCGAGCCGAAATCAGACGCTCGACGACCCCGTTGCGCCCGCTGCTGGTGAGGCGCGTCGAGAGAATGTCGACCGTGCAGGTGATGGTGTCGCCGATGAACACGGGCTTCTCGAACCGCCACTGGTCGACGCCGAGCAGTGCCACTGCGCTGCCCTCGAACACTCCCGTTCGGGCGATGAGGCCGAGGCACAGCGAGGTGACGAACAGCCCGTGCACGATGCGTTGGCCGTAGCGGGTCTGCGCCGCGAATTCGACGTCGGTGTGCACCTGATTGTTGTCATTCGTCAGGGCGCCGAACATCACCACGTCGGTTTCGGTGACGGTCTTGCCCGGAGTGACGAACGTCTGACCGGCGTGCAGGTCTTCGAGGTAGTGCGGCATCACAAAAGTATCTCGCGCGGCAGCTTGTCGCGCCAA
>JAODBC010000023.1 GCA_025463765.1 Subtercola sp. | reverse complement strand
TTCGAAGACCCCTACATCTTGATCGTCAACTCGAAGGTCTCGCAGATCAAAGACCTGCTGCCCATCGTCGACAAGGTCATTCAGGCCAACAAGCAGCTGCTCATCATTGCTGAAGACGTCGATGGCGAAGCACTCGCCACTCTCGTCGTCAACATGATCCGCGGAATCTTCAAGTCGGTCGCCGTCAAGGCTCCGGGCTTCGGAGACCGTCGTAAGGCTCAGCTGCAAGACATCGCTATTCTCACCGGCGGCCAGGTCATCTCTGAAGAGGTCGGCCTCAAGCTCGAGAACGTCACGCTCGACCTCCTGGGCCGTGCACGCAAGGTCGTCATCACCAAAGATGAGACCACCATCGTCGAGGGTGCCGGCGAAGCCGACCTCATCGCCGGTCGCGTGCAACAGATCCGCAACGAGATCGAGAACACCGACAGCGACTACGACCGCGAGAAGCTGCAAGAGCGCCTCGCGAAGCTCGCTGGCGGCGTCGCCGTCATCAAGGCGGGTGCTGCAACCGAGGTCGAACTCAAAGAGCGCAAGCACCGCATCGAAGACGCCGTGCGCAACGCCAAGGCTGCCGTCGAAGAGGGCATCGTCGCCGGTGGTGGCGTCGCGCTCATCCAGGCTGGCAAGACCGCTTTCGAGAAGCTGTCGCTGACGGGTGACGAGGCGACTGGCGCGAACATCGTCAAGGTCGCTATCGACGCTCCGCTGAAGCAGATCGCCGTCAACGCGGGCCTCGAGCCCGGTGTTGTCGCCGAGAAGGTTCGCAACCTGCCTGTCGGGTGGGGCCTCAACGCCGCAACCGGCGAGTACGTCGACATGCTGGCCGCCGGAATCAACGACCCGGTGAAGGTGACGCGCTCTGCCCTGCAGAACGCTGCATCGATCGCCGGCCTGTTCCTGACGACCGAGGTCGTCGTGGCCGACAAGCCCGAGCGCAACCCGGTTCCTGCCGGTGACCCCACGGGTGGCATGGACTTCTGAGTTAGCTGCGAAAAAGCGGGTCGGCCTTCGGGCCGGCCCGCTTTTTCTATTGTGCCGCCCCCTGTGCGGCACAATGCCGGCAGAGGGCGCGGCGGTGCGGTGAAAACATAGGAGAGATGGGGGGAGTGGAGGCGAATAGCGGTCACGGTGTCGGGTTCTCCTCCGAAATCGCGGGAAGCGTACACGGCTCGAGGGTTGCGTGCGGCTGCTGGGGCGCGCTAGTGTGGGCAACCGCGGGCGAACGGTTCCGCACAGATTTCGTCTGTACAGCCTTCGAATGCACAGGCTTCGAATGTAAAGCATTCGGATGTACAGCCTTCGAATGTACAGACTTCGAAAGTAGAAACTTCGAATGAAATGGGGAGGTGAACCAGGATGATGATTTTGACAACAGGGCCGATTTCGGCAGGCCGCACTTCGGCAGGGCCAGCAGCGTTTACGCGCTCAGCCGCCCGAACTGCAGCATTTCGCGCAGTGACCCCCACTCTCATCCCGGCGCTTCCCACACACGGCACCACCGCAGCCTGAGCTGCACGCCGCACGAAGCGCCTCCGCCACATCTTTCGGAGGAAGTCTCCCGTGTTCCGTGTATCTCAACGCACCGACGACCAGTCGGTGCTCAACCTCTCCAGCCGCGACCCCGTCTCGTGGGTCGACTCCGTCGAGTACGGCTTCGAACTCGCTGCCGGTCGCATCCGCCGCGAGTGGACGTGGCTCGCGTTCGTCGATGACGATCCCGCCGCCAGTCCGGTGGCTCGCGCCGTGTGGTGGGGCCCCGTCGCGTCGGTGCACCCCGTCGAGCTGCGCTGCCTCATCGTGGCACCGTCGTTGCCTCATCCTGAGCTGTGGGGTGCGGCGATCATCCGCTCGGCCCACCGCTCGTTCGCGGCGGCCGGTGCGCTCTTCGTGCCCGAGTTCGTCGTCGCGGTCGACCCCGCGCGTCGCGGTGACCCGGCCGTCGAGCGCGCCATCGCGTGGCGCCGCGAGGCGGCCCGCCAGTCCGGCGCCACTCTGGTCATTCGCGAGCTTCAACCTGCGCAGCCCGCCGCGAGGCCTGCCAGAGCGTCATTCGCTACTTGGTGAGTCGCGCACGCCGTTTTGAGGCCGCTACGCCGGCCTCAAAACGGCGCAGCTGTCTCGCGAGACGCGCGCGGAGGCCCAACCCCACCCGGCGGCATCGGCGGAACGCGGCGACCGCGCCCGTCGCGTTCCGCGTTGATAGCGGCCAATACGGAGGAGCGAACGACCAGTCGCACTATGCGCCGTCCCCACCGACCTCTCCACGCGCTGCGAACAGCGCGCGCAGCCTCTGGCCGGCGTGGGCCCAGAGGCGGCGGCGCACGAATTTATACGGCCAGCGGCAGAGTCACGCGGAAGGTTGCGCCGCCACCGGCGGTCTCGACGGCCTCGACGGTGCCGTTGTGGGCCGCGATGATCGACGACACGATGGCGAGGCCCAGGCCGCTGCCGCCCGTTTCGCGGGTGCGCGACGAGTCGGCGCGCCAGAAGCGCTGAAAGATCTTCTCGCGAATCTGCGGGGGGATGCCCTCGCCGTGGTCGATCACGTCGAGCACTGCGACGTGCCGGGCCTCGTCGACCTGCACCGATACCTCGATGGGGCTGTCAGACGGCGTGAAACGCAGTGCGTTACCGATGAGGTTCGCGACGACTTGGCGGATCTTGTTCTCATCGGCCAT
>JAODBC010000092.1 GCA_025463765.1 Subtercola sp. | reverse complement strand
ACATCTACACCGACTTCGTCGACGGGGAGTTCACCTTCCTGACGACCTCGCCCGAGCCGTTGGCCGCCATCACGGCCGGCGACGTCGCTGAGGCGGGTGCTGGTACGACGACCATCGTCGAGTAGTTCGCGTCGCGGGTGTAGCTCGCAGGCGCGGGCTGTCCGGGCATCCGGATGCCCGTGGTTCGCTCGTTCGAAAGGGGTCGGTCACTTCGGTGGCCGGCCCCTTTTGCGTGCGCCGTCGCCTGGTAGGCGGATGAAAGGATGTGTTCACTGCCGAAGCTCCCACATCGTTGGCGCCGCGTATTTCCTTATTCATCTACGGCTCGGGCGAGTTTTCGTCTTTTGGGGGCGGGCTGGGAGGATGGAGGGATGACCACTCCTGACGTGTCCGCCGCTCGCCCCGCAACCGGGTCGATCACGGTGCGACGCGCCCGCACATCTGATGTGCCCTGGATTCAGCGCCTGGTCGAACCCCTGGTGCAACAACGCATTCTGCTCGGCAAAGACTCGGTGGTCTTCTACGAGGCCGTGCAAGAGTTCCGCATCGCCGTCGATGCAGACCAAACCCCGATCGGCTGCGGTGCCCTGCACGTGTTCTGGGAAGACCTCGGCGAGGTTCGCACTCTCGCGGTCGACCAAGCCTGGCTCGGCCGTGGTGTCGGGCACGCTCTGCTGAATGCGATCGAACAGGATGCCCGAGACCTCGGCCTCTCGCGGCTGTTCTGCCTCACGTTCGAGGTGCCGTTCTTCGAACGCCACGGGTTCATCGCCTCGCCCCTCTCGCTCGTCGACCCCGAGGTGTACGCCGAGCTGGTGCGTTCGCCCGACGAAGGCGTCGCCGAGTTTCTCGACCTCGCCCGCGTGAAGCCGAACACCCTCGGCAACACGCGCATGCTGAAGCACCTCTGAGGGCTGCGCGCGCAGTGGCCGGCTACGAGGTGTGCGTGTGTTACCTCCTGCGCACGCGACCGGATGGCCGCCGAGAGGTTCTGCTGGGGCGTAAACGCAGCGGGCTGGGGCTCGGCAAGATCGTCGGCCCCGGGGGCAAGGTGGAGCACGGCGAGAGCCCGCTCGAGGCCATCGTGCGCGAGGTGGCGGAGGAAACGGGCATCCGGGTGCCGCCTTCGTCTCTTCGGGAGGTAGGGCGGTTGGAGTACGAGTTTCCGTTCCGGAGCGCCTGGAGCCAGAATTCGACCGTTTTTGTCGGCGAAGAGTGGTCGGGTTCGCCCGACGTCTCAGACGAGCTCGCTCCCGAGTGGTTCGCTCTCGACGAGCTGCCGCTCGAGGAGATGTGGCACGATGCGCGGTTCTGGTTGCCGCGAGTGCTGGCCGGCGAGCGCGTGCAGGCGTGGTTCTCGTTCAGTGACGACAACCAGACGGTGGCCGAGTCGAGCCTGCCGCTGGGCTGATCTGCCCGCGCGGACGGGCGCCTGTGCAGAAGTGCTCCCGCGTGGGTAGCCGGCGCCGCTCAGCCGAGGTGCCGGCGCAAGAAGGCCACGAGGTCGTCTGTGGCGCGAGTGGCCACCCGCATGATGCGCGGATAGGTCACCCAGCCGTGCGGAGCCTCAGGGTAAGTGATCACCGTCACCTCGGTACCGTCTGCGCCCAGTAGGCGAGCGTACGAAAGGCCTTGGTCGTGCAAGACGTCATGAGCGCCCAGCTGCACGAGTGCCGGAGGCAGGTTCGCGAGAGTGGATGCTCGTGCAGGGGCGGCGCGGGCATCCACTCTGGCGACCGACGTCGCGTCGGGGCCGAGGTAGTAATCGAAGAACGCAGCCATGTCGGCCTGGTGCAGTACCGGGCTGTGCGCGTTCGCTCGCATGGAGGCGTCGTCGAGCACGGTGTCGGTGACGGGGTAGATGAGCGCCTGGGCGGCAATGCGCGGGGCGACACTGAGCGGGGTAGCAATGCGCGGGACGGCAATGCGCGGGGCGGACTCGGCCTGGTCGCTGGCCTCGGCTCCATGGCTGGCCTCGGCCTCGGCCTCGTCGCGCGCGAGCAGGCTGAGCACGGCGGCGAGGTTGCCTCCGGCGCTGTCTCCGAAGACGGGGAGCCGCCCCGGGTCGGCTCCGAGCGCGGTGGCGTTGGCCGCAACCCAGCCGAGGGCGGCGCGGCAGTCGTCGACGGCAGCCGGAAACGGATGCTGCGGGGCCAGCCGGTAGTCGACGGCGACCACGATCGCTCCGAGCTCGGCGGCAACGCGCGACGGCAGCCAGTCGCACATGTCGAGGCCGCCGAAGAGGGTCCAGCCGCCGCCGTGAAAGTAGAGGGCGATGGGGAGGGCGCCCGTGGTGGCGGGGCCGGTGCCGGTGCCCAGGATTGGGGTGTGCGAAGGGCTCGGGGTGAGCGGTGTGGGCGGGGCGCTCTGGGTGCTGGGGGTGTTCGGCGTGCTGGGGGTGCTCGGCGTGCCGGGAGTGCTCGGCGTGCTCGGGGTGCCTTGCGACGGTGTCATAAGGGGCCGGTAGATGCGGATCGGGATGCCCGTGGTGCTGCCCGGCGCGGGTGGGAGGGTTCGATCATCCACTGTCACTCGCCGATCGCGCGCGCCGAAAAGCAGCCGGCGAACGGGTGCCGGCACATGCTTCATGGTCTGGTTGTGCGCAATGTCGGTCGGGCTCATGGTGGCGATGTGCATCGAGTCGAAGCGGTTCATGAACCAGCCCCAGGCGCGTACACGCAGCGGAATCGGAGTCATCTCTGCAGCCTACGAGCTGGGGTGACTCAGCGGCGCCGTCGTCAGGGCCCGAGCTCGGCGCGGCGCCCGCTCGGAGGCTGCGGGTCGGTGAGCCGGGGGGAGCGTGGAACGTCGCCGAGGGCGACTCCGACGCTGAACACCGAAAGCGCCACATCGCTGCGGCCGAGAGAGAGCCGCTTGCGCAGCAGCCCGTGCGCCAGCGGCGAATCGATGAGTTCGGAGTGCGGCGACACCGAGAGCCCGCGGCTGTGGGCGTGCAGCCACAGGCGTTGCAGCGCGCGACCGGCCTGCAGCGCATCTGGTTCCGAGACGCCGATGCGGCTGTCCATGGCGGCGGTGATGCGGGTGGTGTCGTCGGCGGCAGCGAGGCGGGCATTCGCCACGAGAACCAGATGCGTCGGCGACTCGGTCGAGCTCTCGGCGAGCGAGAGGGCGAGCGGGCGCAGGCTGCGCGCTCGCTCGAGCGACTCTGCGCCGCGGCCGATGGCGCCGGCGAGGGCGAGCACCGGGTCGCGCAGGCCGGTGCGCCGCGTCGCGGGCGCAGCCAGACGCGCCAGCGGTGCCGGGATGCCCAGCATCACGTCGGTCATGCCGTCGAGCAGGTAGCGCGGATGCCGCGCATCGAGCCGCAACCACTGCAGCAGCTCGCGGGCGACGCTGCGCCGCGACGCGGTGAAGGCGATTCCGAGCCGGCTGAGGTACGCCATCGCTCGGTCGTCGAGCCGCCGCAGCGAGAGCCACGGGGGCAGGTCGACGTCGCTGAGGTCGTTCCAGGTCTCCGGATGCCCGGCGAGCCGGCCTCGGTACACGGCCCTGTTGCGCACATCGTCGGGGGTGAACGGGGTTGGTGGGGCGGCCGTTGCTTCGCGTGCCGGGTCGGCGGTGGGCGGCCTGGTCGGTTCAGGAGCGACGGGAGTGACGGGCGTGACGGGTGCAGAATTCGCGACCGGTCGCGGGTCAGCGACCACCGGGACGGGCAGTGTGTGATCGGCGTCGGCCTGCAGGGTTCGAGCAACGAGGTGCACGCGAAAGACCGGCTTGGCGGGGTCGGCGCGACCGCTGATCGGCAGTTCTTGCAGCAGCGAGAGGGCTGGAAGTGTCTCGACGACCGCGTCGTAGCCGTGCGCGGCCGCACCGATGCTGAAGCTCTCGATCCAGGCGCCGAGCGAGAGCACCACGTCGCGAAAGCTCGGATCGCCTGCCGGAAGGGTGCGGCTCGGAACGACGGCGACCTCGACCGCTAGGCCCTCACCCGACCCCACGACACGTGGCGACCAGGGCTGCGTGTTGTGCGGCGAGGGTGACCGGCTCGCGAGCAGCACGAGGTCGCCGAGCAGCGCCCGCAGGTCGTCGACCGTGCGCAGGTCGTCGTCGGTCGTGCTCTGATCGTCGTTCACGAAGTGACCTCCTCGTTCTGCGTGGTCAGGCTATCGGCAGCCCCCGGCACCGGCTTTCGATAGAACGTGTACGCCTGTAACGGGCGCCCGCCGAACCGCGTGAACGCGGCAGCCGAAGCCGGGTTGTCGCGACCGATGTAGGTGCTGCGCAGGGCCGAGTATCCGCGCTCGCGCAGGTTGTGTTGCAGCTGCCGCGTGAGCAGGCTCAGGATGCCCTGCCCCTGCCGCGCCGGATCTGTACCCTGAATCACCAGCACTGCCTCGCGCCGGTA
Source organism: Subtercola sp. (assembly GCA_025463765.1). GTDB lineage: Bacteria > Actinomycetota > Actinomycetes > Actinomycetales > Microbacteriaceae > Subtercola. The sequence goes on along the minus strand of JAODBC010000092.1, from coordinate 76,023 downwards.
CCGCCCGCGGGTCGCGAGCAACTGCAGTTGGCGCGGCAGACTGAGCCGGCCGCCCACCTTCTGCATGAATTCGGTGATGTCGGGAATGACCAACACGAACGCGGTCGCCCGGTTGGAACGGGCATCCCGAGCCAGCAGCAGCAGCCGCTCGTCGAGCAGAAACGCGAGACCGTCAGTGGCCGCCGCCATCTCGGCCGCCGTGATCTGCGTGTAGTACGGCAGTTGCGCGAATGAGGCGTTCAACAACGCGAGCAGCTCGGGAATGAGCCTGCCCATGCGGCGCTTCGAACCGTACTCGAGGCGCATTCCGGCCGCCCGCCACTCGTCGGCCGAGGGTCTGCGTGGCGCATCGGAGAGCCGGCCCGGTCGCACGAGGTAGGTGTCGGCCTCGCCCCAGCGCTCAAAGCCCGCAGACTCGTAGACCGAGGGCACCCAGACGGGATTCCACGCCGAGTCGACGAATCCGCGCTGGTCGAACCCCGAGGTGATGACGCCGCCGGACTGGTTCGGCAGCAGCGACACCGGCCCGAAGAGCGCTGAAGCGCCGGCTTCTCTGGCCCGCTCTTCAAGGTGCGCGAAAAGCGCCTGAGCTGCGGCGTCGTCTTCGAACTCGGTCGCGCCGAACAGCAACAGTTTCTCGCCCAGTTTCTCGTTGAGACGCTGGTCGGAGTGCACGGTGCTGCGCGCGACCACCCGGCCGCGGCCGTGGCCCATCGCACTCAGGTCGCGGGGTTCCTTCGGGCCGCTCGGTTGGTTCGGTTGGTCCGGGTCGCTCGGGTGGCTCTGGCGGTTCGTGTCGCTCTGGCGGTTCAAATCGATTTGGTAATTCGCGTCGCTCGAATCGCGCACGACGACGAGCTCGATGGGCTCCGGATGCGGGCTCTCGCCCGTGAACCACGACCGGATGCTCGACTCCAGCAGTGGCACATACAGGCCGCCCGGCCACAGCCGCAGCGGAAGCTCGATGAATTCGCGCAGGGCCGCCTCACCCGTCACCCGCTCGACGGTCAGCGTCATGGATCCACCTCCGCGCCTGCACCCGACGCCGAGGGAGCAGTGTGCAGACGGATGTAGCCGCCGGTGCCGTTCTTGGTGTCGCGGGTGATCCACTGCATGAGGGTTCGATGGGCGGGAAGCCGTGCGAACGCGAGCAGGTCGTCGCGCGTGGCGAAGAAGGCGAGAGTGCCGAGGGTGAACGGAGGTTGCCAATACACCGTGTGCCACACGTAGCCCTGCAACTTCTGCATGCGTGCGATCATCGGGTACCAGGTGTGCGACAGCGTCAGCAGGGCCCGCGGGCCACGGTATTTCGTGGCCCCCACGAACATCGCCGTGGCGTCGGTCACAGGCCGGCCGTCTTCGCCGACCGTCGTCGTTGTGCCGGCCCGTGCCGCTGCAGGCTTTGTTGCCGCGGCCGCCGTGGAGCTACGTTTTCGTGCGGGTACGGAGGGCGGTGACCCACCCGAATCCGTAGCTCGATGAGGGCTCGCGGGCGTCTCGGGCGTCGCGACGAGCGGGGGAGTGGTGCCGCGGGCGGACTCCACTGAGGTCGGGGTGAAGTGCTCGATGTGCGCCATCACGTTGCCCTCGGCGCGCCAGACGCCGTTGCTGTAGCCGCTGGGCTCGGCGACGAGCAGGCGGGTGGTGCCGGTGAACGTCGCCACTTCGTCGCGGTAAGCCTCGGCGTGCGCGACGGTGTCGAAGAACACGATGGCGCCGTTGTTCGCGCCGCGCCAGAACGTCTTGTGCCAGACGTACCCCCGCGCGCTCGCGATGTCGTCGGAAGAACGCGATGAGCGCAGCGAAAGCCACGAGCCGCCTGTGTTCATGCCGAAAACGCCCGCGTTTGCGTTTTTGTCGCGATTCTCGCGTGCGGCCCGGCCGACGAGAACCCCGGATCGGGCGCGTGATGCGGCACCGAACTCGACCACCACGAGCGCTTCGGCACGCGCCTGCTTCGGCGCCTTCGAGAAATTTGTGGTGCGCATCAGAGCGTGTTCTCGTCAGTCGCCGGAGCCGGAGCCGGAGCCGGAGCCGGAGCCGGAGCTGGAGCTGGAGCTGGAGCTGGAGCCGCAGCCGGAGCCCCAGCTACACCCGCCGCCGCCTCGCCACTCGTCACGAGGTACACGTTCTTGATCTTGCTCGAGGTGCCCGCGAAGACGCCCGTGCCGTGATCGTGCAGCTCGATGCGCACGTCGGCGGTGCTGGCGTCTTCGGCGAGCGACTGGGCGATGTCGCGCGAAACGCTCGCAAGGTGTTTGAGCACGCCGGCGGCCGAGCGCGCGCGAAGGTCTGCCCGAGCATCCGGAGTCAGCGAAGCATCGGGGCGCAACTGCAGATGGATGACCGGCCGCTGCTCGAGTTCGCCGATGTCGAGCAGGCTGAGTTTGAACGACTCGATCTCGGCAGCATACGGGTTGTCGAGGTAGAGCCCGTTCTCGACGTCGAGCGGATAGATGTTCGCCCCCATGTACGAGATCGTCGAGTCTTTGCGCCCGAGGAGCAGAACGAACGGAAGCTTCATGCGCTGCGACGCGAATGCTCGCTCGAACGCGAGCGCCAGCCGTGGAAATGCGGCCACATACGCGCTCATGTCAGGAAACGAGACCAGGCGCGCCTCGTCGCCGATGTTGTACCGCACCTTCGGGCTCATGATGGCGGTCGAATTCAGCGTCACGAGCAGCTCACCCTCGACCGTGGTCTCGAGGTACGTCTCGAGCGGGTTGTACTGAAAGATCATGGGTGTGCGATCTTCATCGGCACCGAGCACACGTGCACGCAGGTCGGTGTTGGCCACGAGACTTCGTCGTAGCCACACCGAGAGGTCGCTCTCACCGGCCATTCCGATGGTGAGGTCAGACGCGCCGTAGCCCGAGTACACCCGGGCGAACCGCTGCTCGAGGTAGTCGCGCAGACCCTCGGTGAGCGCCTCGCCGCCCACGAAGCCGTTGAGCTCGTAGGCGTCCCAGTCGAAGCCCTCGGCGTCGAGCCGGTCTCGCAGATGCTTCAGAAACGGCGGATAGGCGCTGATGAGGTACGTGTACGACGGCCCGAAATGCTTCAGGGTGTCGACGATCTTCTCGATGTCGGGCCCGGTGTTCTTCACCATAGCGACCTTCGACATGGCGAGCCCGGTGTTGGTGCCGGTCGCCCAGGCCCCCATGGAGAACGCGTTGATGCAGAACAGCCGCCGCGAACCGAAGAGCAGCGTGATGTAGCCGGCCACGTTGGAGTGCACCGTTCGCAACTCGTCTTTCGAGCGCATCCAGTTGTAGGGCTTTCCGCTCGACCCGCTCGACTCGTCGACGACGGTTCCGACGGTGACGATGGAGCCGCCCCAGCAGCGGTCGTCTTCACTGAAGCGGTCGACGTATTCTTTTTTCGAGGTGGGCCGGAAGGCAGCGAGGTTCCACCAGGAAAGCCGAACCGAGGCCGAAAGCCGCTCTCGTCGAGGTAGCGTCGGTAGGCCGGAACGTCGAGATAGGCCTGCTGCGCGATCATCCACGCGTTCACGCGCGCGAAGCGCTCGAACGACGGCTGATAGTGCCGCGCCGTGAACCGCCACAACACCGGGTGCAGCCGGTACACGCCGTAGAACGCCGTGACGAGCGCGGTCACCAGGCGCAGCACGATGCGGCGGCCCAGCCCGATGGGGCTCGTGTTCGGCATACAAGATCTCCTTGATCGGTTCTTGAGAGAATATCAGTGGCCCATGACATCGCGCAGTGTTCGTGACATGGGGCCGTGATCGAGCATGACATCGCGGCCTGACATCGCGCCGCGACATCGCGCGCAGACATTGCGCGCAGACATCGCGCGCGAGCATCCTGCGCACTATTGTGGGTGACGCAGGTAAGGAGCTTCACCATGCTGTTGCAAGGCGTAGGAGTAGGTCGCGGTTCTGCAGTCGGGCCTACGCTCCGGATGCCCGAACCCCTCGCCGAGCCGGGCGACGAGCCCAGCGACGCGTCGCCCGCCGACGAATTCGCCCGCATCCACGATGCGCTGGCCCACGTCGCGGCCGACCTCGAGGCGCGGGGCGCTGCGGCCGGCGGAGAAGCTCAAGACGTGCTCAACGCCCAGGCGCTGATGGCGCAAGATCCGACTATCGCCGACGACATCCAGGTGCGGTTGGGTGATCGAAAGTCGGCCGACCGAGCCGTTTACGAGGCCTTCGCGGGCTTTCGCGATCTGCTGCTGCAGATGGGCGGGTACATGGCCGAGCGGGCGACCGATCTCGACGACGTTTCGCAGCGCATCATCGCTCGGCTGCGGGGTGTGGCGGCACCGGGCGTACCCGAGTCAGAGACCCCGTTCATCCTCGTCGCCCACGACCTCGCGCCGGCCGATACCGCGCTGCTCGACCTGACGAAGGTCATCGGGCTCATCACGCGCGAAGGCGGCCCCACCTCGCACACCGCGATACTCGCGCGGTCGAAGTCGATTCCGGCGATCGTCGGCGTCGGCGGTGCCGAGGAGCTCGTCGACGGCACGTTCGTCGTGCTCGATGCCGGTAGCGGAACCGTCAATACCGAGCCGAGCGACGCCGACCTCGCCGAAGCACGAGCCGCCATCGCTGCGCGCGCGGCGGTTACGGCGGCGCCCTTGAGCGCGGGCGCTCTCGCCGACGGAACACTGGTTCCGTTGCTGGCCAACCTCGGCTCGGCCGACGGGGCCGAAGAAGCTGTCGCTCTCGGCGCCGAGGGGGTCGGGCTCTTTCGCACCGAGTTCTTGTTTCTCGACGCGACAGAGGCTCCGTCGGTCGAGGCGCAGGTCGCCGAATACGAGCGGATGCTGCGGGCCTTCGTGGGCAAGAAGGTCGTCGTTCGTGTGCTCGATGCGGGCGCAGACAAGCCGCTCAGCTTTCTCAACGACGCGAAAGAAGAGAATCCGGCGCTGGGGCTGCGGGGCATCCGCGCCCTGCGGGCGAGCGAGCAGATTCTGCGCGACCAGCTCACCGCTCTGGCCATCGCTGAGGCCCGCGTCAACGGTTTCGCGCCCGACACCGCGCCCGATCGGGTGCAGGCCGTGGGCGATCTCGGCAGCCTCGAATTCGGAGACGAGAAAGTGGATGCGGCCGAGGCGCTGGCCTCCTCAGAACAGCCCGCGAACACGGTCGAGGTCTGGGTGATGGCGCCGATGGTGGCCGACTACGACGACACTCAGTACTTCGTCTCGCTGGCCCGCGAGCTGGGCGTACGAGTCGCCGGGGTGATGGCCGAGGTGCCCTCGCTCGCGGTGGTCGCCGACCAGGTGTTCGACGTCGCCGACTTCGTGAGCATCGGAACGAACGATCTCACGCAATACACCCTGGCCGCCGACCGCCTGCTAGGGTCGGTCGCGAACCTGCAAGACCCGTGGCATCCTGCGGTGCTGCGGCTCGTCGGCATGATCGGGCGCGCCGGCCGCGACGCATCGAAGCCCGTGGGCGTGTGCGGTGAGGCGGCGGCCGATCCGCTGCTCGCGGTGGTGCTGGTGGGGCTCGGCGTGACCACGCTCTCGATGACGCCGGCGGCGCTGGCGGATGTTCGCGCCGAACTCTCACGCCACACCCTCTCCGAGGCGCAAGAACTCGCGCGCGTGGCCGTCACCGCCACCTCGGCGGCCGCCGCGCGCCAAGCCGTGACCCGCCTCTCCGCCGCCAACGCCATAGGCTGACCCGCTCTTCCCCTCCTCTCTCCCCTCCCTCCCTCCACTCCCTCCCCTCCCTCCTCCGTTTCGGGATCGAGTTTGCGAAAAGGTCCCCAAAATCGCGCGGGAAGGGGCCTTTTCGCAAAGTCGATTGCGGGCGCAAGCTGAGAGAGCACCCAAAGTCAGGGGCTTGGCGGGGCGGGAGGCCATGTCGATGACGGGGGAGCGGCGCGGGGCTGGGTAGCCTGGAAGTATGTCCGCCACGCAGCCTCCGCGACGCCGGGTATCGCAGAAGGTGTACCGCCGGCGCCGCCTGGTCGTGCTGCTGGGAGTGCTCGCCGTGGTCGTGGTGGTGCTGCTGGTCATCCTGCGACCGGGCTCTGGTAAGGCCGAGACCGCGGCGCCCGCGACGGCGACACCGGGCGCGACGGATGCCGCCGGGGTTCTGCCTTCCGCGACCCCGGGCGCGACTCCGGCACCCGCGGCCAGCGACGCCAGCGCGAGTACGGGCGCCCCGGGCACCGGCGACGCGGGCGTGACCCCGAGCGCTGCGCCCAGCGCAGCGGCGACGGATGCCCCTGCCCCCGCCGCGAGCGAGACCCCCGCCGACGGCTCAGCTGCGTGCGCGGCCGGCAACGTCACGGTGACGGCCATCACCGACGCGAACGACTACTCCAGCGGCAACCTGCCGATGCTCTCGTTCAGCATCGTCAACACCGGTTCGCAGCCGTGCACGATCAACGCGGGTACGTCGCAGCAGGTCTACACGATCACCAGCGGAACCGAGACCTACTGGCTCTCGACAGATTGCCAAACGGGCGCCACCGATACACTCGCCATGCTCGAGCCGGGCAAGACCATCACTTCGACACCGTTCGCCTGGAACCGCACCCGTTCGTCGAAGGACTCCTGCGCCTCCACCTCGCCGCCGACGGTTCCGGCCGGTGGCGCGGCATACCACCTCTCGGTGAGCGTCGACGGAATCGCCTCGACGCAGTCTGCCCAGTTCATTCTGGAGTAGCCGAACCTCCGTCGTTAATCCGAGCGGGATACGATCGAGGCATGTCGACGCTGTCTCGCCCGCCGGTCACCGGAACGGTCGAGATCACCACGCTCGACATCACCATTGCGCAGGGTGCTCTGCGTGGCGTGCGCGAACGGGGAGTCGAAACGTGGCGCGGCATTCCCTATGCGGCGCCGCCCGTCGGGGCGCTGCGATTTCGTGCGCCCCAACCGCCGCTGCCGTGGCGCGGCGTTCGTGATGCCCGCCAGTTCGGCGCCGTCTCGCCGCAATCGCGTGAAGGAAACTTCATCGGGGCAGCGAAGAACGCCCCGATGAGCGAAGACTGCCTCAGGCTCAACGTCGTGCGGCCGGCGCGGCCGGCGCGGCCGGCGCGAACGAGTGGCGACGAGCGTGGCGCCGGCGCCCCCACGTCGCCCGGTTCCCCCACGTCGCCCGGTGCCGACGGGCACACCCCGCCCGCCGCCGACGCCCGCCCCGCTCCGCCCGCCGCCCTCACTGGCCACTCCGAGCGGGCCCTGCTGCCGGTGATGGTGTTCATCCATGGCGGAGCGTACAGCGTCGGATCTTCGGCCGAGGTTCCGCGCAACGGCGACACTCTCGCCCGCGAGGCGAACATCGTCTACGTCTCGGTCAACTACCGGCTCGGAGCCCTCGGCTTTCTCGACTTCACGGCGTATTCGACGGCCGAACGGATGATCGAAAACAACCTCGGCCTGAAAGACTGTGTTGCGGCGCTCGAGTGGGTGCAGGCGAACATCCGGATGTTCGGGGGCGACCCCGACCGCGTGACCCTGTTCGGCGAGTCGGCGGGTGGCAACGCGGTCACGACGCTGATGACGGTGCCCCGGGCATCCGGTCTGTTTGCGCGGGCGATTGCGCAGAGTTCGCCGACGAATGCCGTGTATCCGCCAGAACTGACGCAGGCTTGGGCCGAACAATTCGTCGAGTTGTTGAGTGAGCGCGTGTCGAACGACAGCGTCGAGAACACCTCTGCTGAGGATGCGGGCGAGATGCTCGTCGCGGCGAGCTGGCGCGACCTGATCCGGGCGACGGATGCCCTCACTATGAGCGCGCCCGATGACGACCCCGGAACCATCGCCCTCTGCCCGGTCATCGACGGCGACTTTCTGCCGGAACGGCCGCTCGATGCGTTCAAGGCGGGGCGCGCGCATCCGGTGCCCCTCATCATCGGAACGAACGACCGCGAAGGAGCCCTCTTCGCCGGTCGGCTCGACATTCTGGCCACCACGCCGAAGCGCATTCGGGCGATCTTCGCGAAGACGAAGAAGAAGGCGCGCAAGGCGATCAAGGCCGAGTATCCGGGGCTGCCGGCGAAGCGCCCCGCGCATGACTTCGGGGGCGACTACGCGTTCTGGTACCCCACGGTGAAGGTCGCCGAGCGGCACTCGCGGTTCGCGCCGGTGTACTTCTACCGCTTCGACATCGCGCCGCGCCTGGTGCGTCTGGCTGGCTTCGATGCAACTCACGGGCTTGAGCTCTTCGCGCTGTTCGACCGCATGGGCGGTACCTTCGGGCGCACCATGACGATGCTCGGCGGCCGCCGCGCCTTCGTACGCGCCGGTGCCCGCATGCGTCGCTACTGGGGTGCTTTCGCGTACTCGGGCGACCCGAACGGTGTCGGCGTGGTGGTGGGTGCTCGTGGTGGCGTGGAAGGTGAGCTGAGCGTGCGTGACACCGGTGGCGAGAAGCAGGCGGCCGAATCGGCACCGGTGGCCTTCGCCGGATGGCCCCGTTACGACGAAGAGACCCGTCAGACGCTCATTATCGACGCGCATGACCGCGTCGAACACGATCCGCGTGCTTCACGCCGCCTCGCGTGGCAGGCCTTCGTGCCGCACGTGTGACTGCTACGAGCCGGTGAAATCCGAGGAGATACCGCAGGCGTGCGGCGAATAGCGGCTCACGCCTGCGGTATCTCCTCCGTTTTCACGGCGGCAGGCAGGCCAGAGGCGTCGGGCGCGCGAGGCGGCACGAGTGCCGGGTGCGGCGTCACCGTGTCGGCGGGCCGGCAGCGCTGCCCGTGCGACACGCCCGTGCGACGCGCGAGTCGGGTTACGGCCGTGTGTGGGCGAGCCGATGCAGGTTTCAACGTTCTGGCCGTGTGTGGGCGAGCCGACGCAGGCGTCAGCGTTCTGGCCGCGCGCGGGTGAGACGACGCAGGCGTCAGCGTTCCGGCCGCGCGCGGGTGACCCGACGCGCGAGTCGGGTTACGGCCGTGTGTGGGCGAGCCGACGCAGGCATCAGCGTTCTGTCGGGGGCTCGGTGTCGGCGACGGGAACGCCCCACCGCTGCGCTGCTCGAGACCCGGCGTCACGGCCGGGGGCCGTAGGTGCGTGGCTTTGACGTGCATCGCCGTCACTCTGATGCTGACGACGGGCGGACCCGGGGCCGCGCCCGAAGCTGGGGTGGTCGGGGTGCGCACTCGAGTCTGACGAGGTGGAGAGCCCCTGATCGACCCTGTCACGAAACTCGGCGCGGGCGCGCCTGCGTTCGTCGGCCACGACCTCGGCGGCCGAACGGAGGAAGGGCACGCCGTCGAGTCGCCCAGCCGTATCTCTACCGGAGCCACGAGCGGAACCGTGGCCTGGATTCGGCTCGCCGACCGCGGAGGGCGGCGTGGGTGCATCGAACGTCTTATCGCTTTCGACCGAGTGTGCTGCCGGTTTCGCCGCCTGCCTGGGCAGCCCACCCGGGTCGTCAGCGGCAACGCGGCGCGCCCCACCCCGGTCGTCAACGGCAACGCGAGGCGTCGCAACCGGATCGCCAACGGCAAGGCGGGGCGCCGTGCCGAACGCTCGGTGGAACGCCGGCTTGATCTGCGTTTCGTGAGGCCCCAGAACATTGCCGAAACCGAGACGGCGCGCCTCTGTGGCGCGCAGCGCCGATGACGTGACCTGGCGCACCTCGCCAGCCAGGCTGATCTCGCCGAACGCCACGAAACTGTTGGGCATGGGGCTGTCGCTGTACGCAGACGCGATGGCGAGCGCGATCGCCAGGTCAGCGGCCGGTTCGACAAGCTTCACGCCGCCGACGGTGGAGACGTAGACGTCTTTGTCGGAGAGCTTCAGCTTGAGCCGTCGTTCGAGAACGGCGAGAAGCATGGACACGCGGGAGGAGTCGACACCGTTGGTGACCCGCCGCGGATTGGGGGCGCTGGTGGTGATGACGAGCGCCTGCACTTCGACGGGAAGCGCGCGCCTGCCCTCGAGCGCGATCGTCACGCACGTTCCCGTGGTCGACTCCCCGGCGTTGCTGAGGAACAGCCCGCTGGGGTCGCTCACCTCACGGATGCCCGCCCCGGTCATCTCGAAACACCCGACCTCATCGGTGGGACCGAAGCGGTTCTTCAGCGTGCGAACGAACCGTAGCGCGGTCTGGCGGTCGCCTTCGAATTGGCAGACCACGTCGACGAGGTGCTCGAGAACTCGGGGCCCTGCGATGTTGCCGTCTTTGGTGACGTGCCCCACCAGCAGAATCGGCAGTGCGCGTTCTTTCGCCACCCTGATGAGCGCCGACGCGACCGCGCGCACCTGAGCCGGGCTGCCGGCCCCGCTGTCGATGGCCGAATTCGCGACGGTCTGCACGGAGTCGACGATGACGAGGTGCGGCATTACCGCGTCGATCTGCCCCAGAATGGTGGCGAGGTCGGTTTCGGCCGCGAGCATGAGCGTCGGCGAGAGCGACTGGGTTCGGTCGGCGCGCATCTTGATCTGCCCGACCGACTCTTCGGCGCTGACGTACAGCACCCGCAGATGCTCTTGGGCAGCGCGCGCCGCCACCTCGAGCAGCAGCGTCGACTTGCCGACACCGGGCTCACCCGACAGTAGGATGGTCGCGCCCGGCACCAGGCCGCCGCCCAGCACACGATCGAACTCGCCGATACCGGTCGCCCAGTGCGTGGTCGCGTCGGTGTCGATCTCGGTGATGGGCCGGGCGATGCTGCCCTCGTCGACCTTGACGGCCTTCACCTGCCCGGCGGTCGCGGCGCTCTCGAGCGCCGAGACGACTGTTCCCCACGACTGGCACTCACCGCAGCGGCCGGCCCAGCGAGGGGTCGTCCACCCGCATTCGGTGCACTTGAAGTTGGAGATCGGCTTTGTGGGCATGCCCCAACGATAGGTGCGGCCACCGACACCGTGGGGCTGACGCCCCGAGTTGTGCAGAGAAGGCCGCGGTGCGTGGTTGTGGAGAATTCGATCATCCACTCGCCGCAGACACCGACTCAGTCGTCGAAGTCGTCTTCTTCGACGAACGCCTTGCCGCTGGCCCGCTTTCCCTGTGCAGCCAGCGTCGCCGCGCGCTCGGCGAGCCGGCGCTTCACCTCGTTCTGGGCGTCTTCGACCACCTGCGGGTCGAGCGCAGGCTGAGTCGTCTGCGGCGCCCCGTGGTACTTCGTTATGTATGCGTCGAGTTCGGGCCCCGACGTCCACGAGGTGATGAGGCAGTACCGCGGCGACGGCCCCACCTGCCACACCGCATGCCAGAACCGCTGCGTGTCGACGATGACCTGCGTACCGGCGGGCAACGGGATGCGCACCTCGGTCGCGGGGTCGAACCGGTCTTCGCGCAAGATCAAGAACGAGTCGGGGTCGTCGCTCAGGTTGAAGAAGCCCCGCACGATCCACCCCGTGCCGTCGGGATTCAGCCGATTGTTGTCATCCTGGTGCAAATTGTAGATGGCATTGACGTAGTCGTTCGGTTGCAGCTCGATGACGCGGCACCGCCCGATGTTCGTGCCCGGCACTTCGGCTCGGGCCTTCAGAATCGGAGCCTTCTCGACGTTGGCCTGCACCCAGACACCGTCTTTGTCGGTGCGCGGGGGAGTGTGATTCCAGAACCCGTTGCACTCCAGCTCACCGAACGCGCTGGCCAGCGGAGCGAAACGCGTGTCGCCCGACGACTTCCAGTCGACGTACTCGAGGTCGAGCCACTCTGCGGGGTCTTTCGACTGATCGTACGAATCCAGCACGACATAACCCGTGTCTGCGAAGGCAGCAGATCTGATGTAGCTCAAGAAGGGCCCTTTCTCACAGAGACCACGCGCGTTCGAGCATGATCTAGTAAGGCGAGCCTAACACCCGAGCCCCGCCGGCGCCCGAGATTACGGGCCGCGACGGCACAGCCCCCACGCCGCCACCCGTGACGTAGCAGCCCGCCGCAGTGCGCCCCCGCGCGGCCACCCGCGAAGCAGCAGCCCGCCGCAGTGCGCCGCCGCACCGACACCCGTCTATTCGCCCGCCCACCGCCGAAACACCTCGACGTCACGAACCGGCCGCCGCTGCCCACCCGACAGCACGATGTCGTCCCCGTCGACACTCAGCTGCGTGCGATGCGCCGCCAGCGCCCTGAACTTCGCCGCACGATACTCCCCGAGCGGCACGACCACGTCGCCGCCCTGCGCCTCGACGGCGCTCGACACGATCACATAAAGAGGCAGCCCCGAACGCTCAGCGGCCGCAACAGCTGCATCGTGCATGCGCACGTGATCCGGATGCCCGTACCCACCCCGCTCGTCATAACTCACCAGCACGTGCGGGCGCACGTCTGCGATGACGGAAAGTACATCGTCGACCACCTCATCGAGCGGGGCGAGGCTCAACGCGGCGGATGGCGCATCCGGCGCCGCCTCGGCGAACCCCGACGCCCCCCACTTCATGCCCGAGTCGCTGTACCGGCGGGGCGAACGGGTGGATGCCCGGGCATCTGCCGCGCCCAGAAACCGGTGATCGGCCACCCCCAGCTCGCCCATCGCGGCATCGAGTTCGGCCACCCGCACCTCGGCCAGTTCGGCGGTGCCCTCGAGGTGCTTCAGCGGCCCCGGAACCACCTCGCCGCGCTCGCCGCGCGTCGCCGTCACGAGTACGACGCGCACCCGCTCGGCCACCAGCCGAGCCATCAGGCCGCCCGTGCCGAGCGTCTCGTCGTCGGGGTGCGCGTGCAGCAGCAGTATCGTCGCATCGGGTATGCCGCCGTCGCGGCCCACGTCGATGTCGGGTCGTTTGAGCTCGGGAAAGACCATGGTTCCAGCCTATTCCGCGGCAGGGTGCGGCGATCCGTCGCGATAACTCAGGAGACACGCCGTGCGGCCCGCCAAGCACAGCCTCGGCGGGCACTATCTCCTGAGGTATCGACGACGTTCCGACGCCGGCGCCTCGACCCGGCGCCCCGTCCCCGGCGCCCAGACCCCGGGGCGCCCGGCCTCGGCGCCCCGACCTCGACGCTCCGACCCCGGGTCCCGACCCCGCCGCCGACCCGGTCTCGACTCAGTCGCCCTTCACGTTGAGAATCTGCCGCAGCGTGTGCCGCACCTCGACCAGCTCGGCCGCATCGGCCATCACCTGGTCGATCGGCTTGTACGCCGCGGGAATCTCGTCGATGAAAGCGTCGGTGTCGCGAAACTCGATTCCCACCATCGCCGCACGCAACTGCTCGTGCGTGAAGGTTCGCCGCGCCGCCGACCGCGAGTACGACCGGCCCGCCCCGTGCGGCGACGACTGCAGCGCGACGGGGTTGCCGAGCCCGGCCACCACGTACGAGGCCGTTCCCATCGAACCGGGAATGAGCCCCGGCTGACCCGCCCGCGCCGAGATCGCGCCCTTAGCGAGAGCCAGACGCTCTTGCCGTAGTGCGTCTCCTTCTCGGTGAAGTTGTGGTGGCAGTTGATGCGTTCCTGCTCGACGATCGGCACGGTCATCCACTCGCTGAGCTGGCGGATGACACGATCCATCATCTCCTCGCGGTTGAGCAGAGCAAACCGCTGTGCCCAGCGAAGCTCGGTGATGTAGCGGTCGAACTCGGCCGTGCCCTCGACGAGGTAGGCGAGGTCGCGATCGGGTAGTTCGATCCACCACTTCGACATGAGTGCTTGCGCGACCTTGATGTGGTGCTGCGCGATGCGGTTTCCGATACCCCGGCTGCCCGAGTGCAAGAACACCCACACCGCGTCGGTCTCGTCGAGAGACACTTCGATGAAGTGGTTGCCGCTGCCGAGGGTGCCGAGCTGCCGTTCCCATTCGCGAACGTACGTGGCCGGGTCGAAACCCGACTCGGAGGCGAGCGCGCGCAGCTCGTCGATGCGCGGCTCGGCCGTCGTGACGATGGTGTTGTTCTTTCCGCCTGCCGACAGGGGAATCGCCCGCTCGATCTGCTCGCGCAATGGCGAGCCTGCGGCGACGCGCGCGTCGACATCGGATGCCGTGAACTGCGTTCTGACCGCGATCATGCCGCAGCCGATGTCGACCCCGACGGCCGCCGGCATCACGGCTCCCAGTGTCGGGATGACCGAGCCCACCGTTGCGCCGAGGCCCAGGTGGGCATCGGGCATCAGTGCCAAGTGAGGGTAGATGAACGGCATGCGTGAGGAAGTGCGAGCCTGCTCGAGGGTGTTGTCTTCGAGCAGGCTGGCCCAGCTGAGCAAGCGTTCGGTGATTTTCTTCATGACCTTTCGTTTCTTTGTCGAGTGCGACGGCACGCCCGCGGGCCTGCCGGCTGACGCGCGAACTGCCCCAAAGACCGGGGCTCAGCGCAACCGACCGACGCTACGCGAAGACGTGAGGCACTGTCAACTCGCCAGATGCGGTAATTTGGCAGACGTGACCACTCGTCGTGAAAAGCAGCTGCGCGACGAAGCCCTTGGCGACATCGATTGGGCCACGCCGCCCGACGGCGTCACGGTCTCGACGTTCGAGGCGCCGAGCGGGCCGCTCGCGGTCTGGGAGGCGGGGGAGGCCGGGCATCCGCGGGTCGTGTTGCTCGCCGGGGTCACGGGCTCGAAAGAAGACTTCTTCTACATCTTCGGCGAACTCGTGTCGCAGGGTTATCACGTGCAGAGTTACGACCTTGCCGGGCAGTACGAATCGCACCGGGCGGGCCCTGAGAACCTGTCACCGCCGAAGAAGCACTACGACTACGAACTCTTCACCGACGACCTCGTCGCCTACCTGCGCCAGGGCGATACCCCGGTACACCTGCTCGGCTACTCCTTCGCGGGAATCGTGGCCGAGATCGTGGCCGCCGAGCATCCGGAGCTCGTCGCGAGCCTCACCCTGCTCGGCACGCCGCCGGAGCCGGGGCAGTCATTCCGTGGCGTCAAGCGCCTCGGAGCGTTCTCGACCCACGCCCCGAACCGCGTCGCCGCCGCCCTCATGCGCTGGGGCGTCGTGGTGAACGTCTTGCACGTGCGACCCGGGCGGTTGCGGTTCGTCAAGGCGCGTTTCGCCTACACTCGGCGGTCGTCGCACGCCGACATCATGGGGCTGATGAAACGGGTTCCGGATGTTCGTGAAAAACTTCGAGCGTCGGGAATCCCGATCGACGTGGCGGTGGGCGAGCACGATCTGTGGCCAACGGCGCTTCACGCGGCCAACGCCGAGGCGCTCGGAGCCCGCCTGCACGTCTATCGCACCGGTCACAGCCCCTGTGAAGACGCCCCGTACGAGCTCAGTTTCGACCTGCTCGACCTGTTCGCGCGCAGCCGCACCGCGGGCTGAAACGCGTTCGGCGCGGAGTCGGCGGGTGTTCGCGCGTCGATTCTGACTCCAAACGGCGGCGGAGGCGACCGAAATCGGCGCGCGAGCGCGTGACGCGGGGGTGCGTTCGTCGTGCTGGGCGACAGCTGCAGGATGCTCGGCCCTCGCCAGACGGCGGCCGGGGTGTTCCGCAACGAGGTAGCGTGCGCCGGCCGTGAGTCGAGCGGCGACACGCGTCCACGGACGCTCCTCGGCCCAGTTCACCGCCAGCGTCGCGAACGCCCAGTCGAGCCGTCGGCTGAAGCCGCCGAGGGAATCGAACGGACGGGCTGAGATGGGCATCCGCATTTCTTCGACGAAACGCACTCGCATCGCGGGCGTGAGGCGCATCGAGATGTCGAAATCGTCGTGCATACGCGGGTTGTCGATGTGCAGGCCCGGCTTGATGCGGCTCCAGGCGCTGGAGCGCAACGCGAAGTTCGACCCGAAAAGAGGCACGTGCCCCATCAGTGCGCGCACCGCGACGAAGTACCCGCCGAGGTAGAACGTCTCGCCGGCCCAGCGCACCAGCGCGTTGCCGCCGTAGTATTCGCCAGGGCCGGTTACTCCGGTCAGGCCGGGGTCGGCGGTGAAGGCGCGCTCGATCTCTGCCAGCCAGTCGGGCCGGGGAATCGAGTCGGCGTCGATGCGCGCCATGATGTCGGCTCGCGGCGCCGCGGCTGGGCTGCGGTTCACGCCGTCGCGATGTGCGTCTATGCCTGCCAGGTAGTCGAACCCCGCGACGGTGGCATGCAGGATGCCCGCGACCGGCTCGAAGACCACCGTCGCCCCCGCACGGCGAGCCACCTCTGCCGTGTCGTCGTCGCTACCGTTGTCGACCACGATGATCTCGTCTGCCGGGCGCGTCTGCCGCGCGAGCGCCGCCAGGCAGGCCTCAAGCATGTCGGCGTCGTTTCGCGCCGGTATCACCACCGAAATCGAAAGCATTGCCCTTCGAGCCTATCGCTCATAGAAGCGCCCCAGTCTCCCGCCCGGCCAACGCGGCGGGGCGGGCGCGGGGCGGGCGGCGGCCGCGCGCGGCCACGCGAGGGGCGGCTAGGCCTGGCTCTGCTCCGCCCAGAGGTTGATGCCGGCCTCGGTGGCGAACGAGTCGATCGCCGACAGCTCATCGGGCTCGAACGCGAGGTTGTGGGTCGCCGCGAGGTTGTCTTCGAGCTGTTTCACGCTCGAGGCTCCGATGAGCACAGAGGTGACCCGGGCATCCCGTAGCGCCCACGACAGCGCGAGCTGGGCGAGCGTCTGCCCACGACCGGCGGCGATGTCGTTGAGCCCCTTCACGCGAGCGAGGGTCTCGTCGTTGATGAAGCTCTGCTGCATCGACCCGTTCTGTGCCGCGCGGGAGTCAGCGGGAATGCCGTTCAGGTACCGGTCGGTCAAGAGACCCTGGGCGAGCGGCGAGAAGGCGATGCATCCGACCCCCAGATCGCCGAGGGTGTCGAGTAGGCCGTCTTCGATCCAGCGATTGAACATCGAGTACGACGGCTGATGAATGAGCAGCGGTGTGCCGAGGTCGGCCAGAATTCGCGCCGCCTCCACCGTGCGCTCGGGCGAGTAGCTCGAGATGCCCGCGTAGAGCGCCCGCCCGCTTTGCACGGCGGTGTGCAGCGCACCCATCGTCTCTTCGAGGGGAGTCTCGGGGTCGGGCCGGTGCGAGTAGAAGATGTCGACGTAGTCGAGCCCCATGCGTGCGAGCGACTGGTCGAGGCTCGCCAGCAGGTACTTGCGCGACCCGAAATTGCCATACGGGCCCGGCCACATGTCATACCCGGCCTTCGACGAGATCACCATTTCGTCGCGGTACGGCACGAAGTCTTCAGCGAAGATGCGCCCGAAATTCGTCTCGGCCGAGCCGTACGGCGGCCCGTAGTTGTTCGCCAGGTCGATGTGGGTCACTCCCAGGTCGAAGGCGCGCCGGAGAATAGCGCGCTGCGTCTCGGTCGTGGTCGTGTCGCCGAAGTTCTGCCAGAGCCCCAGCGACACCGCCGGGAGCTTCAGCCCACTGCGGCCCGTGCGTCGGTAGGGGAGCTGTTCGTAACGGTCATCTGCAGCGTTGTAAATCACCCTCCGATTTTGTCACGTTTCAACCCGGGGTGTGGATGCCCGGGGCTCGCTTTCACGCTCGACGCCCCGATTGGCGCCTCACGCGACCGTGCCGTAAGGTATTTCCCGGTACCGTGTCCGAGCGGCCGAAGGTACATGTCTCGAAAACATGTGTGCTTGAAAGAGCACCGTGGGTTCAAATCCCACCGGTACCGCCATCTTCGAACCCCCTGCTTCCCTTTGTTCATGCGGAAGTTAGGGGGTTTTTCTTTGCGCAGAGTGCGCGTCTGGCAACGCTTTGGCAACATCTGCAGAATTCTTGGCCTTGTTGAGGGCCGTGGCAACTGCATCGAGATCGTCGTCGAATAGGTCGGCGTAGGTGTCGAGGGTCATCGCTGCAGAGGCATGGCCGAGCATCCGCTGCACGGCCTTCACATTTGCGCCGGCCGAGATCGCGAGACTCGCGGCGGTGTGCCGCATGTCGTGCACCGTCACCCTGGCGAACGTCTTGTCGGCCGTCTGTGACTTCTTCACTGCCGACGAGAACCACCCGCGAAGGGAGTGAGGTAGGTGCATGTGGCTGTGACCGTCTCCGAAGAGAAGCGCGTCACGCGCGCGTCGCCTCATGCACAGCTGTGCACGAGCGTGCGGGAGCTTCGCCAAACACTGTGGTTGGGGTCAGGCGAGGCTCCCGCATTACCCAGGTCCGAACCCGAAGAGACGTGAGGGAATGGCACGCACTAACACAGCAGCCGATCACAGACTGCGAGAAGAGTTCTTCGCCGAAGGTAAACGACTGGATGCCCAGGGTGACCCTGCAGCGAACTGCTGGATTTGTTCGCAACGTGTGGACTATCAGGTGGCACCGAACACAACACCCGATAGCCACAACCTCGACCACTTCAAGCCAGTACGCAACTACCCCGAGCTGCAAGGCGACCCGAGCAACGCCCGGCACAGCCACGCAGCATGCAACAAGAGTCGTGGTGCGAAAGCACCGAGCCCCGGCCTCGGCGAAGCGGTGCCCGACTGGTGGTGACACTCGCTCAGAAAATCCAGCCTCAACCCCTCTCAGCCGGCAGTCCCAGCGTGAGTGGTCGTCCCTCTCCGGTCTTTTTTACCAACACCTTAGGGAGAGATGACCTTTGAGCAACCGCGAGGCCGTTGACGGCGCTGTGGCCGCCGCGAAGCTCGACGAGTCACCAATTCATGGCCCGATCGTCGCACTGTGTCGAGCCCTCGCCGATCAGGTAGACCAGGCCGGAGCCGCCGGCCCATCAGCGCGTCTTGCCGGCGCGTATCTTTCTGCCTTGAAGGATCTGGGGCGAGCGACCGCCGGAGTCAGGGTGCCCGCACCGAAGAGCGAGCTAGACGAATTCAGAGAACGAGCCGAGCGGCTCAGGAGAGAGCAGAAAACGTCATGACTGCCGATGGCAACCATGTCAGCGCGTGGCGAACCAGTCTCACCGCGATGGGCTCTGACGAGCACCCTGAATTCGATGACATCGTTCAGATCGGGCTGGATCTCGCGGCGATCATGGACGACGAAACCAAGAGCGCGAAGCACTCAGCTGCGGCCGCCGTTTTGTTAGAGCTATGCGAGACGCTCAGGCTGGCGTGGGGCGCCACCTGATCGCTACTGATTCGACGCTTTCGACTGTCGAACTCGTTGGAACTCCGAAACTGTTGCTTCCTGCAATCGCGTTCGGAGTCGCGCGTGCATAAAAACGTTGCGAGCCAATACGACAAGCTCCAGGCATGAGGCGATGAAGATGACGCACAGCGCGCCGAATACCCACGGTTCCGTTTCGGACGACATGAACGGGGCGAAGGCGCGGTAACCAACCGCGCCCACGACCGTGGAAACTTGAATGCCGAGCGCGATCATGAATGGACTCAAAAAGCCCGTGATGCCGCTCTCGGACTCCGCCAGCAAACGCATGTAAGCATCTGACATCAAAGCAACGACGAGCGCCATTCCAGCGAATACCACGCCGACAAGTGCGGGGGCAATTGTCAAGAAATCGCCCGCCACGCTGATCCGAGAATCGAGCGAGCCGAACATCGTTAGCAAGATAGCGGCGCCAACGCCGAACAGGAGGCTCGAAACGTACTCCACGCTGAGCAGTTGACTCAGCTTTAGCCGGCCGACAGAGCCCCAAAAGCCCACCTCGCGCCGTAGCTTGTTCATTCGCTTGGTCTTCCCGCGGACCTAACCGCCTTCAATACGTTGTCGGTTGCAGTATCCCAATCAGCACCGACATTGTCGATTGGCTTGCGAAGTTGCTCTTTACGCTGGTCGTATTTCCGCTGACGCCCGTTCTTGCGACCCCGTGCAGTGACGAAGCCGTATGACCGCATGGCAGCGCCAATCAGACCACGTATCGTTGTGTCGGAACTGAGTCCAGCTTTGTTCAGCCCAACCGTCTCGTCAAGAGCCTTCACTGTCTCGCTAATGTATTGGGCGTCGAGAGCATCGAGCCTTCGTTCGATGGCCTCGAACTCATCAGCCCCATCCGGGTTCGGCCGTTCGATACGGAGAGTGATGGACAGTACTTGTTCCATTTCGTCGAGCCACGCCTGAAACTCTTCGTGATCTCCGACTGGATCAACGTGCCACGATGCTGACGGTGATTCGAGCGACAGCTCTCCCTTGTTGAGTAACTGTTCAAACACCCTGTTGATGGTCTCATCGGTGGTGAACGAGGGGTGCCGGAGCACTCCAAGGAGCTCCCCGGCGCGCAGAAACGCGAATGGTGCTACGGCCGAACTTTCTACGTCTACGAGGTGTTCTCGAAACGACTTCGTTTCCTCATCCCACGTATCAGCCAGCTCTTTGTCGAGTCGAGTCCAACCGATTCTGCCTGTGCTGTACGAGCCGTCAGGGTCGAATTGGAGATTCCCAATCCGCCACTGCCGGCGAAAGCGCCGACCGCTTGTTGCTGTCAGCGATCCTGCCAGTGCAGCTTTGAAATGCTCTATCACGTCCTCAGGAGGTTCGAACGTTGAGAGGGTTGCCGAGCGAATCGGCCGACGATTGATCTTGAAAATCTGCACATCGATCGGGTTCGGCGAGTGCGAGAACCAGAGCCCCTCTTCCGCCGAGGCGACAGGCGGAGATGCTTCTTCTCGCTGCTGCGAAGATCTATTGGGCTTCGAATCCGCGGTTTTCGCGTCATCGCGCGGCTCAGTCGGCATGGCGAAAGCATACCGAGG
This sequence comes from Subtercola sp., assembly GCA_025463765.1. GTDB lineage: Bacteria > Actinomycetota > Actinomycetes > Actinomycetales > Microbacteriaceae > Subtercola. The sequence continues at coordinate 55,563 of JAODBC010000092.1, read as the reverse complement.
GCGAACCGCTCGATGCGGCACGACTCGGTACGTTACGAGCGCGGTCTCATATGGCTCGTGAACGCTGGATACCCCCTATGGGCAGGCACGTTCGTTACGGGGGCGTCGTAGAGAACTGAATCATTGGCGAAGCCGCCACCGAGCGAACAACTGTCGATGCATCTGGACTCGTCTACGCAGTGTGTGTCACACATTGGCGAGCGATCATCGACTGCCATTTTTTTGCAGAATCGGGTGATCCGAAGCGCGGGCTGATCGGGCCGGCGTGAAATTCCATTCGGCTACGATTCTGTCATGAGCGAGCAAACGAGCCACGTCGGTGCTGACGGCAAGCGAGAGTGCCCGACGTGCGGATTACGCCAGCGTCCCAAGGCGGATGGACTACTCCCTGCGCATTTCGACTATGCCGAGCGAAGGTGGTGTCAGGGCGGGCTGCCACCGACGCCCGAGGAGAAGGCCGCCCGAAAAGAGGGCGGGAGCATACGGGCGTCGAGCGGGGGCCTGCCCGGGCTGGGCCGACGCTGATACGTCCTTCTGAAAGAGGGGCAAACCCCTGTTGATGGCAACAAACTGGCAACAGTCGGACGAATTCATCCGTGTTTCTGGTCATCACATGTGGCTCTAAATCGGCGAAATCATGCGGTTCTTTAGACATTGGAGCGCCTCTACCCGGAAGTGATTTGGGTTCAAATCCCACCGGTACCGCCATAAAACCCCTGATCAGAGCGGCCTTAGCTTTCTGTGTGGGCGTGATTTGCCCACAACTCACCCACAAGTGTCTGATCGACCCTGGCCATGCGATCGGCCTCGGGATCAGACTACGGAACGTCATCGGTCTGCTCTCGATAGGCTCATTACAGTCGCTGTGAGCCCGCTATTCGATCAATCAGATGTTTATCTGATGTAGTCTAGAGCGATGAGTACCGCGACTTTCACCGACCTTCTTCGCAAGCCCAGGGAGGTTCTGGCCCATATCGATGAAGGCCAGGTTCGCATCACGCGTCGCGACGGTGATGATCTGGTTATCTTGCGCGGCCATGATCTCGACGTGCTCCAGAACGGCACGGCTCTCTCGAGCCGACTGATCCGGGCGATCGGCCGGAATCAGAACGATGTCGTTGCAGCGCTGAGCGACTTGTTCGCGTGGACTGCCGAATTTTCACCCGATGAGCTTTCTTCGTACGCGGCTGAGATCGAGCAGCTGGTTTATTCGTCAAGCGAGCTGGGTTCTTACGATCGTTTGCTGCGGGCGCAGCAAGAATGGCAGGAAACGGCGCTGGCGTACGCGATGGGGATGCGCCAGGTCGAGCCGATCGAGTTGCCAACCACTCAGGTGCGAGTCGAACGCCCGTAGATGGCTGGGAAGCGCGACATCCCTGTTCCCCGACCGCTGAAAGGCAGCGAGTACGAGATCTTCTTTGGCAGCGCCTCTGCTGAGCGGGGCTGGGGTGACCTCAAGGCGGTCGCGAAGAATGCTCTCGCGGATGCTCACGACTATCTGCGAATTCATCCGGCGCTGTTCGACTCTTCCCGGTGCTACCGCCTCAAAGGGGACTTGGCAGTCGTCATCGTCGACGGAGTGGAGCTACCGCAGTGGCAGTACAAGGTCACTGACGGCGCCCGCATTTGGTACGTCGTCGACGAGCCCACTGCGAAGTCGAAGAAGCGCGGCCGGGTGGTCATCACTAGAGCCGTTACCGGCCACCCGAATGAGACGTACTCCGCAAAGAATTTCCGGTAGCCTTCGTGCGGGTAGGCGCTACTCGAGGAAGTAGGACAAGATTTTCTCGTCGGTATCCAGGACGTCTTCCGAAGCCACGCCGAGTCGCCGTGCAAGCTCGACCGATCCGAGGAACGCGACTTCCACGTCGGGTGAGGAGGCCCGCGCACGCTCGTGCACGTTTGGCGGTGTGCCGCTAAGGCAGCAGCTCCAGCCTGGGCTGGTGAGCTCAGCGCCCTCAGTATCGTGCTCGCGTGCTCTTAGCCAAGGTGTTCGACGAAGCGTCGAATCTCGCGGGCGTGCCGTTGATCATTTGGATCCACTCCCCGGTCGAGAATCGCCGCGACGCGGGCCCGGGGCAGTTGGAAGCAGGTGAACGGCCCGCGCGGGAAGTCATTGTCTGGCACGAGATCGACATCATCCAGCTCGACTCGATAGAGCCAGCCGCGTCCGCGTCCCGGGTGGCGCTTTGCCCAGTAGGCGGCGAAGGCTGTCGCGAGGGATCGTTCGGTCGTCACGTAGACCAGGCTCACGGAAGTGGTGATGTTGCCGAGGCCCTCTCGTTCCGACTCGCCCCTCATGCTTTTCGCTCCAGACACCGCTGGAGGGTCGATGAAACCGCCCACCTGCTGTCCCGGAAATCCGCCGTGAAACAGCCGACTTTTGCCCAATCGGATCTGCTCATTCAGCGTCTTTAGCGCGGCAACTTTCACGACCCCAGAGTACCGATCCCTCTCGGGAGGGTCCCCGCGCCCAACCGTTCGCTAACATCGACGGCAGGAAGTAGTTTCGACCCAAACAGGGGGCTGCGGAGCCATCGAATTCCGCGCGGAGATTCGTTCAAACTCGCGGCGGTAGTTCGGTTCCGTCTGACGCGACGATCCGGGTACCGACTCCGAGCCGCTTCGCCGCCTTCGTGATCTGTGTCGAGTGGGTGGGCTTGGCACGAGCAATTTCGTCGGCGTTGATCGCCAACAGGAGCATGCAGGCCGCAACGCCAAGCGTCGGCGTTCGGACGCTACTTGACGCGTCTGGGTTGAAGACGACACCGATCGGACTCGCTGGAGTCGCAACGGAGTAGAAGTCTGCGATACCCATTCCGCTGTGTGACTCTGCTGAAAAAGCCCGGTAGGTCAAGTAGATGCGCTGACCACCTTCAAGTCGAAGACATCGCTGCTCGAACGCGAATGACCGCGGAGCTTTCGCGTTCTCGAGTTGAGCGAGCGCGTCCTCTGCTTGCTCCTTCGCGGGGCCTGGATCCTCGCCAAGCTTTGTGATGCCAGCTAACGCCTTCAGGCGTTGGCTGGCTCCATCTCGAATCAGAGCCTGACCCGACCCAGGTGTGAGAAGCAGCCAAGCTGCGGTCACTGCACACTCCATGACGAGTCGCACGAGCGGGACGAGTTCGATACCCGTCGTCGTATGGCTGAGCTGGAGGACTGCCCTCGACACTCGGACTGCATGATGGGTTTGAGTGCGTATGGCCACAGCCCGCGGTGCATCTAGATCGCTGCGGTATTCAATCGTGCCTGGAGCGGCGTTGTCCCACAGGTCGCAGAGGATCCCCATCGTCTGCTGGGACTTCGTAATGTCTGGCGTTGTCGTCGACGCTAAGACGCGGTTCGGATGGCTCATTCCCACATATGCAGTTTGTCATCAAGTCGGAGCATCGCTCGTAAAAGGCTGACCAGGGGCCGGCTTGATGACCTCCTCACGCGATGAAGGGTCTCTCTGGGTCAAATGTGTTCTATTTGCGTTCGTTCTCGGGGGCGTGGCCTGCCCTTGAACGAATAGTCCAGCAAGCTGCTGGACTATCACTTTGGGGCTACATCATGGTGATCCTCGGCAAGCTCAACGCCAGGGTGACTGGTATGCAGCGAAGGCTGCCGAGCGCGCTGTTACCGACCGACCGTTCGTATCTTGATCTGCGGTAGCCATAACGCCCGCACGGTTAGTTATGCGCTGGTGCAAACCGGATCGCCGATGGCGGTGTCCAGGTCATTATGAGAACGGATGATCGCTCATTTGCGGTTGGAGCCGATTTGGCATACCACTCTTGCCCACAACTGAGTGTGATGCTGATCATTCGAACAGCTCGTGGGTGAGTCAAGAAGCCTGAGTTTCCGCGGAATTTGAACAGATATCAGCTGCTGCAAGGGGCCAGATAAGAGTTCAAATCCCACCGGTACCGCCATCTTGTAGCCCCTCACTTCCCTGTATTTACGGGGATGTGGGGGGTTTTCTGGTTGTCAGGAATGCCTGCTGCCCAAGAAAACCCAACCGATGCTTTTCGTGTGCCGAATTGAGTGAGTCAGTGACCGCGTCGAGGTCTTCAGTGAAGAGGTCCGCTACGTGCTGTGTGTCCTTGCGGCGGATGCGTGACCAAGCATTCGCTGAACAGCTTTGGCGTTTGCGTTCGAGCCGATCGCGAGAGACGCGGCGGTGTGCCGCAGATCGTGTGGTCACCCTGGGCACAGCCGCCGAATTGTATCTTTCACGTTGCTGTCAGTCGCGATAATGGGTTGCGCCTCGACATGCGCAGCCGCCGTAATCGACCTGGAGACGTTGCCGCGTCGCAGCAGTACCGGATCCCTTCGGGCGTGCCCTCCCTGTTGCCTGCGAGAAGGACGATTCCTTGGTCGTCTTAGCCGTCGGTCATGCCGTTGAACTTCCGGCGCTCGAACGCGTGCGCCGCGTCGGCGGCCTGCCGGTAGGTGGGGCGTCGTCGTAGCTCCCTGGCGGTTGGGTTGGTTGCGGGGGAAGCAAGGTCTGGAAGCGTGTGGTGAGCTTCTCTATGTCGGCGCCTGGCAGGGCGGCGAGAGGAGACGCCCGCCGAACCGCTTCAGTCATGAGAATGACGGTGCGGGTGCCCGAGTCGGTGAGGCGGAGAATCCGTCGTCGGCCGTCCTGAGCGTCTGGTTGGCGCTCCGCAAGTCCGGATGCTTCGAGTTGGCGGGCCAATAGCGTCACGTAAGAAGGATCGCAGACGAGGGCGGCAGCAAGTTCTGACATCGTGGCTCCTCGTTCCTTGCGTCGGGAGAGCTCCCACAACAGCCCCGCGGTCGCTGGGCTGACGTGACTGACGCTGAGTACCTCGTCGGCTGCTGTGCGGTGAACCTGGGTGATCTTCTCCAGCAGAGCGGCCAGCTCGAGGATGTCCATTTCAGATCCGTTCCGCAAATTACTTGAGTGATTCAAGCACCTGATATGCTTGAATCACTCAAGTATACGTGGAGAGGGCATCATGAACAGCAGCGAGGTTGTTGGGCAGGTCGTAGCTATTAGACGCCGTGGTGGTCCGGGAGTTTTGCAGTCTGCGCCGCGGACTTTCGGAGCGCCCGGGCCTGGCGAAATCCGCATCGCCGCGGAGTTCGCTGGGGTGGCGTATGGGGACCTTCTGCTGCGGGAGGGGCTCGGAGGCCCGATCGCGGGTGGCGGGGTGGTGCCTGGATATGACTCCGTCGGTCGAATCGATGCGGTAGGAGCAGGCGTCATCGGTTACTCGATCGGGCAGCGCGTGGTTGCGCGGACTGACGGACGTGGCGGGTATGGCTCACATCTGCTGGTTTCGACGGAGTCCGTAACGCCGGTACCGGAGAATGTTGATGCGGCCGATGCTGTGGCGTTAGTGCTGAACTATGTCACTGCTTGGCAAATGCTGACTCGAGTCGCCCCGGTCGGTGCGGGTGGAACGGTTCTAGTGCACGGTGCCGCCGGCGGAGTCGGCAGTGCCCTTGCCGAGCTGGCGGTCTCGCGAGGACTTCGCGTGATCGGTACCGCTTCAGGTACCCGCGTAAAACAGTTGTCAGAGCGCGGGGTGGAGGGCATCGATCGCACGGGCAAGTGGGCGGGGCAGGTGCGTCGGATCGCGCCGGATGGTATCGACGCCGCTTTCGATGGAGTGGGCGGAGCGGTGGGAAGGCGGTCGCTCGGCCTGCTCGGGGCTGGCGGAAAGCTTGTCACCTACGGGGCATCGGGTGCTTTGCGAGGGGGTCGGCGAAGCTTCTCCGGCATTATCAGCGCCGCTGCGGGTGGGGTGCGGATGAGCGCCCTTGCCACCTTCACCCGTGGGATCGGCTTGGACGGATATTTGTCGTCGACATATGTGCCCGCTCATCTGGGGTGGTTCCGGGACGACCTGACCGCGCTATTGTCGCTCCTCAGCCAGAAGAAGCTGCAACCTGTCATCGGGGCACGTTTCCAGCTGAGCGAGGTCGGGGCGGCCCACGAACTTCTCGCTCGTGGAACTAGTGGCAAGATTCTGCTGGCCATGCCGGGTGCTTGAGGAACATCGGATGCACCGTGGATGGCGCTACGTTCGCCGGTAGCGATCGTTCTCTGCCGACGCCCCTCTCAGATCCCTGAACATCCATCGCACGTTGCCTGCACGGTCGACGAGCTCGAACCTGGGGCCCGCGACTAGATCGAGGCGAAACTGATCTCGACGAGCGGACTTCCCGTAAGCAGGTCTTCGACGCGAACGGGTTGGGGGACTCTGGCGGGATTCTTTGGGAGGTTGTAGACCTCCACCATCCGGGCGAATATGGCGCGCCGCTCCTCGGCTTCCACAATCGGACGCGCGGTCGCTGGCAGGTCGGCGTGAATGCCGTGCTTCAGGTGGAAGGTGAAATCGGGATTTTTGAGGAGATTGGCGTACCAGCTTTTCGGACCGGGTGTGCCACTGAGGAACCAGCGCCCGTCGTAGTGGTGAAACCAGATCTCGATGCGCCGAGGACGCCCCGATTTTGCACCAGTCGTCGTGATGTCGATCACATGTTGGCGTCCTGAAGACGTCAGGTCGAGTCCGAGAGCCTGACGAATTTTCTCCGACCTCGCTGGGATGGCCTCTGACTGCGCGGTTGTGATGTTGCGCATGGTGGTTCTGCCGGTCAGAAGCACCGCACGCCGCCGGGTGAGGTAGCGGGGCAGCACGGCAATAAGGTGATTCAGGTGCCCGGACACCCAGCTCGGCGGGGGATCACGGCGATCCAGGATACTCAAGGCAGTATCTACCACTTGTTTGGGGCTTTGTGCTCTCCCCGCACTAGCCGCGGAGTCGTCCACTTGCAACACGTCGAAAAACTCGGTAGTTGTGACGCCAGGTGCGAAAGCAAGTACACGCACTCCACTGCCGCGTGTCTCTGCCCACAGCGCTTCTGTGAAGCTGAGCACGAAGGCTTTGGTAGCAGAGTACGCACCCTGCATGGGAATGGACGAATAGGCCGCGAGACTCGTGATGTTTATAAGGTATCCCCCGCCGCGAAGCTGAAGGAGCGGAAGAAACGCCCGGCTTATATCCATCACCGCGGTGACATTCAACGCCATCATCGTGCGTAATCGGTTCGGATCGGATTCGAGGAACTTCCCCCACATGCCGAATCCGGCGTTGTTGATGACGCTGGTGACCGTGATTTCTCGGTCGACCAGTTGGCTTAGGAGGATTTCGCCGGGTGCGGGCTGGGAGAGGTCGATGGCCACGGTCGTGACAGAGATTCCATATTCCGAACGCAGTTTCTCTGCGAGGGACTCGAGTCGATCGGCCCGACGGGCGACAAGTACCAAGTTCGAGCCTCGCCCCGCGAGCTGGCTAGCGAATTCCATTCCTATCCCAGAACTCGCTCCAGTGATGAGGACCGTTTCAGATGAATGGCGCAATGGCAGCATGAAAAGCCTTTCGATTACAGTGAATGTCAAAGTGACAGTCTATGCCAGATAGGCAGATTCCGTTACGATTGCCCTATGTCTGATACTCGTAACCTGAGGGACCGAACTCGTTCCGCGATGAAAGACGAGGTGGCGGCCACCGCGCTGAAGCTCTTTGTTGAGCGCGGATTCGATTCCGTGACGACCACGCAGATAGCGGCCGCAGCCGGTATTTCGCCGCGGTCCTTCTTTCGTTACTTCCCGACGAAAGAGGACGTTCTACTCTCGGGCTTGCATGAAGCGGGTCAGCGCGTACTCGATGCCCTTCGGATGCGACCCCAAGGTGAAGTCGCCTGGAAGTCGCTCGGTGCAGCGTTTCGCGTGCTGATCGATGCCCCTGCGTTCCAAGGGGCAGACATCGCCGCTGTCGCTAAAGTAATCCTCGACAGCCCGTCGATCCAGGCTCGCAGTGCAGAAAAACGCCGCGACTGGGACAAACTCCTCGTGCCTGAGATCGCAAGACGTCTGGCGCCGACCCGCCCGGGTGCGCTCGCACTCGATGATCGCGCCGCAGCCATTCTTGGCGCTGCCCTAGCCTGCGTTGAGGTAACGACTCGCGTCTGGCTGCGCTCGGGGGGCACGATCGATCCGGTCCTTCTCCTGGATGAAGCCATGAGTGAAGTCCATTCGAGCACGTGAACCCAGTGCCTAAAGCCGATTACCTTGACCGGAAGATGGGGAGGATTCTTAAACGCTCGACGCCCACGCCAAATTCCGAGAGCTAGTGGACGGGGGCTTTCTTCGCCGCCCGTCGGCTCACGACTATCTGCGAATTCATCCGGCGCTGTTCGACACCTCCCGGTGCTACCGCCTCAAAGGCGACTTGGCAGTCGTCGTCGACAGAACCCGAAAACTCCGTCGCGAAGCAAGAGGTATGCGTCCACGAACCCGCCGATGGCGGTCATAAGAATTCCGCCGAGGACACGAACGTCTTCTGGTTCAGGAGCGACAGAGATTTCGTTCATCATTGAGTCTTCACCTCACGGCGGCATTGACCGCGAAGAACAAGACGCGCCGAATCAGCTGCGCACGATCGGCAGCATCAGTCGTGACGACGAGTGGATGGTGTTCAGCGATGACTGCGCGGCGGGGGTGTGGGTGAATCCAAGGGCCGTCGGTATGTCTTTCGCCTCGTCCTCGCTCGAGATCGTCAGTCTCAGCGTGTGTCCCGGCTCGAGGTGCCGGGCGTTTGGCACGATCGAGATGCGGTATCGAACGAGTTCGCCGGGCGTGATCGCGGTTGGGGTTATGCATTCGATCGCTGGCGCGCCCGGTGTGCTCGCGGCTTCGTTCACGGTGCGGAGCATGGCGCGCTGCCAGCCGGCGGTGATGGTCTCGGCTGTGCCGTCGGCATCCACGTCTTCGAGCACGATCATCCAGGCCGTGTCGAGTGCGGTGATGGTCGCGTCGAGCTGCAGCTCGATGTCGCCCACGAATTCCATGCCTTCTGCTGGAACCGGCAGTGCCCACTGAAGAAGGTTGGGGTATTCGGGCGCGTTCGCGTTCTTCGGGCGACCGGAGTCGGCGGGCAGGTAGAGGTACTCACGTGATCCGGCGTCGCCCTCGTCCTGGGCGAGGGTGCCGTCGGCGCGGAGCGCGAAAGGGGTGAGCGTGGTCTCGGCCGGCGGCCACACTTCGGCGGTACGCCATGCGTCGGTGCCGGGCATGACGTAGCGGATCGCTGGGCCGTCGAGGATGCCGGTGTCGGCATCCTTCAGCCAGTGATCGAACCACGCGAGAGCCTCGACGTGCAGGCTCTCCCACGGCCAGGTGAGTCCGTGTGATCCGAGCAGCGTCATGCGCACGTTGGGGTTGTGCCGCAGGGCCTTCCACGCGGTGAAGGTGGTGGGCAGGTGCAGTGGTGCATTGTCCCAGTCGCAGCCGAGGTAGACGGGGATGTCGATGTCTGCAAGCCCTGGCCGCATGTCGCGCTTCTCCCAGAACTCGTCGCGGGTCGGATGCCCGGTCTCAGCCTCGAGCAGAAGCCTGCCGTAGGGCTCCTCGGGTGCGTGCGCTCGAACGACGTTCTTCATGATCGCCATGATCGATTCGCCGTTCATGTGTTGCATGTGCGCGTGAATGGCGGGGCGGTTGAGGATGTCGTGAACGAAATCCACGCGCCGACTTCGCCACGTCTCATCCTTCACCCCGGCGAGGATTCCGATGGTGGTCAGCCACGACGAGATGAAGCCCGAGCTGAGCACGCCGTGGTGGTACACCGCCTCATACATGTCGGTGGTGAGCGCCACCGGGAAGATCGCCTTCAGGTGCGGCGGACGAGTCGATGCCGCAGCGATCTGAGCGATCGCGAAGTAGCTGATACCGATCATGCCGATGTCGCCCGTGCTCCACGGCTGCACCGCAGACCACTCGACGACGTCGTGGATGTCGTCTCGCTCCTGCTGATCGAGCATGGACCACTCACCGCCGGAGCCGCTGATGCCGCGAGCCGAGACGATGATGTGCACGTAGCCGCGCGGAACGAAGAAGTCGGATGCCCCGGCCTCGATGAACCCCATCGGTGCGCCGAGATCCTGCATCTGCCGGGGGTAGGCCGAGAACGCGACCAGCACGGGAAAAGCGCTGTCGCTGTCGGGTCGGAACACATCTGCAAGCAGCACGGTTCCGTCACGGAGCGTGATCGGAACGTTGTTCTCGCGGATCATGTCGAAGCGCGGCTCCGACAGGTTGCGGTAGTCGCGCCCGCTGGTCTGTGGACCGTTGAGCTGGCGTTCGCCCGGCGCTGTGCCGGCCACTTTCGTGTTCATGGTGTTCTACGTCTTCCTGTGTTGTACGTGCAGATTCGCTCTGGTAGTATATTGACAATATGGTAACTAGTTGTCAATAGGGAACGGATAATAAATGCAGGATGAGATGTCGACCTTGATCGCGGAAGTCTACGAAGCAGCTGGTGCACTTCGCATGTCGGGTGAAGATATCGCCGCGCAAGAGAACGTCACCCTTCCTCAGTGGCACGTTATGGACGCGATCACCGACCCGTCAACCACCGTCGCCCGCGCGGCCCGCCGGATGGGCCAGAGCCGACAGGCCGTACAGAAGACCGTCAACGAGATGGTCGCGACCGGACTGCTGGAACTGCACCCCAACCCTGACCACAAAACATCGCCGCTCATCGCCCTCACCCCGAGCGGGCTCGAGGTACAGCAGCGGCTGTGGCAAAGAGCGGCAAAGAGCCATGAAGTTCGCTTCGGAGCTTTGCCCCAACGCGACCTCGAAATCACTCGGGCCACCCTTCGCCAGATGACACAGCTCACCTACGAAGTGCACGGGCCCAAGTAATCCAGCACAAGAGCCATGGTGGAGCCTGCAATGAAGGTCGATCAGCTCCGTAGCCAGGTCGCTGGCACGGTTCGGCTGAGCGTGCTCGACGACCGCACCTCCACCTCGACCGCGCTGCGGCACCTGCCACCGATTCCACAGCTGCCCGATGACCGCGGACGCAGAAACGTTTCGACCCTGAAGGGCGCATCCGCAATGGCTGACTCCTGCGCTGAGAGCGTTTACGAGGGCAGGATGCCCGCATGACGCGCGAGTGGCGACCGATCGCTGGTTCACTGCGTCAGAGCGCGCCACGGGCTCGCCGGTCATCGACTACGCCCGACAGTGCCTGCACGACGCGGATGCCGCGCGCCGAGTTTCACGTGCTCCACGAAAGAAGCCACATGAGCCCCTTCCTGCGACCAGACATCACCGCAGCCTTTCTTCGGGCAGGCGAGTGATGTCCTCTCTAGCGGTACCTGGTACGTGGAAGTCGACTGTGCGAGCGCTCAGACCAAACGATGCTGCCTGGGCGCTCTCTCCAGCGCTCCGAGCGGTGCTCGCTGCCGGCGTCGTTGCCGTCGTCGCCGCTGGAACAGGTCACGTGGAGGCGCTCGGCGTTGCGTATTTCGGAGCCGCCTGCGCAGTCGTCTTCATAACCAATGGGCTGTATCGAACCCGCCTTGTGATGCTCGGAGCGCAAGCGGGCGGCGCCGTCGCGGGGATCATTCTGGGCGTCGTCTTGCCACACGACCCGATCATGCTCGTCGTGACCGCAGCTGCCGTCGGAATGCTGGCGGGAGTGCTCGGCACCATCGGCCCAGCTGCGACAGCAGCCGCATTGATGACAGTCATCGGGCTGTCGTTCGGGCAATTCGCTGGGCTTCCCCTGCCATGGTGGCAGCAAGCAGTGTGGTACCTCATCGGAACCCTCGTGGTCGCCGTCGCAGGTGTCTCGCCATGGATCTTCAGCCGATGGAATCGGAGGCGATTCGCACCAGCCACCGAAGCTACCTCATCTAGTCGCCCGTCGAGCATCGACCTTTTTCAGGCAGACCTGCACATCGCGCGCACCCCCGCCGCACTTCGCACCGGACTGAGATTGTCGCTCTGTATGGGAATCGCAACTGCGGCTGTCGTCGCCCTCCATGAACCCAGCCACTCGTATTGGCTGCCGCTGACCGTCGCGGTCGTCGTTCGGCCCGAGTACGGTTCCGTTTTCGTACGCACAGTCAATCGGGTAGCCGGCACGATCATCGGCGCAACCTTTGCAGCACTGGTGCTGCTGTTCCTTCCAAGCAGCTGGACCGTCGCTATCGCTGCCGCGCTGGCTATCGGTTTCGCTGTGCTTTCCGCACCCAAGCTGTACGCCCTGAGCGCGATCGGAATCACCGCTTCAGCGCTCCTCAGCGCGAGTATCGCGAATCCAGATCCCGTCTTCCCGCTCGTCCGCCTTCTCGACACGCTTGTCGGCTGCGCGATCGCGATCATTTTCGGCTACATCGTCTGGCCAAACAACAGACACTCCCGTGCGACACCAAATGACTCCCCACCTGCCACCAGTTGAACACCATCGTCGAAAAGGAGCCAAAAAAACACGCCCTTATAGGACGCTCGCCGACGATCCGCCGAGCGCGACCTCGAGCAGGCGTTGATGGATCGGATCGTTGAGACTCTTCGCTGGGGCAAACCGGATCGCCGATGGCGGTATCCACGTATATCTACGAGTTGTTACCCGCCGACGCGCAGGCGGTCGACCGCAGATCAAATCGCTGCTGCGCTCGGCCCGCTATGCACAGCGTGGGCTGAGGGTCGATGTCGAGCAACCGGAGACGATTTGTTATTGGATGAATTCCTGGCGGAAGGCTCCGTGCGTGGCAGCCTCGATATAACCGAAGTCGTGATCGGAGTTCAAGACGACGGCGTCATTAGCGACGGCGTAAGCGGCGATCAAGCAGTCGAAGGTGGCCGCGGCACGAATGAGGCCGTTATCCCAGAGCGCTTGCTGGATATCGAGCGCGTCTTTCTCCGAGGGGTGTTCCCAGGCCGCAAGTAGCTCGTGCATGTCTTCGCGGAGTTCGGCGTACTCCTCGGGTGATCGTGCAGAGTGGCAGTACTCCAAAACCTGGGGAGGGCAGGTGATGATGAGGTGGTGAGGAGAGATTTCTCGGAGTCGCTGTGCGATCGCCGGGCTGCTGCCGGCCTTCTGCCAGACGCTGTTGTCGACGAGGAACGTCGTCATGGGGTGATGGTCGGAGCGTCGATCTGATCAGGCTCGAAGCGGCGGCCGATAATGCGTTCGACGGCGGATGGTTGACGACGCACCGCGATCAGGGTGCGCAGGGCAAGGTCAACAGTCTCTCGGTTTGAGGTGGTCCCGGTGAGCCTTTTAGCTTCCTTCAGTTCGTCTTGGTCGATGTCTATTGACGTGATCGTCACTGCGCCTCCCTTCATTCTTATATAAAGAACTATATAAGAATGCTCTACAGACATCTATCACTAATGCCACTGATCGCAGTTGACGTCGGGACGGGAAAGCGGCTCATCACGCATCGCGATCAGGGTGCGCAGAGCACGCGCGGAACGGGAACGTGACCCTATTCGTTTGGGCGAGACTCGTGGTGGCGGGTTCCGTGACTGCGTCGCTGTTCTTTCATTTCGGCTTCGTAGAGGTGACGGCGACCCTCGACAAGTTGCTCGCGGGCCTGCATTTCTGCGTCGTGGAAGGTGCGGTAGTAGTTGGCGTCGTAGTCTTCGACGATCTGGAATGTCCAGCGACCTTCGATGACGTTCCGCCCCACGAGGTCATGTTCGATGCTGTCAGCCAACTCGGCGTGGCCTGCGTTACGCAACAGATCGACGGCCTCGCCGAGTGCGAGGTCGGCGGCGCCGGTCAGGCGGTGGAATCCGTAGAGAAAACCGCGGGCCTGTTCGACTGTCTCGAGTGCTTCGGTGAGCTTGCCGAGTGCGCGAACGGTGTCGTCGGTTGTGGCTGGTGGTCGTTGATGCTCGATGTCGGGAGGAACGGTATCCATGGTGTCAGTTCATACCCGGGCCGCGGTCGGGGCAAGGGCTTGCGATGCTCCGGGTGCCGATAATTCGGCGCGCGGGTTACCACGTCGGCCGCGGGAGGGGAAGGGGTCGCTGGCCGGGGCCCCTCGCCTTACCGTTCAACATGTCCCGCGTCGGCAGACCCATCGGAGATCCGTGATTGTTTCACCTGCAGCGACTGTCGGCCGAGTCGCTACCCCGATGTCGGCCACACCAAGCGAGAGGGCGACCTCCGCTTCCGCAGCACCTCGGCTGACGACGTCGGTGGTCATTCCGGTAAAGGATGACAGCGCCGCTCTTGCCCGGTGTCTTGCGGCGCTCTCGGTTCAGACCTGTCTGCCTGACGAGGTCATCGTCGTTGACAACGGTTGTACTGACGATTCGGTCTCGGTCGCCGAATCGTGGGGTGCGACGGTTGTGCACCAGCCGGAACCGGGCATCCCCGCGGCCGCCGGAGCGGGGTACGACACGGCACGCTTCGACGTCATCTGCCGCCTCGACGCAGATACGATGCCCCCGCCGAACTGGATCGAGAACGGGGTGCGGTGCCTTGCCGAGAACTCACGTCTTGACGCCGTCACCGGGCCGGGGTTCTTCTACGACGGGCCTGACCGCGGGTCTCGGCTGATCGCCGCCTTGTACCTCGGCGCATACTTCGGATCCGTCAGACTCGCGCTCGGCACCACACCACTGTTCGGCTCGAGCTTCTTCCTCAAACGGGAGGCCTGGGCGTCGGTCAGAGGCACGGTGCACACGTCGGGCACCATGCTTCACGACGACCTCGATCTCACCATTCATCTCACCCCGACCCACCGCATCCGGTACGACCAGCGCGTTCAGGTCGGTATCTCGTTTCGACCCTTCACCCTGACCCGCACCTACGGGCTTCGGTTGCGGCGCGGGCTGTGGACGTTCGTGCTGAACTGGCCCCGGAGTTCGCCCACCTTGAGGTGGCGGAAGATAATTCTGCGTCAGCACAAGGCCTTGCCGGTCGGTGGCCGATAACGGATGGTGAGCATATGTATTCCCCAGAGCTCGTAAGACCCGTCAGGTTCATTGCTCCACCGTTCACCGACCGAGGCCAGGTGAGCAGGCATCTGCTGCACGCACTCGCAACCCCGGTTGCTCTCGCAGACGACGAGCTGGAGTCCTTTCAAGCAGCGCTTGCGTCGGCGCTTGCGAGCACAACAGATATCGTGCGCGACGACGACCTCCAACTGACACTCTTCGTGCTCTACGGGCTGGCCTACGGATCAGTCGTGGATTGTGATGAGCGGTGGGAATGGAACACCGCCCTCATCGCCGGCCGCGCCTCCATCGAGAGCCATTTCGAAGAGCACCTGCGAGCAGTTGTTCCACAACCGGAGCTGCCTGCTAGCACTGCAGAGGCGGTAGCTGCCGCCCTGTTCGAACTCACCAGTCACGAGACCGGCCCGAGCCTTGCCCGGTTCCTTGCAAAGAAAGCGACCGTTGAGCAGCTCCGCGAATTCCTCGTGCAACGCTCGATCTATACCCTCAAAGAGGCCGACCCGCACTCCTGGGCGATACCGCGCCTCACCGGCCGGCCGAAAGCGGCACTCGTCGAAATTCAGGCAGACGAATACGGTGGTGGCCGGCCCGAACGGATGCACGCGGCGATCTTCGCACGCACCATGCGCGGTCTCGGGCTCGATTCCCGCTACGCCGCGTATGTCGACAACGTTCCCGCAGTCACTCTGGCCTCAATGAATATGATGTCGATGTTCGGGCTGAACCGGCGCCTTCGCGGCGCGATCGTCGGCCACCTCGCCGCGTTCGAAATGACCTCATCGATTCCGAACCGGCACTATGGCAACGGCTTCCGGCGCCTCGACTTCGGGCCCGACGTCACCTTGTACTTCGATGAGCACGTCGAGGCCGACGCGGTGCACGAACAGATCGCCGGTCGCGACCTCGCGGGCGCTCTCGCAGAAGACCAGCCGACATTGCTGGCCGACATCATGTTCGGTGCCAGCGCGTGCCTCACCGTAGACGGCTGGGCCAGCGAAACGATCCTTGAAGCCTGGACCTCCCACCGATCATCCCTTCGCGTACCTCTTCAGGGTTTCTCTGAGACGGGCATGCGTTGATGGTAGAACGCGCATCGATCGAAGCCTACGTCGACGGACCGCTCCTCGTGCGAGGCGATGTCGACATTCTCGACAAAAACGGTCACCCCGTAGAACGCACTAGGGCGACCGTGGCGCTCTGCCGGTGCGGGGTTTCGGCGATCAAACCGTTCTGCGACGGAACCCACAAGGCCGTGCACTTCAAAACCGACCCCGACGGCCCGGTCAGCTGACGAGAGGCCTCCGCTTGTGAGTCGAGCGGGTGCCCCCAGCGTCGGCGGTTAGGCGCTGTAGTGGTCGAAGAAGAAGTCGATGTCGACGTTTCTGCTGTCTTCGATGGTGGTCGGATACCCCTCCCGCGCGGTGATTTGTTCCTCTGTACGGTCGACGGTTTCGAAGCGCACCGGCAGGTGCGGGGTGATCAAGATGGAAACGAGGCCACGCCCGACGGTGGTGAATTCGACGAAGCCGGCACCCGGCTGGAGGGCTGCGAGAATCTGCTGTTTCAGATCGGCAACGCCTTGAGCGGCAGTCAGAATGAATGTCTGCCCATCGACGTGGACTTTGTTGATCTGCATTGTGGACCCGGACTCTCGCTCGATAAACGTGCTTCGCGTTCCGCGTCGCACCCGGGGTCTGGGGGTGAAGCCGTGAGGTCGGTGAAGAATCCGACGTTCCATCACGATACGCCCGATTATGGAGCCGTGCCGATCTGACTCGAACTGTTCACGCAGAAGGTCGTGCGTCAGCCTGATGGATTCTCGGTCGGCGTTCCATCAGGATCAGTACCGGTCTCGGGGTCGACCTGTGACGGCTCGACGGGTTTGCTGGTGTCTGGTGTGCTCCGTGGATCGGCCATGAGATGCCTCGTTCCTCTTCGTCGTCTGTCTTTTCGAGTCGCGGCTCATCGGGCGCTGCGATCCCTCGCCACCTACTTTCGCGGCAAGTCGATGCGCACGACAGGGCTTGCGCCCTGCAATCGGCTGGCCTAGCAGACGGGCGGCCATTGTGACAGGCCCCCGGTCGGCTGCCCTCGGTGGCGGAGACCGGTGCGGTGAACAGGATTGCGCTGGCGCGACAGTTTCACACGTTCCTGAGCCGAAGTCACCCCCTCCTGAGCTGCTTCTGTAAAACGTAATGTTGCCGTCGTCATCGGCCGCACGAAGCGCTGCCAAACCGGCAGCGGCTGTCGTGCGGCCAGTATCAGCGAAGGAGAATCACGTGTTTTTCCACAAGCAGGAACTTCAATACCACGCGACCCCGGCGGCGCCTGACGCGGTGTATGCACGAAAGATGCAGGAGATTCTCGGCGGCCAGTACGGCGAGATCACGGTTGCCATGCAGTACGGGTTCCAGGCCATCAACGCCCACATGCCCGGCAAATACCGTGACCTGCTGTACGGCATCGGGGCCGAGGAAATGGGCCACGTCGAAATGATCGCGACAATGATCGCGCAGCTGCTCGAAAAGGCGCCCGTCGGTATCACCGAAGACGCGGTGCAGAACGACCCGACTATCGCAGCGATCATCGGCGGCACCGATGTGCAGGCCGCGATCGTCGGTGGGGCCGGCGTGCGCCCGGTCGACAGCAACGGCAACCCCTGGTCGGGTTCGTACATCACCTCGAGCGGCAACCTGCTCGCCGACTTCGTTTCGAACGCGAACGCCGAAATGCAAGGTCGCCTGCAGGTTGCGCGCATCCTGCATCAGACCAACGACCCGGGTGTGCGTGACATGCTCGGCTTTCTGACGGCTCGCGACACGGCGCACCAGAACCAGTGGATCGCCGCAGCCCTCGAGCTGCGCGCCGAAGGCATCGAAGACATTCCGGTGCCCAACAAGCTGCCCCGCGAGAAAGAGTTCGAGGCCGTCGAGTACCAGTTCGTCAACTTCTCCGACGGCGCCCAGGCCGGCGAAGGATCCTGGGCGACGGGCCCGAGCCCAGACGGTCGAGGCACGTTCAGCTACGTCGAAACCCCCGACGCGGGTGTGCCGATGCCCGCCCCGACGATTCCTGACCCACGCTACTTCGGCACCACGCCGGTTCCGAATAAGCAGGAAGTGGCTGACGCGGCGAAAAAAGATAAGAAGAACCAAGAATGATGAAAGGTGCGGGGCGGGCTCGATGGCCGCTCCGCACCTTTCAGTTGTCAGTGACGCATGTCAACCCCGGGGGGTGTATTTAAGGGCTGTTCACGTCGACTCGTACGCTGAGTTCATGACTGAGCCTTCTCTCCACACCGCTGCAGTCATCGACAACCCGATCAAGGTCGACATCGATGCTCTGCGGGCTGCTCTGGATGCGAGCATCGACACCGTTCGGGGCAAGGTAGCGCAACATGGCTGAGGTCGTAGCCGGATGCATCGAAGCCGCGAACCGTGCGGGTATTCAAAGCAGCGGAACGTACGCCAACTCATGAGCGACAGCCGACGCCGGGAAATCGGAACCCGCGAGGAACCGATCGAAGACGAACTCGCGGAGTCATTCGACAACACCATCGAAGAGGGCGCGGAGCGACTGCATCGCACCTGGCGCACCACCCTGATCACCGGGTTCTTCGGTGGCCTCGAAGTCGGGCTCGGCGTCATGGCGTACCTGGCAGTGCTCAACCAGACCGGCGATCACCTCCTCGCCGGCCTCGCGTTCAGCGTCGGCCTCGTGGCACTGTTCCTCGCCCACAGCGAACTCTTCACCGAGAACTTTCTCATGCCCGTTGCCGCGGTTGTCGCCCGAGAAGGAAACATCGGCCAACTGGCGAAGCTCTGGGGTGGCACACTCATCACCAACCTGCTCGGCGGTTGGGTTTTCATGTGGCTCGTCGTACAAGCCTTCCCGCAGTGGCACACGACCCTTCAGGAGGCCGCACTGCATTTCACCTCGGCCCCGTTCGGTCTGCAGAGCATCGTGCTCGCAATTCTCGGTGGCAGCACCATCACCTTGATGACCCGCATGCAGCAAGGCACCCAATCCGACCCCGCGAAAATCGTCGCAACAGTCATCGGCGGGTTCCTCCTCGCCGGATTACAGCTGTTCCACTCCATTCTCGACTCGCTGCTCATCTTCGGTGCCATCCAATCCGGCGGCCCCATCGACTACCTCGACTGGCTGGGCTGGTTCGGGTACACGCTGCTCTTCAACATGATCGGCGGGCTCGTTCTCGTCACAGCCCTCCGACTGCTTCGCACCAAAGAGCTCTTCACCGCCAAAGCCCAGCGTCATGCCTGATGACTCGAGTGCTTGCGCTTGCATATCTCCTAAACGAATCGCCTCCACTCGTGAACAGCGGATGCCCGCCCCAGCGTGTGCGTCGGCGAAGGTCGTTTCCGCCCATTCTTTCGAAAGAGGATCATGAAGGTTGTTGTTACGGGGTCGCGCGGCAAAGTCGGTCGTGCCACCGTTCAAGCCCTCGTCGACGCAGGCCACGACGTGCTCGGTGTCGACCTGCTGCGTCCGGTGTTCGACGCGGGCGTCATCGTTCCCGGTCGGTACCAAATGGCTGACCTCACCGACGCTGGTTCCGCCTTCGCGGTGACCGCGGGTGCTGATGCCGTGGTGCATGTCGCCGCGATTCCACAGCCGACCGGTAATCCGCCGCATGTCGTTTTTCAGACGAATCTCATGTCCACGTTCAACATGATCGAGGCCGCAGTGCGGTTCGGCGTGAAGCGGTTCGTGAACATCTCTTCCGAAAGCATCGTCGGAAACTTCTTTCCCGAACGGCCATTCCTGCCGTTCTACGCGCCCGTGGATGAGCAACACCCGCTGCTGCCGCAGGACCCGTACGCGTTATCGAAACTGTTCGGAGAGCAGCTGATGGATGCCGCTGTCAGGCGCTCCGACATTCGAGCCATCTCCATTCGGCCGAGCACCGTGCACAACGAAGACAATTATGAAGAGAACCTCGGCAAACAGGTGCGCGACCCGTCGAACCTCAGCGGCAACTTGTGGAGCTATATCGACGTCTACGACCTGGCCGACGCCATCGTGCTGGCCACCGAGTCAGACCTGCCGGGGCACGAAGTGTTCTACATCGCCTCACCGGATAACGCTGGCGGCCATGACTTCGCCGAAATCTTGCACCGCTACTACGGCAACCAGATCGAGCTGCGAGCGTTAGACCGGGTCGACGCGTCAGGGATCTCGACCGCGAAAGCACGACGGATGCTGGGCTGGAACCCGACCCGCTCCTGGCGCGACTACCTCGACAGCAGCGGGCACGCCCTCCGCACCAGCTAGACACGTACCAAGCCTCCGCCGAGACGCACGAAGCGATCGGTCAGTCGCCGACTCGGCCCTAACATGTGAACAGGGTACACATGTACACGGAGGGAGAGTCGATCGTCGATGAGAAAACTCGTGCTGAAGATGTCTGTGTCGCTCGACGGCTTTATTGCCGGTAGGCGAGCGGACTCGGACTGGGCGTTGCGCGCGGGCACTCCGGATTCGGCCGCGTGGGTGTTCGAGACGCTTGCGGGCGCCGGCGCGCACCTCGTCGGCCGCCGGTTGTTCGAGAGCTTCGCCCCGTTCTGGCCGACTTCGAACAACCCGATGGCCGGCCCGATGAACGACATTCCGAAGGTCGTGTTCACTCGTCAGGCGACGTTCGATCCGAGTTCGTTCAGCACCGGAGCCGACGAATCGTCCGCCGCGGCGAGCTGGAGCGGGGCCCGGGTCGCCAGCGGTGACCTCACCGAAGAGATCGACAGACTCAAGCAAGAGCCGGGTGGTTACCTGCTCGCCCAAGGCGGCGTAGATTTCGGGCGCAGTCTCGTGCGATCTGGTCTCATCGACGAGTACCGATTCGCGGTGCTTCCCGTCGCGCTGGGCTCGGGTTCCGGGCTGTTCACCGAGCTCTCTGACGAGTTGGATCTGGAGTTGGTCAGCTCGACCGCGTTCGGCGGCGGTGCGCTCGGCAATGTCTACCGCCCGAAAAGTTAGCGCATCCGTCGCCGCCCGGCATCGACCTCCCGCAACAACCTCGGCCCACGGTGAGTCAGAGGCGGGCGATGCCCTCGATGTCTTCGAGAAACGCTTGGGCGACTTCTGCCGAGACGGTCGCCCGAGTGGAGTTGATGGCTTCGAGGTAGTCTTCGGTTCGCGGCCCCGAGGCAGGGGCGGCGCCGTCGGGCGAGACGGGCGAGAAGAGCGCCTTCTCGAGCGCGCTCTGGGAGGCCTTGCGCGCTGCGTATTCGATGTCGGCCGGCGAGAAGCCCTCGGTGCGCTCGACCAGGGCCGACAGATCGACGTCATCGAGCGACTGCGCCGGAATGTAGCGCGCCCAGATCGATTGCCGTGCGGCAGGGTCGGGCAGCCCGATGGGAATCACGTAGTCGAATCGGCCGTGCCGCAGAAACGCGGAGTCGAGCGAGCGAATGAAGTTGGTAGCGCACACCAGAAGTCGATTCGGTTGATCGCGGAACGTTGGGATGATCTTCAGCAGTTCATTCGTCACGCCCTGCATGGCCGACGGTGGTTCACCGCCGCGCTGCACGGCGATCTCTTCGACTTCGTCGATGAACACCACCGCGTGTTCGAGGTCGGCGATCTTCGCGAACGTCTCGCGCAAGGCTCCGGCCAGGCCCGCTGGATCGGCAGCGAGGCGCGACGGAAAGACCTCGACGAACGACCACTCGAGTCGTGATGCGATGGCGCGGGCGAACGTGGTCTTTCCCGTGCCGGGCGGGCCGAACAACACCACTGCGCTGGGCGGAACGACACCGAACTGGTCGGCGAGATCGCTGTTCGCGAGAGGCATCACGAGTCGGCGTTCGAGCAGCTCCTTCTCTTTCTGCATGCCGCCGATCGACTCCCACAAGCCCCTCGGCAGAATGCGCCCACCCAATTCGGTGAGGGCATTCAATTCGTTGCGCTGCACCGGAATGCGCCGTTCGAGGTAGCGGAGGTTCTGTTTCGTCTCGAAGCCCTGTTCGCTGAACGCATCGACGGGCACCGCGCTGTCGGGCAGCAGCACCGAGAGCTTCGAGAGCCCGAGGGGCGCCATGCGTTTCTCGAGCGCGGCGAGCAACCTGCCCCCGACTCCCTGACGCTGGTGTGCCGGTGCGGTCGACAAGAAAACGATCCAGCCCTGATTGTGAGCCGCTCGGCCGACGGCTGCCCCGATGACGACATCGTCGATCACGGCGACGACAGCGTGGTCTTGCTGGCACGACGCCAGCACCTCGGGAAGGCTGTAGACCGGCTCGGTCTGCGTCGAACGCATCTCTTCCCAGAGGTGCAAGATGCTGTCGATGTCATCGGGATGAAAATCTCGAATGCGAAAGTGGGCCACGAGGGCAGCATAGCGGCGCAGGAGCTCCGGGTGGGGGCGGCGGGCGCCTCGTGCTTCGGTCGCGCCGGCGACCGCGCCGCCCGGCAGGCCCGCCGCGCCGAGACGGGTCGCGGCCTGCCGTCGCTCGCCGGTTGTGCCTTGCCGAACGACGGGTCGTGATACTCGGCCCGAGCCTTCAGGGGAAGTGGCGAGGACGTAGACCCTCCTAGGGCTTGGTGGAGAATGACCTTTCGTCCAACCGCTGGATTCGTAGTTGGAGGGTGGCTCGCGTTGAACGCCGTGACATCCGCCTCCGTAGTCGTGACCCGCGTAGTGCAACCTGATTTCGGGTTCTTCAATACCACCGCCGTCGACGTTGTGTTGGCTGGAATGTACTTCAATTCATCGATCCGCCTCATCCGCCAGCCACCCGAGACCACTGCTCGCGTTGAGCTTGCGGGAGAGGTCGAGGCGAGCGATTCTAAGGCTCCGGGTCTCTAGCTGACTCGCGGACGGTCGGTCTGCATAGTCACTTGTTGCCAAATTCTGGGAGCAAGCGTCTTCGACGCTCTAGCTCGGAATCGGCGACGCAATCGGCAACGCGGGCCCGCCATTTCGAATGCCATGATCCAATCACTGACAGAATGATCCACGTCGACAATCTGAGGTGGGGGCCGAATGAGAATTCTGCGACTTCGTTGGAAGGTGCTCTTTCTGGTCGCATCGTGGATAGTCGTTTACTTGATCGTTCAGTTGGCGACACGGCTGGTACCGGGCGTTGGAACGGTGATCTTCGGAATGGTTCTAAACGTGATTCCGTGGATCGTCGCGGTGCGCGTCTTCCGAGGCGGTAACGAAGAAGTTGAACCACCTCGAGCGTGGTGGAGGGCAACAGCTAAGCCGGAGGCCGGTTTCGTCATTGGCGGCCTCTGTCTTGCTTTCGTGCTCATTTATGGTTTTCAAGTCGTCGGCGGTCATGATTCCGCCGCGGTCGCCCGCGCGGCCGTGCTGTATCTGATTGTCGGTGCTTACTTTTTTCAGTCGTCAGTACGACTGGCTTCGAGATCAAGACGATCACGCACGGACGTGGCAAGCAATTCCGACGCACCGTAATTTGCTTGTCTGACTCACGCGTTCGGCGGGTGAAGAGCGTGCTGGTGTCGGCCAGAGCGAAGTCTGTGGCGGGAGTGACCGGATGGCCCCGGCTCTCCAGCTAGTGCAGAGACGAGTTGCGAATCTCGTGGGCGTCCCCCATCCTAGGATTTCACACCTCGAGGAGCACTCCCATGAAGATCGTTGTCGCCGGAGGCACCGGTGTCGTGGGCCGATTCGTCGTCGAAGCAGCGCAAGAGCGTGGCCACGATGTCGTGGCGCTTTCGCGCGCGAGCGGGGTCGATCTGGTTTCGGGCAGTGGGCTCGCCGGCCGCCTGCACGGCGTCGACGTGGTCATCGACGTCACCTCGGTTCAGACGCAGTCGGCGAGGGCATCTGAAGAGTTCTTCGGCACGGTGACCAGGCGACTTCTCTCGGCCGAAGAAGACGTTGGGGTCGGTCACCACATTGCGCTCTCGATCGTGGGCAGCGACAAGGCGCCGTTCGGCTATTACGCGGGCAAGGCGCTGCAGGAGAAGGTCGTCAGCGAGGGCGGCGTCGGCTCGACGATTCTGCGGGCGACCCAGTTTCACGAGTTCGCACGGCAGGTCTACGGCCAGGCCGTAATCGGGCCGGTGCACCTCATTCCGAAGATGATCTCCCAGCCCGTGGCGGCGCGAGAGGTCGGCGAACGACTCGTCGAACTCGCCGAAGGCCCGCCGGCGGGGCGTGCAACCGATCTGGCCGGCCCCGAGGTGCTGCGCATGGCCGACATGGTGAGAATGTATGCCGCGGCCATGCAGGCGAAGGGCGCGATACTCGAAGTGCCGCTGCCCGGCGGCTTCGGCAAAGCGTTGCGCGACGGAACCCTGAAGGCCGGCGTTACGGCCGACCACGGCCGGCAGACGTTCGCCGAGTGGGTGGTCGCGCTCTAGGCGAACGGTTCTCGGCTCAGCCGTCGTCGCGCGCAGTGATGCGCAACGTCGTGTCAGCGGCGTCATCACCCGTCATCTGCTGGATGGTCGTGTGGCCGTAGCGCGCATACTTCGCGCCGTAGGCGGCGTCGATCTGCGCGCGCAGTTCGAGGTCGGCGCCACCGATGTCGACGACCGCAACTTCGCGTTCGAGACCCGGCACTCGCACCCGAGCGCGCTGTGACGACACAGCGGCGCCGAACCAGCCGGTGTCGCGACGATGCCAGGTTCGCAGGTAGGCCTGGTCGCCGACGCACACGACCCAGATCGGAGTGAACGCGCGCAGTGTGCCATCGGCGCGCTGCGCGGCGATCTCGAGCTCGTCGGCGGCGTTGAGGTGGGCCAGTTCGGCTGGCGCCCACTGATCGGTCATGTGCGGTGCCTCCTGCTGTCGACTGGAACGTAGACGAGATTCAACGATATCGGCGAAACGCTGTGCGGCCGCCGGTCGGGAGTGTTCACCCGCCGGCAACCCGGCGGGGCTAGGGTGCGGTGCGGGAGGAACTGAGATGTCGACAAACCAGGCGCTGGCCCGAAGGCTCGGCACCGCCGACGCGGTGACTATCGGGCTCGGCTCGATGATCGGGGCCGGAATCTTCGCTGCGTTCGCTCCCGCCGCCGAAGCAGCCGGTGCTGGCCTGCTCATCGGTCTGGCCATCGCCGCCGTGGTCGCGTTCTGCAATGCATCGTCGTCGGCTCAGCTGGCGGCACAGTACCCGACTTCGGGCGGAACCTATGTATACGGGCGGGAGCGGCTCGGCGAGTGGCAAGGCTTTTTCGCCGGCTGGAGCTTCGTCATCGGAAAGACCGCAAGCTGTGCCGCGATGGCGCTCACCTTCGCGGCCTACGCCGCGCCCGCCGGCTGGCAGAAGCCGATCGCCGTCGCCGCCGTTCTGGGCCTCGCTGCCGTGAACTACTTCGGCGTCACGCGCACAGCCGCGCTGACGCGCATCATCGTGGTGGTGGTGCTCCTGGTGCTCGCCCTAGTGGTCATCGCAGGACTGACCTCTGCACCTTCACGCTCTGTCGCGCTCGGCGAAGGCCTTTTCTCCAACGGCTGGTACGGCATTCTGCAGTCGGCCGGTCTGCTCTTCTTCGCCTTCGCCGGGTACGCCCGCATCGCGACCATGGGTGAAGAGGTCAAGAACCCGCGTCGCACGATTCCAAGGGCGATTCTGACGGCGCTGAGCATCACGCTCGTGATCTACGCGGTGGTGGCCGTTACCGTGCTGCTCGTGATCGGCCCCGCGCAGCTCGCGCGCAGTTCGGCTCCGCTCGTCGACGTGGTGGATGCCGCGACCTGGGCGTGGGCGGCCCCGATCGTGCGATTCGGAGCCGCCGCAGCGGCACTCGGCGCACTGCTCGCCCTCATCGCGGGAATCGGCCGCACCACCCTGGCGATGGCGCGTAACAGCGACCTTCCGCGCTGGCTTGCGGCCGTGCATCCGAAATACCGGGTACCGCACCACGCCGAGATCACGCTGGCGATCGTGGTGAGCATCCTGATTCTGAGCGTCGACCTGCGCGGAGCGATCGGGTTCTCGTCGTTCGGCGTCTTGCTGTACTACTTCATCGCCAATGTCTCGGCCTTCTCCCAGCTGAAAACCGACCGCCGATACCCTCGCGCCGTTCAGGTTCTCGGTGCGCTCGGCTGCCTCGTTCTGGTGGTAACCCTGCCGCCGACCGCGATCATCGTCGGTCTCATCGTGATCGCGCTCGGCATCGGGTACCGTCTAGTTCGGTTGCGACTGACAGCCAGCCGGTGAGCGTCAGGCGGCGGTGACCGTGATCACGTCGCGCACGCGGGGAGTGGTGAGAATGCCGCCGGCCCGGTCGACCGCGATGACATCGATGGTGAACGTGCTCGTCGCCTCGTCAAGTCTGCTGCGGCCGCCCGAGAGGATGGCCGTGGCGAGCACATCGGCGGTGACGATGTCGGCCGCCAGAACGGTCACCTGAACGAAGAACGCCGAGTCGTCGGTGCGCCAGACGTGCTCGCCCCGCTCGGCGGTGCCCGACGTCGCCACCGCGCTCCAGGAATCGCCGAGGGGGAGCGAGCACAGCAGCCGGGTGCGGTCATCGGGGTCGACGATGCCGATGTTCCACAGCTCGGGGTGTCGGGCCGAACTCGCTGCCGGGCCTATAGCAGTGCCCGCCGTCGACCCCACGACGTCGCCGCCCACATCGAGCAGCCAGCCCTCGGCGCTCGACCCGCGAAGCAGTGTGGCTGCCTCGTTCATCGCCTGGGCTTTGACGATGCCCGAGAGGTCGATGAGACCGTCGGGCCGGTGGGGAGTGAAATCGCCCCTGGTCGCAGCGCGCCAGCGTACGCACTCCGCATACGCCATTCGAACGGCCTCGGTCGCATCTGTCAGCGCCATCTGGCCCGAGGCGATTCGACTGAGTTCCGACATCGGTTTGTAGAGGCTGAAGGTTTCGTCATAGCGCCGAAAGACCTGCTGAACGGGCTCGAGCGCTGCCGCTTTATCTGAACCGCGAAGCCGCACGCTCGCAACCGTGCCCATCGTCTCGAACGTGTCGATCAGCATCAGAGTCCGGCCTGATCGAGCGCGGACTGCAACGACTTCAGGTAGCCGTCGCTCGTGTACGTGGCGCCGCTGACCGAGTCGACGTTCGCGGACTGGGCCGCGAGCACCTCCTGCCGAAGCACCGGAGCGGCCCTGTTGCTGATCTGTACCGAGCGGCTGTCGCTGTCGGTGAGCTGTAGTGCGGTTACGTCGGTGATCGAGCCGGCGCTCACGGTGATCTGAACCTGCACGGTGCCGTAGCGAGTATTGACGCTCGACCCGGTATAGGTTCCGTCAGTCGAAGCGGCACTCGGCGACTCGCTCGGTGCCGACGTTGCGCTCGGTGCCGAGGCCGCAGTCGAGGGCTCAGGCGTCGCCGTCGGGGTCGTGGATGCCCGCGCCGAACTCTGCGGCGACGAGGTGGCGGGTGCGGCGCTCGTGCGCGCCGGCGCGGCCGCCGAGAGCGACGTGTCAGCGGACTGAGCCTGCGCGCCGATCTGCCAGCCGATCAGAATGACGGCCGACGATGAAACGACGCTCGCGGCAATGGCGCGTTTTCTCACGAGTCGAACCGTTCGAGGTGAATGCGGTGTTCGGGCATACCGGCGTCACGGGCATCTGCCACGACCTCTTCGGCCCAGGCGGTAGGCCCGCAGATGAACAAGTCGGAGTCGAGCAGGTGCGGAAAAGTCGATTCGAGGGTGATTCCGTTCGCCAGCGCGTGCGCCGACATCCAGGTCGGCACGTGACGAGGTCTGGGGCCGAGCATCGAGAAGGCGCTCACGCCGGTGTTCTGCGCGATCTGACCGATCTCGTGCCAGAGGTAGGCCTCACTCTGGTCGGTGCCGCGCAGCAGAATCGTCGCTTCGCCCGGCCGGAGCGAAGCGTGCTCGAGCATGGCCCGGATGGGCGTGACGCCGATTCCCGCAGCGATCACCGAGAGGTAGGGGGCCGATCGTGCCTGATCGGTGAAGATTCCGTACGGCCCTTCGATGGAGACGAAGGTGCCCGGCCGAATGCGGCTGAGCCGGGCGGTGCCGCGCCCCAGCTCACGCACCGTGAGCCGCACCGTGCGGTCGGTTGGCATGGCCGAGAAAGAGAGGGGGTGCGCGTGCCACCAGGTGCGCCACGACCAGAACCGCCAGACGGCGTACTGGCCACCCTCTGCGCCGAGCCGGCGCAGTTCGGTTCCCCGCAGCTGCAGCGAGAAAACGCCGGGTGCGATCACGTCGACCCGATCGACGCGCAGCCGATGGCGCGCCGTTCGAACGATCGGCACGGCGAACCGGAACACCAGAATCGAACCGAAAGCAGCGACATACAGCGCGATCCAGTAGACGCGCTGCAGCGTGCCGTCGGCCAGCACCCCGCCCATCGAGAGCTGGTGAGGCAGGGCCACGAGAACCGCGATGTAGCTGAGCAGGTGAATCAGATGCCACGCCTCGTAGGCGAAGTGACGGCGTACAGCGACGACCGACGTGACGACAACCAGCAGAAGCAGGGCGAGCCCGAGGTACGCCAGTATCGGGTCAGTGCCGAGCCCGAAGAACCCGACGGTTTCGGCGATGACGTTCGTGCCGTCGCTGATCGAATAGCCGATGGTCAGCAGCACGGCGTGGGCGAGAATCAGGTAGAGCGCAGGCTTGCCGAGCCGCCGGTGCAGGGCGACGGCACGATCTTGACCGACGGTGTGGTCGATCCAGGGGATTCGCGCGGCGAGCACGAGCATGATCAAGATCAGATCGGTACCGGCCAGGCCGGTGACGATGCCCACCGCGGTGACGACACCGCCCGCATCGGTCAGTTGGCTGCCACCGCTGTAGGCGAGATAGAGCGCTATCGAGAGAGCGACCGAGACCCAGCACAGAATGCCCATCACATCGGCGGCCCGGGCTCGACCGCGATAGTTTCGCTGCCGCATACTTGCGGCCCGCTGAACGTCGCGGTCTGCCTGGGCGGCCTCGCGTCTGCGGCTCGACGCACGCGGGCGTTGTGAGGTGCTGGTCACGTCGTACCTCTTTCTTCGCCGGATCGACCGCCGAGAAGCGAGCGGTTCTTAGTATCGATCGTGCCCAGGCTTGTCGAGCAGGCGGTGTGCGCTTGCTATGAGGGGCGTTCGAGATGTCATATGTTCGGAATCAGAATCGACACGACGAGCCCGCGCGGCTCGCGATTCGCCAGGGTGACCGACCCTTCGGCCCGGGCGATGACGGCGTGCACGAGCGCCAGACCGAGGCCGCTGCCGGTCTGCCCCGGCGCCCGGGCGGGGCCTGGTTGCGAGAAACGTTCGAAGGCGTGCGGCAGAAAATCGTCGGGCATGCCGGTGCCTTCGTCTGAGACGAGCACGGCCAGCGCCGAAGCCTCCTGGTGCAGCGTGACGGTGATCTCGCCCGTACCGTGCGACGCGTTCACAGCGTTCACCAGCAGGTTGTCGAGCACCCTGCCGAACGACGCGGCCGAGAGCAGGTATTTCTGTTCGGGAGACACGACGCAGGCCTCGAACTGAATGCTTTCGCGGTCGATTCCCGCGAGCATCCGGGCGCGGTCGATCGCGCCCATCAGCTCGGTTTCGAGGTCGGCGGCCGTCGACGATTCGTAGTGCGGCTGCTTGGTGTCGAAGGCAGCCTCGAGACGCGAGAGTTCGAGCAGATTCGCGGCCAGCGACGCCAAGCGCGAGAGCGACGTCTGAGCGGCGAGAATTTCACTTTCGAGTGCGGCGGCATCGCCGAAGTGCGCATGTGCGAGCTCGAGCTGGGTCGACATGACGGCGATGGGAGTACGCAACTCATGGCTCGCGTCAGACACCATCTGCCGCTCGCGGTGCGCAGTGGTTCGAACGCGGCGGATGAACGAATTCAGCGTCGTGGCCAGAGCGGAGAGTTCGTCGTGCGCGGGCCCGACGGGCAACTCGGCATCGTCGGGCCGTTCGCTGAGGCTTTCGGCGGTGGCGCGCATTCTGCTCACGGGGCGAAGCGCGAGTGTGGTCAGCAGCCAGGCCGCGAAGGTGAACAGCACGAGAATCGCCGTCAAGCCGACCCCGAGGCCCCGGTCGACGGCAGAGACGGTGAGAGCACTGGTCGCTGCGTTGCGAACGGCCCACAGTTGCCAGACGCCGTCGGGAGCGGCGATGCTTTTTCCGACGACGGTGAAGGTTGCGCTCGGCTCGCGCATGACGAACGAGGCGTCGCCCGAGGGGTGCTTCTGCAGGGCGGTGCGTACTTCGGCCGGCACGGTGTCGACCCGAAAGGCCCCGGCCGGGTCTTTGATGAGCACGAGAATGCCGACCGCGGGCGCATCCGGCGTCTCGCCAGGGTTCGTACGAATATCGGAGATATAGGCTTCGAGGTCGCTGCTGGCGAGAGTCTGATCGGACTCGGCGGTGATGTTCATGATCTGAAAGTGAATCGCCACGCCGACCACCGTCAGCAGGGCGGTCGCGACGAGTGCGCTGCCGAGGGTGATGCGCACTCTGATCGAGAGGCGTCGAATCACGGTGAATCCGTGCTGGTGAGCGCGTCGATGCGGTAGCCGGCGCCGCGCAGCGTCTTGATGAGCACGAGCGCCCCGGCCGTGTCGAGCTTCTTGCGAAGATAGCTGATGTACTGATCGACAAGCGTGGTTTCGAACAGCTGCGACGACCCCCACACCTCTTCGAGAATCTCCTCACGAGAGAAGACCCGGCCGGGCTTGGATGCCAAGAGCCGCAGCAGCGCGAACTCTTTCAGGCTCAGCGATATCGCTTTGCCTCGCACTGTCGCTCGAACCACTCCCGGGTCGATGATCACATCGCCGATGCTCAGCACCGAGGTCGCCAGGGTGTTCTCGCGGCGCAGGTGCGCCCGGATTCGCGCGTTCAGTTCGGCGAAAGCAAACGGCTTCGTCAGGTAGTCGTCGGCGCCCAGATCGAGACCGGTCACCCGGTCTTCAACGGCATCGCGAGCGGTGAGCAGAATGATGGGCAGGGTGCTGCCAGATTCACGGATGCGCCTGCAGAGCTCGAAGCCGCTCATCTGCGGCAGCATCACGTCGATGGCCGCCGCCTGAAAGTGTTCGTTCGCAAGAGCGATGAGCGCGTCGACGCCGTTGTCGACCACAGTGACCTCGTGGCCTTCTCCCCGTAACCCGCGGTCGATGAGGGCGCACATAGCCGGGTCGTCTTCGACAACGAGAATCTTCGACACCGCTCTTTTCGTCTCCCGTTCGCTTCTAGCCGCTCGCTCAGCCGATGCCGGAGGTGCCCAGAAGCGAACCGATGACGAACGTCGCGATCAGCGCCAGGGCCCCGCCGATGACAACGCGAAGAGTCGCCCGAACCACAGGGCTTGCGCCGAGCACCGCGCCCGTCACCCCGGTCGCGGCGAGAGCGACGATGACGACGGCGAAGGTGAGCGGAACGCGAATCGACTCTGGTGGCAGCAGGATGGCCAACAGAGGCAGAATTCCGCCGACGATGAACGACAATGCGGATGCTCCAGCCGCAGCCCAGGGGCTGACCACATCGTTCTCGTCGAGGTTCAGCTCCATGGCGAGGTGCGCCTTGAGGGCATCTTTCTTCGTCAGTTCGACCGCTACCTGCCGGGCGGTCTGCTCGGACAAGCCCTGAGCGCGGTAGAGGCCGGTCAGTTCATCCAGTTCGCCCGCCGGGTCGTCGTGAAGTTCGGCTCGCTCCTTCTCTATCAAGGCGTTCTGCGAGTCGCGCTGGCTGCTGACGGAGACGTATTCGCCGAGCGCCATCGAGATGGCGCCGCCCACGAGGGCCGCCGAACCCGCAGCGACGACTGCTGCGGTAGGTGCGTTCGCGCTCGCGACGCCCACGACGATCGCGGCGACAGAGACGATTCCGTCGTTCGCCCCGAGCACGCCCGCGCGCAGCCAGTTCAGACGACCGGCCAGGCTGCCTGCGTGCGGCTCTGCCCGTTCATGCGTCGACGAACCCGCTGATTCAGTAGTCATGTGCACACCATAGGCGCCTGCAGTGAGCCGGGCCAGCGTGGCGAGCCTTACCTCACCACGACATTCTCAGCCCGGTGTCAGCGTCGCGGTCTCTGCGGGGAGATCAGTACGAGTGCCGGGTAGGTGATGAGCGCGAGAGCAATGTGCATGGCGACGAGCACCATGACGGCCTCGAGCGGCTGGCCTTTATAGATGATCCAGACGTCAGGGGCGAGACCGACCACGGTGACCACGATCGTGAGCCAGAAGAACGGTCGGCGCGCTCGAGAGCTGAGCAGGCACATGACAGGCCACGCGAGGCAGGCCAGCACCACGCCGATGATGGTGAGCTTGGCGTAATCGGCAAAACGGAAGTGGTCGTAGCCCGCCGTCGACGGCCAGATCGTGATGCCGATTCGCGCCAGAACGGCGCAGGCCGCCAACGACAGGCCGACGGCCACGATTGTCGCCACTACAAACCTCCAGAGCCGAGGTTGAGCGAGCCCGAGCGGCATATCGATGTCGAACCGCCTGAGCGCTCGTGCCCACCAGGGGAGCGAAGATGGCGTACGCAGCGCCGGCGTCGGCGAAGAAGTCATCGTGATCTTTCGAGGGGCGGTTGGCGGATGCGCGGCATGAATGTCGAGGGTTCGATGCCGATCGTAGATTCTGTCGCGAGCTTCGTGGGGCTACATTCGAGTTCTCGATTGATTGAGCCCCCGCGTTTGGAGTGACGATCGGGCTCAGCCCTTGCCGTTACCCTTGCCGTTTCCGTTTCCGTTGTTTCCGTTCCCGTTGTTCCCGTTTCCGTTCCCGTTGCCGGTAGGCGCGGGCGACGTGCTCGGGCTGGGCGGCGTCGTCGCCGTCGCCGTCGCCGTCGGGGAGGCGGTGGCAGCGGTGGGCGTCTCGGTGGGTAGTGGGGTCGAGCCGGAGTCGTCGCTCGGGGTCGTTGTCGCCGCCGGGTCGACGACGGTTGTGGTGCCCGAATCCGGGCTCGGCGTCGCCGAGGTCTCGACGGGAACGGGCGCCGGCTGACCGGCGCCCGGAGCGAGCGCCTGAGGCAGCAGGGCGCCACCGGCCCAGATGGCCGCGCCCAGCAGCACGATCGCGCCTGTGACAATGAGCGCAGGCCGCGCGCGGCGGCGGGGCGGGGTCGCGACCGGTGCGGCGTCGTTCAGCACCGTGGTCTGGGCGGTGGCGACACCGGCTGTGTCGACCGGCGTCGGCGACACGGGCAGCTTGCGGGTCGGTGGCAGCATTGCGGCCGTTGCCGCACCCGTGGCCCCGGCGGTCGCCACGGTCGTGGCCGAGGCTGCTGCCGGGTCGGGATCGGACGAGCCGGCCGGCGGTTGCCAAGAGGCGAGATCGGCGGTGATGTCGCGCGAGCGCGTGGCGACCTCGAGGGCGGTGGGCCGGGCATCCGGAGCACGCGCGGTCATCTGCGTGATGAGGGCGACCCAGCTCGGCGGCAGGTCGTCGCTCACCACGGGGTCTCGCGATGCGCGGGCGCTCATCGATTCGATGACCGTGCCCGGGTATTCGCGGTGGCCGGTGAGGCCCTCGAGAACGACAAGGCCGAGGGCGTAGATGTCGGCCTCTGGGCCCGGAGCCGCGCCTGCGGCCTGCTCGGGGCTGAGATACGAGGCCGTGCCGACGATGGTTCCGACTGTGGTCATTCGATCGGTGCCGACGAGGTGCGCAATGCCGAAGTCGGCGAGCTTGGCGCGGTAGGCCGGCTCGGGCAGGCCGGTCGGCGATAAGAGGATGTTCGCCGGCTTCAAGTCGCGGTGCACGATGCCCTGAGCGTGCATGGCAGCGAGTGCCTCGGCGATGTCGGTCGTGATCTGGGCCGCGATGGCGCCGCGCAGCGCACCATGGTCGAGAGTGGATCGCAGGTCTGGCCCTGTGATGAGTTCCATCACCAGAAAGCTCGGAACAGTCGAGCCACCGGAGGCGAGATGCGCGTCGTACATGGTGACGAGATTCGGGTGGTTCAGGCGGGCGAGAACGTCGACCTCGCTGCGGCGGCGGTCGTC
The DNA here is from genome assembly GCA_025463765.1 of Subtercola sp. Classification (GTDB taxonomy): domain Bacteria; phylum Actinomycetota; class Actinomycetes; order Actinomycetales; family Microbacteriaceae; genus Subtercola. The sequence goes on along the minus strand of JAODBC010000092.1, from coordinate 21,892 downwards.
GTCGCGCGCTTCGCCGGGGTTGAAGATCTTCACGGCGACCTTGCGGCCGAGCTGGGTGTCGAGGGCTTCGTAGACGCTAGACATACCGCCGGAACCGATTCGGGCGTTCACGGTGTACCGGCCCTCGAGTGTTCGGCCGATCAGTGTGTCGCCGTCAGACACCGTTGCCTCCTCGTGGCCCTCGAAGCTTGTTTCTTGCTGGGTATGGCGAGGTTCGCTAGCCAAACTAACAAAACGTGTCAGACACTAGATGCTGTGACTGATTCCTTCGACTTCAGCGATCTCGTCAGAGCAGACTCTAACCCAGCCGCTGAGAACGTGCCCGAGGAATCTCATGTGCTCGAGGCGTTGCACATGTATCGGGCGGCCGAGGCTGCTATGCGTCGCCGAACCGGAACGGCCATGGGGCTGGGGGAGAACGACCTCTTGGCGCTGCGGTTTATTCTCGATCAGCGGGCCGGCGGGCATCCGGTTGCGTCGAAAGACATCACGCGGTACCTCGGCATTTCGAGCGCTTCGACGAGCGTTTTGTTGCGGCGCCTGGAGTCGGGCGGGTTCATCGAGCGCCGCGAGAACATGGCCGACCGAAGGTCGAGCGAGATCGTTCCGACACCGGCCGCCGAGGGAGACACCGGGCCGATGCTGGCCATCGCGCAGAACAGCATGGCGGCCGCCATTCAGACTCTTTCGGTCGAGGAGGCTCGCGTCGTCACTCGGTTCTTGACGATGATGCGCGAAACCGTCGACCGCATCGGCTCGGCCACATAAACGCGCGTGGCACAGGTCAGCGACGGTTGTCAACCCGATTGCTAGACCAATGAACTAGTTGTTAGCATCGTTTGACTCTCGCCCGAGAGCCGCTTTTATCGAACTCGCGCCTTCGCGAGTCACCCGAGAATGAGGTACTACCCATGAACATCCTTGTAGCGATCATCGCCATTATCGCGATCGTGCTGCTGATCACCGGCGGCATCTCCTCGTCTCTGAGCTTTCTGATCTGGGTGGGTGTCGTACTGCTCGTCATCGCTCTGATCGTCTTCTTGCTGCGGTTCATCACCGGCAATCGTCGCGTCTGACGGCGCCACCCGTATCACTTCGACATCGAGAAAGAAGCAGGAATATGAGTCTCGGATCAGGCATCGTCTTATTCGTCATCGGCGCGATCCTCGCGTTCGCCGTGAACATTCAGGTCTCGTGGATCGACCTGCAACTCGTGGGGTACATCCTGATGGCAGCAGGAGTGCTCGGCATCATTCTGGGCATCGTGCTCATGACACGTCGCCGGCAGACCACCATGACGACGCGGTCTGCGGTCGACCCGGTCAGCGGTGAGAGCGTGTCAAGACGCACCGTCGACCGCGACGACCCGCTTGTCTGAACACCTTCCAGCCAGCTTCTGCCCACCGAGTGTCGGCGCACGATCGATGGGCTTTGAGATCAATGACCGACCCGGCACAGCCGCCCGGCACCATGCTCGGTGACCGATACAGATTGCTCGAGCCCATCGGGCACGGCGGCATGGCCGCCGTGTTCCGGGCTCGAGACGAGGCGCTCGGTCGTGATGTGGCGGTCAAGCTCTTTCACACCGAGTCGGCGCAGTCGGCTCGTGTCGACGGGGAGCTGGCTGTGCTGGCGGCCCTCGACCACCACGCATTGGTTCAGCTGTTCGATGCCGGTGCACAACACGACGAATTCGGCCGGGCGAATAGGTATCTCGTCATGGCGCTGGTGCAGGGTGACGACTTGCACCGGTTTCTCGCCAGCGGCGCACGGCTCTCTGCCCGACACATCGCAGAAATCGGCTACGACATCGCCGAAGCCCTCGATTACATTCATGCCAGAAACGTCGTTCACCGCGACATCAAGCCCTCCAACATTCTGCTCGTCGACTATCGCGACGGTTCGGTGCGGGCTCGGGCGAAGCTGACCGACTTCGGCATCGCTTTGGCCGATGACACGGCCAGGCTCACGGCCGAGGGCGCAACCACGGGCACGGCTGCCTACCTCAGCCCCGAGCAGGCCTCCGGGCGATCGGTGGGCGCGCCGACCGATGTGTATTCGCTTGGCCTCGTGTTGCTCGAATGTTTCACCCGGCACCTCGAGTTTCCCGGCAGTGTGGTCGAATCGGCTATTGCCCGCCTCGAGCGAGACCCGGTCATCCCGGCAGACCTGCCCGAGATCTGGCGGCGCCTGCTCTCGGCGCTCACCGCCCGCGATCCGCTGAACCGGCCTATCAGGCACGAACTCGTCGCCGCTCTCAAGCAAGTCGTCATCGCCGAGAGCGGCAGGCACAGCGCAGCGACCCTCTTCGAAAGCGAGACGTCGAGAGCGCTGGCCAAAGCCCGATTCGAAACCGTCGACACACTGCCAGGCGAAGCTCTCGATCGGGTCACCGCACTGGCTGCCCGCCTGTTCTCGGCTCCGATTGCCATCGTGAGCATCATCGACCACGATCGCACGTGGTTCGCCTCGCACTACGGGCCGGCCGTCGACGCGATTGCCCAGGCTGTGGATCTCACCCTCGCGCCCCTGCCGAGTGACGAACCGGTCGTCGTTCTCGATGGGCGAGTGGATGAACGAACGAAAGACAACCCTCTCGTCACCGGGCCGCTCGGCCTGCGATTTTACGTCGGCGTTCCGCTGCGAAGAAGAACCGGAGACGTGATCGGCACCTTGAGCGTGTTCGATTTTCTGCCGGGAGAGGTCACCGAGGCAGAGATCGTCAATCTCGAAGACCTCGCAGCCCTGATCATGAGTCAGCTGGAGATGCGCCAGCTGACGCTACAGCCCACCGTCGAAATGACGGTTCCGGCCTTCACTAACCCGCCAGGTCAGAACAGGCGCTAGTTCGAGCCGCCCGCGACCTCGTACGACCAGAGTTCGCTGCTCACGCCCACGTGGGCCGGAGCCGGCTGGCCGGAGCGCTCGGCCTCGCTGCGGTGGCCGTGGCCGAAGGCGGGGGAGTTCACCCAGGCCTGGAAGGACTCATCGTCGCTCCACCGGGTGACGACGAGCCAGGTGGTGCGGTCATCCACTGGCTTCAGCAGTTCGAAACCCTCGAACCCGGATTGCCCGTCGACGGCGCCTGCGCGGGAGGCGAAGCGCTTGGCGAGCTCGTCTCCGCTGTCGGCGGGAACGGTGATGGCGTTGATCTTGATTACGGTCATACAAAAAGGCTATCTCTGTCGCCTGGGCACTCCGAACCAGCCCCCGGCGATACTGGTACTCGCAGAGACAGGGGTAGGCCAGGCCAACCGGCCTACGGTGGGGTGATGGATGATCGACAGAACCTGCTCGGCGAGTATCTCCGTGCCCGGCGCGAGCTCGTCACGCCCGAGCAGGCGGGCATCCCCGTGCTCGGCATGCGGCGGGTGCCGGGCCTGCGGCGCGAAGAAGTGGCGATGCTCTCGGGCATCAGCGCCGAGTACTACCTCAGGCTCGAGCAGGGCCGCGACCGAAACCCGTCGATGCAGGTGCTCGAATCGATCGCGCGTGTGCTGCAGCTCGAGGGCGATACCCGCGACTATCTGCTGACCTTGGGCGCTGCTCGGCCGCGACAGGCGCGCCGCCGGCCCCGAAAGGAGGCGGTTTCGCCGACCATCGTGCGGCTGGTCGACAGCCTGCAGGTGCCGGCTTTCGTCGAGGGTCGTTATCTCGACGTGCTGGCTGCGAACGCGCTGGCGACCGCGCTGTCGCCGCGGCTCGTCGTGGGCAGAAACCGGCTCCTCGATTTCTTCCTCGAGCCGGCTGAGCAAGAGCTCTACACCGACTGGGAGCCCGCCACCAGAAACCTCGTCGCCGGCTTTCGTCAGTCAATGGGCACCGACACCGACGACCCCCGGTTCGTCGAGCTCGTGGGCGAGCTCTCTATCGCGAGCCCGCGTTTTCGGCAGCTGTGGGCCCGCCACGAGGTCGGCAGCCGCAAGGGTGCGCCGATGCGTTTCAGTCACCCCGAGGTCGGTGAGCTGCTTCTCGACCGCGAGAAGCTCGCCATCAGCGGCACCGAGGGCATGGTGCTCGTCATCCATCACGCCGAACCGGGCAGCGAGAGCGCCGACAAGCTCGCGCTGCTCGCCTCGGCGGCGCTGCCGGCGTCGAGGGTTGCCCACCCGACCCCGAGCCCCTAACCGTCTTCACGCCCGCCCGCCCGCCGCGCGCACTCGGCGCCGGGGTTGCGCGAAGGCACCTTCCGAGGCGCACAGAAGTGCTTTTGCGCAACCACCGCGTGGTTGGGGAGCGGGGTTGGCGAGCGCGGCCGGCGAGCGGAGTTGGCGAGCGCGGTTGGCGAGAAGGCGGCGCTGCTCAGCGGCGCGCGAGCCCGAGCGTCTCGCTGATGGCGGTGAGCGCGGGCAGGGGCGAGCCCTCGCCGATGACTTGGGCGAGCACCTGGTCGGCGCCGGCGTCGACGTGCGCACGCAGCGCGGCGGCGACGTCGGCGGGCGAGCCGTGCGCCACGACCTCGTCGACGAACCGGTCACTACCACCGCCTTCGAGGTCGGCTTCGGTGAAACCGAGCCGAAGCCAGCTGCGGCGGTAATTCACTAATCCCAGGTACATGGCGAGGGCGGCGCGGGCCGCGGCGCGGGCAGTCACCGGGTTCTCTTCGAGAATGACGTGCTGCTCGGGAACGAGCAGGGAGGTCGGGCCGAGCAGCTGCCAGGCATCCGCTGTGTGTTCGGGGGTGACCAGGTACGGGTGGGCGCCCGCCGTTCGTTCGCGGGCCAACTCGAGCACGCGCGGCCCGAGGGCAGCGAGAACGATGCGGTCACGATCGAACCCGAGGGCGTCGAGCCGGTCGAGGTACTCGGTCAGCGCGGTGTACGGCTTTGCGGCACCGGGGCCGACGGATTCGCGGTGCCCCGGCCCTAGGCCGAGCAGAAACCGCCCCGGATGCGCGGCATCGATGCGCCGATAGCTCTCAGCGGCAGCGGCCGGTTCGGTCTTGAAGATGTTCGCGATTCCGGTCGCGACGGTGAGCGTCTCGGTCGCGTCGAGCACTTCGAGTACCAGAGCTTCGAAGTCGGCCGGAGCCCCGCCCAGCCACAACGAGCCGAAGCCCAGCTGTTCTACCGACCGGGCGAGCGGCCCGTCGATGTCGGAGCTTCTGCGCCACACGCCGAACTGGCCGGTCAGGTTCGTTTTCGTTGCATCCATCTTTTCATGATGTCACGCTCGCCGGGCCTCGAGCCGGTGCCCGAGCCCCGGCCTAACCAAGTCAGGAAGGCTACGAGGCGAGCGCGGCGGGCTCCCATGCGGCGTCGAGATCGATGCCGCGACGCGCCACCTCTTCATGCACCAAGGGGATGATGTACCGCCCGGTGTCGATCGATTCGCCGATATCGCCCAACGACGGCAGCGAGATAATATCGGCCCCCAGCTCGACGTACTTGACCAGTGTCTTCGCGATGGTCTCAGGAGAGCCGACGAGCAGCGACGAGGCCCCGCCCGCCCCGGCGAAGGCGCGCGGAGTCCACAGCACGCCGTCTTCGTGGTACTCGGCCGCCTTGGCGATCTCTTGCAACCGAACTGTGCCGACGTTCGTCGCGCCCTGGCCGAAGTTTCCGTAGACCTTCGCTGCTGCCTCGACGATGCCACGAGCCTTCTGCTCTGCCAGTTCGTCGGTCTCGGCGACCACCGGGCGAAAAGTCACCCAGAACCGAATACGCTCGGTTCGACCGGCTTTGTGGGCCTCGTCGTAGACGCGGTCGATCTGCTGCTTGGTCTCTTTCAGCGGCTCGCCCCAGAGCGCGAAGATGTCGGCCTGCTGACCGCCTGAGGCGTAGGCGAAATCAGATGAACCACCGAGCGAGACGGGAAGCGACTGCCCCGAGAATGTCTCGAAGGCCGGGCCGAAGTTGTCGAAGTCGTAGTACTTTCCGTGGTGCGAGAACGTTTCTTTCTTCGTCCACACGTCACGCAGAATCTGAATGAACTCCGTCGAGCGCTCGTACCGCTGCGTCTTGCTGAGGTAGTCGCCCTGCCGTTGCTGCTCGGCGTCGTCGCTGCCCGAGATGATGTGCACGATGGTGCGGCCCTCGCTGAGCTGATCGAGGGTGGCGAGAGCCTGCGCGGCAACCGTCGGGAACGACGTGTTCGGCCGAACCGCGACCACCGTCTTCAGCCGCTCTGTCGCGGCAAGGATGGTGGCCGCCAGTGCGTACTGGTCGGGCCCCGACGAGTGATACGGAACAAGCGTGTAGTCGAAGCCGAACTCATCGATCGTTCGGGCGTACCGCTTCAGCCACGCGGGGTCGATTCCGGCCCGGAACGTCTCCGAGATGTTCGACTTCTTCGCGGGTCTGGTGCTGATCGCATTGACGAATTCGACAGTCATGGTTCTTCTCCCTTTTTCGGCGCCTTCTTCATGGTGCCGCTCGGCCTCGAGGGCCCTTTGTGTTGCCAGATGTTTCAGGTATTTCCGAATGTTTCAGAGGGCGGGCGACAGTGCCCCGAGCTGCTCTCTCGTACGAGCGATCTGCGGGCGCAGCTCTGCCGCGCCGTCGATGGTGTCTCGCACGCTCGAGCTGAATGCGACCGCGCGGCGCGAGACGCGCCATCCGCTCTCGGTGCGGCGCAGCTCGTCGACGTAGAACCCGCCGGAACGCAGCCGATCGAGGCGATCATCCGCACCGTCTGCCGGCTCATGAATGGCGATCGTGGTGAAGTCGGTGTATGCCCAGCCCCGGTCGCCGTCGACGCGCAACACCGGCTCGGCGATGCTGTGCAGGCCCGTCAAACGGTCGTGATAGAGCGCCTTCGCGCCGTCGACGAACGACGACGTGCCCGAGCCTGCGGGCTCGTCGCCGAACGCGGCGTCGGGCGCGAACACCTCGCCGATGAGACCCCAGCGCTCTTGGTCGAACACCGAGGAGTACCGAATGAGCAGTTCGCGAATCGCCACGCGGGCGTCGGTGACCTCGCCGAGGGCGAGCGGATGCGGCACAACCAGCTCGCCCAGAGCCGTGGTGCCCGCAACGATCGCCTGGCGCACGGTGTCGTCGAGTTCGGCGGGAGTGCTGGCGTCGCTCTTCAGGTACTCGGTGCGCGCCGAGATCACCCAGCCGTCGGCCGAGCGCTCGAGCTCGGTCAGCTCGACACCGCTGGTGCGCCGGCGGGTGACGCCCGCATTCGTCTCGGCAAGGGTCGTTCGCACGAATTCGGACTCCGCCTGCGCGCGGTCGCCGTCAGCAACCACCTTGACGTTGCTGACCAGGTGACGGCTGCTGAGCGTGGCCGCGGTGGTGCCGGTGCCGGTGCCGGTGCCCGTACCTGTGCCCGCATCGGCTTCGCGGTCACGCTCGAACGCAGCGAAGGCGAGCGCCGCCTCGACATCGAGCAGCTCTGACGGGTCACCTGTGCCACCCGTATTGCCGGTGCCGCCTGAGCCGCCGGTGCGACCGGAGCCGCCGGTGCGACCGGAGCCGCCGGTGCTACCCGTGCCACCGGTCGGCTCGAGGTACTCTGCCGCGGTCAGGATGCCCGCTCCCTGCTCGATCAGCGTGCGTCGATCGGCGGGCACGACCACCGAGGCCACGTCGACGTCTGCCAGGTGCAGCCGACGTTCGGCCAGTCGCCACCCGTCAGTCGTTTGCACAAGCCGATCGACCGAGGTGGCGTCGTATTGCCGGCGCACGGCACCGCCGTCGGCCAGCAGCTCGAGCTCGACGAACCCGAGCTCGGCGACGACGGTCGCGCCGGCACCGTTCGTATCGATCGCGACGAGCGGGTTGCGGAACACCGTCTCTCGGGTGATTCCGGGTGCCGGCGCCGTGACGAGTGTGACGAGCTCGTCGATGTCCACCGCCGGGGCCAGCGCGTCGAGCAGCGTTGCAATGCGGGCATCCGGAACCACCGTCTGGCGCAGAAGCGCCTCGTTCTGGTGGTCGGCTGCGTAGGCGTGCCGAGCAAGAACGGCGGTGATGTCGAGGCGGTCGGCGGCGAGTCTTGAGGTGGTCATGGGCTCACTGTAGGCAGCGAGAGCGTCGCCGTCACTCGCGCGCCGACGCACACCGTCACGCAGTGCAACATCTCGTCAAGAACGTCGAAGGGGCATCGCACGTAATGTTTCGCCCCGTGACGGCTACTACTGACAGGCGGCCGAGCGCCACGTACCGTGATGCTTACGAAAGACACCCACACCGCTCACTCTGACTTGCGACCGAGGAAAACCATGACCAGCCAGCCCACCCGTACCCCACTTCAGCTCGCGTGCGCGGCGGAGTCGGTCATGGAGTGTGCGCGGGCCGAAGAGGGTCATTCGCTGCACCCGATGCGCCGCCGCCTGGCCGCCGCTACGCCGAGCAAGTGGGCCGACGCTCTCGTCACCGCGGTGAGAGCGGATGGCTGGGTCGAACTCGTTTCGGTCGAGACCGGGGTGCGCGCCCGAGTGTGGCACCACGAAAGCCTGGTCGAGGCGCTCGCCGTCGGTGAGCCGGTGGCTCTGCACGCGACGTATAGCGTGCTGGCGGTCGGCTTGGAGTGGCGCAGCGTGGTCGCCGAGCCGACGTTCGCCGAGGCGCTCAGTTAGCCTCGGCTCGCCGCTGGGCGCGACAACAGACGGTCGCGCTAGTCGTCGCGGTCGTCAAGTGTGCCCGCGGGCATCCGGTCGGCGTGTCAGCTGGCCATCGACTTCATGCTCATGAGCATGGTCTCGCAGGCCTTCATGCACTCCATGCAGGCCTGCGCGCACATCGTGCAGTGCTCGCTCATGTCGGCGTGCATCATGCACTCGTCGGCGCAGGCCTTGCACATGGCCATGGTCGCCTCGAGCATCGCCATCATGGCGGCCATGTCGTAGCCCATGGGGCGCATCATCATGCGCATCATGGTGTTGCAGACGTCGGCGCACATGGTGCACATGCTGGCGCACTTGCCCATTCCCTCGCCCATGTCGACGTCGGCGCACATCACGCAGGCCTGCTCGCAGGCCGAACACGCTTCGATACAGGCCTGCATCGCTGCCATGTCCATCGCGGCCATTCCAGGCATGTCTGCCATGCCGGCCATCGACGCGCTCATCATTTCGGTCATCGCACTCATCGGGAACCTTCGTCTCGCTCGGGCCCCGCTCACGAGGCATGCCATCGTTTCGCCAGAGCACGATTTGCTCTGTTACGTCATATTACGGCGAAGGCTTGACAGAGCGCCAGCGAGCTTGCTCACTTCTTGGCGGGCTGCCAGCCGATCTGCGGTGCGACTTTCGACACGATGGCTTCAAGCAGCGCGATGTTCTCGGCCAGGCCGAACGAGGGCGGCAGAAGAGCGATGAGGTTGTCGGCCTGCTGAACGGCCTGGTCGGCGAGCAGCGTGTCGACGACAAGCGACGAGTCGCCGTGGATGACCGGGCTGACCGAGAACCGACCGGCACCGCTGCTCGCGGGTGTCAACGCCCCGGCTGGCCGTGCGGCCCCCGGCCCCAGCGTGCGACGCTCTTCGTCATAAGCCGCGTATGCGCGAGCTTGCTCGGCCGACGTCGCAGGCAAAAGGGAGCGCGAGACCGAGACTTGCGGCGCGAACGGGCCCGCGTGTACCCGGCGGTAGGCCTCGATGGCGCGCAGCTGCTCGGCGTTGTAGTCGTCGATCGTGTCGCTCAGAATCGTGCTCAGCAGCAGTCGCAACCCCTGCCGGCCCACGCGTTCGGCGGACTCGACCGAGCCTGCGCCGAACCACACCCGCTCGGGCAGACCGGGGCTGACCGGTCGCGCGGTGAGTTCGGTGCCGAGGGCGATGGGCGCATCCACGTCGTCGATGGTGTCGAGCACCTCGCCGCGGATTCCGCGCAAAAACGCCGCGAGGCGCGCCTGCGACTGCTCGCGACCGTCGTTCGGCTGCTGCCCGAAGAGCCTGTCGTAGCCGCCCTGACCGGTGCCGAGGCCGAGCTGTAGCCGGCCGCCGGTCAGTAGATCGGCCGTGCCTGCGGCCTCGGCGAGCAGCACCGGGTCTTCGTAGCGGATGCCGATGATGGCGGTACCGAGCCCGATTCGTTCGGTGTGCTGGGCGACGGCCGCGTGAAAGACGAGGGGAGAGGCGAGGTAGTTGTCAAAGTGCCGCTGGTAGACCCAGCCCGAGTCGAAACCGAGCTGCTCGGCGATGCGAAAGAGCTCGATGCCCTCACGCAGGCCCTCGGCCTGCCGACCCGGCGTGAAGGGGATGCGCGTGTGAAAGCCGAGGGTGAACGGGCGACGTTCGGCGGTTTCGGTGACGGCACCAGCTCCGGCGGCGGTGCCGGTGCCGGCGACGGTGCCCGTGACAATGCGGGTGGCAGTGCTGGCGGCGGCGTTCGCGGCGGTACTCGCCGCGGCGGGAGCGGAGGTTTCGGTCGACATGAAGCCATCTTGTTCGACCCGGGTCTTGCCTCGCGGTCAGATGACGATTCGTTGCACGTCACACATCGTCACACAGGGCCAGAATCGGAATCCGGGGCCCTGCCGCCCTGTTGACTTGCCTACAGTGCCGACCACGCATCGCGTCTTCACCGCCCCACCCAGAACCCGCCCCACCCAGAAACCCGGCCCCCACCCAGAAACCCGGCCCCCACCAGAAAGCACCCGCCTGATGTCTCACTACCTCGACCCGAACGACAAGAAGTTCACCCGCGTCTACAAGACCGAGACGCCCGACATGCTGAAGACGTTCAACGACTTCAACGCCGCCGTTTTCGCGCCAGAGGGCCCGGAGTTGTCGTTGAAGGTGCGCGAACTCATCGCGGTCGCCGTGGGCATCACCACGCAGTGCGTCTACTGCATCGAGGCGCACTCGAAGAACGCCGCCGCGGCCGGTGCCACTGAGAAAGAGCTCGCCGAGACCGCCTGGGTCGCGACGGCCATCCGCGCCGGCGGCGGTTTCGCCCACGGCCGTCTCGCCTTCAAGTTCACCGAAGGTGAGCCCGCCGAGCACACGCACTAGGCCCCACGCCCGTCGGCCTTCGGCCTTCTCCGCGGCCATTCGCGCGCGCAAAAACGGGCGGAGAATCCGGGGTAGTAGCGGCTATACGCCGGTACACCCTCGAATTCTCCGCTGTTTTCGCGCGCGGCGCGCGGCTCCGGATGCCCGGGGTCGGCGCCCGCGACCGCAGCCGTGTTACGGAATCAGTACGAGCTTGCCGCGCACGTGACCGGCCTCGCTGAGGCGGTGGGCCTCGGCGGCCTGATCGAGCGGCAGGCTCAGCGAGACCTCGATCTCGAACCGGCCGGCGGCGAATAATTCAGCTAGCACAGTGAGCGATTCGGCCCGCAGAGCCTGCTCCTCCGGCGTGAGCGGCACTGGGCTTCCGCCCGCCCAGGCCCGAATGCCGAGTTCTGCCGCCCGGGCGCCGACGACGGTACCGATCGCACGGCGATCATCTACCAGTTCGAGTGATGCCGCGATCGCCTCGTCGGTTCCGACGGCGTCGAGCACGAGGTCGATTCCACCTGGGGCGGCTTCGCGCACTCGCTCCACCAGCCCGGGCCCGTAGGCCACCGGAATCGCCCCGAGCTCGATCAGGCGCGCGTGATTGCCCGGGCTCGCCGTGCCGATCACCGTCGCGCCCCATTCCCGGGCGAATTGCACTGCGGCCTGGCCGACCCCGCCCGCGGCGCCGTGGATCAACAGCGTCGTTCCCTCGCCCACCCCGAGCGACCGCAGTGCCTGGTACGCCGTGCCGACCGGCACGCCGACCGCAGCGGCCTGAGCCCAATCGAGGCCCGCCGGTTTCGCCACCAGCTGACCGGCGTCGGCCGCCAGGTGGCTCGCGTAGGCGCCGTAAACGCCTCGCACGATCACCTCGTCACCAACCTGCCAGCCGTCGACGCCGTCACCCCGCGCACCGGCACCCTCGACTCCGTTACGCCCGGCGCCGGTACCCTCGACTGCGTTGCGCTCGGCGCCGGCACCTTCGACTCCGTCACGCTCGGCGCCGGCACCCTGGACGCTTTCGTGCACCTCGATGATCACGCCCGCGGCATCCGTGCCGACGCCGCGCGGTTCGGTGAGCGGATCACTGGCGCGCAGACCGCCGCGCAGCTTCCAGTCGATGGGGTTCACGCCGGCAGCGCGCACCTCCACGACCACCTGGCCTTCGGATGCCCGGGGCACCTCGATCTCGACGACCTCGAGCACCTCTGGGCCGCCGAACCGCGAATACTGCACTCTTCTGGGCATCAGGTTCCTTTCGTTCATCAACATTGCTCATCGTTCTCAACGAACGGTACGGCCGACGGATGCCCGGGGCAGCCGCGTTTCGTCACAAGTTGTCACGCAACCTGACACAACTGGTCACGTGCTCGCCAGGTCACGGGCGAGCACACTACGTTCAGATCAACCGAAAGCCCGAGTCACCGTCACAGGAAGGATCGCACCCATGTCGCTTGCCCGAATGCCGCGATGTTCCTGTCGATTCGCACGCACCTGATCTGCACTCGCTGATCTGCCCGCCCCTCCCGCTCGGCTTCGTCTGAGCCCGGTCGAGCTTTAGCGCTCGGTGCCGACGCCCTGATGCCGTCTGGGCGAAGCAGCGCCGAGCAGAGCAGCGCCGAGAGTCTGCTCGCTCGTGCGATTCGCGCCTCGCTGCGCGGCAGCCGGGCATCGCGGCAGCCGGGCATCGCCGCAGTAGGCACGGCGGGCAGTCGACACCGCGAGAAGTCGGCACCGCGGGCAGCTGGCACCGAGAGTCAGCGGCTCTCGCCTTCACACCCCGCCGCAAAACGGCTTCTCTTCCCCTCTCCTCTCCAGGAGATCTCCATGACGCCGCCCTGCTCGTGGCCGGGCGCCGCGTTCTCGCGATTTTCACCCCTGACTCTTCTGTCCGCACCACCCCCATCCCACCACCCGCATCACCCCACCGAGAGAGACACAGCAATGACCGAATACAAACACTTCAGACGGCGAACCGCCGCGCTGGCCGCCGCCGTGGCAGCCGCAGCGCTGGTGCTGACCGGATGCTCGACCGGCACCTCTGACACAAGTGCGACCAGCAGCGACACCGCGACCCCTGTGCCCGGCGGCACCCTCAAAGTGGCCTTCTGGGACGACCAGCAGGGCTGCATCGACCCGAACCAGGTGTACTGGATCGAGTCGCGCTCCATCGACCGCCAGGTCGCCGACTCGCTCACCGACCAAGACCCCGACACCGGCAAGATCGTGCCCTGGCTCGCCACGAGCTGGACGGTCAGCCCCGATGCCACGCAGTATGTCTTCACGCTTCGTGACGGTGTCACGTTCAGCGACGGCGAGAAACTCGATGCCACCGCGGTCAAGACTGCGCTCGACGGCACCTTCGCGCTGGGCGCCAAGTCGATACTCGGCCTGACCTACCTCGCCGGTTACGGCTCGACGACGGTCATAGACCCGACACACGTGCAGGTGAACTTCACGAAGCCCAACGCGGCCTTCTTGCAGGCCACCTCCACCACGACGCTGGCGATTCTTGCGCCGAAGACCTACACCGAGACGCCGGAACAGCGCTGCGCCGGGGCGATCGTCGGCTCGGGCGCGTTCACGCTCGACAACTACACCGCGGCGACGAGCGCACACCTGACCAAGCGCGCCGGTTACGCCTGGCCGTCGAGCCTGGTGAAGAACCAGGGGGCGGCGTACCTCGACGCGATCGACGTGACCTACATCAAGGAAGACAGCGTTCGTAACGGTGAACTGACGGCTGGCACCATTGACATCGCCTGGCCGCGCCAGCCGATCTCCGACGCCGACCAGCAGGTCATCAAGGCGGCGGGCGACACCATCGAGTCGCGTCCGTTGCCCGGTATTTCGAGCATCATCGTGCCGAACGTGACACACGGTGGCCCCCTCTCCGACGCGAATGTGCGAAATGCTCTGCAGAAGTCGATCGACCGCAAGACCTACGCGTCGACCATCTTCTGGGCCGACTACCCGGTGGTCGAGAGCGTCGTCGACTCGACTACACCGTTCGCCACCGACGAGTCGAGCCTGCTGGCCTACGACCCCGATGGCGCGAAGAAGCTGCTCGACGCGGCGGGCTACACGGTCGGCGCCGATGGCTACCGTTACAAGAACGGTCAGGAGTTGACGCTGCACTACCCGCTGGTCGTCAGTGGCCCCGGTGAGCAGTTGCTGCAAGACCAGCTCAAGCAGGTCGGCATCAACCTCTCGCTCGACGTCGTGACCTCCGCTCAGAGCACGAAGAAGCTCGCCGCCGGCGACTACGACCTCACGGGCACCTACCTCACCCGTGCAGACCCGAGCGTGCTGGGATCGGCGGTCGACCGGGCGACGTCGAAGGCGGCGTCGGCTGTGAACAGTCAGGATGCCGCAACGGCAGGCGCGGTGAGCAAACTGTTCGCTGCGGGCCTGCAGACCTCCGACGACACGGCGCGCGCCGCGGCGTACGGAGACGTGCAGAAACAGCTCATCTCCACGGGTTCGGCGTTCCCGATCTTCGAGCGGGTGCAGATCGCGGGCGTCTCGAGCAAGGTGCACGGATTCGCCTTCACGTCGGAGGCGTTCCTTCGAGCGAACGACATCTGGCTCGAGCAGTAAGCGAGCAGGAGTTCACACGCTGTAACACTCGCGGTCTCGATGTGCGAGCCGCACGAGACGCGCGATATACATAGGCAGGAAAGCCCGAGTCTGGGGGCGGAGAGAATTCCGTCCCCAGACTCGTGCGCGTTCCACACTTACCCACCTGAGGAATCACGCCCATGACCGACGCCGACCTAGACGCCCCGAAGTCTGCGCGCGTGTTCCGCACGGGGCTGGGGGTCATGCTGCGGGGCTCCCGCGAGCATCCGCTGGCCATCAGCATCGCAATCGTAGCCGGCCTCATCAACGGGTCGACGATGGTGCTGGGCTCGCTCGCCATCGGCTGGGCCACCGATAATCTCATCGTTCCCGCCTTCGCGGGCGGCGACATCGCTGGCGGAGTGTGGATCACCGCCTTCGTCGCCATCATCGGCGTCTCGGCGCTGCGCATGATCACCATTGTCATTCGCGGAATCGCGACCGGTGTCGTGCAATTCGGCTCGCAGGCCTCGACGCGCTTCGCCGTGACCCGGCAGTACCTGCGCCTGGGCAGCTCGTGGCATCGCCGTCACTCGACGGGGCAACTGCTCTCGAACGCGACCTCAGACGTCGACGTTCAGTGGCAGCCCATGAACTACTTCGCCTTCGCCATCGGCATGGTGTTCATGCTCGTCTTCGCGCTGGTCGACGTGACGTTCACCAGTTTGTCGCTCGGCCTCATCACCATGGTGTTCGTTCCGCTCGTGCTCGCTCTGAACGTGGTGTACCAGCGCGTCATCACGCCGCGAGCCCGCGCCGCTCAAGCCGCTCGTGCCACCGTGTCGCGCCTTGCGCACGAGGGTTTCGCGGGCGACCATGTCATTCGCACGCTCGGCATCGGCGCGGCCGAGAGTCTGCGGTTCGCCGACGGTGCTCAGCGGCTGCGCGCGGCCAACACCCGCATAGGTTACGCCAGCGCGATCTTCGACCCGCTCATCGAACTCATTCCGACCGCCACCGTGCTCGTGGTGCTGCTCGTCGGATCGAATCTCGTGCTGACGGGCAGCATCACTACGGGAACCCTCGTGCAGGTGATCTACCTGCTGCTCACCATGGCGCTGCCGCTGAACATCATCGGGCGGTTTTTGAGCGTGCTGCCTCTCGGGGTCATCGGCCACGAACGGGTGTCGCATGTGCTCGACTCCGATGAATATGCCGAGCACGGCATACACGAGGCGGCTCCGGATGCCCCGGTCGCCGTTGCTCTGAACGACGCCGGTCACAGCTATTCCCGCTCGCCCTCGACGCGGTCGTCAGCCGCGGAGCCGACGCCGGTCAGGTCGTCGTCGCTCTCTATCGACGCGGGGGAGATCATCGCCGTCGTCGGCAGCACAGGAGCGGGAAAGAGCACCCTGCTGCACCTCATCGCCGGGCTCATCGAGAGCCACGCCGGTGAGGTGACCTACGACGGAACGAACGTCCGGGCGTTCTCGCACGAATCCACCAGCGCGCGGGTCGCCGTGGTGCCGCAGACGGGGTTCGTCTTCGACGACTCGGTTCGCGGCAACGTGACCCTCGGCCGGCCGATCGACGATGCGCAGGTGTGGCGGGCGCTGCGCATCGCGCAGGCGCAGGAGTTCGTCGCCGAGCATCCGAACGGGCTCGACGCACCGCTCGGTGACGGCGGGCTCTCGCTGAGCGGTGGGCAGCGTCAGCGCATCGTTCTGGCGCGAGCGCTGGCCGGCGACCCGGCGCTGCTGATTCTCGATGACGCGACGA
The DNA here is from genome assembly GCA_025463765.1 of Subtercola sp. Classification (GTDB taxonomy): domain Bacteria; phylum Actinomycetota; class Actinomycetes; order Actinomycetales; family Microbacteriaceae; genus Subtercola. The sequence continues at coordinate 5,659 of JAODBC010000092.1, read as the reverse complement.
GTGCGCTCGACCCGAACGTAGAGCGGGCCGTCGTGGAACAGCTTCGTCAGTACCTGGCCGCCGAGCATCCACGTCGTACGACGGTGGTGATGTCGGCGTCACGCAAGAACACCATTGCGCTGGCCGACCGCGTCGTCTACCTGCGCGACGGGCGTGTGGTTGCCGTCGGAACGCACGCCGAGGTCAGCGCCGAGCACGAGGAGTATCGCGACATCGTGGCCGCCTACGACAACACACTGACCGCGGCGACAGAGCACGTTTCGTGAGCACGACCCGAAATCGAGGCGGCGTACGTGCTGCTCGGCTCGGCGGACGTGCTGCTCGGGGCGGCGACCCGGCCGCATCCGCGAGCCCGGCCACGTCGGTGCGCGCGGGCCTCGCGCTGACCCCGCAGATCTTCACCGGTATCTGGGTGACGCTGCTGCTTGCGCTCGTCGCGGCCGGCGGGCGCATCGTGGTGCCGCTGACGGTGCAGTTCTGTATCGATCACGGGCTGGCCGCGGGCATCCCCGCTGCTCAGACCAACGAGGTGCTCGTCGGCGCCGTGCTGATCGGCGCGGTCGCAGTGGTCGCGGCGGGTTTCAGCTCGAGCCTGATGAACCGGCGGCTGGTTCGTGCCACCGAGAGTTCGCTCGCCACCCTTCGCACCACGGCATTCAGCCATATTCTCGACCTGTCGCCCACCCGGTACCCGTCAGAGAAACGCGGGGCGCTCGTCTCCCGCGTCACGAGCGATGTCGACACGGTGTCGCTGTTCACACAGACCGGCGGGCTCACCCTGGTCATCAATACGGCGCAGATGATTCTCGCCTCGGCCGTGATGCTCGTCTACTCCTGGCAGCTCGCGCTCATCGTGTTCGCCATCTCGGGAATCGCCGTCTTCGTGATGCGGCGAACGCAGCGGGTGATCGCGCAACGGTATCGGGTCGTGCGCGACGCGGTGGCGCGCCTCTACGCGCGTATCGCCGAGACGATTCTGGGTGCCGACGTCATCCGCGTCTACGGAGTGGCACCGCGCAGCCAGGCTCGCGTCGACGAGGCCGTCTCGGCGGTACGCGACGCGCAACGCGCAACGCTCTGGCCGCTGAACATCAACACCTCATTGGGCGAAGCGGCCAGCGGACTCATCACGGCCACCGTCGTGGTTCTCGGTTCGGCGATCGGCGCCGGATTCATCGGCTGGGCCTCCATGTCGGCCGGGGAGCTCGTGGCATTCCTCTTTCTCATCACGTTCTTCGTACGCCCGCTGCAGTTCTCGGTGTCGATTCTCGGCGAGGCACAGAGCGCGCGGGCGGGCTGGAGCCGGGTGCTTGAGATCATCGCCATTCCGACCGGCATCGTCACCGAGGCCGACGGCGAGACGCTGTCACCGGGGGCGCTGAGCGTCACGGCTTCGAACGTCTCGTTCGCGTACGTTCCCGGTCGCCCCGTGCTTCACGACATCGACCTCACCCTCGAGGCAGGCCGGCACATCGCCGTCGTCGGCCAGACCGGATCGGGAAAGACCACCTTCGCGAAGCTCCTCACCCGCCAGCTCGAACCGACAGCGGGACAGCTCAGAGTCAACGGCGTCGACCTCGCTCGCATCGCCGACAGCGCTCTGGCGCGCCGCGTCGCCATCGTTCCGCAAGAGGCCTTTCTCTTCGACCGCAGTGTGGCAGAGAACATCGCCGTCGCGCGCCAGGGCTCCACACGCGCCGACGTCATCGACGTGCTCGCGCGCCTCGAGCTGCGGCAGTGGGCGGATGCCCTGCCGAACGGTCTCGACACGCAGGCCGGTCAGCGGGGCGAGGCCCTCTCGGCCGGTGAGCGGCAACTGGTCGCCCTCGCGCGCACGGCCCTGGTCGACCCCGACCTGCTCGTACTCGACGAGGCGACGAGCGGAGTGGATCCGGGTACCGACGTACGGGTGCAGAACGCGCTCGCCAAGCTCGCCCACGGCCGCACGACCGTGACCATCGCGCACCGCATGGTGACCGCCGAGCGGGCCGACACGATTCTCGTCTTTCACGACGGGCGCATCGTCGAGCACGGCCCGCACGACGAACTCGTGCGCACCGGCGGCCGCTACGCGGGCCTCTACGAGGCCTGGACCGCCATTCGCCACACCTACTGAACCGCCAAACCTGCTGAATCGCTACCGCGCGGGGCGCTACTGGGGGGCGTCGCGGCGGTGGCGGATCTGCACGTTCGAGCCGCGGTTGAACACGTAACCGACGCCGTGCACGGTGCGCACGAGGTCGGCCTCGGTGCCGAGCTTCACCCGCAGCCGCCGAACGTGCACGTCGATCGTGCGCGAGCTGGCTTGTTCGCCGGTCTCGTCAGACCACAGCACGCCGACAAGCTCTCTGCGGCTGACGGCACTACCCTCGTTCTCTACGAGGTGCTGCAGTAGCTCGAATTCCATGAAGGTGAGCAGCCTCACCTGGCCGCGGATGACCATTCGCCGGCGCGAGAGGTCGATGACCACCGTCTCCGCGTCGTCACCGCCGCCGCCGACGTGGGCAGACGTCGCACCCGCGCCCAAACTCGCGCCTGCGCCCGCCGGATGGCTGGGCGCCTGCTGACTCGACGAGCGCTTCACCACGTCGAGGTCACGGCCGCCTGCGTTGCTCGGTGCGACCGCGATCGACGTGTACGTTTGGGCGCTCGGGGCGATCCTCTGCACCAGGGCCTTCAACGCGGCGGCCATCTCGGTGAGCGTGGTTCCGTCGGCGAGGGCATGGAATTCGTCGATTCCGACGTAGAGGGCGAACCCGCGCGCCTCGGCAGATTCGTTCGCCGCACCGATCTGCCCGTTCATCCGTCGCCCCTCTCCTCTCAGGTGTTCGTGTTGGCCGAACTTCGACGCGGCGACGGGAATCGAACCCGCGTAGACAGCTTTGCAGGCTGCTCCCTGGCCTCTCGGGCACACCGCGACAACCGAATTTCTTCGCTATGCCGAGTCTGCGGCGACAGTGCAAGGCCCTCAATCAAGATGACGGCTCGTGACTCTGTGTCTCGCTGTGTTGCGGGGCCGCTTTACATTTCGCAGTGTGCAGCTTTGTTACGGTCGCATTGATGCGAGCACGGCAGCGCCGTAGTTTCAAGAGATGAGCGACACCCCTGCGTGGCACGAGCGTTCCGGGCAGCTGACGCTCGGTGTGGCGGTGCGCACCATCGGCGCGTTCGCCTCGGGGTGGCGGATGCCCGGGGCCCACTCCGACCCGGCCGACGACGCCTCCGCGCTCAAGCGCGTTGCGGCGGTGGCAGAAGCGGCCGCGTTCGACTTTCTGTACTTCGGTGACTGGCTCTCGACGGGAGCCGATCTCGAGTTCACCGACCCGCATCTGCTGGTGCGCACCGACCCGTTGAGCACTCCTGCGTTTCTCGCTGCAGTGACGTCTCGCATCGGGCTGGTCGGTACGGTGAGTCTCACCTATACCGAGCCGTACGCCGCCGCGCGAACCGCCGCCTCGATCGACCTGTTGAGCGAGGGGCGCTTCGGGCTGAACCTGTTGATCGGCAGCGACCCGCGCGCGGCCGCCAATTTCTCCGCCACTCCCGCCGGTACGGGCGCAGAACGATTCGCCGTCGCCGAAGAGTATGTGAACGTGCTGCGGGGACTCTGGGCGAGCGTACAACCGGCATTGTTCACTCGAGACGCGGCCGCCGGCAGACTCATCGACTCCTCCCGGCTGAGAGCACTGGAGCATCACGGAGACTCCTTTTCAGTGCGCGGGCCACTGAACACGCTGCCGCCGGTACAGGGCAGCGTGCCGTTCGCCTTCGCAGGCTCGTCACCCAGAGCGCGAATCTTCGCCGCGACGGTCGCCGAGGTGTATCTCGCCTCGCCGTCGAGCCTCGGTGAGGCCATCAAGGCCTATCGCGACATAAGTGTGTTGGTCGAGGCCGCCGGTCGGGCTCGGGGCGATCTGAAGGTCGTCGCGCCGCTGCTGCCCATCGTGGCTCCGACCCGCCGCGCGGCTCAGGAGCTCTACGACCAGCTTGTTTCGCTCACTGTTCTGCACGGCGATGCCGGCGCGCCCGACCTCTCTATTCTCGGAGCGCACCGCAGCGCGGCGCACATCACCCAGCTCGTCGGACTGCCGCTGAGCGAGCGAGAGTTCGACGACCCCGTAACGCCGGCCGATTCTCTGCGGTTCAACACGGTCGGCCGCAAGCTGCTCGAGATCGACGAGAAGCGCTCGGGCCGGGTTATCGGCTCACGGCGTGCGCCGACCTACCGGCATCTTCTCGTCGCTCAGCTCATCGACGCCCCTGTTCTCGTCGGTTCGCCCTCAGACATCGCCGACACCATGGAGACCTGGTATCGCTCGAGCGCGGTCGACGGATTCACCATTCTCAGCGCGTACTTGCACGAGCAGTTCGAGTCGTTCGCCGAGCTGGTGGTGCCCGAGCTGCGCCGCCGGGGGCTCTTTCGCTCGACGTACGAGGGCTCGACGCTGCGTGAGCACCTGCGCGCGGCAGCACCGGGTACGACCGCGGGCGACTCGGCCGTCGTAGGTGACGCGCCCGTCGTAGGCGACTTGCCAGCTGCAGGCGACTCGCCCGCTGTAGGCGACTCGCCCGCTGAGGCCCGGCGATCGTGCGACACCGGAACGCCCTCGTAAGCGACCACCCGAAGCCGCCCGGCGGCGGCGGCCGCGGTGACGGCGACGATCGTGGTGACGGCGGTGATCGTGGTGATGGTGACGATCGTGGTGATGGTGACGATCGTGGTGACGATGACGATCGTGGTGATGGTGACGATCGTGGTGACGGCGACGGCCGCGGTGACGGTGACGGTGACGATCGTGACGACCGGGTCACCGAGCATCTGTTCGTGTCGGCGCAGGGCGTCGCCGAGGTTCTTCGAGGGTTGGTGCAGGAATTCGAGCGGGCGCTTGCGCTGGCGGGGGCGCCAACGATGGCGCCGGTTGGGCGGGATTGGGTGCGGTATCGGGCGTAGGCGCTATCGATATTTTTGTCTCGTATCACCATCCGCCGCATGCAGAAATCGCCTATCTCCCGTCTGTCGGTGACCGTCTATCAGCGACCCCTTCGGGGAGGTGACTTTCCGGGTGTCGTTGTCGGTGGCTGGTGTTATCTCTTGAGGTGACGCATTTCTTGGGTGGCAAGCCCGCCAGGGCGCGGCAGCCCGGGATGCCCGGGGTTGGCGTTTCCGGGTGCGGATTCCCGTAATTGCGGGCCGGTCAGAACCACCTCAGTTAGTGAGATTACCTCGGTATTGTGGTATGATCGGACTATGACCACAACATCTCCTGACCCCACCGGCAGCCCTGCCGACGGCACCGATGGTCGCGATGATGTTCGGGTGGCGTTGGGTGTGTTGTTGGCGGAGGCGGTTGCGGCGTGCAAGTCGTGTGGGGTGTTCCGGGCTGCCGCGCCCTGCGGGCTTGCCGACGGTGATCTGCTCGCTGGCTTGGTAGCGGTGGAGCGGCTGGGCATGTTGGTGGACGGGTTACGTACTCAGGTGGCTGGGGAGGTCGCTGACCGGAGTAGGCATGAGTTGGGTGAGGAGTCGTTGGCCAGGCGGCAGGGGTTCGCTAACGCGGTCGAACTGATCGTTGCCAACACGGCGGTGGCGCGGTCAACTGCGAGAAGCCGGATCAGGTTGGGTGGGAGGGTGCTGCCCTCGGTCGTGGTCGGGATGCCG
>JAODBC010000086.1 GCA_025463765.1 Subtercola sp. | reverse complement strand
CTCTCCGGTCGGGTCTGATCGGTATCGATACCGCCGACGCCATCACGGGGCCACTGTCACAGGCCGCACCGAGCTGCGGTACCGAAGAGATCCGGGCGGTGGAACGGCAACTCGTGCAGTGGGCTGTTGACGGGGTCCGTGGGGTGGGGTTCGGTGCCGATGACATTCGTGGGCTCGCTATCCGGGCCAGAGAAAGTCTTGATGCTGATGGTGCAGAACCTAGGTATCAGGATCACGAAGCGAAGCGTGGTTTGACGTTCTCACCAACCCGGTCGGGGTGCATCCGGGTGAAGGGGGTACTCACGCCGGAGCAGGGTGGAGTGTGGATGGCAGTCGATCACGCGATTTCCAGCCCACGCGTCGCCGGGCGCCTCCCCTTCGATCCCCGCGCGAACGCAGCGAACGCAGCGAACGGAGCGAACGGCGCGAACGGCGCGAACGGCACGAACGACGCGAACGGCACCGACGCCGAGGACGCCGACGCCGACGCGAAGGCTGACGCGGAAGCTGAAGTGAAAGCGGTCGATACGCGTACCCTGCCGCAGCGTCGGGTGGATGTGTTCACCGAGGTCATCCGGCTCGCCGCAGGCCTGCCGGGGATGCCACTGATCAATGGTGCCCGGCCGGTCCTGAACATCCATGCCACCCTGGAGGATGTTGTTTCTGGGCGTGGGGTGGGGTGGATTGATGGCATCGAAGAACCCGTGCCGCCGAGTGTGGTCGAGCAGACCATCTGTCACGCCGACATCATCACGACCGTGTTCGGTGAGCACGGCGAAGTGCTCCAGCTCGGGAAGACTCGGCGGCTGTTCAGCGCGGCGCAGAACCGGGCGTTAGCGAACCGTGACGGCGGCTGCGTGTGGCGGGGCTGCAACCGGCCGCCACAGTTCTGCGAATCACACCACGTCGTCGACTGGAAAAACGCCAGCTACGCGCCTGGTGTGACGGATGTGGGTAACGGGGCGTTGTTGTGCAAGTTCCACCACAACCATTTACACACCTCAGACTGGCGGCTCGTGATGGTGGATGGGGTGCCGCATCTGATTCCCCCGACATGGGTCGATCATCAACAACGACCTCAACGATGCCGGCAAACATCAGACCGACTCACCACAGCCCGGCCACCAGACGTGTTCAACCTACGAAGACGCGACGGCACACAAGTGCGCCCCAGATTCACCGACGCCGACTGAATTCACCGACGCCGACTGAATTTACCGACGCCGACTGACCGGTGCCGCCAACTGAACCACCGATGCCGACTGAATGATCGACGCCGACTGACTTCACGACGCTAGTTGAACTATCGAATCTAGTTGAACTATTGACGCCAGCTGAGTGATCGACGCCGAAACAGTTGACAGTGCCCTGGGCAGGCGCGGAGTCCCGGCGTCGCGGCGTCGAGCGGTCATCAGGCGTGGGTGTCTTCGCGCTTGACGGCGGCCAGCAGGCGCGACATGTCGTTGATCGCGACGACGGTGCCGCGCAGGGTACCGGTGACTTTGGAACGGCCGACGCGAGGCGTGTACGAGGTGTCGAGTTCGGTGATGCGCCAGCCAGCCGCGGAGGCCCGCAACACCATCTCGAGCGGATACCCGCTGCGCCGATCCTGCAGGTCGAGCGCGAGCAAGGGCTCGCGCCAGGCGGCACGCATGGGGCCGAGGTCGTGCAGATCGATGTGCGCACGCACGCGGATCAGCGTGCTCAGCGCGCGGTTGGCCAGCCGTGCGTGCAGGGGCCAGGATCCCCGAGTGGTCGGCCGACGACGACCGAGCACAAGATCGGCCGTGGCGGAGGTGACGCTGCCGGTCAGCAGGGCGACCATGCGCGGGAGTTCAGCCGGATCCATCGAGGCGTCAGCGTCGCAGAAGGCCACGACGGGCGCGGTGGCGGCGAGCAGGCCTGCGTGGGCGGCCGAACCGAAGCCGCGGCGTGATTCCGTGACGACGAGGGCGCCAAGACTGCCGGCGACCGCTGCCGAGTCGTCGGTCGAGCCGTTGTCGACCACGATCGCGCGATACCCCGGCGGGAGACGCCCGAGCACCCAGGGAAGCGCGGCGGCCTCATTGAGGCACGGCAGCACCACGTCGACCAGCGTCGGCGTATCGGAACCCGGCCGAGAATGCGGTCGAGAATCTGGCGCTGAATCTGGCGCCGAATCCGGCGTTGAATTCAGCCCGAAATCCGGCCCGGAATCGCTCACGAACCGACCGCTGCGCGCAGGGGAGCCGTTGCGAACTCGCGCATGCCATCGTCGAACGACATGGTGGGGCGCCAGCCGAGCTCGCTCCGCAGCCGCTCCGACGATGCGGTGATGTGCCGCACGTCGCCGAGCCGGAACTCGCCCGTGAACACGGGCTCGGGCCCGCCCGCGAAACGGCTGAGCGCGCTGGCCAGGTCGCCGATGGTGTGCACGTCTCCGCTGCCCACGTTGTACGCGCGAAAGCCGGCCGCATCCGCAGAATCCGCAGCATTGGTCGCGTCGATGGCCGCGAGGTTCGCGCCCGCAACGTCGCGCACGTGCACGAAGTCGCGGCGTTGGCCACCGTCTTCGAAGACCCGTGGCGCTTCACCCCGCTCGAGGGCGGAACGAAACAGCGATGCTACTCCCGCGTAGGGCGTATTCTGCGGCATTCCCGGCCCGTAGACGTTGTGGTAGCGCAGGGCGATCACGCGGCCGCCCGTCGAGCGCGCCCACGCCGAGGCGAGGTGTTCTTGCGCCAGCTTGGTCGACGCATAGACGTTACGGGGGTCGAGCGGGTCGTCTTCGACGATGAAGTCGGGTGCGAGCGCCTCTCCGGTGAGTGGATCGACGGGGTCGAACCTGCCCGCTTCGAGGTCTGCGACGCGTCGAGGCGCCGGCCGCACGGCACCGAAGGCGGGGGCGTCCAAGGCACGGTAGTCGGCGGTTGAGTCGGAAGTCGAGCCAGAGGCGGCCGCGTCGTCGACGGTGGATGCCCGGCGGTACTTTCCCTCGCCGTAGACCACCATCGACGAGGCCAGCACCAGCCGCTTGATGTCGGCGCGCGCCATCGCCGCCAGCAGCACGGCGGTGCCGAGGTCGTTGCTCGCGACATAGTCCGGTGCGTCGGAGATGTCGACTCCGAGGCCCACTTTCGCCGCCTGGTGGCTGACGACGGTGACGCCCTGCAGGGCATCCGCTACGGCCGCCGGGTCTGTCACGTCGCCGAGCAAGAAGTCGACACGCGAGTCGGCGAACGGGCTCACGAAATAGGTGCCGGTCGCCGGCTGCACGGCGTGCACGTCGGCGCGCAGGTTGTCGAGAACCCGAACGCGCCAGCCCTCATCGAGTGCCTTGGTCACGATGGCGCTGCCGATGAACCCTGCTCCGCCTGTGACCAGCAGGAGACCGCGGTCACCCGCGAACGTGGTCGCGGCGGCGGGGGTAGACGACATAGCCCCACCGTAACAGTGCGCCGAGTTTCGGCCGTCGGGCGCCGGAGGGGTTGCGCAGACGGCTGATCAGGGGGTTGAGAAGGCGTTGAGCAGGGGGTTGGGCGGGGTGCGCTGCGCTGCAACGGTGGCGCGTGGACACCACCACCGACGACAATGGGGGAGTGATGTCACTGTGACCGAGCCTGCCGACGAGACGCTGCCCGCTGCGGGGTCCACGCCGCCCCTGGGTGAGGCTTCCCTGGCGCAGGCCGACACGGTGCAAGTTGGCAAGGTGCAAGTTGGCAAGGTGCAAGCCGACGCAGCGCAAGCAGGCGCAGCGCAAGCAGACACGGTGCAACCCGGCCTGGCTCGCCGCTTTCCGCGGGGCGTCTACGGAGTGGGCGACGAGCCCGATCCGCGCTTCTCGCTGGCCAATGAGCGTACCTTTCTCGCCTGGATTCGCACGGCGCTCGCCCTCATAGCGGCCGGGGTCGCGCTCGAGGCTTTCGGTCTGTCGCTCAACTCCGGGTTTCGGCTCGTCGCCGCCCTTGTGCTGATCGTTGCGGGCATCCTCACCCCGTTGCAGGCGTGGTTCGGCTGGATGCGCACCGAGAAGGCCCTGCGTCAGAACCGCCCGCTGCCCGCGCCCGTTGTGGCCGGGCCGCTCGGCGTGGCGGTTGTTCTCGCCGGACTGCTGGTAGTTCTCGGCCTGCTGTTCGCGAGCGGCCAGCAGTGAGTCGCGCCCGCTCGCTCACTGATGCGCCTTTCGACCGTGGACTCCAGGCCGAGCGAACGGCATTGGCGTGGCGACGCACTGCTCTCTCGCTCGCCCTCGGTTCGCTGGCCGCAGCCCGCGTTCTCACGGGTGCATTCGGGCTCTGGTCGTACGTGATCGGCGTGCTCGGGCTGGCGGCAGCTGCACTCTTCCTGTTCTCAGCCGACCGTCGTTACCGCCGGGCGCACGAATCGCTTGTTGCATCGTCTGTAGAGCCCACGGGAGCTCGCCTAGCATCGGGCGGACTGCTTCTGGCGACGATGACCGTCGTTGCGCTCGGTGCGGCAGCGATCGGCGCTATTTTCGTCATCGTGGCCGCGACGCGCTGAGCCTCGTTACAGCCCCGGAATGTCGTCTTCGGCGTCGCGGTCACCCATGTCGTCGGGCGCCACATACGGCTGCGTCGATGCCACGGCCGCGCTCATCGGCGGCGGGGCCTGCCGCGGATGCACGTGGGCTCCTTCGGCGAGGTGCACCTCGAGCGGCTGACCCGCGTCTGACTGTTTCACCGACGAGATCCAGATGGACTCAGGGTGCACGTCGTCGCCGGCGCGCACGTCTTCTGCTGTGCGCAGTTTCGCCACCCGCTGGATCAGCGTGCCGAAACCGAGCTTCACAATGACGTCGGCCGAGCACAGGGCGATCTGCATGGTGGTGGCCCAGCCGCCACCGGTGCCGTAGATCTGGATGACGAAGACGGCCGGATAGACGACCCAGCCCGACAGCAGCAGAATGGTCGCGTTGCGCATGAGTCGCGCGGCGGTCGGCGTGACGCCGGGGAGTGAACGAACGACCGCGCGAATCAGGATGACATTGGTCAGAATCCAGAAGACGCAGCTGATGCCGCCCCAGACCAACAACGTGGTCGTGTCGGTGCCGCCGTTGATGACGATCGCGCCCAAGAAGCCGCAGAAGATCATCGCGAAAGCGCTGGCACCCGCGAGAAACTGCGCCCGGCGAGCCGCGACGCCGAGGAGCGTGCAGACCGCGAGCAGCTCGAAGGTGAGAAGCGGAACGCTGACCGACCACTCCATATAGCGCAGCGACCAGAGAGACTGAGCCCCGTCGGTGGGAACGAAGCCCTCGGAGGTCTGGGTGTACGCGGTCATGAAACTGAGGAGCAGAAACAGGTAGGTGAGCGTGGCGACAGCCGTGATCGACAGCCGGGCGACGACCGCCGGGCGAAACCGCGAACCGACTTCGCTCTGGGTGATGAGGCTGCGAACGAATCCCGCGAACAACGCGAGCGTCGCCACGGTCAAGAAATAGAAGACGAGCTGGTGCTCGGCGTCGGTGAGGGGCGCTTGCCAGGGTGCCATCGTGCCTCCCTACGACCGGCCGCGCGGCGCGGACGGCGTCGTGTGGCCGGCGGTGCCGGGTTCTGGCAAGAAAAAGAGGCCCGACCCGCTGTTGGCCGACTCCATCAAGATGTCGATCCACTCGCGGTTGATGGCGGGTATCCGGCTGCCGTAATAGCGGTAGTACAGAGTGCTCGAGGGATCGAGCCAGATCGAACTGCGCCCGCTGCCGATGTCGGCCGAGTCGTTCCACGAGAAGACGAAGCTCTCGCGGCGCCGGAGTTTCGCGGTGATCACGATCTGTAGATGCTGGAGAGCCCGGTCGTCGAAGCTGATCTCGATGCTCGGGCTGCCGTAAAGCAAGAGCCCCACTAGTTCTTCGCCTTCATACCTCAAAAATACGCGCGCCTGCGGGCACCGGAGCGCACGGGCTGGGGGACTTGTGCGAAACCGGTCGCCGCCGATAATGTTTCTGGCTCGCTGCGGAGTTTGCCGGGATACAATCGTGCGCACACACCGGAGGTGGCAAGCACTATGACCAACGTGGCAGCATGACCAACATGGTTGGTGAGCAGTCGTCGGGCGCCTCGGGCCGCCCGGGCGCAGCGTTGGCGCAACCCGGCCCCGATGTGCTGATGGAGTTCGGTGAACTCTCTTCGGCCATCCTGGCCAACCTGCAGCGGGTGATCAACGGCAAGTCCGAGATCGCTCGGCTCTCGCTCGTCGTGCTCTTGGCCGAGGGTCACCTGCTCGTCGAAGACGTGCCCGGGGTCGGTAAGACCACGCTGGCGAAGGCGCTCGCCCGGTCGGTCGGCTGCTCGGTGAGCCGCATACAGTTCACCCCCGACCTGCTGCCGTCAGACGTGACGGGCGTGTCGATCTACAACCAGCACGAGCGCGAATTCGAATTCAAGCCCGGCGCTGTCTTCGCAAACATCGTCATCGCCGACGAGATCAACCGCGCGTCGCCGAAGACGCAATCGGCTCTGCTCGAGTGCATGGAGGAGCGCCAAGTCTCGATCGACGGCCAGACCTACTTTCTCGACGCGCCGTTCAGTGTCGTCGCCACGCAGAACCCCATCGAGATGGAGGGAACGTACGCGTTGCCCGAAGCCCAGCGCGACCGGTTCATGGTGCGCGTCTCGATGGGCTACCCCGATGCCAAGGCGGAACTCGCCATGTTGCACAATCGTGAGCTGCAGAGCCCGCTCGACACCATCGATGCCGTCGTCACCCGCGAGCAGCTGATGCGCATGATCGAGGTCGCTCGCAGCGTCTTCGTCTCGCCCGCGGTGGAGCAGTACGCGGTGAACCTCGCTCAGGCGACACGAAAAGACCCCGACATTCGGCTGGGCGTGAGCCCGCGGGCCACCCTGCACCTGGTTCGTGCGGCCAAGGTCTCTGCCGCACTCGACGGGCGTGACTATGTGCTGCCCGACGATATCGACGAGCTGGTCATCCCGGTTCTGGCGCACCGCGTTCTGCTCACCAGGCGGTCGCTCTCTGACAACCGTGCCGGCGGCATCGCAGCCGCGGGCAGCGGCAACGGTGGCAACCGGGCTGTCGACGAGGTGCTACGGCGCATCGTGGCGAACACCTCTGTACCGCTCGTGGCGGCCCGGAACGCCTGAGATGGCCGCCGCCGCACGCCTTTTTCGCCGGCTTCCGCGGCTGACCCTTCGCGGCTGGGCGTTCCTCGCGACGGGCGTCGCCCTTTTCGTGGTGATGGAAGTGCTGCAACGGCGCGAGTTCGCCTTCGTCGGCATCTTCGTGGTGGCCTTGCCGGTGCTGGCCGCGTTCGGCGTCTCGCTCTACCGTCTTCCCTTCACGGTTGAGCGACGGTTCTCGCCCGAATTGGCAGCCGCGGGCAGCGTCGTCGCCGTTCGGCTGATCGTGCGCAACTGGGGCGGCATGCCAGGGCCAGAGGGGGCCTGGTTCGACGCCGTTCCGGCGCCTTTGAGTGCAGTGGCACCGCAGTCGCTGAAACGCATTCGCGGCTTCCGTTCGTCGGCAACCGAGGCTCCCGAGGCGGTGTCGCTGGGCTACGAACTCGAAGCAAAGCACCGCGGTCAACACGCGATCGGGCCGTTCACCCTACTCATCACCGACCCGTTCGGCATGGCCGTGGGTCGCCGACGGGTCGGCGCAACAGACGTGCTGACCGTGACCCCCTCGACCGTTGCATTGCCGCACGGAGCCTTGCGCCTTGCCTCGGGCTCCGGGTCTGCCCGGCAATCGCGCAGGCTCGGCGCAGGCGGCGAGCACGATGTCATCTCTCGCAAGTACCAGACCGGCGACTCGATGCGCCGGGTGAACTGGTCGGCGACGGCGCGGTTCGGCGAGCTGATGGTGCGTCAGGATGACCAGCAGAACGATCAGCACGCCGTGGTCATTCTCGACTCGGCGTTCACCAGCTATACCGGCAGCACGCATACCGGCAGCACGCATGGCGGCAGCGCGCATGGCGGCAGCACCCATACCGGCAGCACGGTCGCGCCCGCTTTTTCTCGCGAGTTCGAATGGGCCGTTTCGATGGCGGCCTCGATCGGATTGCATCTGGTCGGCGAGGGTTTTCACGTGCGTTTGATCGACTCGTCAGACATCGCGGTGAAAAGCCACGACGATGCCGCCCTTACGGTTGCCTCTCGGCGGGCCGGCCACTCCGACGGGCAGCGTTTCGAACCGCACTCCGGTGACGAAGCTCTGCTGCTGCACACGGCGCACTCTGCTCTGATCGACGCGTTCGAGGTGGATTACCGCGTCGCGCTGTCGCACAGCGACGGGGGAGCACTCGAGCTGCCCCCGGTTTTCGCCGTGGTGGGTGATCTCTCGGCGCCTTCAGCCCGATCGTTGGCGGCAGCGGCTCGGCTCAGCTCGGGTGCGGTGGCCATCATCGTGGTCGAGCCCGTGCGGGGAGATCCGGCCTGGGCGCTCGACCTGCGTGACGAACTAGAAGCCGCCGGGTGGGTGGTCAACATCGTTCACTCCGATGAAGCACCGTCGGTCGCCTGGGGCAGCCTCGACGGCGAACGGCTCGTGCTGTGAGCGCAACGCTCCGCCCGCGCGAGGTGCCCGCGCGCGCCGACGCCTCGGCCTCTCGCCCGGGTTCCCCTGTGCCGGGCTCGTCGAAACAGCGTCGCGGCACCCGGCGAGATGGCTCTGCCCCGACATCGCGCGCACGAGAGGCGGCCCTTGCGCCGGTGCTCTTTCTGCTGCTGGTGCTGCCGCTGGGCGGAATCGGCACGCTTCTCTCGGGTGACAACTGGTGGTGGGGCACGGCCTTCGTCACCGGTGTGGTGCTCGCCGTCGCGGCCCTGACCCGCCTGTTGCGTGTGCCGGGAATCGTTCCGTCGCTCGCGGCATTCGTCGCCTGGGTCGTGACCATCACGGTGATGTTCGCTCCTGACGAGGCGCTGTTCGGAGTGCTGCCCAGCTTCGACACCTTGCGCACCATTCGCGGCGGCCTCGCAGACGCGGGTGCCTCCATCGCGGTGCAGAGCATTCCGGCCGACCCCGTGACCTCGATCGTCGCCCTGCTGGGGCTGTCGTTCGGTCTGCTGGCGTTACTCGCCGACGCGCTCGTCTTCGCCGTGCGGATGCCCGCTCTCGCCGGTCTCGTTCCGCTGGCGATTCTCAGCGTGCCCTACGCGATTCACCAGCAGGTCTTCGACACCACGCTCTTCGCCTTCATCGCCGCGGTGTATCTGTTGTTGCTCTGGCTCAGCTCGCGCTTCGGTGTGGCGGCACGCCTGCCAGAACCGCCGAGCATCCGTGGCGGCATTCGTGCCGGTCGTAACGGCCTGCGCGCTGTGCTGTCGGCGGTGCTCGCCATCGCCTTGGCCATCGTTCTGCCTGCGGTGACCCCGGGGCTCACGCCGGAATCGTTCCACACGCCGCTCGCCGCGCAGCTGCCCTCGGTGTATTCGAGCGGCGTCGACCCGACCATCCAGCTCAGCCTCGACCTACGGCGGTCGAACCCGGTGTTGTCGTTGTCGTATACGACCACGGCGACGAGCGGGCTCTACCTCAAACTGGTGAACATCGACGACTTCACCGACGGCGCCTGGCAGCCAGAGGGCACTGATGCGTCGCACGCGCTGGCGGCGGGAGTGGATGCCCCCGACGGCCTGGCGAGCGACGTCACCACATCGAACATCGCCACCTCGGTGCAGGTTAGTGGGCTGCGCAGCGACTGGCTGCCCCTGCCGTACCCGGCCACTGCTGTGAGCGGATTGACCGGGGACTGGAGCGTCACTCCCGGCAGCCTCACCGTGACCAGCGTCGACAGTAATTCCGACGGGCAGAACTACTCGGCGACGAGCCTCGCCGTGCAGCCGACTGCGGCGCAACTCGAATCGGCCGACCCGACGGTGCCCGATGCGCTGTCGAGCTTCGTTGCGCTGCCGGGCGACATCTCGCCGTTCATCCGTAACACCGCGCGCAGCGTGACGGCGGGCGTGTCTTCGAACTACGACAAGGCCGTCGCGCTGCAGAAGTACTTCACCTCGGGAGCCTTCACGTATTCGGTGACCGCACCCGTGGAGGGCCACTACGACGGCGGAAACTTCGCCGCGGTGGCGACCTTCTTGTCGGCGAAGAGCGGCTACTGCATCCACTTCGCCTCCGCCATGGCGGTGATGGCCCGCACGCTGGGCATTCCGGCGCGCATCGCGATCGGCTACCACCCCGGCAACGCGAAGTCGGCGCAGACCGACGGCACGACGAGTTACGACGTGTACAGCGACCAGCTGCATGCCTGGCCGGAGCTGTGGTTCGCCGGCATCGGCTGGCTCTCGTTCGAGCCGACCCCGGGACTCGGGCTGGTTCCGCCGGCGTACTCGCTGTCGAACTACGCGGCGGTGTCTGCCGCGGCACCCACGCGCGACAGTGCCGGCAGCACTGCGGCACCGACCACGCCCAAGGCCAAGGCGCTCACCGACCCCACGGCCGGACAGGTCGTCGACCCGCAGGTGCAGGCGGCCGAGCAGGGCCGGGCGTGGCTGATCGCTCTCGTCGTGGTGCTTCTCGTCGCGCTGCTGGCTGCGATTCCCGCGGTGGTGCGCAGGGCGCGGCGCTGGCGGCGTCTGCGCAGCATGATGCGCAGCGAATCGCCCGCGACGCTGGGGTGGGCGGAGGTGGCCGATACGCTCAGCGACTACCGGTTCGAGGTCGTGCAGGGCGAGACCGCCCGAGCCTTCGCGGGCAGGGTGGGCAACCTCTATCACATGCCAGCCGAACCCGTCGCCGACCTGCTTCGGGCCGCGGAACTCGAGCAGTTCGCGCGGGCGGGCGCCGGCACGCTCAGCACCGAGCGGCGAGCCGAGCTGGTGGCCGACGTGCGCCGCATCCTCACAGCGGTGAGCGCTCAGGCGAGCACGTCAGACGACCGCAGGGCGCTCCTGCTGCCCTTGTCGCTGTGGGCGCGCATGCGCGCGTTCTAACGGGCTATCAACTAAAGGGCTATCCAGCCAGGCGCGCGCGTAGCCCCATGGCGTCGAACGGCGACCTGACCTTCGCGTCGTTGTCGAAGTAGACGTATACGTCTCGAGGCATATGGTCGGTGCTGGTGCTGCCGGTCATCCAGCCTCGCACCTCGCCGGCCCAGCGATCGAGAGCGTCATCGGTGTAGCCGCTCACGTAGAGCTCGTCGGCGCCGTGCAGTCGAACGTAGACGAAGTCGGTCAGCGCACTCTCGCGCAGCATGGGCCAGCGACCGGCCGTGTCGGCGACGACGAGTGCTATGCCGTGGCGCTCGAGAATCTCGAAGCAGCGCGGGTCGTCGAAACTGTCGTGCCGCACCTCGAGGGCGTGGCGCAGGGGGCGGTTGGGCAGCGGATGCCCGGGCTCGTCGCCGAGCCAGAACCTGCCGTCGAGCTTCTCGTCTTTCTCCCGCCCGAGCTTCTGCGCCTCGTGGGCGGTGCGGGGCAGTTGCGCGCAGAACGCCGCGAGCACCTCGGGGTCGAACACCACCCGTTCGGGCAACTGCCACAGCAGGGGACCGAGCTTCTCACCGAGAGCGAGAACCCCCGAGGCGAAGAAGTTCGCCAGCGCCTGATGCGCGTTCTGCAGTCTGAGCAGGTGTGTGATGTAACGGCCGCCCTTCACGGCGAAGACGAAGTCATCGGGCGTTTCGGCCCTCCAGCGCTGAAAGCTCGAGGGTCGTTGCAGCGAGTAGAACGTTCCGTTGATCTCGATCGAGTCGAGGCGTTCGGCGGCGTATTCGAGTTCGTGAGCCTGGGTGAGCCCTTTCGGGTAGAACGTCGAGCGCCACGGTGGGTACCGCCACCCCGAGATTCCGACGAACGAGCGCGCCGACGATGTGCCAGCGTCGGTGTGGTCGGAGGTGTCGTTCGAGAGATCTGCAGCCATGGTTAGTGTCGATTGAATCAGCACTGCCGTAGTTTTCACGCGGGGAGCGCGCGCGAGACACCTTTTCGTGTAGATTCTTGCCAATCTCACGCCCGGTGAGGGGTTTGATGCTCTCAGAACGGCGGACATCATGACGACTGTGCCTGCGAATTCGGGTTCGACCAGCGGCGGGGGAGCCTCGGGGGCGAGCGGCTCCGGCCCAGCCGGCAGCGGCAGCGGGGGCAGCGGGGGCACGGTCGACAGCAAGGGCCTCAAGACGGGTTCGCTCGGGCTGGTCTCGAGCATCGTGGTCGGCATGTCGTCGACGGCCCCGGCCTACAGCCTGGCGGCGAGTCTCGGGCTCATCATCGCTACGGGCGGCACTCTGCTGGCCGGGGTGAAGGCTCCGGCGATCGTTCTTCTCGCCTTCATTCCGATGTACTTCATTGCGGTGTCGTACCAAGAACTGAACAAGGCCGAGCCCGACTGCGGCACCACCTTCACCTGGGCGGCCCGCGCGTTCGGCGCGAAGACCGGGTGGCTCGGCGGCTGGGGCATCATCGCGGCCGACGTCATCGTGATGGCGAACCTGGCGCAGATCGCCGGGTCGTATTCGTTCACCTTTCTCGGCGAACTGGGCATACCCGGCATCGCCGACCTGTCGACCAACACCGTGGCGACCACGCTCGTCGGGGTGGCCTGGATCGCCATCATGACCTTCATCTGTTATCGCGGCATCGAAGTGTCGGCACGCCTGCAGTACTTCTTGCTCGGGTTCGAGGTGATCATCCTCATCGTTTTCGCGGTTTTCGCGCTCGTGCGGGTCTACTCGGGCACGGCCGAATCGTATTCGCTGATTCCGCAGCTCGACTGGTTCTTGCCGACCGGCCTCGACTTCGGCACCATCATCGCTCCCGCGCTGCTCACGGGCATCTTCATCTATTGGGGCTGGGACACGGCAGTCGCCTGCAACGAAGAGAGCGACGACCCGGGCAAGACGCCCGGGCGTGCCGCAGTGATTTCGACTCTGCTGCTGCTGGCCACCTACGGCATCGTCTCGGTGGCGACCGTCGCCTTCGCGGGCGTGGGCACCGATGGAATCGGCCTCGGCAACCCCGACAACTCGGCCGACGTGTTCAGCGCTATCGGCAGTCAGCTCTTCGGCGACTCGCCCATCGGCGTGATTCTCATGCTGCTGCTCTCGGCGACCATTCTGACGTCGGCCGCGGCGTCGACGCAGACCACCATTCTGCCGACCGCTCGCACTGCCCTCTCGATGGCCGCGTACAAGGCGATTCCCGAGAAGTTCGCGCGCATCCACCCGAAGTTTTTGACGCCCACCTGGGCGACGGTCGCGATGGGCGTGATCTCTGTCGCCTTCTACCTGCTCTTCACCTTCATCAGCCCGTCACTGCTGTTGGCGTTGATCGGCTCGGTGGGTCTGATGATCGCGTTCTACTACGGCCTGACCGGATACGCGTGTGCATGGTTCTACCGCAAGACGCTGACGACGTCGTTTCGCAACTTCATCATGCGCGGAGTCATTCCGTTGTTGGGCGGGCTCATTCTGACCGCCGTCTTCATCTTCGGGTTGTACAACTACGCGCAGCCCGACTGGCTGGTCGACGACGACGGCAACAACGTGACCATCTTCGGAATCGGCGCCGTAGCGGTGGTCGGCATCGGAGCCATGATCATCGGCGCGGTGCTCATGGTGATCTGGTGGCTGCGGGCGCCCGACTACTTCCGTGGTAAGACGCTCGAGAAGCGCTCTGACGACCTGGTGCTCGCCCAGCCCGACCTGTTCGTGCCGACCCTCGGGCTGCCCGATTCGGGCGACCGACCCGTGGTCATCGCTCCCGACCTGTCGAATCTGCCCACCGGTGCCATCGCCGTCAGCACCGAGACCGGCGAGAAGTTCAGCAAGGGCGGCACGACCCCGCCAGCGTGACCTGCGTCAGCGCTGGGTCAGGGCATCCGCCGCGCGCACGAGCGCCAGGTGCGAGAGCGCTTGCGGGGTGTTGCCGGCCTGCCGCCCGGCCGTCACGTCGTACTCCTCAGACAGCAGGCCAACGTCGTTGCGCAGGGCGAGCAGCTTCTCCATCAGCGCGATCGCGTCGTCGGTGCGGCCGGTGTGCGCGTACTGCTCGACGAGCCAGAACGAGCAGGCGAGAAACGGATGCTCGCCCGCCGGCAACCCGTCGACCCCCGTCTCGGTGCGGTACCGCATCAGCAGCCCGTCGCGCATGAGCTGTTTCTCGAGCGCGGCGACGGTTCCGAGCATCCGCGGGTCGTCGTAGGCGAGGTAGCCCACCTGTGCCAGCTGCAGAAGTGAGGCGTCGACGGCCGTGCCGTCGAAGACCTGGGTGTAGGTGCCGAGTTCTGCGTTGAATCCGTGTGCTTCGATGTTTTCATGCACCTGAGCTCGAAGCGCGCGCCAGGTCTCGACGGGCCCACGCATGCCGTGCTCTTCGACCGCTCGTACTCCTCGGTCAAGGGCCGCCCAGATCATCACCCGGGAGTGAGTGAAGTACTGGTTCTCGCCTCTGATCTCCCAGATGCCGGAGTCTTTACGATCGATATTCTGCTCGGTGAAACCCAGCAGGGCGCGCTGCAGCGCCCAGGCGTCGAGACTCTGTTCGGCGCCGGCTTCGCGCGCCTTGTGCAGGCCGACCATCACTTCGCCGATGACATCGGCCTGGTATTGATCGACGGCGCCATTGCCGATGCGAACCGGAGACGCACCTTCATACCCCGGCAGACTCGTGATCTCGCGTTCGGGCAGCCAGCGTTCGCCGGCGATGCCGTACATGATCTGCACGTCGTTCGGGTCGCCCGCGATGGCGCGCAGCAGCCAGCCCTGCCAGTCGGCGGCCTCCGTCTTGAACCCGTGATCGAGCAGCACCATCAGCGTGAGTGATGCGTCGCGTAGCCAGACGTACCGGTAGTCCCAGTTGCGCTGACCGCCGAACGACTCGGGCAGCGACGTGGTCGCCGCCGCAACGATTCCGCCCGTGTCTTCGTGGGTGAGCGCACGCAGCACGAGCAGCGAGCGGATGACCGCAGATTTGTAGGGGCCGTCATGGGTGCTGTTCGACCCCCAGTTCTCCCACCAGTCCGTGGTTTCGGCCAGCACGCGGTCGACGTCGGCCGCAACCGGCAGCGGTCGGTGCGAGGGGAACCACGTCATCACGGTGTCGACGGTCTCGCCCTCGGCGATGGTGAAGTCGCGACCGTGTGCGTGGTTGCGCGGGGTGAGTTCGGGGCCGCGAAAGACGAGCGCGTCGGGGCCGGCAATGGCCACCAGTGCGTTACGGGCATCTGCCCCCGTGCCCTCGGAGATCTGACGCACCCACGGAATCGCGCTGGAGTAGGCGAAGCGCATGCGCAGGTCGACGGTCATCTCGACGCTGCCCGACACGCAGCGAACCCGCCGCACAAGGTCGGCGCGGCGATCGCCGTGCGGCATGAAGTCGGTGACCTCGACGACGCCGGTCGAGGTGGTCCAGACGGTCACGAGGTTGAAGGTATTGCCCGTGTACTCGCGGCGGGAGTGCGCGTGGGGGTCGGTTGGCGCGATCAGCCACCGCCCGTGGTTCTTGTCGCCGAGCAGGGCGCCGAAGGTCGAGGGGGAGTCGTAGCGCGGCAGGCAGAGCCAGTCGATGCTGCCGTCTTTGCCCACGAGGGCTGCCGTATGGCAATCGCTGATGAGTGCATAGTCTTCGATGGGGAGTGCCATGTCACCATCTTGCCCTCTCGACCTGTGTCGACCCGTCATCTGCACCTAGGCTTGACGGGTGAGTTCGCCCCCGAGTTTTGCAGGAGTCAGTATCGTCAGCGATGAGCTGCTGCAGCGCATCCGCTCGCGTGCCGCCGGGTACGACGAGGCGAACGAGTTCTTCTTCGAAGACCTCGCCGAACTGCGGGGCGCCGGGTACTTGCGGATGTTCGCTCCCACCGAGGTCGGCGGCCTCGGTTTCGGGCTCGAACGGGTGGCCCGCGAGCAGGTGCGACTCGCGACGGCGGCGCCCGCTACGGCCCTCGCCCTGAACATGCACCTCGTCTGGACGGGCGTCGCCAAGACGCTGCTCGACCGCGGCGACGACTCACTGCTGTTCGTGTTGCGCGAGGCGGCGGAGGGTGAGCTCTTCGCCTTCGGCAACAGCGAGGCCGGCAACGATCTTGTGCTGTTCGGCTCGAAGACCCGGGCCGAGCCGCAGCCCGACGGCGCTTACCGGTACTACGGCACGAAGATCTTCACGTCGCTCTCGCCCGCCTGGACTCGTCTCGGCATCTTCGGGCTCGACGACTCGGCTCCTCATGCCCCGCTGCTCGTGCACGGATTCATCACCCGCGACACCCCCGGGTACGAGATTCTCGACGACTGGAACACGCTCGGCATGCGTGCCACGCAGAGTTCGACCACGCTGCTCGACGGCGCCGAGGTGCCCGCCGACCGCGTGTTTCGAAAGCTGCCGGCCGGCCCGAGCGCCGACCCGCTCATCTTCGGTATCTTCGCGAACTTCGAGATTCTGCTGGCCGCGGTGTACACCGGCATCGGCGAGCGGGCACTCGAGCTGGCGGTCGAGGCGGCTAAGCGGCGAACGTCGATGAAGAACGACGGGCGCGCGTACTCCGACGACCCCGACATCCGCTGGAAGGTCGCCGAGGCGGCCATCGCGCAAGACGGCATCTACCCGCAGCTCGACACGCTGGCGCGCG
Source organism: Subtercola sp. (assembly GCA_025463765.1). GTDB lineage: Bacteria > Actinomycetota > Actinomycetes > Actinomycetales > Microbacteriaceae > Subtercola. The sequence continues at coordinate 13,349 of JAODBC010000086.1, read as the reverse complement.
ACGTCGACGAGCTCGCAAACCACGGGGCGCAGTGGTTTCCGCGCCTCGTCGGCCTCAAGGTGCGGGCGACCGAGAATGCGCGATTCGTCGTGGATCAGGCCCTGCGCGTCTCAGGCGGGTCGTCGCTATCGGCGTCGAGTGAGCTGGGCCGGCTGTACCGCGACGTGATAGCGGGTATCTTTCATCCATCCGATGGGGAGTCCGCGCACTCCACCGTCGCCAATGCCTGGTTGGGGCCTCTCTCATGACCATCATCTCGTTCGACGGAAACACCCCGCAGATCGACGCCACGGCCTGGGTCGCACCCTCGGCGACGCTGATCGGGCAGGTGACGCTGGCCGCGGAGTCGAGCGTGTTCTATGGAGCGGTGCTGCGTGCCGACACCATCGGCATTTCGCTGGGAGCCGGCAGCAATCTGCAAGACAACGTCGTCGTGCACGCCGACCCCGGCTTTCCGGCGAAAATCGGCGCGGGGGTGAGCGTCGGGCACGGCGCTGTGGTGCACGGCTGCACCATCGGCGACAACACGCTGATCGGAATGAACGCGACCGTGCTGAACGGGGCTGTCGTCGGTGAAGAGTGCCTGATCGCGGCGGGTGCGCTCATTCTCGAGGGCACTGTCGTTCCCGCCGGATCACTCGTGGCCGGAGTCCCCGGCAAGGTGCGGCGCGAGCTGACCGCCGAAGAGCGGGAGGGCGTTCGAGGCAACGCTTCGCGTTACGTTGCGATGAAGAGCCGGCACCGCGATCTGGCGGTCGACGTGACCGAGGCTGCGAGCACCGGGGGCGGCGGCGGTGCTGGTGCTGGTGCTGGCACTGGTGCTGGCGGGGCCGGCGGGGCTGCTGGCTTCGTCGGCAACGGCTCGGCGTCGGGAGTGCGGCCCGGGGAAGTCGGATGATCGGTGGCCGTCTTCGTGGCGCGCGCTCGGCGACTGCCGTGCTCGCTGCTGCGCTGATGGTCGGCCTGGTGGGGTGCGCCTCCGCCGGTGGCGCGGGCGCCGGCTCGGGCTCGGGCACGGGCTCTGGTTCTGGCGCGACCGCGACGGCGTCGGCAGGGGAGGCGGTGTCGACGCCCTCGGCGTCGGGTGCGGCATCCGGTAGCGAGAGCGGCGTTACCGAGACCGGAAATGAAAGCCAGGGCGACAGAACAACTCCCGCCCCCACGCGCTATCTGCCCACACCGGCCGAACTCGACCGCACTTTCGCTACAACGCGTATGAAGTCGATGAGCCTGGCCGACAAGATCTCGACGATGTTCATGGTGGAGATCTCGGGAACCGACCCGGCGCCGATGCAGGCGTACCTGCAGGCCGACAAGCCCGGCGGGTTCTTGCTGCGGGCCGACAACGTTCCGGCATCGGCCGAGGCCCTCGGCGCTCAGCTGTCGGGCATTGGCCTGTCGCCGGGGCTGAGTCCGTTGATCTCCATCGACGAAGAGGGCGGCGACGTCGCCCGGTTGCCGCAAGACACGCTTGCCGGCGGTGATCTGCTGCGGTCGATGCCGGTCAGTGCGACAACCGACGCCTTCACCCAGCGCGCGGCGCTGCTGAAACAGGCCGGGGTGTCGGTGAACTTCGGCACGATCGCCGACGTCACGGCCGACCCGAACTCGTTCATCTACGACCGCGTGCTCGGCACCGACGCCGAGGCGGCCAGCCAGCGCGTCGCCGCGTCGGTGGCCGCCGAGCAGGGGGTGGTGTTTTCGACGCTCAAGCATTTTCCGGGCCACGGTGAGACCGAAGCGAATTCGCACACGAGCATTCCGAGCACCGACCTGCCGGTCGATCAGTGGGCGATACGGGATGCCCCACCCTTCGCCGCGGGAATCGCGGCCGGAGCCGAGCTCGTGATGTTCGGGCACCTCGAATACACGAGTGTCGACTCGGTGCCCGCGACCCTGTCGGTGCGCTGGCACGAAATGCTGCGTGGTCAACTGGGATTCACCGGGGTGGCGGTCACCGACGACATGCAGATGCTCGAAGACTCGGGTCAGCCGCAGTACGCCGATCGCACCGCGAACGCCATCGCGGCGATTCGGGCGGGCAACGACCTGCTGCTGTACAACAACGACATCGATCTGCCTCCGCTGGTCGCCGCTATCACGGCCGCCGTGCAGGCGGGGCAGCTCTCGGAGCAGCAGATCGACGCGTCGGTCGTGCGCATTCTCACGCTGCAGCGTCAGGCGTGGGAACGCAGCCATCCCTGACGAGGAGCCGCCGGCCGGCTCGCGCGCCGCTGAACGCGGCCTGGCTCGTGTCGGCGGTCGACCGTAAACTCGAGATCGAACAGGGAGGTGCGCCATGTGCGGGCGATTCGCCATGAACAAAGAAACCGACGACCTGATTCTCGAGTTCGTCGCGCGCGGGGGTGACCCGCAGGAGTGGCGGCCGAGCTACAGCGTCTCGCCCACCGACGAGGCTCCGATCATCCGGCAGCGGGCGCCGAAGGCCGACGTGCCGCCCGCAGATGCGCCGCCCGGGGCCGCGTCGCCCGGGGGCGTGTTGTCGGCTGGTGCGCCGTCTGCTGAGGCCGCCGAACCGAGTGAGACGCGTGAGATCGAGCTTGCTCAGTGGGGGCTGAAGCCGGCCTGGGCCAAGCCGAAGGGGCCCGCGCCGATCAACGCTCGGCTCGAGACGGTGGCGACGAACGGTATGTTCCGCAGCGCTTTTGCCTCACATCGGTGCATCGTTCCGATGATCGGGTATTACGAATGGCAGCAGCAGGCCGATGGTAAGCAGCCGTACTTCATTCACGGCGATGCCGATGTTCTGGCCGCGGCTGGGCTGTACAGCGTGCGCAAAGACGATGCCGGCGAGTGGAAGGTGACCTTCACCATCGTGACGCGCGAGGCGGCCGATGCGTCGGGGGCCATTCACGAGCGCATGCCCGTTTTTCTCACTCCCGATCTATGGGCGCAGTGGCTCGATCCCACAAAGATCACGAACGCCGACCCGGTGCTGACGGCGCTCGACCGCAGTTCGCTCGCGGTCGCGAAGTCGATCACGACCTACCCGGTGGCGCGAACGGTGAACAACTCGCGCACGCTCGATCCCACCGATGCGGGCCTCATCGCCCCCATCGCCCTCACCCCCGACCTGCCCGACGCCCTCGCCCCTGATCTCGCCGGGGTGGATGCGCGCACAGGAGAGCTCCTCGACGGCTGACGCCTCACCGCAACATCCACTTTGCGAAAAAGCCCCCAAGACCGCTCCGGAAGGGGCTTTTTCGCAAAGTCGAGCCCCTCTGCGCCGAGGGTGGGGTGGGGTGGGTTAGGCGCTGACGGCGCTCGTGGCAGCGGCCTCGAGGGCGGGCAGAGCGGCGAGAATCAGGGCGAGTTGCTCGTCGGGCTGCTCGGCGAGCATCGCCCGCACCCGCTCCCGCCGAGCTGAGCCGGCCGCAGTGAGCGCGGTCAGGCCGGGCTCACTGACGCGTAACAGAAACGACCGCCCGTCGAGCGGATCGGCGTCGCGCTCGACGAGGCCGCGGTTCTCGAGATCGGCGACGATGCGCGTCATCGTCGGCGCAGCGACGTGCTCGAGCCGGGCCAGGTCGCTCGGCCTGATCGGGCCGGCAACCCGCACGCTCGACAGCGCTGAAAGCAGCCCGTGACTCAGTTCGTCACCCACCGGGCGGATGCGCCGACTCAGCCGGCTCACGACCAGGGTCAACCGATCGGCGACTTCGTCTCGGCTCAACGCTGCTCCACGAACTTCTGCATCAGGCATTTTTCGACCCTACACCGCCGTCGACGCCGTTACTGGCACCCGGTGCCGCGAGTGCGAGGGCGATCGCTTGAGCGCGGTCACGCACGTGCAACTTGGCGAACACGGCGTTGATATGCGTTTTCACCGTTACAACGCTCACGAACAGGCGCGCGGCGATCTCCGCGTTGTTGAGCCCGGTCGCCATCAGCTCGAGAACCTCGCGTTCGCGGTGGGTGAGCTGTGGAAACCGGACGCCCGGGGTCGTCGAATTCGCGGCCGCGGCGGTGGTGTCGGCGGTGGTACCGGCGGTGTTGACATCTGCGGCGCTGGCATCGGCGGTGCTGCTATCGGCAGTGGTGTCGGCGGTGGTGGTGAAACTCCCGATCAGGCGAGCCGCCACCTCCGGTGCGAGAGTCGTCTGGCCGCTGGCGACCGAGCGGATGGCCGCCGCCACCTCGGCCCGGGAGGCGTCTTTCGTGAGGTACCCGCGAGCACCCATGCGCAGTGCTCCCGAGATCGAGGCGTCGTCGGCGAACGTGGTGAGCACGAGAATCGCGGTGTTCGGGTGGTCGCGCACGATCTCGGCGGTGGCTGTGGTGCCACTCTGCACGGGCATCCGCAGATCCATGAGCACTACGTCGGGGTGCTGCTCGGCGACGAGCCGCACCGCCTCGGCGCCATCGGCTGCCGAGCCCACGATCTCGATGTCGGGCAGCAGCGAGAGCACGGTCACGAGTCCGTCGCGAATGATCGCCTGGTCGTCGGCGACAAGCACTCGAATGCGCGGTTCGGTCATGACGAAAGCATGGCAGCTGCGGTCACTACGAACTCGCCGTCTTCTGCCTCGACGGTGAGTTCGGCGCCGGGCAGCGTGGCGAATCGTTCGCGCATACCGGCGATGCCGCGTGAACCCCCAGAGCTGCCGACGAAGACCCGCGGAGCGGCCAGCGGATTGGCGACTCGAAGCAGCACCCTCGACCGCGATACCTCTACCTGCACGTCGACCGCGGCGCCGGCGGCGTGTTTGCGCGCGTTGGTCAGCGCCTCTTGCAGTGCCCGTCGCAGCGCGTGAGCCGCCTCCCCCGAGAGGAGGGTCTCAGAGAGCAGGGCATCGCCCGCTGCCGGTTCGGTGCTCTGCACGGTCAGCGTCACGACAGAGCCCAGGGCGCGATCGGCACTCACCAGCTCGTCGAAGCTGGTGAGCAGTGCCGCCGGTGACACCGAAGACGACGCGTCTGGCTCCCGCAGGGCATCCACCGCCCGTCGGGCCTCGGCGAGACCCGACGCCGCGAGTCGTCGCGCGTCGTGAATACGATCGGCGGCCGCGTCGGTCTGGCCGGCTTCGAGCAGGGCGTCGACGGCATCGAGCTGAATGACGAGTCCGCCCAGGCTGTGCGCCAGCACGTCGTGGATTTCGCGGGCGATGCCCTGCCGCTCTGAGAGGGCGGTGAGGGCGGCCTGCTTCTCGACGGCGACGAGGTGCTCTTCGCGAAGCTGCTCGGCCTGCTGTTCGGCCAGCCGGAACTGTCGCCGGCTCAGCCCGCCGAGGGCCGAGATGACGATGCCGCCCTCGATCGCGAGCAGGCCCCCGGGCGAGAGGTCTGGTGAGAGGCCGGCGCCCGTCGAGGTCACGACCGCCCCCACTGCGACGAGGGCGGCCGACACGATGCCGAGCAGAATGCCCCACCACAGTGGCCACTGAACGGTGCCGATGGTGCGGATGAGCGCGGCGACCGTCAGCGCGATGCCGAGGCCGAGGGTGGGGCCGGCGACGAAGGCTCCGCAGAGGGCCGCGACGGCGAGAGAGAGCACAATGACGCGGGGCAGCGCACCCGTCACTTCGCGAGGGAGATCGGTGTACCGCAAGGCGGCACCGCTGACGATGACCCTCGTGAGAGCCAGCCACGCCACGATAGAAACGAGCCAGGCGACGAGGCCGACCGTGCCGATGGCGACCAGGGCGGGTGCGATGACGGGGGCGAACGACGCGAAGAGCGCGTAGCCGACCAGGGCGACGCCGGCCAGGTTGAGTGCCAGGCTCAGCCAACCGGCGCGCGGTGCAGAGTTCACCACCCCATTCTCACCCGGCTGCGGTGCCGACGGGAGCGGGCATCCACCTCGGCCGTGCGAGCCCGACGCCGGCGGGCATCCATTCTCACGCGGTCACGTGGCTCATGCGACCGATACGCGCGGTGAAGACGGCCGAACGCGCGGCGCGGTTGGCGGCGAGCAGAATCAGGATGACCGCGGTCGACGATGCGATCTGCGAACCCATGGCGCCGGCGCCCGCGTCGATGCCGATGCGCAGGGCGATGAAGCCGATCCACAGGGCGAACCCCCACCATCCGGTGCGGCTCTCGAGCGTCGCCGTGCTGTCGTCGCGAGCTGCGGCACGGCCTTCGGCGGTGATCGGCCGGAACTTCGCCATGACCCCCATCACCGCTCCGACACCGAGCGAGACCGCGATCTCGAAGACCAGAACAGCGACGTCGAAGGTGCTCAAGTGAGTGAGATTGGTCGAGTTCGCCAGGGTGACGACTCCGATTGCGCCGAGGATGACCGGCCCGCGCCACATGCGGGCAAACTCGACCGGGCGCCAGTTGACCTGCCGGATGCCCATATACCCGACCAGAACGATGATGACGAGCGCGTTGACGATGATCTGAATGTTCATGTCTTCATGCTCGTCGGGGCGCGGTTCGAGCGGCTCGGCCTGTGGGTGGAGATGGGGCCAGATGCGGGTGGAGATTGAATCAGGCGCGGGTGGAGATTGAGTCAGGCGCGGGTGGAGACGGGATCAGACGCGGGTGGAGATGGGGCGGCGCGATACCCAGATCACGCCCACCCCGAGCGCGCAGATGACCAGCGCGATGAGCAGAACGTAGAACGCCACCGAGAAGTACCCGTTCGCCGAGAGCGTCGGGTTGAGAAACGGATACGGGTACCACGGCTTGCCGGTCGTGCCGTCGATCGCCAGCGGCCCGCGGATGAGCGTGTAGATCACCCACACGATGGGAAACGCCACGATGGCCCAGAGCCGACGGTAGTTCAGAGGGATTCGCCCCGGCGCGAATAGCCAGTCGAGCAGCAGGTAGATCGGCCCCACAACGTGCAGAATCTCGTTCGACCACTCCAGCGTCTGGCCCTGTGGCAGGGCGAGGGGGCGAAGCAGCAGGTTGTAGACGATGCCCGTCGTCACCATGTACGTCACGACGCACGCCCTGACGGTGGTGAATAGCAGTGGATCGGGCCCGGCGCGCCGAATGGCCAGCACGGCCCCGACCAGCAGCACGACGACGCTCGCGACGTTCGAGTCGATAGTGAAGAAGCTGAAGAAGTTCGTGATGAAGAAGGCCGGGTCAAACCCTGGGGTGCCCTGCAGAAACGTGATCGAGTGCACGAGTTGCGCCACGAAGGCGATCGCGATCGCTATGGCGACCACGATGCGCAGAATCACGAAGAGGAGTCGCATGGCTCACAGCATAGGGTGCGCGCGCAAGGGCCGAGCCGAGTCGGGCGTTTCGCGGCAGCGGCGTGTTGAATGGAGCCATGGCAGACACCGTTGCAGACCAGCTCATCGCCCAACTCGTCGACGCAGGCGTGCGCCGCATCTACGGAATCGTGGGTGACAGCCTGAACCCTGTGGTCGACGCGGTGCGCCGAACGGGAGGGGCCGCGAAGGGCGGCATCGACTGGATTCACGTGCGCAACGAAGAGGCGGCCGCGTTCGCCGCCGGAGCGGAGGCTCAGCTCACCGGCCAGCTCGCGGTCTGCGCCGGCAGCTGCGGGCCGGGCAACCTGCACCTCATCAATGGTCTCTTCGATGCGCACCGCTCGGGCGCGCCGGTGCTGGCGATCGCCAGTCACATTCCGTCGGAGCAGATCGGCAGTGAGTACTTTCAAGAGACACACCCCGACCGCCTCTTCGTCGAATGCTCCAACTATCGCGAGCTCGTCTCGACGCCGGCGCAGTCTCCGCGCGTCGTGAACTCGGCGCTACGGCACGCCGTCGCGCTGCGCGGGGTCGCCGTCGTGAGCCTTCCCGGTGACATCGCACAGCTGCCGGCCGAGGGTTCTGCGCCCGCTTTTGTGCAGCCCGGGCATCCGGTGCTCGTGCCTGCGGCGACGGATGTTCGGGCCCTCGCCGACGCGATCAACGCTGCCAAGACCATCGCCATCTTCGCGGGCGCCGGAGTCGAAGGCGCACACGACGAGGTAGTGGCGTTCGCCGACCTGCTCGCTGCTCCCGTGGGGCACACGCTGCGCGGGAAGGAGTGGATTCAGTACGACAACCCGTTCGATGTGGGAATGACGGGGCTTCTCGGCTACGGGGCCGCGCATGCGGGCATCCACGACGCCGACCTGCTCATTCTGCTCGGCACCGACTTTCCGTACACGCAGTTCTTGCCCGAGGGCGGTACCGGTCGTGGCGAGGTCGTCATCGCCCAGGTGGATGCCCGGGCCGAACACCTGGGAAGGCGGGCCTCGGTGCAGATTCCGGTGCACGGTGACGTTCTCGCGACGCTTGCCGCCGTGACGCCCCTCGTCTCACGCACAGCGGATCGGGCGTTTCTCGACAAGACCCTCAAACGGCACCAGAAACTTCTCGGCAGCGTGGTCGGCGCGTACGCGAAGAACGTCGAGAAGAAGACGCCGATCCACCCCGAGTACGCGGCATCGCTTCTCGACGACGTCGCGGCAGACGACACGATCTTCACCGCCGATACGGGAATGTGCAACGTGTGGACTGCGCGGTACATCAACCCGAACGGGCGGAGGCGCATCATCGGCTCGTACCTGCACGGCTCGATGGCGAACGCGCTGCCGCAGGCCATCGGAGCCCAGATCAGCCACCCCGGGCGGCAGGTCGTTTCGGTTTCGGGTGACGGCGGTCTGTCGATGCTGCTCGGCGAACTCGTGACCGTGGCCGCGTACAAGCTGCCGGTGAAGATCGTGGTCTTCAACAATTCGACGCTCGGCCTGGTCAAGGTCGAGATGCTCGTCGATGGATACCCCGACTTCGGGGTCGACGTGCCGATGGTCGATTACGCAGCTCTGGCGAACGCGCTCGGCATCTACGGCCAGAGAGTCGAAAAGCCCACCGATGTTCGGGGGGCTTTCGAGAGGGCATTCGCCCATGACGGGCCGGCGCTGGTCGATGTGGTCACCGATCCGCTGGCATTGTCGCTGCCGCCGACCATCACGGGTGGCCAGGTGAAGGGATTCAGTCTCGCGGTGTCGAAGATCGTGATGAACGGGGGAGTGGGAGAGGCCGTGCAGCTGGCCAAGACCAACCTGCGCAACATCCCCCACCCGTAGCCGGGTTACGCGGCTTTGGCGAAACCGCTGTCGGCGCTGCGCACGGGGCTGTTGTTCGCCCCGGGGGCGCCGAGGGCGGGGTGCTTTGGGGCGCTTCGCGCCACGAGTTCGCCGTCGGCGATGGTGGTGTCATGCGGCACGTGCATGCCGTCGGTGATCACGGCGCGATCGCCGATACGGGTGTGGCTGCCGATCTTCGCGCCGCGGCCGATGCGGGCATCTTGCCCGACGTGCACGCCTGCGCCGATGAACACTCCGGCGCCGACGACGGCACCCCGGTCGATCCAGCTGCCGGCGCCCACCCAGGCGCCCTGGCCGAGCTGCGCCTCCGGTTCGACGTATGCCGACGACTCGACGAAGGCCGTCGGATGCACGACCGACGTTGCGGAGATGAATCCGCGCCCGTTCGAGTGGTGCTTGTACCGGGCGAGTTCGCCGTATTCGTTTTCGATCTCTACATAGATTTTGCTCAACTGCGTCTCCTTGCTGTTGTGCGGAGCCTTGTCAGGTGTTCGGAGCCGCAGGCAGATCTGCGTGCTCTTGTACCCTTGCTACACATAACAACGCAAGGGCCTCGTCGATTCCCTACAGCGGCATCTGCGTAGCTAGGCTGAGCCAATGCATTATCGCGAACTCGGCAGAACCCACAGAACCGTCTCGAGCATCGGCCTCGGCACCTGGCAGCTCGGCGCCGATTGGGGCGACGTGCAAGAATCGGATGCCCTGGCGGTACTCGACGCATCGGTCGACGCCGGGGTCACCTTCTTCGATACGGCCGACGTTTACGGCGACGGTCGCAGCGAGCAGCTCATCGGGCGGTATCTCTCGCAGAATCCCGGCCACAGCATCACCGTCGCCACCAAGATGGGGCGACGGCAAGAGCAGCTTCCCGAGAACTATGTTCTCGAGAACTTTCGCGCCTGGACCAGCCGGTCACGCGCCAACCTGGGCGTCGAGCGACTCGATCTGGTGCAACTGCACTGCCCGCCGAGCCAGGTGTTCGAGAGCGACGAGGTCTACGACGCGCTCGAAACACTCGTCTCCGAAGACGTCATTTCGAACTACGGGTTCAGCGTAGAGACCGCCGATCAGGCGCTCGCCGCCATCGCTCGGCCGGGCACGGCGACCATCCAGATCATTCTGAACGCCTTTCGGCTGAAGCCGCTGGATGCCGTTCTTCCTGCCGCGCGCGAAGCAGGTGTCGGCATCATCGCCCGGGTGCCGCTCGCGTCGGGGCTGCTGACCGGCAAATACACAGAGCAGACCACGTTTGCGGCGAACGATCACCGCAACTACAACCGCGACGGCAGTGCATTCGACGTGGGGGAGACGTTCTCGGGGGTGGACTTCGAGACCGGCGTGGCCGCCGCTCGGGAGTTCGCCGCACTCGTCGCGTCGCTGGGGCCCGCGGGCGTGACTCCAGCGACTGCCGCCCTGGCGTGGGTGGCGCAGCTGCCGGGTGTGAGCACGGTCATTCCTGGGGCGCGAAACCCGGGGCAGGCCGAGGCGAACGCTTTCGCCGGGTCAGTGCCCGAGCTCGGGGCGGCCTTCGACGACGGCGTGCACAGAATTTACGACGAGTACTTTCGGCAGAGCATCCACTCGCGCTGGTAGCGCGTCAGCCCTCGAAGTCGGGGTCGCGGCCGGTGCGCTCGCCCGTTTCGAGGGTGGCGATGAGCGCCATGTCGTCGGTGTCGAGAGCGAAGTCGAACACGTCGATGTTCTCGGCGATGCGTGACGGCGTAATCGATTTCGGTATGACGACGTTGCCGAGTTCGAGGTGCCAGCGAATCACGATCTGAGCCGGGGACTTCTCGTACTTCGTGGCGAGTTCGTCGAGCACCGGGTTGCCGAGCACGCGCCCGCGGGCGAGCGGTGACCAGGCCTCGGTCTGAATTCCGTGCGCCTGGTTGTAGGCACGCACGTCGGCCTGGGGCAGCCACGGATGCAGCTCGATCTGGTTGATAGCCGGAACGATGCTCGTCTCATTGGCCAGGCGCTCGAGGTGGTGCGGGTGAAAGTTCGACACTCCGATCGAACGGGCCAACCCGTCGGCCTGGATCTTCTCGAGCGCGCGCCAGGTCTCGACGTACTTGTTCTGGGTGGGGGCCGGCCAGTGAATGAGGAAGAGGTCGACGTACTCCAGCCCCAGCCGCTCGAGGCTCTCGTCGAACGACTTTCGGGCTTCGTCGTAGCCGTGGCGGTCTTGGTAGACCTTCGTCGTGACGAAGAGCTCAGCGCGCGGAACGTCGGTGCGGGCGACCGCCTCGCCGACACCCACCTCGTTGTCGTACAGCGTGGCGGTATCGACGTGCCGGTAGCCGAGGTCGAAGGCGGCGGTCGCTGCGGCTGCGGCCTCGGCGTCGGTCGCCTTGTATACCCCGAGGCCCAGCTGGGGGATGAGGTGGCCGTCGTTGAGGGTGAGGTTCGGTGCGAAGATCATGTCTCCATTATCGCCGCGCTGCCCTTTCGGGCTGGCGCCGGGCGAAAACGTAGGAGGATTCGAACGCATGCCGCCCTATCAGGCCCACCCGTGCCGAATCTCCTACGTTTTCGCCTGGCCGCGCCCGCTTCCCGCGGTCAGGTGACCGTCATGACGGGCTCGGTGTCGGCGATGGGGCTGGCGTCTTTACCGCGCAGGTCGGGGTGCCAGCGGTGACCGAGTACCGGCACCACGAAGCCGACCGCAGCGAGCGCGGCGGCGACGTAGAACGCGCCAGACGACCCCACGGAGTCGATCATGAACCCCGCGAGGGCCGACCCGACGGCCGCGCCGATCAGCTGACCGGTGCCGACCCAGCCGTACGCCTCGGCCGTGTCGCTGAACCGCACGCTCGAGGAGACGATGGAGAACATCACCGCGAGAGCGGGGGCGATGCCGACACCGGCGAGAAAGAGGAACACGCCCAGCCACCAGACGTTCAGCGAGATCGCTGAGATGCCGATGCCGATGAAGACGATCAGCATGCGCTGCGCGAGTGCCCACGACCCGATAGGCAGATGCCCGAGTGCGAGGCCGCCCACCAGCGAGCCCACCGCGAAGACCGCGAGCACGATGCCGGCCTCTGCGCCGCCGTTGCCGAACGTCGAGACCACGCCGGCCTCGACCGACGCACAGGTCGCGACGAGCAAGAAGCCGACGATGGTCGCAAGCAGCACCGGCGGCTTCTTGAGCACCGCGCCCAGCCGGCGCCGACTGCGCGGAATGCGCACCCGGCCGAGCTCGGGGCTCGTCAAGAACCAGCCGCCACCGACGACCAAGAAGATGACGGCGAGCAGAATGCCCTGCACGGTGCCGATCTGCGTCGCGGTGAACGTGGTGATGACCGGGCCGACAACCCAGATGATCTCTTGCGCCGAGGCGTCGAGCGAGAACAGCGGCGTGAGCTGCTTCGAGTTCACCATCTTGGGGTAGATCGTGCGCACCGCGGGCTGGATGGGCGGCATAGTGAGCCCGGCGACGAACGCGACGGCCATGGTCATCGGGATGCTCATCGGCACCAGCGCGATGGTGGAGATCGCAATGGCGCACACCACGATGGTCGAGCTGATCACCTGCCGCATGCCCCAGCGACCCATCAGCCGGCTCGTCAACGGGCCCGCAATGGCCTGCCCGATCGACAGCGCCGCGAGCACCAATCCGGCGGCGCCGTACGAGTCGTGCACCCGTTCGATGTGCAGCAGGAATGCCAGTGACAGCATTCCGAACGGAAAGCGCGCCAGCAATTGGGCAGCCATGATGCGCCCGACACCGCGGGTTTTCAGAAGACTCGAGTAGCTGTTCACAACCTCACTAGTGTACCGGGTAGACGGTGTGGTTTTGCCCCTCTGCTGTAGCTCGTCTGATCCTGCGATCTCATGCACGGCAACACTTGACATCGACTGAGTGCCGGGTGAAGATTGAAGCGCGGACCCGCCCCACACACGTGGACGAGCGGGTCTTGCTCTTTCTATCAGACCGACCGTGGCCCGCTGTGAACGTCTTTCTCCTGCAAGTAGCGCGAATACCAATTCCATCCGAATTCGTTGTTCCGATGCTGGTTCAGACTAAGAAATGCGGTGTACGCGACGAGGTCTGCCATCTGAACGAACTGAGATTTGCGCGAGTCGTGGAACATCGGATCCTCGATGTGTGGGTTATAGGCAAGAACGTGTGGATGGGTTCGGGCGTGTCATGTCCGTCCTGCCCAGCCGGCGCGGGTCCAGAGGCCTTCTTCGGCGTTGAGTGCGGTGTCGTAGAGGGCTGGCGTATCGGGTTTTTCGGCTGATTCGGGGGTCGGGTGTGTGGGGTTCGTGGGCTGTTGGTTGGCGTGGCTGAGGGCGTCGG
>JAODBC010000045.1 GCA_025463765.1 Subtercola sp. | reverse complement strand
GCGCTCACGCCCGCGTGCGGGAGCGGAACGCCCGCGGATAGGCCCGCACCAGCGTCATGGTGATGACCACGGCGATGACCGCCTTGATCAGGTCGCCCGGAATGAAGACCAGGCTCTGCAGCACGGTCAGCCCGAGCGGCTGGTGGGTCACGGCGGCCTGCACGGGGATTCCGATGGCGTAGACGACAGCGATGCCGCCGACGAGCACGCCGACACTCGTTCGGAGCCAGGTGAGCTTTCGACCGCCGAGGTGAACGATGGCGCCGACGACGAATGCGCCGATGATCCAGCCGAAGAGGTACCCGGCCGAGGGGCCGACGAACACGCCGATGCCGCCATGCCCGCCGGCGAGAAGGGGCAGCCCGAGCGCTACCAGTACGAGAAACACGATCATCGAGAGGGCGCCCCGCCAGGCGCCGAGTATGGCGCCGGCCAGCATGACGCCGAGGGTCTGGGCCGTGATCGGCACCGAACCGAAGACCGCGAAGCCGGCCGGAAGCCCGAGAACGGCCATGATGGCGGCGAAGACCGCGATGCGGGCGATGTCGGTGGCGTCGATTCGCCACCGGCTGGCGCTCGCCGCGCGAGTCGGTTGTGGTGTCGTGGCCTGCTCGCTCATTGTCTGTCTCAACCTCGTCGTCTGACCGCGTGAACACCGACCTGAACAGTGTTCACCTGAACGGTGTTCACTATAGTAGGAATTATGACCACAGTGCACGGTTCGCCGGCGAAAAACGGGCGGCACTCGCGCGACGACGTCGCGAAAGCGGCCCTGCGCATTCTCGACGAGTACGGCCTGCCCGACCTCACCATGCGCCGGCTCGCGGCCGAACTCGACGTTGCGCCGAGTGCTCTGTACTGGCACTTTCCGAACAAGCAGACCCTGCTCGCCGAGCTGGCCGACCGCATCGCCTCGCGCGGGCGAACCCTTGCGACGCCGTCGGCCGACTGGATGACCGTGACCACCGCCGAGGCGGCAAGCCTCCGTGATGCGCTGCTGGCCTACCGCGACGGCGCCGAAGTGGTGTCGAGCACGCTCGCCCTGGGGCTTGGCGAATCGGTTCCGCTTTCGCGGCTGACGGGCGCCGTGCGCCTCGGCGGATTCGACGACGAAACGGCTCTCCGGGCATCCACTGCCCTGCTGCACTTCATTCTCGGCCACGTCTCACACGAGCAGCAGCGACTGCAGTACGACAGCATCGGTGTGGCCGCGGGCAACGGCGGCACGGCCGGCGTCGCGGTTACCCTCGAGGCGTCTGAACGCACGGCGGCCGAAGGTGCCGCCGAGTTCACTTTCGGCGTTCAGCTCTTCATCGCCGGGCTCCGTGCGCTCGCAGTTGAGGCGTCGCCCACTCGCTAGCTCTCGTTTCCACAAACGTGCCCCTAAAAACTCCACAAACGTGCCCCTAAAACCTCGGTTGTGGAATGCCGCGCGTCAAGAGGTCGACGATCGACAGGCCACGGGGCAGTTCGTATCCGCGCACGTTTGGCGCGGGCGCGGCCCTTCGAACTACCGCAAACGCCGCGGGTGCACCGAACCACTGCGGATACGGCGGCGGTAACACGCGACGAGGCGGCCACACTCGACGAGGCGACGAGGCGGCTACGAGCTGGCGACGAGGCGGCTACGGGGAGACGAGTGCGCCCACCGGCTCCAGCCGCACGAGGATGGCCTTCGAGACCGGGGTGTTGCTGCGGTCGGCGGCACTCGCCAGCGGAATCAACACGTTCGCCTCAGGATAGTACGCGGCGGCACACCCCTTTGCAGTGGGGTACGACACGACACGGATGTTCGGCAGCACCCGATCCGTTTCGCCCGGCCACTCGCTGTAGACGTCCACGCGCTGCCCGTCGACGAGGCCCAGCTCGACGATATCCAGAGGGTTCACGAACACCACGTCACGGCCGGCCTTGATGCCGCGGTACCTGTCGTTGAGGCTGTAGATGGTGGTGTTGAACTGGTCGTGAGCGCGCATGGTCTGCAGAATGAGGCGCCCCTCGGGCCGAACGATCGGCTCGAGGTGATTGACGGTGATCATCGCCTTGCCGGTCGCGGTGTTGAAGGTGCGCGAGTCGCGCGGGCCGTTGGGCAGAATGAACCCGCCCTTGCGCCGTACGTCTGCGTTGAAGTTCTCGAAGCCGGGCACGACGTGCGAAATGTGCTCGCGAATGAGGTCGTAATCGTCTTCGAAGCCCTTCCAGTCGATGCGGCCCCCGCGAGCACCCGGCGCGCCGGTGCGGCCCGCACTCGCCTCGCCCGCATCCGCGCCGCCCGCACCATCCGCGCCAGCCGCACCGAGCGTCGCCCGCGCCAGCCGCGACACGATCGCGATCTCCGACAGGATGCCCGGCGCGACAGGAGGAATGCGCCCGTGTGACCCGTGCACCGCACACACGCTGTCTTCCACCGAGACGAATTGCGCCCCCGTGGCCTGCACGTCGACCTCCGTGCGGCCGAGCGTCGGCAGTATCAGCGCCTCGCGCCCGGTCACCACGTGCGACCGGTTCAGCTTCGTCGAGACCTGCACGGTGAGCGAGGTTCCTCGCATCGCGGCCTCCGCCGCCGCGGTGTCGGAGATGGCGCCGACGAAGTTGCCTCCCATGGCGAAGAAGATCGAGATGTCGCCGCGCTGCATCGCCTCGATGGTCTGCAGGGCATCCGTGCCGTGCTTTCTCGGCGGTTCGAACGAGAACTCAGCGGCGAGTTTGTCGAGAAAGCTGTCGCTCATCTGTTCCCAGACGCCCATGGTTCGGTCGCCTTGAACGTTGCTGTGGCCGCGGATGGGGGATGCCCCGGCTCCCGGCCTGCCGATGTTGCCCTTGAGCAGCAGCAGGTTGATGAGGTCGCGCAGGGTTTCGACCGACTTCTTCTGCTGGGTCAGGCCCATCGCCCAGGTGATGATGGTGCGGTCGGCGCGAATGTAACGGTCGGCGAGCTCGTCGATCTCGGCAGACGAGAGCCCGGTCGCGGTCAGCACGTCGGCCTCGTCGAGGTTCGCGAGGTGCGCCTTCAGCTCCTCGAGCCCGAGGGTGTACGAGGCGAGAAAGTCGTGGTCGAGCACGGTGCCCAGGGCGGCAGCCTCGGCGTCGAGCACGCGCTTGGCCACGGCCTGCAGCAACGCCATGTCGCCGCCCGAACGGATCTGCAGGTACTGGTCGGCGAGCGCCGTGCCGTGCCCGAGGAGGCCGCGAGCGGTCTGCGGGTTCTTGTAGCGAAAGAGCCCCGCCTCGGGCAACGGGTTCACCGCAACGATGGTGGCTCCCGTCTTCTTGGCGTCTTCGAGCGCGGTGAGCATGCGCGGATGATTCGTGCCCGGGTTCTGACCCATGATGATGATGAGGTCGGTGTGCTCGAAGTCGTCGTACGCGATGGTCGATTTGCCGATGCCGATGGTCTCGCCGAGCGCCGTGCCGGTGGATTCGTGGCACATGTTCGAGCAGTCAGGCAGGTTGTTCGTGCCGAACGCGCGCACGAAGAGCTGATACGCGAACGCCGTCTCGTTCGCCGTGCGACCGCTCGTGTAGAAGGCGGCGTTGTCGGGTGAGGGCAACGCGTTCAGTCGCGAAGCGATGAGCGCGAATGCCTCATCCCACGAGATCGGCTCATAGCTGTCGCTGTCGGCCCTCTTGTAGACGGGTTCGGTGAGGCGGCCCTGCATGCCGAGCCAGTATTCCGACTTGTCGAGCAAAGAGGTGAGTGAGTTCTCGGCCCAGAACGTGGTGGGCACCGTGACGGGCGTCGCCTCCCAGGTCACGGCCTTGGCGCCGTTCTCGCAGAACTCCAGCGCTTTGCGCTTGTCGGGGTCGGGCCAGGCGCAGCTCATGCAGTCGAAGCCGTCTTTCTGGTTGATCGACGTGAGCAGCTTGGCGGTTCGCGCGGGGCCGAGGTGGGTGAGCGCCGGCTCCATCGAGTGGAAGATGCCCGGCAGGCCCACGGCCTCGTGCTTCGGATGCCCGACCTCGAGGTCGGGGTAGCTCGTGCCGTCGTTCAGCGGTTTTTTGCTCACAGCGCGGCTGCTTTCTCGAGTTCGGGTGTTGTCGGCGAGGCGGTTGCGGTTGCGTCGGAGTTGGGTGCATAGGTGGCGGTGTCGGCGGTGACGGTGACGGCGGCGGACGCCGCGACCGGATGCCCGGGGTCGTTCGTGACGCGGGACTCCGCACTGTAGACCACCATCGAGGCCCCCCGCAGAAAGCCCACCACGGTCATCCCCACCTCCGTCGCCAGCCCGACAGCGAGCGACGAGGGCGCAGAAACGGCCGCGAGCAGCGGAATGCCCGCCATCGACGCCTTCTGAACGAGTTCGAAACTCGCCCGGCCCGACACCATGAGCACGGTTCCGGTCAGCGGCAGTTTGTCGTTCGTCAGCGCCCAGCCGACGACTTTGTCGACCGCGTTGTGCCGGCCGACGTCTTCCCGCACGACCAGCAGCTCGCCGGTCGAGCCGTCGAAGAGCGCCGCGGCGTGCAGTCCGCCCGTCTTGTCGAACGCGTCTTGCTGCGCGCGCAGCTTGTCGGGAAAGGTCGCCAATAACTCGGCGCTGAGCCGCAGCGGGTCGTCGTGCACCGTGTAATGCGTGTGCGTACGCACTGCGTCGATGCTTGCCTTGCCGCAGAGCCCGCACGAGCTGGTCGTGTAGAAGTTGCGCTCGAGGCTTGGATCGGGCGCCGGCACCCCGGCGCCGAGCGTGACGTCGAGCACGTTGTAGGTGTTCTCGCCGTCGTCGTTCGTGCCAGCGCAATACCGCGCCGCGCTGAAGTGCTGCTGCTTCGAGATGACGCCTTCTGAGACGAGAAAGCCGGCGGCGAGGTCGAAGTCGTGCCCTGGCGTGCGCATGGTGATGGCGAGGGCCGTTCCGCCCACCCTGATCTCGAGCGGCTCTTCGACGGCGAGCAGGTCTTCGCGGCGCGAGGTCGGGCCGCCGACGGTAATGCGAGTGACTCTGCGTCGCGCTGTGATCCTACCCATCCGTCATGCTTATCACCCGCCTCCGGGCCGCACAATGCGCCCCTCTCACAGGGTGGGATTCTCGCACGCAATGCGCAGCTGCCCAGCACCGCGATCTATCCTTGCTGACATGCACTCCGCCGCTACGTTCGTCTCAGCGATCGTGCTCGCCGGGGGCCGCTCGTCGCGGCTCGGCGGTCAGCCAAAGGCGGCGCTGCGTTTCGAGGGGCAGACGCTGCTCGAGCGCACGCTCGACGCGCTGGGGGATGCCCGGCACATCGTCATCGTCGGTGACCCCTCGGTCGTGGCCGTCGCCGCGCCCCGCGCGCGCGTCACGGTCACCCGCGAGACGCCGCCGTTCGCCGGCCCGGCAGCGGGCATCGCCGCGGGGATGGATGCGCTGGATGCGCTGGATGCGCTGGATGCGCCGGATGCGCCGGATGCGCTCGAGGCGCTCGAGGCGCTCGAGGCGCTCGAGGCGCTCGTCGGCGAGCAAGCCGTTGCCACATTGGTCGTAGTGCTGGCCTGCGACATGCCCGCGGTCGGGCCGGCGGTGCAGGCCCTGCTGGCGGCTGCCGAGCGGCTCGATCCGGCGGCGCAGGGTGTGATGGCGGTCGACGAAGACGGCCGTGCGCAGTACCTCACCGCTGTCTATCGCAGGGGGGCGCTCTCGGCGGCCGTAGCCCGTGCCCGGGAGGCCGGCCCACTCGAGCACCTGTCGGTGAAGCGTTTGTTCTCATCGTTGACGACGGTGAACGTGGCTGTTCCGGCCGGTTCTACACACGATATCGACACGTTCAACGACGCATCCGAATTCGGCATACCGACCGCGGTGCACCCCGCGTTCGACGCGCGCGCGAAAATGGACTCATGACCGACACACCCGCTGCCCGCTCGAGCACCGACGATCAGGCGGCCGTGCTCGCGGCATGGGCCGCCGAGCTCGTTTCGACGCTGGGCGAGAGCAGTGCATCCGCGGGCGTCGCCTTCGACGCTCAGACCGACGTCGATACGGTGCTCGCGCTTGCGGGTGCCGCCGCCCATGCGGTGGTTCGCCCGGCTGCGCCGTTGACGACGTATCTCGTCGGGTATGCGGCGGGTCTCGCCGTTGCGGCAGGGGCGGATCCGGCTCTCGCACTGAACGACGCTGCCGCTGCCGCAACGGCTCTCGCCAAACGGTGGCAGGCCGAACACGGTGCCTGAGCAGAGCGAACGCCCTGAACGCGCCGAACGCGCTGAGCAGGACGAACGCGCCGAGCAGGAAGAACGCGCTGAGCAGACCGAACGCGCCGGGCAGACCGATCGCGCCGGCCAGACCGATCGCGCCGGCCAGACCGAACGCGCCGGGCAGACCGATCGCGCCGGGCAGACCGCGCGGCCCGCGCCGCACCGATCGATCAGCTGGCGTGACGCGCGCAGCCTGGCCGCGGCCCTCGGCGAGGCGCGGGCCACCAGCACCGGCACCGACACCGACACCGACACCGACACCGTAGCGCTGCCGGACGCCCTCGGCCGAGTTCTGTTCGACGACCTCGTCGCGCCGTACGACATTCCGCACTTCGCGTCTTCTGCCATGGACGGCTGGGCCGTCAGCGGGCCCGCCCCGTGGCGCATTCTCGAACCCGAACCCAGCAGAACGGCTCTCGCGCCCGCTACCGCGCTGCCCATTGTGACCGGCGGAACGATTCCGGTGGGCGCGACCAGCGTGTTACGAAGCGAACTCGCTGTCGTCGACGGTCACCGTCTCAGCGTCGCGGCCCATGCCCGCACCGGCGAGCCCTTCGACGGGCAGCATATTCGGCGAGCCGGGGAGGAGGCCCGAAGCGGCGAGACCATGATCGCGGCCGGCACGATTCTGAACCCCGTGCACATCGCCGTGGCGGCACTCAGCTCCTTCGACGAGCTGACGGTCGTTCGCCGGCCGGCCGTGCGTTTCATCTTCACCGGTGACGAGGTCGTCGAGTGCGGCCGGCCTGGCGCAGGCCGGGTGCGCGATACCTTCGGTCCTCAGCTGCCCGGGTTGTTGACACAACTCGGCGCCGACGTGCGGGGTCGGCAACGGGCCCATGACACGCTTTCGAGCACGGTCGCGGCACTTGAAACGAGCATCCGCGACGCCGACATCGTTATCACGACCGGCGGCACCGGCCACTCCAGCGCAGACCACGTTCGGCATGCCCTGCGCAGCATCGGTGCAGAAACGCTGTTCGACGGCATCGCCATGCGACCGGGCGGCCCAACCATCTTCGCCCGGGCGGCGAATGGATGCTTCGTGGTGGGGTTGCCCGGAAACCCGCTCGCCGCGATGGTCG
Source organism: Subtercola sp. (assembly GCA_025463765.1). Classification (GTDB taxonomy): domain Bacteria; phylum Actinomycetota; class Actinomycetes; order Actinomycetales; family Microbacteriaceae; genus Subtercola. The sequence goes on along the minus strand of JAODBC010000045.1, from coordinate 3,402 downwards.
GCCTGATCTGCGTTGCAGTGCCCCTCATCGCCGCCTGCGCCGGGCGCCCTGTACCGCAGCTGCTGACGGTGCCTGTTGCGCAAGCGCATGCCGGACGCGACGGAACGACCCTCGTGATTCCCTTCTCGTTCGTCGAGGGCGAGGCGGTGCCGAGCGAGCGTAGCGGGTCGGCGATGATGCGTGGTCTGGCCGATGCCGAGGGGCTACTCGAGGTGCCCTCCGGCGGTCTGGCCGCCGGCGCTCTCGCGACGGCCCTAACCCTGCCCTGGCGCTGAGAAGCGCCCGAGAGGGAGCGTTCCGGCCGCGACCGCCGCCGGCGCCTCGCCACTCGTTTACGCGACAAAGTGCCACCGCGTCGCGACACGTTGGGCGATGTCCATGTACTTCTGCGAGTTGGTTGAGCATGCTCAACCCAGACTTCGTTTCGAGGTCTTTACTTGGGGGAAAATTCCACATGAAGAAAATCGTCAAAGGTGCCATCGCGGCCGCAGCCGGAATCGCGCTGCTTCTCGGCGGGGCAGGTACCTTCGCGTACTGGAACTCGTCGCAGACGATCTCCGGCGCATCGATCGTCTCGGGCAACCTGCTCGTCACCGATCCCGGCCCGGCCGGCGTCTGGACCATCAACGGCGGCTCGACGCCGATCAGCCTGACCGGTTACCTCATCGTTCCGGGCGACGTGCTGACCTACAAGAAGACCATGGCGATCACCGCGACCGGAAACAACCTCGTCGCGACGCTCGGGCTCGGTGCGGCAGCCATCACCGCTAGCGACTTGGCCAAACCGGCCGATGTGGCCCTCGCCGGCTACCTCACCTCGACGGCCGTTCTGACCGCTACCGGAACAGGAATCACCGGCACGAGCCCGACGTACACCGTCACACCCGGGTCTGCGGGAATCTCGCAGAACGTCGACGTGGTCGTGACCATCACCTTCCCGAAGTCGACGACCGCCGGGTTGGAGAACAATACGAAGGTCGGCAGCGTGAGCCTCGCCAACCTCACGGTGACGCTGAGCCAGGTGTAGCCCGAAACCGCGGCACATTCGTGGCCCGTTCCGCCCGCACCGCCGGTTCCGCACCCCGAACGATCGTCTTCGCCGCCATCACGGCGGGGGCGATCGTCGTGGCGGCGGTGTTGGGCGCGGGCGCTACGTTCGCGCTCTGGAATTCGTCGGCGAACGCGAGCGGCCCGATCAGCGTGAAATCGGGCACAGCCGCTCTGTCGGTGAGCTCGGCGCTCGTGATGTCGACCGCGAAGCTGTACCCGGGAGCAGCGGTGACGGGTGCGGTCACGCTGGCCAACACCGGCAACACGCCGCTGAGCCTGCGCGTCACCGGCCTTTCGGCTGGAACGCCCGCCACCGTCTTCAGCCAGGCCCTCACCATCGGTGTCGGGCCGGGTACCGCCGCAGCGTGTGCGGCCGGCACCGTGACGTCGACCTGGACGGGCACGGCCGCTACGTGGGCCGCAGGTTCGCTCGCCGCGACCGTCGCCGCGGGGTCGAGTGCCACGCTCTGCGTCGCGATCGCTCTCGCCACCAGCGCCGACAACACGGCGCAGAACCTCAGCGCCACGGTGATCGTGACCATCGACGGAACCCAGCCATGAACCGGGTGCGCCTTGCGACACTGAGCGTTCTCGTCGTCTTTCTGGTCTTTCTCGCCTCCAGCGGCGCCTCGGCGAGCTGGACCGCGGGGCCGCAGATTCTCTCCGCCGCGTCGACGGCCGCGACCGCCGGCTCCACTCTGACCGGCACCGGCGCGCTCGCCACGAGCTACAAGTTCCAGGTGGCCGCGGCCTCGCCGGTCATCGTCGCGGCGCTCACCGTGACCAATACCGGCACCGCCCCCCTCACCTACACGCTGTCGGCGGCGCTCACCGGAACGCTGCCGGCTGCGAACGTTGCATTGTCGGTGTGGATGGCCGTGGCCGGAGCCTGCCAGAGCACCGTGCCGACCGGCGCCGGCGTGGCCACGACCGGAACCCTCGCCGCGCTGCCCGCCCTGCCGAGCGCGGCGACCAGCGCTCTGCCCGCCGCGAGTTTTGTGCTCTGCGCCGCGACGAGCCTCGGCACGACGGTTGCGGCTTCACAGGGTCTTTCGTCGGCTGTGACGCTGACGATGACAGGCCGGGTGGGCACCCAGTGGAGCGCGGCGGCATCCGGCGCGGCCTTCACCCAGAGCGTGTTCCGCACGGCGGATGCGTCGGGGCTCACCTGCACGCCAAAAACCCAGCTCATCCTCGGACTGCTTCAGTCGTACGTCACCTTGTCGTGGACGGCGCCGACAGCGGGCACGACGGGCACCGGCCTGAGCTATCAGCTCGTGCGCTCGCCGGCCGGCACCGTGATGAAGTCGAGCACCACAACCAGCGTCGACGTGATGTGGGCCGACCTCGGGGTGAGCTCCCAGCCGCTTCTCGTGAAGGCGACCGAGACGCAGTACGGCACGACGTCGCCGGGCCTGCCCATCACGCTCACGGGCAACGCGGGCATTATCGGCGTCATCCTCGAGCATGTGAATTGCCCGGCATGACACTCGACGCAGCCTCTGGCGACATCGCGGTGCCTCGGGGCCCGAGACACCGTTTTCTGCCGCCCGAACGCAGCTTTCTCTACTACCTCGGCTCAGCGCTCAGCGTGGCGGTTCTCATTCTCATTCTCGCCATCGCGGTGGTCGTCATCGTGATTCCGAAGCTGAGCGGTGGCGAGGCGCTCACGGTGCTGACTCAGTCGATGGAGCCGGGGCTGCCACCGGGTACGCTCATCGTCATTCGGCCGGCCGACATCGACGACATTCGCATCGGCCAGGTCGTGACCTACCAAATCGACTCGGGCAAGCCCGCGGTGGTGAGTCATCGGGTCGTTTCGCGCACCATCGCGAGCGACGGCAGCACCACGTTCACCACGAAGGGCGACAACAACGACCTGGCTGACCCGAACTCTGTTCGGCAGGTGCAGATTCGCGGTGTGCTCTGGTATGACATTCCCTGGATCGGGTACGTCAACACCTGGATCACGGGGCCGTCGCGGGCCCTCATCGTTCCCGCCCTGGTGGTGCTCTTGTTCGGCTACGCCGTGTTCATGGCGCTCTCTGAACTTCGCGACAGACGTCGCAAGCGCAAGGCCGCGAGGGTCGAGGCAGCGAAAGAAGCAACGCCATGATGATCAGCGCACGCAACCCGCTCGAGGGAACCCTCGTCGAAGTGACGAAGGGCGCCATTGCCTCGCGGGTACGCATCGGCGTCGGCGGCGCCGCCTCGACCCGGGCATGCGGTCAGGCCGTCGCTTCCCCCGTGGGGTCGGGTGCGGTCGCGTCTTCGAGCTGAGCGCCGCCGAGCGGTTCGCCGGCCCATTCGGTGGTCACCCAGCCCGCGTCGGGCGAGCCCTCGAGCATCACC